>NZ_CP134146.1:615866-1231733 GCF_031583575.1 Thalassotalea nanhaiensis | reverse complement strand
AACACTTGTGTGAGTTATCATACCTGCACCAACCGTAACATTGGTTAAACGATCAATAATGACAAATGAACCTGTACCTTCAACTTTGTCATAACCATCAATAACCACAGGGCTATTAGTAGCAATATTACAAGAGGCAATTTCATTGAGCTTCATTTCATCTTCTTGAATGTGCTCTAATGTATTTACATTGATACGATAGTTTATATCGTCAATACGGCCATAGGTGTTTTTAGTACCAATTTTTAATTCGTACTCTTTACCTGGTTGCATGGCGGCATCGCTCATCCAAACTATAGTCGCTACAAATTTATCAGAAACCGTAGCCAACTTATTTGAACGAACAATAACATCGCCGCGTGAAACATCAATTTCGTCATTTAACGTGATAGTAACTGCTTGTCCAACATGAGCAGAATCTAACTCGCCATCGGCAGTGACAATAGCTTTAACAGAAGAAGACTTACCTGAAGGTAATGCGGTAATTACGTCACCAATGTTGATCACACCGCCAGCAATAGTACCGCAAAAACCACGAAAATCTAGATTTGGGCGAGTAACGTACTGCACAGGGAAACGAAAATCTTCAAAGTTTTTATCTGAGTCAATCTTAACTGTATCTAATAAGCCCATTAATGTTGCACCAGGGTACCAATCCATCGTTTCAGAGCGATTTACTACGTTGTCACCTTTTAACGCCGAAATAGGTACAAAACGAATATCATTAAGATTAATTTGCTCAGCAAATTCTCGATATTCAGTTTTAATTTTGCGATATTCGTCTTGGCTGTACTCCACCAAGTCCATTTTATTTACTGCAACAATAATGTGTTTAATGCCTAACAAAGAAGCTATGTAAGAGTGACGTTTAGTTTGTGTTTGTACGCCGTAGCGTGCATCAATCATCACTATAGCTAAGTCACAGTTTGATGCGCCCGTTGCCATATTACGTGTGTATTGCTCATGGCCTGGACAATCGGCAATGATGAATTTGCGCTTTTCAGTAGCAAAATAGCGATACGCTACATCAATAGTAATCCCTTGCTCGCGCTCTGATTGTAAACCATCTACTAATAACGCTAAGTCGAATTCTTCGTTAGTCGTATTGAATTTTTTAGAGTCATTTTTAATTGCGTCTAAATGATCTTCAAAAATTAATTTTGAGTCATGTAACAAACGACCGATAAGTGTTGATTTACCATCATCGACATTACCACACGTTAAAAAGCGTAGCATGTCTTTGTTTTCGTGTACTTTTAAATATTCTTCAATATCATTTTCTAATAAAGCTTGTTCAGTGCTCATTATTCTTTTCCTAGTGTTTAAAACCTAAATGGGTTTTAAAATAAATACTTTTAAAACTGCTAATTCTATTATCAAGTTCCTGAAACAAGTTCAAGAAAAGTGGTATTGAGATATTTAGAAGTAACCTTCCATCTTCTTCTTCTCCATAGAGCCTGATGAGTCGTGATCGATCATTCGGCCTTGGCGTTCAGAGGTTTTGGTTAATAGCATTTCTTGAATAACTTCAGGAAGTGTTGTCGCTTCTGATTCAACGGCACCAGTTAATGGGTAATCACCTAATGTTCTAAAGCGCACCATTTTCATCATTGGCTCTTCACCTTCTTTCAAAGGCATACGTTCATCATCAACCATGATTAATGTGCCGTCACGTTCAACTACAGGACGCTTTGCAGATAAGTATAAAGGTACAATGTCGATATTTTCTAGGTAGATGTACTGCCAGATATCAAGCTCAGTCCAGTTTGATAATGGAAAAACTCGAATACTTTCGCCTTTATTTACTTTACCGTTATAGGTATTCCACAATTCTGGACGTTGGCTTTTTGGATCCCAACGATGATTCTTATCACGGAATGAATATACACGTTCTTTCGCGCGTGATTTTTCTTCATCACGACGAGCCCCACCAAATGCAGCATCGAATTGATGTTTGTCTAAGGCTTGTTTTAAACCTTGAGTTTTCATCACGTCGGTAAATTTAGAGCTGCCGTGGTCAAATGGGTTCATGCCTGCAGCACGACCTTCTTCGTTGGTATGCACAATTAAGTCCACGCCACACTTTTCGGCCATCATGTCGCGAAAAGCGATCATCTCTTTAAACTTAAATGTGGTGTCTACATGCATTAAAGGGAAAGGCGGTTTAGCTGGAAAAAATGCTTTCATAGCTAAATGCAACATTACTGCCGAGTCTTTACCTACAGAGTAAAGCATTACCGGATTATCGAATTCTGCAGCTACTTCCCTGATGATATGGATTGATTCAGCTTCCAGCTGTTTTAAATGTGTTAAATTCATTGGCAACCATTTTTTTAAGTTGATGAAAAATTGAAAAATTTTTAGAGGACGTATTATTCCACAATTGTTCAGTTCTTACTATATTAGTCCATAGCTTTACGATCTGTTAATTAGCTATTAGATATAACAAAAAGGAAGTAATAAACAAATATTAGGAACAAAGTGTTATATATGAATGTCGAATATGCTCTTAACTAAGTAACGAATCACGAATACATTCCATTCCGAATTACGAAGCCGCTTTCAAAGTGGAACGTATTCGAAGCGCTAGAGTATTCGAAGTAGAGAAGCTACGTATTCGTAACTAATAAAAACAAAAAAGGATAACCGAAGTCATCCTTTTAAATTATTTGAGTTAAGCAAAGTGCTTAGTGACGTGCTGAACGCTCGTTACGAGAGTTACGGTCATTGCGGTCTCTACGCGGTTTACGTACTTGCGCTTCAACCGGTGCATCTGACACTGAAATGTCTAAACGTTGACGACGTACTTGTACACTACGTAACTTTTGGAATGCATCTTTTGGCATGCCTTTTGGTAGTTGTACAATGGTGTGGTTGTCATTCAAGTTAATTTGACCAATGTATGCACTGTCTAATGAAATTTCGTTTGCAATTGCGCCAACGATATCACCAGGACGAGCACCGTGATCTTTACCTACTTCAATGCGGTATGCTTGCCAATCTACGTCTGGGCGTGCACCTGACGATTGACGACGTTCTTTACGTTCACCTCTGTCAGCGCGTTCGCCACGACCATTGCGGTCATTACGGTCACGGCCACCACGGTCATTACGATCTCTACCACGAGTATCACGTGAGTCACGGTCTGAACGTTCACGACGTGGACGTGCATCTTCTTTAGGTTGTAAAGGTTGCTTTAATTGTTTATCAAACAATAACGCAGCAGCTAAGTCAGCAATATCAACTTCTGAGTCTGCAGCCATTTTCTCTAAAATTTCACGCATGCTTGATAAATCTTTTTCAGCAACAGACGCAATTAGTGATTGACGACAACGTTCTATACGAGACAATCCAATTTCTTGAATTGTTGGTAAGTTGAATTCGTTGATTGTACCCGCAGTTGCACGTTCGTAATGACGAACATTATAAAACTCACGAGGACGTACAAATGAAATTGCAGTACCTTCACGACCAGCACGGCCAGTACGACCAATACGGTGAACATAAGATTCAGTGTCACCTGGTAAATCGTAGTTGATAACTAAATCGATACGCTGAATATCTAAACCACGTGCTACAACGTCAGTTGCAACCATGATTGAAAGCTTACCGTTTTTAAGTTGTTCAACAGTACGTTCACGTTGTGCTTGGTTCATATCACCATTCAATGCAGCACAAGGGTAGCCTAAACGTTCAAGTTGCTCAGCAATAGTAATAGTATCGTTACGAGTACGAACAAAGATAAGTACAGCGTCGTAATCAAATGATTCAATGATGCGCTCTAATGCAGTATTTTTAGTAATACCACTTACTCGCCATGAAAGCTGAGCAATGTTCTTTTTAGATTCTTTTTTCGCGGCAATTTTTACATGTACCGGGTTATCTAAGAAACGATCGGCAATCTTTTTGATTGCATGAGGCATAGTTGCAGAGAACAAGGCCATTTGCGTTTCATCACCTAAGTGATCAAGGATCCATTCGATGTCTTCTAGGAAACCCATGTTAAGCATTTCATCAGCTTCATCAAGGGCACAGAATTTAACGTCAGCTAATTTTAATGTTTTGCGACGTAAGTGATCCATTAAGCGACCAGGAGTACCAACAACAACTTGTGCACCTTTTTCTAGTTGCGAAAGTTGTGGGCCGTAAGATTGACCACCATAAAGTGTTGCTACACGTAAACCTTTCATGTTTTTAGCAAACTCTTCTAACGCTTCAGCTACTTGAATAGCAAGTTCACGAGTTGGTGCTAAAACCATCATTTGAGGTTTGCGTAATTTAACGTCAATATTAGCAAGTGCTGGTAAACCAAATGCAGCAGTTTTACCTGTACCAGTTTGGGCTTCACCTAAAACGTCACGACCTTCGATTAAAGGACCAATAGTTTTTTCTTGGATTGGTGTAGGGTTTACAAAACCCATGCCGTTTAGTGCAGATAATAATACTTCAGGCAAACCTAAAGATTCAAAGCTAACAGTAGCGTTGTTTAATTCAGTCATTAATTTTGTCTTCTCAACAGGCAGATCAATACCTTAACGGTAAATAACTGCGAAAAAATTCAAAGTTATCCACCGGAAGACTTATGGCGAGATCGATGCGCTACATGTGTACAATATAAGAGCACACATAGGCTTTTGGGATCTATAGCTAATTTGATGTTCTTTGTCATAAGCAATCACTGCTTATGGATCCATCTTGGCTAGCTCTTGGCAAGTCAGTTGGCGGAAATAACCACTCTAATTACTAATATTGTGATTAGTAAAGTAATCTCCTATTAATTGCCGTTATGTTGTGGCGTTAGGAGAAGTTGGCGCATCATACCGTTTTGTAATAAAAATGCAAGTAACATTGTGTAAAAAACAGGCTAAAAAGCGTAATTTGTTAACATTTACAGCAAAAATAGTGCCAAAAGTTGGCTTTAGTTAAGAATACGGTACTTCGTACCTCCGAATACATTTCATTTCGAATAACGAAGCAGTTATCGAAGCGAGAGCGTATTCGAAGCAAAGCGTATCCGAAGTAGCGTAGCTACGTATTCGTATCTAGTGGAGCTTTACACGCCCTATTGTATTAGCATCGGTACCAAACCACACCTCATCCGAGGCATTATGATAATACATATAACGAATAGACCCTGCCCCGCTCGGTACTTCTACATTGGCAATAAATTGTTTGCTATTGGTATCAAACACTCTGATTTGATTTGGACTGACACCTGTAAGCGCTATCCAAATACGGTCATTACGATCAATGGCCGATCCATACAGTTTGGCTTTTTGCTGTTCAGGCAACTGCCAACGGTTGATATTTTTTGTGCTTGAGTTATAGCTACCCAAGTAGCCTAAACTATGATCAAGATAATAAATTTGATTGTTTTGGGTTATTTCCAGTCGCCTTGGCCGCTCTTTTACATCCACTAAATCTATTTGCTCAACCGATAAATTTACCGGATCGATTTTCGCAAGCTTGTTGCTGCCAAATAAAACCACCCAAGGAATATCATCATAATCAACTTTAACGCCATAAGGCCTTGCCGAATCAAAAGGCATTGTAATTAAACTAATATCACCAGTTTGGGTATTTAAAAAACCAACTTTATTACCCCATTGAGCAGTAAACCAAATATTTTCAGCCGAATTAAACACTAAAGTATGAGGGTCGATAGAGGTATCACCGGGCATAGTGTACGTTTTTATGCTGCCATCATTAGGGTTTAATTTACCAATATGGCTGTTACGATTGCCGGCATACCAAACGTTATTGTTACTATCAATAATGAGATTATGTGGGTTGGTATTGTCCGCTAACTCGAACCGCTTAAACTCCCCCGTGCCAGGGTTTAATCTAGCAATGTAATTTCCGGCCTGCCCACAAAACCATACATTGCCTTTTGAGTCTACAGCTGGATCCCTTGGACGAGTGTTATCCCAAGGCACCTTCCATTCTTTGATATCAATAGTTTTTGAATACTGTTGTTCTGCGCTTAGTGATATAAAAGAAAGAAAAAACAAGAAAGTAATACTTAATATTTTACCTATCATAGTTAATATTTTTATTGTTTATCTGTGTTGAAAAGTATAGTCGATAAAACGATATATGCAGTGTAAGCTGCTGATTTCTCTCTAATGAATACAACTTACTTAATCGCTATTCACCACTTACTGAACTCGTTTCAGTATCTCGCTGTTCTATGGACCCTGAAATAAATTCAGGGAATGGTATGGTTTGGGGACCCGGATAGCGATGAAATAGGCAAAATTTGGAGTTAGTTAGGTCATAAAGAAAAAACCCGATGCGCTCTCATCATTAATTAGGAGCACACCGGGTTTAGTATTTACCAGCTGTTTTACAGATTGACAGATCTATAGGGAGTAAACAAACTTAGTAAAAAAGGAGATTACGAATCGATATTAAATTCACCTTTAACATCTTTAATATTTAAGCCACCTGAGCCACTGTCAGTAATAGTTAAACCGCCGGCATCTTTTACTTCGATAGAGCCTGAGCCATCATCGATAGTCACCATGCCGCCAATATGACGTAAAGTCATTTCACCAGAGCCATCTTCAACTTTTACTGAGCCTGCGATATCAGTCACGGTCATTTCACCTGAGCCGTCATCAATATCGACATTGCCACTCACATTGCTAATTTCCAACTCACCAGAGCCATCATCTACAATTAAGTCACCTTGAATATTTTTAATAAATAATGAACCTGAGCCATCTTCAACTTCTACAAAGTTGTTGATATCTGTAATTGAAATATCACCTGAGCCATCATCAATATCTAACGCTAAGTGTTTTGGCACCTGCACTGTTAAATTGATTGACGGGCTACTGCCATTCCAAAAGCCGCTGGTAGAACCATGTTTAGCAACAAGGACTGCACGTGAGCCAACTTTAGTTAGCTCCAGTTCATAATTACGTTTTTTCGTAGTTTCAATGTCGGCTTTTACCGTAATTTCAGTCGCGCCTTCTACGCCAACGATATTTAAAAATCCTGCTCCAGATTCAACTTCTAAAGTCTTTACACCTGAGCTCGCAATGGATAAGTTTTCTTGTAATTCTACGTCTGCACTTTGTGCTCCAACATGGATAACACAGCCAGGTAAAATAAGTACGGCAGATAATAAAGCGGCAATTTTGGTCATTTTCATTGTTAGATCCCTGAATTAAATAGTGTATTTTTGACTAATTTTGTTACTAATAGGTTAATACATCCAAATTTCAAGCCAACTTTTTAATCGATTGTTTTTAAAGGATTTAATTTAACTCCAGTGCGAGAGAGTAGTGTTTCACTAGTAATAAGGACTAAATAGTGGTGAAAAAATTAGAGGGTAGAGTCACTGATATCATTTCTTCAGTGACTCTGAACATCTGGTTTTAACCGAATTTTGACAAGGCGAATAAGCGAACTTCTTCAGAAATCACATCAGGTAATATTCCAAACACTAGTAGAGTTATGCTTAAGCTTACAATAACCGCATGTGACAGACGGTTTAGTTTGAATAAATGTTGATTATCTGGCTTGGCGAATAACGTGAAAATTATGCGCAGGTAATAATACAAGCCAATACCACTGCCCACGACTAAACTTGCTAATAACCACCATGCAGCATTGTCTACAGCAGTACTAATGATATAAAACTTACCGATAAACCCTGCAGTTAATGGAATACCCGCAAGTGACAGCAATGCACACATTAGAGCAGCTGCTTGCACAGGAGAACGCCAAAATAAGCCATTCCAATGTTGCCAATTATCATTATCTTGCTCGCTATTAGCTTTTGAGGTTTGGCATATAAAGGTAAATATTAGTAACGTCGCCAAACAATATGCCAGTAAGTAAAATAACCCCGACTCCCACGCTAACTGTAGTGATTGATGCGACATTACATTTAAAATGATCAGCAGGTATCCCATATGCGCAATAGATGAATAAGCCAATAAGCGTTTGATGTTGGTTTGTTGCAGCGCTAAAAGATTACCTACGATCATTGATGCGATAGCCACAAAGGTAATTACATTGAGCATTGGCTGTTCACTTGAAGGGGATACATATTGCACTGAGAAAAACCAAAACTTGATCAACACCGCAAATATGGCTGTTTTAGATACTGTAGCTAGTAACATACTTACAGGTGCTGGAGCCCCTTGATATACGTCGGGTGTCCACATATGAAACGGTGCTAATGACAGTTTAAATGCTAAACCAACAATAAATAATACCGAGCCGGCATTAAATAATAATTGCATTTGCGGGTTATTCACCGCTAAAAAGCTGTTGCTAAGATGGTGGAAGTTTAAGTTACCGCTGTAAGCATAAATCATCGCCATACCGAATAATAAAATACTGGACGCGGTTGCGCTTAAAATCAGGTATTTAAAACTTGCTTCCAACGTTTGTCGACGGTTACGTAAATAGCCAACCATGCCGATTAACGCAATACTTAATAACTCTAATCCTAAGAATACGCTGGCAAAATGATTACTTATCGCCAATAAACTTGCCCCTAAAGTTACCAACAATAACAGCACATAATATTCATCATGAACCTCTTGGCTTACTTTTAAATAGCGGCCACTTACCAAGCAAACAATAAATGCACAGAACAGCACTAATACGCTTATTGCCAATGAAAACCCATCAAGGTAAAACAAGATAGTTGATTGAGTATTAATTGCCGGCATAATCAGATAATGAGCTGTGCCCGCCAACACAATACTAATCGCGGTAAATGCTTGGATCATAAGCGTAGAACGTTTAACAGCGATTAATAGCAGTTGCAAAACGATCGCCAGTGACAAAACCAGCTGCGGTAAAATGGCTAATAATTCTAAACTACTCATTATTTACTCCCTACATTGTGAGTACTTGCCAACTCATTCATAGCGGTCGAATATTGCTCGGGAAAGTGAGCAAAAATAAGCTCGGGGAATAAGCCTAAACACACCAGTAATCCTAATAATGCGCCGCAGATCAATAACTCTCTTTTACCCAAATCATTAATAGAGTGTTTCGCCTCACCTTGAAAGCTTTGCTGAAACAAATACATACCATAGATAGCCGAGCCAATTAGACCCAACGCGGCAAATATCACATGTACGGGGTATGATTTAAAACTGCCGGTTAATACCATGAATTCGCCAACAAAATTAAGTAGACCTGGTAAACCAAATGCTGCGGCAACAAATGCCAGTAACATACCGCCCATTCGAGGAGCGCTACTGAACATACCTCCCATTAATGACAAGTCTCGACTGTGCAAGCGTTGATATAACATGCCTACCATAGAAAATAATGCTGCACTACTTAGCCCGTGCGCCACAATTGTGAGCAACGCGCCTTGATAAGCAATTTGTTGGTATGAAAATAACGCCAACATAACAAACCCCATGTGCGAGATAGAGCTGTAAGCAACTAGACGTTTAAAATCGGTTTGCGCAAAGGCAAGTTTAGCGCCATATAAAATACTGATCACACCAAGCACCACAGCCACATTGGCAAAATTGCTGCTAGCCTGTGGAAACATTTCCAGAACAAAACGAATCAGACCGTAGGCACCGGTTTTTAACAACACACCAGCCAGTAACACACTGCCCGCAGTTGGTGCTTGCGTATGAGCATCAGGTAACCAGGTATGTACTGGAAATGATGGCAGCTTAACGGCAAAGGCAATAAAGAAACCAAGCATGATGTAAAACTCTACTTGTGGATTTATTGCCATTTGTTTTAAAGCAAAATAATCAAAACTTAAACTGCCGGTTTGTTGCTGATGAATAAAGGCTAAAGCAATAATAGCAATGAGCATTAACAGACTGCTAACCTGGGTGAAGATGAAGAATTTAGTTGCTGCATAAATTCTATTCTCGTGTCCCCATATCGCTATTAAGGCAGTCATTGGCAGTAGCATCACTTCCCAAAAAAAGAAGAATAAAAATAAATCGGTAGCAATGAATACGCCAACAATACCGGCAATCGAGGCCATTAGATTGAAATAATAAAAGCCAACCTTATCGGTAATTTCTTGCCAAGAAACTAATACACATATCACACCAAGTAGTAAGGTAAGCGCGATTAAAATAAAGCTTAAACTGTCGATGCCAGTAGCATAATAAATGTTAAATGCTGAGATCCATTCTATGTTCGCCATAGGCAAAAATTCATGAAACAGCTGATGATTTTCAACAGTAAATTGGGTCAGTAAGCCAAAGCTGAATAGAATTGCTAATAGGCTGATCCATTTACCTGTATTCGCCCGATGGCTTTCTGCTGCCCAAGCAATAATACCGCCCGTTAATAATGCAATGAGAATTTGAGTTAAAATCATAATGCACCTCCACCAGTGTTCACCCCACCGGAGGTTACTAATACAATGGCTATTAACAGTGCAACGCCAACCCCTAACATGGCTCCATACCAACGTAGTTGGCCATTTTGACTGGCTTTAAATACTTCATGCCATGTTTGTACATTCCAACGAATACCGTGAACGAGCTGATCGATAATGTCATTTTTGTTCAATTTGCTGATGAACAAAAATGGCTTAACCAACAGAGTATTATACAAGGTGTCAAACCCTAAGCCGCGTTGTAAGAACGAATATAAATTAAAGGAGGTATTGCTCGCGTCAACGCTTTCGTCAGGATCAGCTATTGCACGCCCCGGTTTAGGGAAATAAACAAAGTAAGCGATAACAATACCAATAAGTGGCGTTGCTATTGCGACAGTATGAAGCCAAGCAGGGTCACCACTCGTTGTGGGCATTGCAGGAAATAACGCGCTTAAATCCAAGGTGAGTAAACCACCAGCAAGCGCTAATACCGCCAAAATAATTAATGGTATCAGCTGAAGTTTATCTGTCACCGGGTGTACTGCGTCATCCCCGCGATATTCACCAAAAAACGTAATAAACAACATTCTAAAACTGTAAATACTGGTGATAAGTGCGCCGATTACGCCCATCCACCAAAACATAGGTCCGGCGGTTGCAGATGAATATAACTCAGCAAGTATCGCTTCTTTCGATACAAAGCCGGACGTGCCAGGAAAGGCAATTAAGGCCGCTATACCAATAATAAATAATACACTAATCAACGGCAGCTTTTTAAGTAGTCCGCCCATTTTGAACATATTTTGCTGATGATGTAGAGCTAAAATAATTGAGCCGGCGGTCAAAAACAGTAACGCTTTAAAAAATGCATGGGTCATTAAATGCATCACGCCAGCACTAAACGCGCCAGCGCCTAACGCTAACATCATGTAACCTATTTGGCTCATTGTTGAATATGCCAATACACGTTTAATATCAGACTGACCAAGAGCCGCTAAGCCGGCGAGCAATAACGTTAACGCGCCAACCCAAGCAACAATCGTCATAACTTCTGACGTTAGCATAAATAACCCTTGCATACGGGCAATTAAATACACACCTGCGGTCACCATAGTTGCCGCATGAATTAATGCACTTACTGGTGTAGGGCCTGCCATAGCATCAGGTAACCAGGTTTGTAATGGCAATTGCGCAGACTTACCAACTGCGCCCCCGACAAGCAATAAACAAATCCAAAACGCCATATCATTTTCAAGCAAATAATTGCTACTCGCTAACGCGGTAATATCATTAATGGTTAAACTACCGGTTTCACGAAACAGTAAAAATAGGCCTATGGCTAAAAAGGTATCGCCAACTCTAGTGACTATAAATGCTTTTTTGGCCGCCATTGCATTAGCGGGGTTTTGATACCAAAAACCAATTAATAAAAAGCTGCATAAGCCAACACCTTCCCAACCAAGGTAGAGCAACACTAAGTTATCGGCTAACACCAACAGCAACATTGCCACAATAAACAGGTTCATGTACGCCATAAATCGCGAGAAATTATCATCGCCTTTCATGTACGCGGCAGCATATGCGTGAATTAAAAAGCCTACACCGCTGACCACAGAAATCATCACCATAGACAAACTATCAAGACGCAAGGCAAAGTTAATTGACTCATCACCTAATTTGAACCATTGCCATAATTGCGCATTTATAACGGTGTCTGGAGAAACCATAGCCACCTGCAATAAATACGCACTGCTTAGTGCACTTAATGCCATCGCCCCCACGGATAGAACTGTTGCCATCAACCAGGACAAACGCTGTCCAAATGCCACTAATAACAAAAAGCTTAGTAGAGGATAAAACGGTAAATATGAGAGTATTTGAATATGATCCATCATTAGCCCTTCATCTCACTAAGCTCGTCAATATCGAGCGACAATCGCTGCTGATGTAAACGTATGAGCAATGCTAAACCAACAGCAACTTCAGCTGCAGCTAAGGTTAAAATTAAAATAAACATAACTTGCCCATCGGCTTCTTGCCAACTGCTGCCAGCAGCAATAAAGGCAATACCAACAGAGTTGAGCATCACTTCTAAACTCATCAACATAAACAAGGTGTTACGTCTGGCGATAACGCCAATAAAACCGATGATAAATAGAATGCCAGCAAGAATAAATGCATGCATTAATGGGATATGGCTCATAAGTTCCCCCCCATATTGTCTTTCACTTGGGCAAAATCATTATCACCTTTAGCAAAATGATAGCCGGCAATTAAACCCGCTAATAATAAGAAAGAAGCAATTTCTACCGCTAATAAATACGGTCCGTATAATAAAATGCCAACTTGTTTAGCGGATACAATTGAAGATGTGTATTGTTCTGTGTTTGCGCTGCTAATAATTAAATAAACCACCTCTATCAATAAAATCGTTGATAAAATAACAGGCCCTATCCAGCGGCTGAACCAATGCTTGGAATAATGAATGGGGTCTTTATCGCCTTGCAGGTCAAACATCATAACGGCAAATACAAACAGCACCAAGATAGCTCCGGCATAAACGATCACCTCTAAACCAGCGGCAAACGGTGCGCCCATGAAGTAAAAACATACCGCCACAGCTAACAGTGACACCACTAAATACAACAAAGCATGTATCGCATTAGAGCCAGTAACCACCCGAATAGAGGCGATAATGGCAATGGCTGCGGCAATGTAAAATGGTAATTGGCTTATCATTAGTATTCCTTTAACTCAGTACATTCTGTTTCGAATACGGTACTTTGTACCTTCGGATACGCTTTACTTCGAATACATTTCATTCCGAATTACGAAGCAGTTATCGAAGCGAAGCGAATTCGGAGTCACGTAGTGACGTATTCGAAGTAGCGAAGCTACGTATTCGTCCCTAGTATTTAGGGCATCAAATCTTTAACATTAATCGGCGCTTTTTCATGTTCGCCCTCACCTTTTCCTTTCACACCTGTTGCAACACCAGACTGCTTATAGAAGTTATAATCTGGGTATTTACCTGGGCCACTAATCAATAAATTCTCTTTTTCATAGACCAGGTTTTGCCTGTCATATTCGGCAAGCTCCACATCAGGTGTTAATTGAATGGCATAAGTTGGGCACGCTTCTTCACAAAACCCACATAAAATGCAGCGGGAAAAGTTAATTCTAAAAAACTCCGCGCGTTTACGACCGTCAGGATCAATGGTTTGCTGTAAGGCAATACAATCAACTGGACAGGCAACAGCACACAAATTACAGGCGACGCATCGCTCTTCACCATCAGGATCACGAGTAAGTACAATACGACCACGATAACGCGGCGCTAAATACGGTTTTTGCTCTGGGTATTGCACCGTATCAGCTTTAGTAAACGTATGTTTCAGTACTAACCACATGGTACGAAATTGGCTATAAAACATTTTAAGCATGTACGCCTCCAATGATGCCAGTAAGCTTTAATACCGCGGTGAGTAATAAATTAAATAACGCCAGCGGTAGCATCACTTTCCAGCCAAATTCAAGTAGTTGATCAAATCGAGGTCTTGGTAGAGATGTTCTTAACAGGATGAAAAACATAATAAGAACAAAGACTTTACCAATAAACCAAATAAGCGATGGGATCATATTGGCCCACTCACTAGGAAGAAAACCAGGGGGTAAGTAACCACCAAAAAATAACGTAACTGACATGGCGGAGATCAAGGTGACCCCTAAATACTCACCTAAAAAGAACAAGGCAAATTTAAGCCCGGAGTACTCTGTGTGAAACCCCGCGGTAAGCTCGGTTTCTGCTTCGGGTAAATCGAATGGTAAACGATGACTCTCAGCAATACCTGCTACTAAAAACACAACAAAGCCGATAATTTGTGATTGAATAAACCAACCATCTTGCTGAGCGATTACAATGTCGCGTAAATTAAAACTGCCGGTGATCAGCACTACGCCCATCACCGATAAGCCCATGAATACTTCGTAACTGATGGTTTGTGCGGCGGCGCGCATACTACCTAACAGAGCATATTTATTCTTTGAAGCCCAGCCAGCTAAAACAACGCCGTAAACCGCAAGCGAAGTCATTGCCAAGAAGAATAAAACACCAATATTGAGATCAGAGATCCCAATAGTGTCTGAAAATGGCACTACGACAAAACTCATTAATACCGTCGTTGCTGCAATTACTGGCGCAGCAATAAATATGGCTTTATCGGCAAACTTAGGGGTGAACTCGTCCTTACCTAGTATCTTTAATAGATCAGCCAGGGATTGCAAAATACCAAACGGCCCTACTCTATTTGGGCCTAACCGGTCTTGCCAAATACCAATCAATCGACGTTCTACCCACACCAACATGGCTGCAATAGGAATAAGCAGAGCAAGTATGATACTCAGTTCAATAATTTTAAAGATCATCTAAACCTCCTGCCATTAACCTGATAGGAATAAATTGATCGTTTTTCTTGAGTCTGGCAAGTAACTGCTGTTTGTTTGCTTCTGCGCTACCCAGTTTATTGCTTAAACTCTGTTGAAATTCAGTAATTTGCTCTGGGCTTGCGGCGGTTAATTGCGCATTACTCAACTCAATATGCTTACTGTCACTGCCATGTAAGTAAACCTGCGCGCAATTATTGGCAACCGCTGTATTGAGCTTGAGCTGACCAATTTGACTAGCATCGCCAAGCTGAACATTTACATGCGAACAGTCATTTAACCCTAGCTGCGTCGCTAATTCGACATTCATCTCTACATAAGGAATAGGCGACAGTAACTCGAACTCAATGCCTTTGAGACCTAAATAGTCATTCGCAAAAATATGAGAGGCTGGAATATAATTGATAGGCTCACCTTGAGCGTTATCATTAGCCTTATCACCCCCTTCATCTTTTGCAGTAATACTCCGAGGCTCAGGAGCAGGTTGACTGGATTCATTGGGATCATAAATCTGTGGGTCATATATTTGCACTATTGGGGAACGATTTTGTAAGCCTTCACCTACTTGTTGCTGATACTTGCTGATTGATTGGTTAGAATTCCAACCGGGTGCCCAGGTATAAGGCATTGCATTCGCTGCAATTGACTCATCTGAGTGTCCAGTTTGAGGCTGAATGCCTTCCATTGAAAATTTATAAGGTGAACTATTATCAATAGTGGTTTTTCTTTCATGCACACTTTGGTTTGCCGTCATTGCCGTTCGACCAGATGCTCGATGTGTTTGCCTCGCGGTTTTTAATAAAAATTGTTCGGCAATAAACACCGAAGTATCCGGAAAGTTAGTTTCAACTACGGCTAAGGTTCGCCAAAAGTCATTAATGGTCTTTATATCAATGTCACTGGCATGATTAACCAAATGACCCTCACCGATAATCGCATCCAACATAGTAATAACCCGCCACGCTGGCAATATTGGTAACTTAGGTGCAAACGCCGGATAAAAACATTGTGCTCTGCCTTGATAGTTCACCAATAGCCCTTGTGACTCGCTGAACGTGGCAACCGGTAATATCACCTCGGCATTTTCTGTTACAACACTTTCGTTGTGATCAAGTGCAATAACAGTGGCAACCGATGACAGCAACGTTTGCTGTTCGGCAGCGCTTAAATTAGCCAGCTCATTTTCACAGATAACGAGACCATCAATAAGGCTTTCACTTGCTTGTTGACAAACTTGCTCTAACGAAAGGGTCGAATCATTGAGTAAACTCGCCAAACCGATACTATTTGCTTTGCTTGGCATCATCACAAAACTCAAACCGGTTCTTTCATTTTGTGTTAAATCAGCGTCGCTTAATGACGTTGTCGCAAAGCTTGTTGCTAAGTTTAAGCACTGCTGAGCAAGTCCAACATGTTCCAGTGTGTGACCACTGATAATTAACGGCCGTTTAGCGTTTGCTAATGCCGAAGCTGCACGTTCTACAAATTCAATCTGCTGGCTACTTAGAGATGTAAACAATGGTTTATGATGGGTAAGTTTGGCATTTATCGCTTGCGTGATGGTGGCAATATCGTCTGGCTTGGAATAATTCACCTGTGTAGCAACATCATCAAGCTTGCTCGCTGCTACATCACAGATAAATAATGGTGATAGCGTTTTACCGGCTGCGGTTCTTACCGCTTCATCTTGCCACCTTGGAATACGTAATTTATCGGCCATTTCAAGCCCAGCATTGCGTACGGTTTGGCGAAGAGCTAATGCTATTCTTGGCGATGTTTGAGTTAAATCCTCACCAAGTATTAACACACAGTCGGCTTGTTCAATTTCTTTTATGTTCAACATGCTGACATGGTTAAGCATTTGCGTGTTTATATTCAGTAATTGCGTTTGTTTGGTTGTCAGGCCTGAACAAAAGTTGTCATCACCAAATAAGTGTTTTAATGATGCGTTGGTTTCAAGCGATGCACGCTGCGATCCTATAGCAACAAAACGTTGGCCTTTATATTTTGCCAAGGATAGCTGCACATCTTTCGTTGTCAGTTTTCCAGCAACTTCTTGCTTGATCCCTTTCGCCTCCGTAACTCTGTCATCACTATTTACATAACCAAAACCAAAACGACCTTTATCACATAAAAAATAACCATTAATGTCATCGTTATAGCGATTTACGACGCGGCGCACACAACCATAACGTTCACCGACACTGATATTACAACCAACCGAGCAGCCTTTGCATACTGATGGCGCCGATTGCAGGTCCCACTTTCGTGCATAATGGGCAGAAAACGGTTTATCAGTAAAAACCCCCGTTGGACAAACTTCAACTAAATTACCGGAAAACTCGGACTCTAAAACACCATCTTGCTGGCGACCAAAGTAGACTCTATTTTTTGAACCATACACACCAAAGTCTTTACCACCGGCGTAATCTTTATAAAAGCGTACACAGCGATAACAGGTAATACAGCGATTCATTTCATGACCAATATGAGGTCCTAAATTTTGATTAGTGAAAGTACGTTTATCGCCTACATATTCACGTTGATTGTGTCCGGTCATTACCGTCATATCTTGTAAGTGACATTCACCACCTTCAGCACACACGGGGCAATCATGAGGATGATTTGTCATCATGGCCGAAATTACTTGTTCGCGAAAATTACTGGAATAATTGTCACCTAACCCAATACGCATGCCATCCGTAACGGGCGTCATGCAAGCCATAGCCAAACGACCTTGCTGCTCAGATTCATCGTTATAAACCGTTACAGCACATTGACGACATGCGCCAACCGATCCCATTGACGGGTGCCAACAAAAATAAGGTAAATCTAATTTACTCGACAGCACACCGGCCAATAAATTATCACTGCCGTCAACTTGGTATGACACGCCATCGACATAAATAGTCATACTATTATCACTCATGAGCAGCCTCACTATTATTGTCTTGTTTGCTGGTGTTTTTACCACTGCTGTTGAGAGCATTAGTGCTAGCAAAGTTTATGCTTTTAGTATTGGACAGTGTCGCAGGTTTATTGCCATGCTTGATTGGGCAACAACCTTTGTCGATGTGCTCTAAAAAGTCATCATGAAAATACTTTAATGCACTTCTAAGTGGTTCAACGGCGCCCGGCGCCAAAGCACAATGGGTTTTACCAATCCACATGAAGTCACACAGTTTTTCTAGGCTGTCGATGTCGGCTAATGTGCCTTGACCATGTTCAATGCGAGTTAATATTTCTACCACCCAAGGTGTGCCATCACGACACGGTGTGCAGTAACCACAAGATTCCTGCGCAAAAAATTGCAATAAATTCAGCACCATGCCTACCGGGCAATTATGATCGTCAAGGACAATAAGACCTGCAGTACCCAATCGGCTACCCACTTTGGCTATATTGTCATAATCCATTGGCGTATCGAGGTGCTCTTCAACCAGAAAATCGGTGGAAGCACCGCCTGGTAATAAGCCTCTAAATTTCAGTCCGTCTTGCATGCCACCCGCTTTATCATAAAGCACATGACGAATAGTCATGCCCATTGGCATTTCCCATAAGCCAGGATTTTTAACTCGACCACTGGCACCGTAAATTTTGCTGCCAGGATCGCTGTTTGGTGAAAATGCTTTAAACCAATCACCACCATGTTTAAAAATGTGCGGTAAATTACATAAGGTTTCAACGTTGTTGACTATGGTAGGTTTACCAAATAAACCACTCACTTGCGGAAATGGCGGTTTTGCCCTTGGATTGGCACGTTTGCCTTCAAGTGCGTTAATCAATGCGGTTTCTTCACCGCAAATATAACGACCAGCGCTGGTATGTAAATACAAGTCGAGTTGGTACTTACTGTCTTGAATGTTACTCCCTAACCAACCGGCTTGATATGCTTCATCTATCGCTGTTTGTAAGCGACTGGCCGCTAGGAAGTACTCACCCCGTAAAAAGATATAAGCTTTATTGGCACCTATTGTACGAGCGCCAATAATCATTGCTTCAACGAGTTGATGTGGATTACCTTCGATTAATAACCTGTCTTTAAACGTGCCTGGTTCCATTTCATCTGCATTACAGACTAAGTATTTATTATCCGGTGCATGTTCATCACCGTCTTCAAACATCGGCACAAAACTCCACTTCATGCCGGTTGGAAAACCTGCGCCGCCTCGACCTTTTAAGCCTGAGTTTTTAACAACGTCTAAACACTGTGCACAATCCATTGCCAGCGCTTGTTCTGCGCCTTGATAGCCACCTTTTAATTGATAATCGTTAAAATTTAACGGTTGTTGTAAATTTATCAAGCCCGTTAATGGCATGCTTGGGTCAACAATAAAGTTACTCATTGAGATCTCCTTGTTGACCGGCGTTAGTCTTTCCTTCAGCCTTGGCTTGTGCGCGTAACTCATTTAATAGGGTAATAACTTTATCTTTATCCAGTTGTTGATAATGTTGCTCACCTATCATTAATGTTGGGCCTTTATCACAGCCACCTAAACAGGCGTTAGTTATCAGGGTAAATAAACCGTCACTTGTGGTTTGTCCATAATCAATGCCCAATTCATTTTTTATGGTTTCACTAATGGTTTCATACCCAGTAAGGTAACAGCTGATGCTATTACATAAATGAATGACATACTTACCTACCGGTTGACGGTAAATAAGATTGTAAAACGTGGCGACGCCTTCAAGTTGCGCAGCGCTCATTTGCAATAAATCGGCAATCGCATACAAGCTTTCATCAGAGATCCAGCCGCGACTTTTTTGCACAATTTTTAATCCTTCAATACCAGCAGCTTCTCGATACTCTAAAATTGTCGTTTCATGTTCAATCTCGGCTATTTCAGAGTCGGTTAAATAGGT
The DNA here is from genome assembly GCF_031583575.1 of Thalassotalea nanhaiensis. Classification (NCBI taxonomy): domain Bacteria; kingdom Pseudomonadati; phylum Pseudomonadota; class Gammaproteobacteria; order Alteromonadales; family Colwelliaceae; genus Thalassotalea; species Thalassotalea nanhaiensis. The sequence goes on along the minus strand of NZ_CP134146.1, from coordinate 1,212,091 downwards.
TTTGTGATCAATATTGACCACATCAATGTGCTGTTCTGTGTTAGCTGTTTTGATTGAAAGTAAGGTCATAATTCGAATTAGCCTCTATCTATCTACATCGGCCATTACGTAGTCGATACTACCTAATGTGGCGATTAAATCGGCAACCATTTGCCCTTGCGAAATCAACGGGATCATTTGCAAATGCGCAAAAGAAGGGGTGCGAATTCGGGTCCGATAACTCATTGTGCTGCCATCACTGACTAAGTGATAAGCCATAATGCCTTTAGTTGCCTCAACACTGACTGACACTTCGCCTGAAGGGATAACAGGGCCCCACGATACGTTGACAAAATGAGGAATTAAGGTGTCAATATCTTGCATCGTACGTGCTTTATCAGGCGGTGTGGTTTGTGGGTGGTCGGCTTTATAAGGGCCTGACGGCATGTTATTTAAACATTGTTCGATAATGCGGATACTTTGGCGCATTTCTTCAACTCTCACCCGACATCGGTCATAGCAATCGCCGTTATGACCAACCGGTACGTCAAAATCAAATTGATCGTAACCGCCGTATGGACGCTGCTTGCGTAAATCCCACGAATAGCCTGTTGCTCTCAAACCGGGACCGGTAATGCCCCACTCGATAGCTTCTTTAGTGGTATAAGCGCCAACGTTCACAGTACGAGCTTTTAGTAATTCATTTTGCATCACCATTTTTTCGTATTCATCTAGTCGCTTAGGCAAGTAGTTCACGTATTCACGCACTAAAGTGTCCCAGCCTTTTGGCAAGTCAGCAGCTACGCCGCCAACACGAAAGTAACTTGGGTGCATGCGTGCCCCTGTAAACGCTTCGATAATGCCAAACAATTTTTCACGGTCGATGAACATATAAAAGATCGGTGATAACGCACCGATATCTTGGGCGAACGTACCGTAAAACAGTAAATGCGACAAAATACGAAACATTTCTGCCGTCATGATCCTAATGACTTTTGCCCTATCCGGTACAGTGATGCCGGCAAGCTGCTCAACGGCCATCACATAAGGGAAGTTATTCATAACTCCGCCCAGATAATCTATTCTGTCGGTATAGGGGATATAACTATGCCAAGATTGACGCTCGCCCATTTTTTCAGCGCCGCGATGGTGATAACCAATATCAGGCACAGAATCGACAATTTCTTCACCTTCCATTTGCAGCACAATACGAAATGCACCATGCACACTTGGATGGTTTGGGCCAAGGTTTAAAAAACTAAAGTCACTGGTTTTACTTTGTCGTTTCATTCCCCAGGCTTCAGGGTTAAACTTTAACGCTTCTTGCTCGATGTCTTGTTGCGCATCAGGTAGCGTAAACGGGTCCATTTCAGTGGCTCGTGCCGGGTGATCTTTTAATAACGGATGCCCTACCCAAGTTTCAGGCATTAAGATACGGGCAAGGTGTGGGTGATTATTAAAGGTTATGCCAAACATATCCCACACTTCTCGCTCATACCAATTGGCATTTGGCCAAATATTGCTTACCGTTTCCGCGTTTTTGTCATTACTACTTAGTGCTACTTTTATACGCACATCTCGGTTACGAGCATAAGATCGTAAATGATACACCAAGGTAAAATCACGAACATGAGTGCTTAGCTTATGTTCACGTACCCGTTCATCAATGGCGGTAATGTCGAAACAAAAATCAAAACCATCATCCAGTTGATGCCTTAGTAAATACATCAACATAGCTAAATGATTTTTATCCACCCAATACGTTTCGATATTATCGATAAGAACTTGTTTATTCAGGATGATTTCACTGTTTATATTATGAACTTCTTCGCTAATACTAAACGGCGCTTGTACCTGCCAGTCTTTTGAATTTTTCAAAAAAGAGCTACTCATTATATGCTATCCGGCTCATCTAAAACGGTAACGTCAATACGGCTTTGTTGCTTAATATCTCTAAGTGACGGTTTGACGACTTCGGTTGTGCCCTGCTCTCCCACTACCCAGCTTAATGGACGTGGTTGATTGGCAATTTTGGTTTGCAGCAGTAATAGTCCTTCCAGTAATGCTTCAGGTCGAGGAGGACAACCAGGTACATAGACATCGACAGGGATAAATTTATCAACACCTTGTACGACAGAATATATGTCATACATGCCGCCAGAATTTGCACATGAGCCCATAGAAATTATCCATCGAGGCTCCATTAATTGATCATAAAGGTGTCGAATAACCGGTGCCATTTTACGAAAGCAAGTACCTGATATAACCATTAAATCCGCTTGTCTTGGAGTCGCGCGAATTACTTCAGCGCCAAAACGAGCAATGTCGTGCCTAGAGGTAAAGCCGGTAGCCATCTCTACATAGCAGCAAGATAAACCAAAGTTAAACGGCCAGATTGAGTTTTTACGCCCCCAGTTGATCATGTCATCGAGCTTGGCAAACATCACGTTGCGCTTTAAGTCGTCTTCAGAGATGTTACGAGAATCAAGCATTTCTTTGTCGATGGCGGCTTTCGTCATGGACCATTCCATATTATTGCTCTCCCTTTTCAGCAGTGCTGCTTACATTATCCGCTTTGGCGGAGCTTGCTCGAAGTAACTCTCGTGCCGGTAAATGTTTGTGTTTTAATTGCAAACCACCAATACGCCATACATAGATAAGCGCCACTAACAATATGCCAATAAAAATTGACGCCTCAATAAAGCCCGCAAGGCCGACTTCATCAAATGCAATAACCCATGCAAACAGGAAAATGGTTTCTAAATCGAAAATAACAAAGAAGATGGCGTATAAGAAAAAGTGATTAGTGAAGCGACTTTTTGGCGCATCAACGGCAACGATACCGGATTCGTAAGGAGTATGAGTATGACGGCGATTGGTTTTAGGACCCAAGACTGCAGACAGACCGAGCATGATGGCCAGTAGAAACATTAACAACACAAAATAGGCAGCAATCGGCCAGATTTGCTCAACTTGCTGCTCAGCAACAGTTAATGTAGTAGAAGTGGCAGTAGTAACTGATTCTACAGCGACTGTAATTAGTACAACGGACAGATCTATCGCGCTCACGCAACCCCCCAATGTACGATAGACCACAATGTAAAATGCTTAACGCATAATGCACACTTATCGCGTTCTCTAAGCGCTTATTTTTGTAACAGCGTTAGCTTAGAGATAAAATAATTTATTGTTAATATGTGTGTTTTTTTATAATTTTTCAATTAGTTACTGATTAAAGAATAGCCAAGTTTTATGAAAAAGAAAAGGAGATTTTTATATCAGTTTCGAATACGGCGCGATGCGCCTACGAATACGCTGCACTGCGAATCACGAAGCAGTTTTCGAAGTGCCTACGTATTCTTAATTCAGTAGCGAATACGGTGCTTTGCTCCTCCGAATATATTGCACTGGGAATCGTGAAGTCGGTATCGAAGCGCCAGCGTATTCGAAGTGAAACGGATTAGAAGCGTAGCGTATTAGCCCCTAGATTATTTGATTTATCAACGCGGCAAACAGCATGATAAACACTAAAATGACCAGCCATTTTGAATATTTTTGCTGTTCTTGTGCTTCCATCGGTTTACCGTATTTTTCACCGAGTATAACCATTAAGGCCACGCCGCCAAACACCACGGCTAAGATGATTAGTAATGTCATAAAGTTCCTGCAAATAGTAACGAATACATTTCACTTCGAATACGCTATGCTCCGAATACACTTCATTTCTAAGCAGTTCAGCGTATTCGAAGTAGCGAAGCTACGTATTCGGAGTTACGAAGTAATGTATTCGTGCCGAAAGTTATTCCCCATCACCGCCATTGATCATATCCGATAGATACGACAATTTGTCCATTGCCAAACCATGAATAGACTTTCTTGGGTAAGTGCCATCTCGTTTTGCCACACCGGCGGTTTGGCCAAGTAACAGCTCAAGCGCTTGATCGACATGATCGACTGCATAAATACTGAACTCGCCTTTTTCAACGGCTTCAATAACGTCAGGGTCGAGCATTAAATTCATCTTGTTAGTCTTAGGTACGATTACACCTTGACTACCGGTTAACCCTTTATCACGACAAAGGCGATAGAACCCTTCAATTTTTTCATTTACGCCGCCAATAGATTGCACTTCACCGTGTTGGTTCATTGACCCGGTTATGGCAAGCTCTTGATTAATTGGTAACTTAGTGATTGATGAAATTAGTGCACAAAGTTCGGCCATTGAGGCGCTATCTCCGTCGATATGCCCATAAGATTGCTCAATAGCAATATTCGCTGATATAGATAATGGGAAGCTTTGACCGTATTTATGTCCAAGGTAGCCAATCAATAACAATACGCCTTTCGAATGAATTGATTTACCTAACTCAGCCTCACGCTCAATATCAGTTACCCCTTGCGCACCTGCATAAACAGTGGCAGAAATACGCGCAGGTGTACCAAACACGCTGTCACCAATTTCTAGTACGGTAAGGCCATTAACCTTGCCAACCGCTTGTCCGTCGGTAGAAATAAGTACTTGTTCTTCTTTGATTTCCTGCAACCATGTTTCACTTAAACGGCCTGTTCGTCTGGCTTTCGCTGCTAGAGCGGCTTCAACATGATTCGCTTCAATATTGCCGCTACTGCCTTGGTTTTGCCAAATAAACTTGGTTTCATCAAGCAAGTCATTTATTTGCACAATATTGGCAGACAAACGCTGTTGATGCTCGGCTTTGCGCAGTGAATAGCGAACCAATAAACTAACCGCTTTATCACTTACTGCCGGGTAGTCATGCTTTTGCGCATGCTGGCGTATTAATGTCGCATAGGCTTTTAAGTTTTCTTCGTTTTTATCAACATGGCGATCAAAGTCAGCCAGTACGCGAAACAGTTCAGTAAACTCTTGATCGTATTCTTGCAGGGTGTAATAAATTTCAGAATTACCCAGTAAAATTACTTTCACTTTTAACGGTATTTTTTCAGGCTGTAAACTCACACTACTTCCCATAGCCATATCGGCATATGGATGATCGATTTGTGCTTCGCCAGTTTTTAAAGCCAGCTTTAATCGTTGCCAAATCATTGGTTGAGTTAATAATTTTTCAGCATCCAATAATAAATAACCGCCATTGGCGCGATGAAGTGCGCCGCTGCGGATTAAGCGATAATTGGTATACACCGCACCTTGAAATGAAGAATAATCGATCGAGCCAAAAAGGTTTTGATAAGTAGGATTTTGTTCATAAACAACCGGGGCTCCCTCGTTAGGCAAACGCGAAACCAATAAGTTTGGCATAAACCGCTCTTCCATCATTTTACGACACGCTTTGTCATCGCGTGGATTGTCAGAGCTTTCATCAACCAAAATGTCTAACACAGCCTCAGTGATAGAGCCTTTTACTTGATGAAGATACTTTAACACGCCAAGGTTTGCGGCAAATTCACGCTCAAGCTCTTTTATCAACGGTCTTATACTTTGTTCTGCCGTATCAAACTTTAATTTACGCAAGGCAACGCTGGATTCACGTTTCCACAATGGTAATTCTAACAATTTCTCACTAAGAATTGTTTCCAACTCTTCCAACAATTGATAAAACTCAGTGCGTTTAGCTTCATCCAAGTTGGCAAAATCTTTATCGTTTAAAGGCTTACCATCCACTAATGGGGCAAAGCTGATTTCGCCTTTTTCTTCATACAACACAACATCTTTTGAATAGGCATGTTCTTCAACACTCTCTATTGCTTCATCGTATTTTTTATTAAAGGCGCGATCTATGGCCGCTTTTTGTCGTTGATAGCCGGGGTTATCAAAAATTTCTGGAAACAAGTCCATCAAATCATCAATTAATGAATTGATTTTACCTTGTAATTGTTTGCCTTCACCGGCATTTAAATACAATTTATGCGGCGCTTGATGATCATCAAAATTATTTATGTAACACCATTCGTTGGCGGTGTCTTGCTGACTGGCAAATTCAGCCAACATTTGGCTTATTAAGGTTTGTCTACCACTACCCGGTTCGCCTTTAGCGAATACATTGAATCCGGTTGATGGCATCGACAGGCCAAAATTCAGAGCTTCTTTGGCTCGTTCATGGCCAATAAATTTTTGTTTAACATTGACATCTACCTGACTTTTGGAAAATAGCGTTTCAGGTAATTCCGCACACAATTGCTTAGCTGGCACCTTAAGTGCGTCGTTAGATACTGTCATGTAATATTGATATCCTTTAAAGACTTGAATGAAGGACGCTGTTACGAAGTACGTAACAAAAATAGAGTTCCTAAAACTCAGTGTATACCGATACCCGTGCTACCTCAAGATGCATGTTTGAGAGTGACAAAACAATTTCAATTTTAGGCGAATTTATAAGCAATTGTGCCATCAAAAAGCTCGATAAACATATCTAAAACAACAACGGTATGTATAAATCATACAGGTAGCCGACACGATGAAATTGGTCTATTTAGACACTAAGTGCGGATGGGCTTAAAGTAATTTATCTGCGTTATTCATTGTTACCTCTAAGCTATTGATTATATTTTGCTAAATCTCCTGTCACTCATCTCAAATATCTCGCCTTTGAGCGATTATCAATTGAGATAAACGTAAACAAAACTAACAATCCCTGTAATTTTTTGTAACCATCACCTTTTTCGGATCTTTAATGTTGTTTCGCCTCAGTCTGTTATTGTCTAGTTTTCTCTGGATATTCTCATCAAATGCCAATAATTCTCACATCAATAGTGAAAAAATAATTATTTCCAATGTGCTCGCCGATATCAAGATTGATGCAAAATTGGATGAAGAAATTTGGCAACAAGCAAAGCCGATTAGCATGAACAATATTACCCGACCGTATGACAATATTGCTAACAGCTTTAATACTCAAGCATTCATGGTCGAAGATGGCGATACGTTATATGTCGCTTTTATTGCTGATGATCCTGATCCTAAAAACATTAGGGCATATTACCGCGACAGAGATAAGTCTTGGGGCGATGATCTTATTGGCATAAAAATAGACACGTTCAATGATCACCGTTTAGCGTATCGTTTTTTTGTCAACCCTCTTGGCGCTCAAGTAGACGGTATCGAAAATGAAATAACCAAAAATGAAAGCGACTCTTGGGACGGAATTTGGGACAGTGCAGGCAGAATTACCGATACCGGTTATGTGGTAGAGATGGCGTTGCCGTTAAGAATGCTCAATTTTAATGACGAATTAAATCAACAAACCTGGGGGATAGAATTAGTCCGTTATTATCCTCGGGATATTATGCTTAGACTGTCAAATATTTACATGGACAGAAACAACAAGTGTGAGGTTTGCCAACATGTTGAAGCTACAGGTTTTAAGCAAGCAAAATTAGGTTCTAATATTACCGTTACTCCTTCTCTGGTATTAAGTTCAAGAGAACAGCGTGATGAAAATGCTAACTGGTATAGAGAAAATGACAGTAATTTAAGTTTAGATGTACGCTGGGGTGTCACCCCTAACACATTGTTAAATGCCACGTTAAATCCCGATTTTTCAACGGTTGAAACCGACAACGCGCAACTAAGTATCAATAACACCTTTGCATTGTTTAATGAAGAGAAACGCCCTTTCTTTTTAGATAACAGCGACTACTTTGATTCACACTATGATCTAGTTTACACCCGTAATATAAACGCCCCAAATTTTGGTGCTAAATTAACCGGTAAATATTCAGATCAAACAGTGGCATTCTTTATAACCGATGACGATCAAACCAATATTTTGATCCCAGGAAATCGAGGTTCAGCCATAGCGACCATCGATGGAAAATCAAAAGGTAGTGCCTTTCGTTACCGTAAAAATGTTAATACTAATACCACCTTAGGGCTTACAAGTACCTATCGTAGTAATGATGATTATTATAATTTAGTCAATGGCTTTGACGGTGATATTAAGCTATCAAATACCGATACTCTAAAGTTTCAGTATTTGCAGTCTACAACCCATTATCCTGAAGACTTTTACCAACAATTTTGCCAATCTGACGATCCGCAAGATTGTCAGCAACCACCACAATCTGAGCAATGCGATTTGTACCAATGTGACTTTAACGAACAAGTATTAAGAACCATTGACGATACGCGCTTTACCGGTAATGCTGGCATACTGTCTTATACTCACAACAGTAAATACTGGCTATATAAAGCCGCTTATGAAAGCCAAAACTCTGGTTTTCGAGGCGATCTTGGTTTTATTCCTAAAATTGATAGCAATAAATTTAAAGTCGGCGGCGAACGTCGTTGGTTTGCAGAGCCTGACCAATGGTGGACGCAATTTGAAATATATTCTGATTACGACACAACCCATAATGATGATGGCGAGTTAATTGAAGAAGAGTTCGACATTAAAACCTCTATTGAGGGGATTTATAATTCATGGTTACAACTTGCTTATACCCATCGAAATGCCGTTGGCTCCCGCTTAGATAAAAGCTCGTTAGCCATTGACGGTAACACCACCATGTTTAAGCAAAATGTGTGGCAATTTAATACCCATATTAAGCCCATTGCTGGTGTTACCATTGACTCTGATTTTATCTATGGCGATAAAATTGATTTCTCAGGTAATCGTAATGGTACAACCTATGAAGTTCACCCAATGCTAAAATGGAACATTAACTCCCATTTAGAAATGAAGTTAAAGCATAGTTTCAGTAAATTAGACGCCGACGGTGCGAACAAATACATTGCCCGGTTAACTGATCTTAGAACTACCTACCAGTTTGATCTACAAAGTTTTTTAAGATTTACTATGATTTTTAACAACACCAGTCGCAACCCTGACAATTACTTATATCAAGATAGCGATGACATTGATGCAAACACCAAAGATCTGAACCTTGAATTGCTTTATGGTTATAAATTTAACCCTCAAACAGTATTCTATCTTGGCTATTCTGAGCACAGCCAAGGCGAGGATAACTTTGATAACATGGAAAAAGATGACAAAAGCGTGTTTTTAAAACTCAGCTATGCGTCTATTCACTAAACGCTTGGCGAGAATATTCATTTGAGCCACAATTTGGGCATTGGATCACCGTACTGGCATGGGTAATATCAACTTGCCGGTCGCATCCTTGGCACTGAATACGACCAAAACCGATTAAATCACCTGTTTTATAGGTACCGTCATGATTAAAGTCATCGACTAATTCAGTCCATTCAACTTGAGTTTGATCGGTCATATGAGCCAAATGCTGCCACATGCCTTCGCTGATGGCGTTCAGATACATTGAGTTTTCGGCATCGGCTTTGTTGTGCTGGTAAAAGCCAAGTAAATCTTGCTTAAAACTGTCAACCGATAGTTGATACTCATTTATTGAAACTTGCTCTGCTGCATTAATAACCTCATCGGCTTTTTTGACCCATTGCATTATCGACTTTACTTCATCGTTTTTAGCGTCTTTTAGCCAAATGTAGATTTTGTCAAAAACATTCTGATAATTGCTATTTTTGTCACTCATAAACAGTCTCAAATATATAAATATTACCCGTTATCTAAAAAGTATAGTCAAACTACACGGTTTAGGGATAAAGCACGTGCTCTTCTATACCATTTAGCAATTATTTAAGTTATTATCCGAGCAATATTTTAAATTCACGTCTAGTGCTGAATAAACGCAAATAATTGCCTGTATTTTTAGCACGACCAACGCTTGAGAAAACCGTTAATGGAATCCATTTATAATCCACAGTCTATTGAAGAAAAAATTCAACAGAGCTGGACTGAAAACAATACGTTTGTTGCTACTGAAAAACCAGGAAAAGAAAAGTTTTACTGCCTATCGATGTTCCCGTACCCAAGTGGACGTTTACACATGGGGCACGTACGTAATTATACTCTTGGTGATGTAATTAGCCGTTATCAGCGCTTACAAGGTAAAAACGTAATGCAACCTATGGGTTGGGATGCGTTTGGTTTACCAGCAGAAAATGCAGCGATAAAAAATAAAGCAGCACCGGCTAAATGGACCTATGAAAACATTGACTACATGCGTAATCAATTAAAGTCGTTAGGTTTTGGTTATGACTGGAACCGTGAATTAGCCACATGTACGCCTGAGTATTACCGTTGGGAACAATGGTTTTTCACTCAATTGTTTGAAAAAGGCTTAGTTTACAAGAAAAATGCTACGGTAAACTGGGATCCAGTTGATCACACTGTACTGGCAAATGAGCAAGTAATTGACGGTCGTGGCTGGCGCTCTGGCGCCATTGTTGAACGTAAAGAAATTCCACAGTGGTTTATTAAAATTACAGATTACGCAGAAGAGTTATTAAACGACTTAGACCAGCTTGAAGGATGGCCTGAGCAAGTTAAAACCATGCAACGTAACTGGATTGGTCGCTCTGAAGGCGTAGAAATGACCTTCAATGTGGCCGATTCTAGCGAAAGCTTTGATATTTATACTACCCGTCCAGATACATTAATGGGGGTAACGTATGTTGCGCTTGCCACTCAGCATCCTCTGGCGTTGGAAGCAGCTAAAACCAACAGTGAATTAAGCGAGTTTATTGCATCATGTAAAAACAATAAAGTTGCTGAAGCCGATATGGCTACCATGGAAAAGCTTGGTGTTGATACCGGCCTTAAAGCAGTTCACCCAATAACAGGCGAGCTAGTACCTGTTTGGGCAGCAAACTTTGTGCTTATGGATTATGGCTCAGGTGCGGTTATGTCGGTACCAGGACATGATCAACGTGATTTTGAATTTGCTACTAAGTACGGTTTAAATATTACGCAAGTTATCGAAGGTACAGACGAAGATGACATTGCAGTTGCTGCTATTACTGAGAAAGGCACATTAATTAACTCGGGTGAGTTTGATGGCTTAGACTTTGACGCAGGCTTTAAAGCTATTTCTGAGCATTTAGCTGCTGCAGGAAAAGGTAAGGTTACAGTAAATTATCGCTTACGTGACTGGGGTGTTTCTCGTCAACGTTACTGGGGTACGCCTATTCCAATGTTAACGTTGGAAAACGGTGAGTCTGTGCCAGTACCACAAGACCAGTTACCAGTACGCTTACCTGAAGATGTGGTCATGGATGGTGTTACGTCACCAATTAAAGCCGATCCTGAGTGGGCAAAAACCACCTATAACGGTGAAGCAGCATTTCATGAAACCGATACCTTTGACACCTTTATGGAGTCATCTTGGTACTATGCTCGTTACTGTTCACCAGATCACGATACCGGTATGTTAGACCCGGAAAAAGCGAACTACTGGTTACCGGTGGATCAATACGTTGGTGGTATCGAACATGCCATTTTACATTTATTGTATTCTCGCTTCTTCCACAAACTGTTACGTGACGTTGGTTTAGTTGACTCAGACGAACCGTTTAAAAGCCTGTTATGTCAAGGTATGGTATTAGCTGAAACATTTTACCGTGAAGAAAGTAACGGCGCCCAAACCTGGATTGCGCCGAGCGATGTTGAGGTTGAGCGCGATGAAAAAGGCGCAGTAACCAAAGCGACATCTAAACTTGATGGCCAACCAGTATTATCTGGTGGCATGACTAAAATGAGTAAGTCGAAAAACAATGGTATCGACCCACAGGAAGTAATCAACCAATTTGGTGCTGATACCGTACGTTTATTCATAATGTTTACTTCACCGCCGGAGCAAACTTTAGAATGGTCTGATTCAGGTGTTGAAGGTGCACATCGTTTCTTAAAACGTGTATGGAAATTAGCATTTGATTTCACCGAAGCGACAAAAGACGCAGCAATCCCTGCATTAGCGGATGTTCAACTAAATTCGGCTCAGAAAAACTTACGTCGTGAGTTACACAAAACAATTGCCAAGGTAAGTGATGATATTGGTCGTCGTAATACCTTTAATACCGCGATTGCAGCGATAATGGAGCTGATGAATCATTTGGCGAAAGCTAACCTTGAATCTGATGCCGACAAAGCCATCATGCATGAAGCTATTCAAGCTATTGTATTAATGTTAACGCCAATTACACCACATTTAGGCCATGAATTATGGTCAACAATTGGTGACGGTACTGCCGTTGAAGAGGCAGCTTGGCCTATCGTTGATGACGCTGCCTTAGTACAAGATGAGAAACTGGTGATTGTGCAAGTAAATGGTAAATTACGTTCAAAAATTACTGTTAATGCCAGCGCTTCACAAGAAGATGTTGAAAAGATTGCATTTTCGGAAGAGAATGTAGTTAAGTTTACAGAAGGTAAAACCGTGCGTAAAATTATTTACATACCGGGTAAGCTTCTTAATATCGTGGCCAATTAATGACAAAAACTGCTGTTTTTACAAAATGGATAAACACTACCGTTAGCGCTTTGCTAACGGTAACCATACTTTCAGGGTGTGGTTTTCATTTGCGTGGTGATTATTTATTACCCGTTGAAATGCAAACCTTATATGTAAGCTCACAAGATCCCCATGGAGAACTTACCCGCTTTGTAAAAACACACTTAAAAGATAACGATGTAACTCTGGTAAATAAAAGCACCGCTAATATTGCAGAGTTACGTATTTTAAAAGATTCGCTTAATCGTCGCACACTATCTTTATTTGAAAACGGACAAGTTGCCGAGTATGAATTAACTTACTCAGTACGTTATGAAGTCAGGTTTGAAAACAAAGATAACCAACGCTACAGTTTTGACGTAACCCGCAATTATCAGGAAGATCCTGATAGAGCATTGGCGAAATCTAGAGAGTTAAGTTTATTACGCAAAGAAATGCGTATTGAAGCTGCCAACACCATCTTACGCAACCTTGCTGCTACCGAGCTTTAATATCGAATATGCGCATTTATCATAACCAACTTGCTAATCAGCTGCAGAAACAATTACTGGATGTCTGGTTAGTGTTTGGGGATGAACCTTGGCAAAAAAATGATGCCCTAGATAACATTAAACTCAGCGCTAAAAACCAAGGCTATGATGAATTAATTCGTTTTAGTAACGATGATAAATTTGATTGGAACCAAGTATATAATGAGTTTCAATCGTTAAGTCTATTTGCTGAAAAGCGCATTATTGAAATCGATTTAGTTAATAATAAGCTTGATGACAGCGCAGTAAAAACCCTCGCTGACATTGGCGAATTCATTGCCAGTCAAGGCCAAAGTGATGTGTTATTAATTTTGCACGGCCCCAAACTTGATGCATCATCGGTTAAGAAAAAGTGGTTCAAATCGCTAGATAAAATTGGCTGTTATATTCCTCTTTATGATCTTGAAGGCAAAAGCTTGAGCATTTGGCTTAATAACCAATGCCGACAATTAAAGCTAAACATGGACTCGCAAGCACAAATATTACTGAGCGATTTTTTCATCGGTAATACCCCTGCGTTAGCGCAAGAACTGCAAAAACTTACGCTTTTATTTGATCAACAATTCATTCGCCGCGAAGACTTAGAACAGCTGTTGATCAAACAGTCAAAATTTAGCCCATTTCAGTTAACCGATGCTCTGCTTAGTGGTCAGTTAGAGCAATGCAATAACATGCTTACCCAAATGAAACATGAAGGTGTCGTGTTGGCACAACTTGTTTGGATAGTGCATAAAGAAATATTGCAAATTGAAATGATGCTGACTCGTCAGGCTAATGGTGAAAGTCGTGATGCCCTGTTTAAAGAGTTACGCATTTGGGATAAGAAAAAACCCTTATATAACCATGCGCTTAACAACATCAGCTTAGCCAATATTAAACGGGCTAAAATGCGATTGGCTAAAACCGACTTGATCAGCAAAACCAGCAGTGATTTTGACGATTTTATTTTATTATCTGATGTGTGCCTAACGTTATATTATGGTGATGTTACCAAACATCTGTCACTTGATTATGAGTATTCCTCCTAGCATGAAAGGCCAAGAGCATATTGGCATTTTTGGCGGCACCTTTGACCCTATTCATTTAGGGCACATAAAACCCAGTGAAGACATCGCCAAACAACTCGGCTTAAATCAAGTACTACTTGTACCTGCGCATATTCCCCCGCATAAGACATCTACCATTGCAAATACCAAACAACGTAAAGAAATGGTTGAATTAGTGTGCCAAACACATCCACTGTTTAGCTTAGATCAACGAGAATTAAATCGGTCTTCAACATCATATACCATAGATTCAATTAAAGAGTTAAAGCGGCTGCATCCTAATGCCAAGCTATATTTTTTTATCGGCACCGACTCATTAATTTCATTACCTAGCTGGTACCAGATACAAGAGTTGCTAACACTTTGTCATTTTGTCGTCGCAACACGGCCGGGTTATTGCTTAAGCAAATTGCTCGATGAAGGTATCCAAGTTCGAATTACCGACAACATTAATGTGGTGAAACAACAAAACGCTGGCAAAATTTTATTACTAGAAACTTGCCAAGTCGATATTTCATCTACATTAATTCGTGAAAAGCTCAGTAAAAATGAAAATTGCGCCGAGTTTTTATCACCAGATGTGGCTCAATTTATTGAGAATCATAAACTTTATCGTTAATTTTCGGGGCCTCTGTTAACTTTTCTCACTTCGGGTTAGAATAGGCACAATTGATAAGTACTTCGCCTGAATTGGCAACCGTTATTTTTGCATTTAGCCATAAATGCTATAGATCCTTAAGGAAAACACTTTGCAAGCAGAACAATTAGTTGAATTTGTACAAGAACAACTAGAAGACATTAAAGCCCGAGATATTATTACTCTCAACGTCGCAGAAAAAGCCAGTTTTACAGACTATATGATGATTTGTTCTGGTAACTCGTCAAGACATGTAAAATCAATTGCTGAAAACCTAAACACGGCAATGAAAGCTGAAAACATGAAGCCAATTGGTATCGAAGGTACTGATGTTGGTGAATGGGCACTGATCGACTTAGGTGATGTAATTGTGCACGTAATGACTGATGACACTCGCGACCTTTACCAAATTGAAAAACTTTGGACTGACGAATAACATCCTATGCGCCTTACCCTCATTGCCGTAGGCAATAAAATGCCGAGTTGGATTGCCCAAGGTTTTGCCGAATACTCTCGTCGATTTCCTCGTGATTTAAGCTTTGATTTAATCGAAATCACTCCGGGTAAGCGCGGCAAAAATGCTGACATAGCTCGCATTTTAGAAAAAGAAGGCGAACAGACCCTAGCAGCTATTCCAAAAGGCAATCGCATCGTTACCTTAGAAGTAGAAGGTAAGCCCTGGACAACTCCCCAACTGGCGAAAGAGCTGGAAAAATGGCAAATGGATGGCCGCGATGTATCCTTGCTAGTAGGTGGTCCTGAAGGTTTAGCACCCGCTTGTATAAAAGCGTCGGAACAAAAGTGGTCTTTATCTGCTCTAACCTTACCACACCCTATGGTAAGAATTATGATCGCAGAAAGTTTGTACCGTGCTTGGAGTATCAACAATAACCACCCTTATCATCGTGAGTAAGGGTTAGTGGCTATCAAACACGTATCAATTAGAAACCACAGTGCAGAGGCAAACCTATTCGCCCGTAGAGCCTTTATTACCTTCTTAGGTGTATTGGTTATGCTGCTGATTTTATTCAATAATTTATACGAGTTAGAAGTGAACTCGTTTGAAAAGTATCAAACAAGATCAAATAAAAACCGCATTAAACTATTGCCAGTAGCGCCTAATCGCGGGCTGATTTACGACCGAAATGGCGTATTGTTAGCTGAAAACAAACCGGTTTATTCATTAGAAGTTATCCCAGAGCAAGTTAAAGACATCAATAAAACCCTTGAGTTACTTGGTAGCATTGTTGAAATTTCTGAAGAGCAAAAAGTAAAGTTTTTAGAGGCAATGCGTTACAAACGTCGTTTCAAACCTATTGAATTGATTTCTCGATTGAATGATGAACAAGTAGCGAAAATATCGGTTAGCCAACACTTATTTCCAGGGGTTATTATCGAAGCGCGATTAAAGCGCTATTACCCTTTTGGCGATTTAACCACTCATTCTTTAGGCTATGTTGCCAAAATTAACCGCAAAGATTTAATTAATCTGGACGAGCAAGGCAAGTCGGAAGATTATAAAGCCACGCGTGACATCGGTAAATTGGGCTTAGAGCGCTATTACGAAGATATCTTACATGGCACCATGGGCCATCAGGAAGTTGAAGTAAACAACCAAGGTCGAATTTTACGCACCCTCAGTTTTACGCCGCCTATCTCAGGCAGTGATATTACCTTAAGCCTGGATATTGAATTACAGATGATTGCTAAACGAGCATTATCTGGAAAACGTGGCGCTGTGGTTGCAATAGACCCTAGAGATGGTGGCGTGTTAGCGTTTTATTCAAACCCAAGTTATGACGGTAATTTGTTTGTACACGGCATTTCGTCAAAAAACTATAAAAAACTGCAAAACCGTAACCGACCATTAATAAACCGGGCGACAAAAGGCACCTACCCACCAGCATCAACAATAAAACCATTTTTAGGCTTAGCCGGTTTAGAAAATAATATGATCACCACCTCGTCTAAAATTTGGGATCCTGGTTTTTTCAAACTTAAAAACGGTAAACGAAAATATCGTGACCATTTAAAATGGGGCCATGGTTGGGTGACTCTAGAAGAAGCGGTAATGCGCTCTTGTAATACGTTTTTTTACGATCTGTCATATAAACTCGGTATCGATAAAATTTCCGAAACCATGGCAAAGTTTGGTTTTGGTGAATCTACCGGTATCGACATTCATGAAGAAAGCGACGCAATAATGCCAAGTAGAGGTTGGAAACGCGCTCGGTATAATCAGCCATGGTATCACGGTGATACAGTAAACATTGGTATCGGTCAGGGCTATTGGACAGTGACACCATTACAATTGGCCCAAGCGACATCAATATTGGTGAATAAGGGTGAAGTTAAAGAGCCGCACTTTTTGGCCGCGATACATCAAACATCACCATTTACTGCTGAAGTAAATTTTGATGACTCAGGTGACGTTACTCGAACCACAGCATTAACGAAAGAAATTATCCCATTTGAAATAAATGAAAAACCGCCGATAGAATTAAATAACCCTGACAGTTGGGATATTATTTTAGAGGCTATGCATAAAACAGTTAGAAAACCTGCCGGCACGGGCTACCGCGCATTTTTAGGCACCAAATACGACGCTGCCGGGAAATCAGGTACAGGTGAGGTTGTCGGGCGAGCACAAGATACCGATTATGATGCAACCAAGATTTCAGAAGATAAACGTGATAATGCCATGTTTATTGCCTTTGCACCGTTTAGTGCACCTGAAATTGTAGTCGCGATAGCGATTGAAAATGTTGCTGTTGGTGGTGGTGGCTCGAATGCTGGCCCTGTTGCAAGGCAAATCATGGATCAATACTTTGCCAATAAAAAGCTTGTTGCCAACCTTAAATAAACTCAGATAAAAGCTGTAGAGAATAATAAAACATGCGCTATGTAGGAAAAGACGAAGCGAAAAAGAAAACCTTACTCGAGCGAATCCATATTGATTTGCCGCTTTTGTTCGTGCTTTTGTTACTGATGAGTGTTGGTTTATGTGTTATCTACAGTGCCGGTGGTCAAGATACAGATTTAGTCATACGACAGGTTATACGACTGGGCATCGGTTTAGGCGTTATGTTTGTTGTCGCGCAAATTCCACCATCGGTGTATCAACGCTGGGCAGTAATTGTATTCATATTAGGGCTATTAATGCTGCTTGCAGTATTGCTCTTTGGTCATGTTGGTAAAGGAGCACAGCGCTGGTTAGATTTAGGCTTTATGAAGTTTCAACCGTCTGAAATTATGAAGCTTGTGGTACCAATGACCGTCGCATGGTTTATCAGTCGTTATGATCTTCCCGCGAAAACAAGACACATATTATTTGCCTTTGTATTGGTAATGGTCCCTACATTGATGATCGCGAAACAACCAGACCTGGGTACTTCGTTATTGATTGCCAGTTCCGGCATTTTCGTTTTATTTTTAGCAGGCGCTAGTTGGAAGCTAATAGGTATTAGTGCCGGCTTTGTTTCAGCATTCATGCCCATTTTATGGATGTTTTTGATGCGTGATTACCAGAAACAACGGGTATTAACGTTTTTAAATCCAGAGCAGGATCCACTCGGCTCTGGTTATCATATCATTCAGTCTAAAATTGCCATTGGCTCAGGCGGCATTTCAGGAAAAGGCTGGCTTCAAGGTACACAGTCGCAATTAGAATTTTTACCTGAACGACACACAGATTTTATCTTTGCCGTATTTAGCGAAGAATTTGGCTTAATCGGTGTTGTCGGTTTATTACTAATTTACTTATTAATTGTTATGCGTGGGTTGTGGATCGCATTTAATGCGCAAGAGGCATTTACCAAGCTACTGGCAGGCAGCTTAACGCTTACCTTTTTTGTCTATGTGTTTGTAAACATTGGTATGGTATCAGGATTGCTGCCTGTAGTGGGGGTACCACTGCCCTTAGTCAGTTACGGCGGTACATCGATGGTTACCTTGATGGCTGGTTTTGGTGTTATTATGGCGATTAGTACCCATAGGCGTTTGATTTCTTAGCAAAATATTATTGAGTGTAGATATAGCCTTATAATTAACGATAAAAATGGTTGAGTCTATTGTTAGAAATTACTACACTAATCGTTGTAAAAATAAGCGCTACAAAGCTTATTTAAAATAATAAAAAAGATATCAATTGTGCCGTTAGCTAAATCTATTTTCCTTATATTCATCCTTTTCTCTCTCATCGCGTGTGAGAGTAATTCCCGATATTCTCAGAAATACGACAGTATTCCTACGCGTCTGCCGACCGATAGTGAATTAAAAGAACCCGTGCCTCAAGTCGTTGCCCCAAGTCGTGGTGGTAATAAAAACTACCAAGTGTTTGGCAAGCCTTATACGGTGTTAAAAACCGCAGAAGGTTATAAAGCTACGGGCACCGCCTCTTGGTATGGTAAAAAGTTTCATGGCCATTTAACCTCGAATGGGGAAGTGTATGATATGTACGCATTTAGCGCAGCTCATAAGTCACTGCCCTTACCCACGTATATGCAAGTAACCAATTTGGCGAATAACAAATCAGTAATTGTACGAGTGAATGATCGCGGGCCGTTTCATCAGGATAGGTTAATTGATTTATCCTATAGTGCGGCTTACAAGTTGGGGATGCTTAGTAAAGGTACTGCTAAAGTGCGTATTGAGGCGATCACTAAGTCTAATATCGCCAAATTTACCAAGCCAGTTTATTCAAACGATGTTATAGCGACAAATACTATTGAACGGTTGCCTCCACTTGAAGCAATATCTTCAACGCCCAATACATTAAATACGGCTAAGCCTCAGCCCAAGGCCAAACCGGTTCGTAAGTCAAACAAAACGTCTAATACAACAGCAGTTGCAAAAGCTGTATCGACATCGTTTAAACCGTATATTCATGTAATGGTGACTCGCGATAAGCTTTTAGCCAATAATACCGCCAAAGGCATACAGTTTTTATTGCAGGTTCCAGTAAAATTGTCAGAAAAAAATGAACTTTTTAGGGTACAAGTGGGACCAATAAAGAATGCCAATGAGGCAAAACTATTACTCGCGAATATACAAAACCAAGGGTATCCGGAAGCGTACCCGTTAAAATCGCCTAAATAAACGATAAATAGCCGAATAAAAACGCTCACGGGCGCTTATATTAACGTAGAATGTTGTTATACTAACCAGCAATTTTTTGCCCGAGAAAGTTTATTTCAGGGCGATAGCAACAAAGAATTATAACTAAAGATATAGAATCTTACAGGTAAATGATGACCAACTCAGCACGTAAACTTATAAACATATTTAGCGGTCTTGTACTCGCGACATCAGCTTTCACCGCTTCTGCGACAACAATTATTCCAGCAGCTCCACAAATCAATGCTGAAGGTTACATTCTATTAGATCATGCTACCGGAAAAGTCATTGCCGAAGGCAATGCCGACATCCAATTAGAGCCTGCATCTCTTACAAAAATGATGACAAGCTATATTATTGGTAAAGAAATTGAAGCTGGTAATATTGCCAATGATGACTTAGTAACCATCAGTGAAAACGCATGGGCAAAAAACTTCCCTGACTCATCAAAGATGTTTATTGAAGTAGGTACGGAAGTCTCAGTTAAGTTACTAAATCAAGGCATTATTGTTGCCTCTGGTAACGATGCTTGTGTTGCTATGTCAGAGCATATTGCCGGAAGCGAAAGTGCCTTTGCTGATTTAATGAACGCTCATGCCCAACAACTTGGGATGTTAGGCAGTAACTTTCAAAACTCACACGGCTTAAGTGGTACTGAACATTTCTCTACACCACGTGATATGGCAACTCTTGCCAGTGCGTTAATAAACGACGTACCTGATGAATATGCCATTTATAAGCAAAAATCTTTTACCTTTAACAACATTAAGCAATACAACCGTAATAGCCTATTATGGGATAAGAGCATGAATGTTGACGGTTTGAAAACTGGTCATCATTCAAAAGCTGGATTTAATTTAGTTACCAGCGCAACCAAAGGCAATATGCGTTTAGTTACCGTAGTTATGGGCGCCAAAAGCGAACAAGCTCGTAAAATTGAAAGTAAAAAATTACTAAACTATGGTTTCCGTTTCTTTGAAACAATCACCCCTTATAAAGCCGGTGAAAGCTTTGCGACCAACCGAGTTTGGATGGGTGACATTAAAGAAGTAGACTTAGGTATTTTAACGGACACCTCGATTACAATTCCTCGTGGACAACGTAAAAATCTAGAAGCAAATTTCAAGTTAGATCAACAATTAGAAGCACCATTAGCTAAAGGTACTGTTGTTGGTAAGGTATTTTTACAACTAAATGGTGAAGACGTTGGCGAATACCCGTTAGTTACTTTACAAGAAGTTAATGAAGGCAGTATGTTCAGCCGCTTAGTTGATTATGTGAAACTGCAGTTTCTATAAATAGTTACTAAGATATCCGGAAATAGGTTCAGGGATTAAATCCATACATACTTCCTGAACTTGTTTCAGGATCTGGTTCCTTATGGATTCCTGCCTTCGCAGGAATGACCTTGAACTTGATAAGTATGGCGCTATAAACTTAAAATATGACAGACATCGTTTATTTAAATGGTGAATTACTCGCCAAGAAAGACGCAAAAATCTCGGTCCTAGACCGAGGCTTTTTGTTTGCTGATGGCATTTATGAAGTCATACCTGTATACAACTCAACGCCTTTTCGTTTAAAGCAACACCTTGATCGCTTATCTTATTGTCTCAAACAATTAAACATCATAAACCCTCACTCAGATATTGAATGGAAGAACATCATTCGTACGCTTATAGAGCGCAACGGCGGCGGCCATTTATCCATTTATCTACAAGTAACTCGCGGTGTAAGTAACGATCGAAACCAAGTTATTGATGAGGTGATGACGCCTACAGTCATGCTGTTAGCCTCACCTTTGCTGGTCAATGAAGAATCAATAGAAACCGCGAGCGCAACCTTACTTGAAGATATTCGTTGGCAACATTGTGATATCAAATCCATTGCGCTGTTAGGCAATATTATGCTGCGTAATAAAGCGCAGCAACTAGGTTGTGATGAAGCAATTCTACATCGAGACAACCTTGTGACAGAAGGCTCTACATCGAATGTATTTATGGTCAAATTTAGAGAAGTGTATACGCCACCACAAAACCAATTGATTTTAGGTGGCATCACCCGTGATGTTATCATTGAACTTGCAGAAGAGTCTGGCCTAAAAGTACACCAAGAAAACATCACTGTTGATGACTTATTATCCGCTGATGAGGTATGGATCTCGTCTTCTTCAAGAGAAATTTCACCTATCACCCAAATTGATGGTAAAATAATCGGCTCAGGCCAAGTTGGCCCTGTTGCTAATGTACTCCATAGTGAGTTTCAAGCATTTAAAAAGACCCTAATTAATTAGCAGCATTGATATTTTTATATTGATGTTGATATAAACGTTTAAAGAGAGCTGTATGAAAACCAAATTCAATGAACTACTTGAATTTCCTTGTGTACTAAATTTTAAAATTATGGGCGTTGCTGTGCCTAATCTACCGGACTTAATCATTGCTGTCTTACAAAAAGATACGCCTGCAGATTACGTACCTACGATTAAACCAAGCAGCAAAGGCAACTATCACTCAGTTTCAATTCCTATTAAAGTGACTAGCCAAGCGCATATTGAGAAACTTTACAAAGAATTATCTGCAATTGAAGAAGTGCGCTACGTGCTTTGATCATGTTTGACATTCTTGTCATATTGAAAAGTTTACAAATCCACCAATAACCACGCTGTAGATGCTGTGGTTATTGTGGATTTTTTGCTTAATATGGCTATAATGGCGCCACTTAAATTACAAACGTTCATAAAGAGATAAACACTTGAGCTACCCACTGGTTATTCGCCAATTAAATAGCATGGATTACGAAAAAGTTTGGCATGCAATGCAAGACTTTACTGATACTCGTGATGACACTGTTGATGATGAACTTTGGCTAGTTGAGCACCCTCCTGTATTTACCCAAGGTCAAGCGGGTAAAGAAGAACACTTACTAATGCCGGGCGATATTCCGGTAGTAAAAGTTGATAGGGGCGGACAGGTAACGTATCACGGCCCGGGTCAACAAGTGATCTACTTTATGATTAACTTACGTCGTCGTAAAATGGGCGTTCGAGAGTTGGTAACATTAATAGAAAACGGCATTGTTAACGCGCTGGCACAATATAATATTGATGCAGCAGCAAAACCTGACGCACCAGGTGTATATGTTGACGGTAAAAAAATTGCTTCATTAGGTTTGCGAGTTCGTAAGGGCTGCTCATTTCATGGTTTAGCGATTAATGTAAATATGGATTTGTCGCCGTTTTTACGTATAAACCCGTGTGGTTATGCGGGCTTAGAAATGATCCAAACCATTGACTTGAATGGTCCAGATAACGTTACCGAAACAGGTAACGTGTTAGTTGAGCAATTACAGCAATTATTAAATGCTGACACAGTTAGCTATAAGACAGGTTTATAATCGTCATGACAGAAACAACAGAAAAAGTGAAATCAACACGCGTTGCCCCTGGCACAAAAATGCGTGATGCCGACAAAATGCAGCACATCCCAATTAAGGTTGTGCCTTCAGAGCGTGAGTCTATGTTGCGCAAACCTGATTGGTTACGCATTAAATTACCACGCTCAAGTGATAAAATAGATCACATTAAGTCGTCGTTAAGAAAACACGGATTGCACTCTGTTTGTGAAGAAGCGTCTTGCCCTAACCTGTCTGAATGTTTTAATCATGGTACTGCCACCTTCATGATCTTAGGTGATATTTGTACCCGTCGTTGTCCATTTTGTGATGTTGGTCACGGTCGTCCATTAGCGGCAGATAAAGAAGAGCCTAAAAAACTTGCACTAACACTAAAAGACATGCGATTAAAATACGTGGTTATAACGTCTGTCGATCGTGATGATTTGCGCGATGGTGGCGCACAGCAATTTGCTGACTGTATTAGCGAAATAGCCGAGCATGCACCACATACGAAAGTAGAGATTCTAGTGCCTGATTTTCGTGGTCGTATGGACCGTGCATTAGACATTTTAAATGCAACACCGCCAGACGTGTTTAACCACAACTTAGAAACTGCGCCTCGCCTTTATACGAAAGCTCGTCCAGGTGCTAACTATCAGTGGTCATTAGATTTATTGAAAAAGTTTGGTGAAGCAAATCCAACTATTCCAACTAAATCAGGGTTAATGGTTGGCCTTGGTGAAACCAACGAAGAAATATTAGAAGTAATGCGTGACTTACGCGCCCATGGCGTGACCATGCTGACCATTGGTCAATACTTACAACCAAGTAAACATCATTTACCGGTTGAGCGTTATGTACACCCGGATGACTTTGATATGTTCAAACGTGAAGCTGAAGCAATGGGCTTTGAACACGCGGCATGTGGTCCTTTGGTTCGCAGCTCTTACCATGCTGACAAACAAGCTGCTGGTGAAGAAGTTAAATAAGATAACGAATTTCGATTTGTTAAAATGAAGGCGCTAATTTAGCGCCTTTTTTTATTAACCGTTTACAAAGCTAATTAAGTTTCGCCAGCTCTATAGTTTGCTCGTCAATGCGTACAGCTTGACCATCTTGTAAGCGTTCTCCACCACGTACAATAACCGTATCACCAGCAGAAATATCGCCAATTACTGATACCCAATGCCCTTCACCTTGTCCTACGGTTACGTTTACCTTTTTGGCAACTAACTCTTCGTTAACCGTTAATACAAACGTATCTGATTCTCTAAGTAACAACGCATCCCGAGGGACCATTAATACTTCAGCCAAATTTTGTTTCGGCAGCGATACACTCACCGCTGTACCAGATAATAATGCTAAATTGGTTGCGGCTAATCTAACATTAAAGGTACGAGATGATTGCTCCCCCGCACGGCTCCATGTTCTGATCGGCAGCTCGATAAGCTGCTGTTGCCATTTCACCTGCATTTTGGCGCCAGCCTCTAGAAACGGGGCTATTGAAATAGGCGCAGCAACCGTAATATCAAGATCGTTAGGATCAATCAACGCCACCAAAGGTCGGCCAACGGCAATCAATTCACCAACATAGGCAAAGCGCTCGCTGATAAACCCTGAAAATGGTGCTTTAACCTCTGTTTTCGTAATGGCTAATTGAGTTTGTTTTACTTCCATTTGTTTAGCTACTACTTCATTTTGGGCGACAGCCAAATCTTTCTCAGTACGTTCAAGTTCACTTAATGCAGTATTATTTGTCTCACTCAGTTTTAATAATCGCTGTTTTTGTTTAGTTAAATAGTCGACATTGGCTTGATATTGTTTCGATTGAGCCTGTTGCCTAGCCATCAATAATTTCAAATTACGGTTATCGATTCGGGCAATGATATCCCCTTGTTTAACTTCGCTGCCAATATCAACAATCGACAATAGTTGGCCAGTTTGTTCTGCAGAAATAGTAGCATTCATTCGACTCACTACGTTACCTGGCAACCAAACTCGAGCTTGCACTTGTTCCGTTTTAGCCCTTTCAATACTGACAAGTTGCCCTTCACTTTCTGCCGCAATAGCATTGCTTGTAACAAAGAAACTAATAGAAACTAGGGTTAATAAATATTTGTTCATTATTTTTTCCTTAAACTTTTGCTTGTGGTTCAATTGTCAAAGCAGTTAACTCAGGGTTAGTTGCTGTAGGGCTAGGTGAAGGTTTTCTAAAGCCAAAATCACTGCGTTGCAGAAGTAGCAAACAAGGCAGCAAGATAATGGTAAACAGTGTACTTACGGCTAAACCACCGACGATTACAGCAGCTAAACCACGGTAAATAACACTACCGGCTCCAGGAAGTAACAATAGAGGCAGCATGCCAAAGAAGCTTGTGGCAGTACTCATAAAAATGGGGCGTAACCTTAATGTTAAGGCTTGATGTACGGCACTTGGTCTACTCATTCCTTGAACCTGTGCCAAGCGAGTTTGATGCACTAACAATATGGCATTGTTAACCACCAGACCAAGCAAGATCACAAAGCCTATCATGGTTAACAGATCAAGCGGTTGAAAGACAAATAGATTAAGTAATCTTAATGCCAGGATGCCACCAACCGTCGCCAGTGGAATGGTAATGATAACCAAAGCGCTGTCTTTAACAGAGCGGAATAAAGCAGCCATCAATAAGAATAAGATCACCAATGCGAATAAGAAATTTTCACTCATCACAGTAATGGCTTTTTCTAATTGGTCGGCACTGCCACCGTAAACAATTGAGCTGTCGGCAGGTAATACCGCTTTTAATTGTGGTTCGACGTCATTTTTTAACACCGCAATCGTTTCTTCCAGCGACCAACCTTGCGGCGGATTCACATTCAATGTAATGGTTCGATTACCATCAATACGGGTTAAACGACTCGGGCCAACGGTGCGCTGAATAGTAACTAACTCTGATAACTGAGTAATATTGCCAGCCCCGGTGACAACGGGAACATCGCCCAAATTGTCAGGGTCATCCCAACCTTCAGAGCGAACAATGATATTCATCCGTTTGCTGCCATTAAAATACTCGCCTGCATAAACACCATCACCCAAGGTCCTTATCACTCGGCCAACATCACGGCGCGACCAACCTTGTTCAAGAATATTTCTGTCTTTCGGCATCAACCTTAATTCTGGTGCTGCCATTTCAGGGCTTGGGTTAGCCCGAACATTAGCACCTTCAATGGCATTATTTACCCATTCTATGCCTTGGCGAGCAGCGCTTTGTAATGCTTGTGTATCTCGGCTTTGTAAATGTATTTGCACTTGTCTACCACCGCCAAAGCCGCCAAATAAGTTTCCTTGCCTAGCGAACGCACGAGTGTCCGGTAAATCGACTAATACTTCTTCGCGAACAACTTTTAATAGCTCTTCTACCTGAGACT
Source organism: Thalassotalea nanhaiensis (assembly GCF_031583575.1). Classification (NCBI taxonomy): domain Bacteria; kingdom Pseudomonadati; phylum Pseudomonadota; class Gammaproteobacteria; order Alteromonadales; family Colwelliaceae; genus Thalassotalea; species Thalassotalea nanhaiensis. Next base: position 1,185,674 of record NZ_CP134146.1, on the reverse strand, counting down.
GGTCTTTAGCCCTTACCCCTAAATTTCCACCAAAAGGTCCTGAAAACAGATAATAATTTTTCAGTGCGGGCTGCTTTTCGCCATTCATATAAGGCTTTAATCGTTCAACAATTGGGTTTACGACTTCACGCTCAATAGTTTGTAAGTTAGCGCCTGGAGGAAACTGCAAATTAGCATCGACCGCATCTCGCTTTACTGGTGGTAAATAATCTAAACTGGGGACTGCTAACACAGTAATAATCACCGGAATTAGCAAGAGGCTTGATGAAACGGCCAAGCGTTTTTTACTGCTGGATGTTATCTTAACCACCCAAGCGGTTATACCTTGCCAAATGGCTTGATTAGGATCTTTTTTGGGTAATTCTTTTATGTAGTATTTAGCCAATACCGGAAGTAGTACAACGGCGACAATTAACGACACCGAGACGGCGATAGCTATTGTTAAGGCTAAGTCTCCAAACAGTTGCCCTTCGATATCTTTTAAAAAGAATACCGGCAAGAATATTGCGACGGTAGTTGCTGTAGATGCGAGCAATGCTCCCCAAACCTGTTTAGCGCCTTGCTCAGCACTGTCATGTCGATTTAAGCCTTTATCACGCATTCGTAAAATATTTTCCAGCACAACAATGGCTGCATCCAGTACCATCCCCACAGCAAAGGCTAATCCGGCTAATGAAATAACATTAAGCGATCTACCTGTAAGTTGTAATACGATGAAGGTACTTAATAAGCTGATAGGAATTGCCGTAGCGATAATAAACGTTGCCCGGGCTCTTCGGATAAAAAACCATAACACTAATAGAGATAAAACCGCACCGACAAACAAATTACTGGTGACCAAATTTATTGCCCGATATATAAATACCGAGGCATCAAACGATTGGATCATCACTAATTTTTTTTCTGCTAGAAGTTCGCTATTTATTAACTCCACTTCCGCTTTAACTCGATTTAACGTGTCTAATACATTGGCACCGCTTACTCGATCAATACGCATTGAGAAAGCTGGATTACCATTTTGAACGGCAATGCCTTCCTTATCAGCTCGACTTACCTGCACGGTGGCGATATCAGCTAAACGAATATTACGCCCATTACGAGATTCAAGGATAAGTTGTGACAGCTCTTCCACTTCATATTTACCATTAAAGCGTAAGGTATATTGCCTGCGACCGACATCAATAAAGCCGCCTGAAATATCATTAGTGCCTGAAACTAACGCAATAAGCTCTGGAATTTCAATCCCAAATTCAGCAGCTTTAATTGGGTCGAAGCGAATTTGTAATTCTTCTCGGTTTTCACCATTGAACATTTGTACACTAGCAACGCCTTCAATGGCTTCAATTCTTGGACGAATGGAGTCTTCAGCAAAGTCGATATAGTTATCTATATCTTGTTCATTACCAGGCAACGCTTGTAAAAAGAAAAACGTTAACGCTGGATTTCCACCACCAAAGCCACCAAGCATCACTCGAGGAGGGGTTGCATCACGAGGTTGAGACTGAACCCGAGTCATGCGACTGATCACTTCCATCAATGTTTGCTGCATATTAGTGTCGATACCAAACTCAAGATTGATAAACGCGCTTCCCCTATTGGCAAATGCATTCATCGATTGCAAGCCAGGAATACCACGAAGAACCTGCTCTTGTGGCTCAAGGATTTCCGATTCTATTTCTTGTGGGGACGCTGCACGCCATGAGGTTTGTATGGCAATTCGAGGGTTTTCAATATCAGGGAATAATTGTACAGGCAATTTGTTTAAGCTGAGTAATCCAACTAATAAAATTAACGCGACAGCTACGGCGACTGCCGCAGGAGAGTGTAATGCATTAGAGGTGAGTTTCATTATTATTAACCTGTTGATGCCAAATTTATTAACAAGACATTAACAACAATGAGAATTTATGATAATTGGATAAGTTTAACTGAAGGCTTTTTGCGGTGAATTACCGAGCAGAAATAGTTTGCAATAACCTGACACATTTTGACATAAAACCGGACATTGCAAAAAAATTAGAAGCTAATTGCTGATGAGCTAATCTATTTACATAGTCACTGCACTGTTCAGGCTATTAATCCATTGAAATAGTCACGCCAGATGTACCATCTTCTTGATACTTTGCTTTACATAAAAATAAGCGTTTATTGGTAATGCCCTGTTCAGACATGTAACTTTTTAAAGATACAGCCCTTTGTTTTGCCAATTCCGCCAATTGCGCGTCTAATTGCTCCCCTTGATATTCAATTATTAATTCAGCCTTATCTGCTTTGTTACTCACTCCGCATAGATGCAAATCTATTTCATCACGCTTTGTTAATACCGCGATCAGCTTATTGGCATAATCTAATTGTGTTACTTCTAAATGTGCGCTGTTAACGGTAAACGTCATATCATCAAAAGCTATTTGATTAGAGGCATCGACAAGGTATTCAGCCGCGATGAACACCGCCCCATAAGGTTGTAACGCATATTTTAAAAAACCTATAGAGCCTTTCTTCACCGCTTGAGTGATCGATTTTTGCAGAATAGAATTCACATTTACATTGGCATCATCTAAATTGCCTTTAACTGGAATATCAATATCGATGACGCCCTTGTTATCTTCCAACACACTAATGGCCATAGGAATTGGCAACGTTGATACAACTTTGCTTTCATCAATATCCTTAACCTGTAGTTTCCTGATCTGTAATTCATTACTCATTTCTATTGTGTTTTGATGTAACTGCAATTCAAATTTGTGATCAAATTGTCCACGAGTAAATTGGTAGCCGGCGAACGACTCTATAAATGGCGATAACGTAACAAATGACATGTCTTCTATTTGCCCGTTTAATGACAAATCTATAGGCGACTGAGTTAAATAGCCGCTACCTTCTACTGAAATGCTTGCGTGCTTATTTAAGGTTGTATGTAACTCAAAATGGCTTTCTTTTGGTTTTAGTTGATTGGTCAATTCTGTAAGTGCCAATTTTTTAATATCTAATTGAATCTTATGGGGTTGGCTTTTCAACGTTTTGATCAGATTAATGTGGGCGGGCGAAGTTAAAGAAACAGTACTTACACCGTACACAAACTCGATGTTTGAGTCTTCTTTATTGTTTATTTTAACGGGTTCAACCGTTGGCGTAATTGTCGTATCAGCGTTTATTTCCTCAGTTTGGTTTGTCTGAAGGCTTTGGTTTGTAGGAAAAAAGCGTGCCTGTACTTGGTTAATGGTTTGCAACCAGCTTAGCTCATTTTGCTCATTTAACTGTAATGAGGTTTGCAAACCGGCAAGTTGTATCTTATCTAACGTTAAGCGGTTAAAGGAGTTGCCGAGCTGAGCATTGTCAATAATGAGTGTATCGAGATTGTTGCTGCTCTTAACTTTGGCCTGGTTATTTGATTTTTGTGTTTGTGCTTGTTTTTGTTCTTGTTTAACGACGCTATTAAACCAGGACAGCTCAGAAAAACCGAGTTGTTCAACACTGACTGATAATTCGTCGGTGATCGTCAGGTTGGTAGATGTTAAGTGCTCAAAGCCAATGAGTAGATGATCAGATGCCTCATCCACAATGGTGAGATCTTCTATTTCGCTGTTTAGTGTTCCTGATACTAACGTCGTGTCTTTTAATAGTTGCAGTTTAGCGTCAAAATTTGATGATAGATTTTGTAAATTAACCGCTAATTGCTTACTACTGAGGTGCAATTTTTTGCTTACTAAATCACCATTAAAATTAAAGATCAGGTTATTATCCTTATCGCGAATGCCATCCAAATAAAGTTCAACATCAGTCATACCTTGCAGCGTATCGATTGGGTAAGGTAAATATATATTCGCCAGTTTCTGAAAATCGCCATATTGAATATTTTTGATGTCGATATCGCCTTGTACAGACGGCGTAGTAGCAAGTGGTTGCGCGGTAAGTTTAGCGCTTATTTCTGTATTGTTCAGTCGAGAATCAAGGGTTAGTTCGGCAGGATAATCATGCCAGGTCGATACTCTTGTTAATGTAAACTGACGAATATTATAACGACCAGTAAATTGTTTGAGTTGGATATTCACGTCGATATTCGCCAAGCGCACTAAATCAACATCTAAATTTGGGACTGCCAACGTTTGCTCTGGTTCGATTTGGGTCTGACCACCGGTTGGACTTTGCTCGTTAGCCACTATCGGGATCACCACTTCAAAGTTGCCATCATCGTCTTCAATAACGGCCAATGTCGTGTCTTGAATTTCAATAAGTTCAGTGGCGATACCACCACTAAATATACCCTGCCAACGATAATCAGCCCGCATTAAGCCAATGACCAGCTTCTCTTCGTTGTTAACCTCTACCCTCACATTCTCTATTTGCAAGGTGCCGGTAAACAAGTTTAAATCGACATCTTCGATGGTTACATTATCAAACCCTTGTTGAGTAATTTTATTGATCACATAATAACGAGCGACTTCAGGCAGCGCACTTAAGAAAATGACGACAACTAAAATTGTACTTATCAGGTATTTACTGCGAGGCATCATATGAAGGCTTTTCTATTGTTATTCGTTTTATTCTTATTGTTATAGAACATAGAAAGCAAAAAGCCACAAAAACCGCATGAAACATGCAAATCTTTTGTGGCTTTATACCAATACTAATTAAATTGGCGTATTAATTTTTCTATGCTTATTCAATAATCGGCGTTGGGCAATTAACATCACCATTTTGAGCGATATGACGTAAGTAATGATCCATGATCGTTATTGCCATCATAGCTTCAGCAATTGGTACGGCGCGGATACCAACACAAGGATCATGACGACCGCGAGTTATAATATCTGCGGGCTCACCTTTAACATTTATAGTTTTGCCACTTACGCCAATGCTCGATGTTGGTTTCAAGGCGATATTAGCAACTATGTCTTGTCCTGAAGAAATACCACCTAACACACCACCAGCTGAGTTTGATAAAAACCCGTTCGGCGTCATTTCATCACGATGCTCTGAGCCTTTTTGATTTACACAGGCAAAGCCATCACCAATTTCAATACCTTTAACCGCGTTGATACTCATTAAGGAATGAGCAAGCTCTGCATCTAATCTATCGAATACCGGTTCACCTAAACCAACTGGTACATTAGTAGCAACCACTTTTACAGCTGCACCAATAGAGTCTTTTTCTCTTAATATGCCACGGATAAGTTCATCTAACGCATCGATCTTATCTACATCAGGGAAGAAGAATGGATTATTCTCAACTTCATTCCAGTCATAAACATCAGCATAAATATCACCGATTTGGCTAACACAGCCTTTAATTTCCATGCCCAGTTTTTGATTTAGGTATTTTTTAGCGATTGAGCCAGCGGCTACGCGCATTGCGGTTTCACGAGCAGATGAACGACCACCACCACGGTAATCTCTAATGCCATGCTTTTGCCAATAAGTATAATCTGCGTGTCCCGGACGGAACATTTGCGATATTTCGCCATAATCTTTTGAACGTTGATCGGTGTTTTCAATCATTAACCCAATTGGCGTACCGGTTGTTTTACCTTCAAAAACACCCGAAAGGATTTTAACCACATCGGCTTCTTTACGTGCAGTGGTATAACGAGACGTACCAGGTTTACGACGGTCAAGATCAAGTTGTAAATCAGCTTCACAAAGCTCAATGCCCGGAGGGCAACCATCTACAATGGCTCCTAAAGCCAAGCCGTGACTTTCGCCGAATGTTGTTACGGTAAATAGTTTTCCAATTGTATTACCAGCCATAATTTACTTCTTCGCCTTTTGTTCAAATAATTCTTTGTGTTGTAATAATTGTTGTTGGGTCAATTTAAACACACCTAAACCACCGTGTTCAAAATCAATCCAAGTAAAATCTACTTCAGGATATTCTGCAGAAACATGAAGCATTGAGTTACCTACTTCACAGATTAATACACCTTCATCAGATAAATGCTCACTGGCCTGTGCCAGTATTGTGCGGACAATATCTAAACCGTCATCTCCGCAACCTAAGCCCATTTCTGGCTCATGATGAAATTCATCAGGCATATCACCGATGTCTTCGGCATCTACATAGGGAGGGTTGGTTACTATCAAATCATATTTTCCACCAGGAACACCAGAGAAAACGTCAGATTTAATCGGAATAACTTGTTCATTTAATTCATGGTTATGAATATTTAAGCTTGCCACCTCTAATGCATCGTCAGATAAGTCTAGCGCATCAACTTCGGCTTCAGGAAATGCATAGGCACATGCGATAGCAATACAGCCACTGCCCGTGCACAAATCTAGGATACGCGCAGGTACTGCTGTAATTTGGTCGCTAAATTTATTTTCAATTAATTCGCCAATAGGCGAACGAGGTACAAGTACACGCTCATCTACGTAAAAAGGCAAACCGGCAAAATACGCTAGGTTAGTTAAATAAGCTGCAGGAATGCGTTCATCAATACGGCGTAAAATTAAATTTATCACCTCAATCTTTTCTGTTTTGGTGAGGCGAGTTTGCATTATTGCATTGTCCATATTGCCCGGTAGATGCAATGCAAATAGCGTTAAATTAACAACTTCATCCCAAGCATTATCGCTACCGTGTCCGTAATAAAGATCGGCCTCATTAAATCGACTCACTCCCCACCTTAAAAAATCGGCTATGGTGTGTAAGTCAGTGGTGACTTCATCAATATTTAACTCAAGCAATGTTGGCTCCTAAAGGGTTATTCAGTGTTATTTAAACTTTAAATAATTTACACTATGGCAATGAAATTCAAAGATGCTCTCAATGAGAACGAAAAAAATATATTTAAAGAGGCGATAGGCAAAGTAAAGCCTATTAAGCAGGACACAATACACCCGCAAACTCTTGTCAGCAAGAAGAAAAGTATACAACAAAAGCAAAAAAAAGAGTTCGAAAAACAGCAGTTTTTCTTTTCCGATGAATTTGAGCCAAATTTAGAAACAAAAGGCCCGATGAAATACGTAAAAGAAGGTGTAGACGCTTTTGAAGCAAAGCTTTTACGTAGAGGTGAATATACCCCTGAGCTCATCCTGGATTTACACGGTTTAAAGCAGCAGGAATCAAAACAAGAAATTGCCGCCCTGTTAGCCGCATGTATAAAGCAACATGTAAATTGCGCTTGTATTATTCATGGTATTGGTAATCGAGTTTTAAAAACAAAAGTACCGCATTGGTTGGTGCAACACCCGGATGTAATGGCATTTCATCAAGCACCTCTTGAGTATGGTGGTGATGGCGCCTTGTTGGTATTAATTGATTTAAAAGATGATTTATTTTGTAAATCGTAAAGCTAAAGGAGTCCAATATTTTATTGGACTTTTTGTTATGAACGTTAGCAAAAGTCCCCTGGACATACATGATTTACAATATGTCCTGCCATTAATTTAGTATTATAGTCAATTTGGGCGATGGCCGCGGTAGAAAAAATTGGCGCGCTTTTCTCAAATGACATTTCTGCAAGTAAATAACTTACCAAAGGCATGTGCGAGACAATCAGTATATTGTTATAGCGCTCAAGCGCTATAGTGCCATCTAAGTAGTCATGCACTTCACTCGCAGAGCCAGCAGGAGTGATCAAGTCTAAGGTATGTAAAACCGCGCTGGCATTTAGTTCTGTTGTTAATGTTTGCGCTGACTGTTGTGCTCTTAGGTATGGGCTTACAAATACCGCGTCAAACTCAACATTCTCATTTGCTAGCCACTTAGCCATCACTTTAACTTCCAATATACCTTGCTCAGTTAAAGGTCTTTGATCGTCGATATGGACTTTAGTATCGGCGTCGCCGTGGCGCATGATAAATATGTTCATTGTAATACCAATTCAGTCAGGGACTGTGTTCTTCTCATACTATTGACGGTCACTTTTAAAGTGTATCGCATTAGCATTGGCTTAATTTTCGACAATAATAAAGAATTACGTGCCATAGATAAACAATAGTTCAGAAATAAATTGTTATCAGGTATATTATTTATTATATATTTAGTAATAATTTTATATATTTACCAAAAATAATCAGTCATTGTTTTTAAACTTGGCAGTGGAGCCTTTATTGAAGCAAAGCCCAAACGATCCTAAGCAGTATAAGCCGATTACATTAGCAAATGGTTTACGTGTTTTATTGATTGAGAATAACGAATCGAACCGTAGCGCTGCAGCCCTTGCTGTGAATGCCGGTCATTTTGACGATCCTAAGGATAGACAAGGCTTAGCACACTTTTTAGAGCATATGCTGTTTTTGGGTACTGAGAAGTATCCAGAAAGTGGCGAATATCAACAATATTTATCCCAACACAACGGCTCTAATAATGCTTGGACAGGCACTGAGCACACTTGCTATTATTTTGACATTAACCAAAAACACTTTAATGATGCATTAGATCGTTTCAGTCAATTTTTTACCGCCCCACTGTTATCACAAGAGTTTATTGAAAAAGAAAGACAAAACATTGACGCTGAATTTAAGTTAAAGCTTAAAGACGATATGCGTCGTATTTATGATGTCCACAAAGAAACAATTAATCCTGAGCACCCGTTTAGTAAATTCTCTGTAGGCAGTTTAGATACTCTTTCAGACAAAGCAGACAGTTGTTTGAAAGATGAAGTGACTCGGTTTTATAATGAATATTACCGCGCCGAACGGATGACGCTTGCTGTCGAGGGGCCTCAACCAATCGCTGAATTGGAGCGATTGGTGATAGAAAAGTTTTCAGCTATCAAGTCTGAACAACATACTAAAATAGAAGTGACTGAACCGTTGTATAAAAAACAACACCTTGGTATCACTGTTGAAATTAAACCCGAAAAAAATGATCGTAAACTTATTTTAAGTTTTGCCATGCCGGGTATAGACAGCTCATATTTATATAAACCAGTGAGCTATTTAAGTTACCTGTTAGGCCATGAAGGCAGCGGCAGTATTTTAGCCTATTTAAAAAACAAACAATGGGCAATGGCATTAACGTCAGGTGGCGGAGTTAACGGGGCAAACTTTAAAGACTTTAATATAAGTTTACGATTGACCGAAGAAGGCGAACAACATCAAGATGAGATTGTGTCCTTGGTGTTTGCTTATATTCAGTTGATGAAAAAAGACGGGATTAACAGCACTTATTTTAATGAGAAAAAGGCAATTTCTGAATTCTCATTTCAATATCAAGAAAAACTAAAACCGCTAGACTCAGTGAATCAGCTGGTCATTAATATGCAACATTATCCTGAGCATGATTACATTTATGGTGATTATGTTATGGCAGAACTTAAGCCCGATTTAGTCGCTGAATTTTTAGATTATTTACGCCCTGATAACATGCGTATCATCCGCGTGAATCAACACGTGAAAACCGATAGAACAAGTTATTGGTATAAAGTTCCTTATAAAACCGCTACGATTGCAACGGAGTTAATTACTCGTTGGAAAAATGATCTTGTCTTTAAAGAGTTAAGTTTACCAGCACCTAATCCATATATTGTCGATGAACCAACACTCGTTCCGGCCAAAAATGAAGTATCAGTGCCGGCGTTGATCAAAGATAAACCTGGCTTAAAAGTGTGGTTTAAACAAGACAGCTCTTTTTTCGTCCCTAAAGGGCAAATATTTATTGGCATTGACTCAACAGTTGCGGTTGAGAGTAAAGCCCATATCGCCATGACTCGATTATTTGTTGAGTTATTTAGTGACTCGGTACTTGAACAAAATTATCACGCAGAACTCGCGGGCATTCATTATCACTTATATCCACACCAAGGAGGGATGACGTTACAGTTATCAGGCATTAATGAAAAGCAGCCGTTATTGTTAGCAAACCTGCTTGATAGCATCAAAGATCATTCCTTGGCGATAGAGCGGTTTAATTTATTTAAAAAGCAGTTAGTGGTTAATTGGCGAAATGCGCAAAAGAGTAAATCAATTTCTCAATTATTTGCTAAATTAAGCGCTTTAATGAAGCCTTACAGCCCTAGCAGCAAAGACTTAGCTGATGCATTAGAGCAAGTAAGTTATCAACGGTTTACCGAATTTTGTGAAGCATATTTCAACAAGCTATGTATTGAAGTATTCATTTATGGTAACTGGTTAGAGCCACAAGCAACGAGTATGGCGAAATTAATCAGTGCCAAACTGTCTGAGCATTTAGACGAAAATGAAGCCGTGAACGGAAAAGTTGTGGACTATCAAGATAAAGGCGCAAGCTTACTGCCGTTACATATACCAGATCATGACTATGCCAGCGTCATTTATTACCCAATGCCAAATGACGATGTTAAAAGCGTGGCAATAACTATGGTCACCAGCCATTTGTTATCACCACATTTTTTTCATCAAATGCGAACCGAACGGCAGTTTGGTTACTTGGTAGGTGTTGGCTATGTACCAATGAACCGATTCCCAGGAGTCGCCTTTTACATTCAATCTCCAGATACAACCAGTGATGCCCTATTTTCGGCGATGGATGAATTCATTAATGAGTTTGACGTCAGTATATCAAGTGATGAATGGCTGCATTTACAGCAAGGGTTAATTGGACAGCTGCAAGAGAAAGACACTAGCCCAAGAATAAAAAGCCAACGTTATTGGATGAGTATATGCAATAAAGATTATGGTTTTGATCAAAAAGAAAAATTGATTAGTGAAATTGAACACTTAACACTTGCAGACATCGCGAGCTTTATCAAAAACACACTCGCCAACAACGGGCTAGTAGATAAGATTTGTTTAGCATCGGTAAAGCACTCTGATGAACTTTCGTATTTGCTAAATAATCATAGAGTTATTAAAGACATCGATGAATTTCATCAAATAACTCCACATAAATCCTAACCAAATTGGCAGCAATTAATTCGTCGCTTAAATGCTAATATTTAAGGTGGGTTATTTACAAAATATTCACCTTTAAATTGGCCAGTAATTGTTTTAAGATGATACTTGTGTATATAGCAATTTCAGTGTTTTTTCATTTATTGTTATCAAAATAATACGTCTCTTTGTCAGAGGCAAAGCAATACGCAAAGGCCTTGTGTGCAGTTTAATAAAAATAACAAGATAAACGTTAATGCTATAAACATACTCCAATTAATCATGGTAACTCTGCTTGCCATTTTTTCGCTCTCAGCGCATTCATCCTCACAAACACCGATCAAGTTTCAACAATTATCTATTGAACAAGGACTTTCGCAAAGTAGTGTATATTCTATAGCACAAGACCAAGAAGGCTTTATTTGGCTTGCCACCCAAGATGGCCTGAATCGATATGATGGTTATGAATTTTCTTATTATAGAAATGAAATTGATAACCCGAACTCCTTATTAAACAACTTTGTAAGAGTTGTATTTGTAGATAGTTCAAATGGTTTATGGGTTGGAACTCAGAGTGGACTTAGTAAATATAACCCTAAAACAAATGAGTTTATTAATACATATTCAAAATTTAAAGATCAGGCTATTTGGAGTATTTTCGAAGATAATAAAAAAGATATATTTATTTCTACCGGTGATAGCCTACACAAACTTAACAAGCAAACAGAAACTTTTTCAAAAATAAACTTCAGAGAAAACACAAAAAACCTAAAAGAAATCAAATCAATATTCCAAGACGATAATAATTATTATTGGTTAGGAACTTATGAAAATGGCCTTTATATTATTAATGATGAATTTAATTTCACCTCACCACTGAATGGAAAAAATAAATGGCATCTTAACATCGATGCTAGTGGAATCTTTGAAATTAAAGAAATAGAAAATAATTTTTGGGTAGCCACTGATAATGGCATTTTCATAATTGACAAAAACTATAAACTTAAAAAGAAAATATTAGCTGAAAATTATGGTGTTAGCAGCATGGCTAACAGAACAAGAAGCATTAACAAAGTAAGCGATTACGAATTATTAATTGGAACCGAAAGTGGTTTATATACATATAACCTTATCGAAGATACATTAGCAGAAAAGAATATCTCTCAATTAGATTCAACCGCATTAGAGATGAAGTTTGTCTATTCAATTTTTAAGGATAAGTCGAATACAACTTGGGTAGGGACTATTTCGAGTGGTGTAAATAAATATAGCTCTTCCTATTCTCTCTTCCCGCATTATTTATCTAGCGACCTTAAAAACAAAAAAAATGTATTAGGATTTGCCGAACTTCCAAATGGTGATATATGGATTTATACCGAGTTCAACGGGCTATATTCGATAAATCCATATACAAATGAAATATCGAAAGCACCAATAGAAATAAATGGCAGGTTAAATACATTTTTACCTGATGAAAAAAATAACCTTTGGTTAATTACTTATGAGAATGAATTAATCTATTTTGACATATCCAATAACTCATTAACCAAGGATGACTCTTTCAACTCTTTGGATAAAGTTCTTAATGATAGAATTGACTTTTTAGCTTTAGACAATGAAATTTGGTTCGGTTCACAAAACTCATCGTTACACAGATATAACATTAAAAAGAAAAGACTTACCTCTTATAAATTAAATGATGAGAACCATCTTATTTATACTATATCAGCCACTAAAAATGACGAAGTTTGGATTAACACTAATCAAGGTGAAATTTATAAATTTATACCAAAATCTGAAACATTTTCACAATTAACCCTACCTAAAAATAAAATTTTAGAAGAAAACCAAGTTAGTTATATCAATGAAGAAAATGGTTTTATTTGGTTCAGTTTTTGGGACAAGGGATTACTATTATTAGATAAAAAAACGAATGAATATTTTCATTTTAACGAAAATTCTGGTTTAGCAAACAACTTCACAACTAACTTATTATTAGACGATTCTGGTGATGCCTGGATTAGCTCAAATAAAGGTATTAGTAAAATAAGCCCAATAACAAAATCCATTTCTAATTTTGATTCTAGTTATGGATTACAATCTAATGAATTTTGGGAAGGTTCCTCTCTAAAAAGTAGTCAAGGGCGATTGTTTTTCGGTGGAATCAATGGATTTAATAGTTTTTTTCCTGAGGATATAAAACTAGATTCACAATTACTTTCACCTCCAATTTTAACGAAACTTAGAATATCAAATAAAGAAGTAAAAATAACTAAAACAAAGAACTCTGTTGAACAAGATTTGCTTACAAGTCGGCTTGCAACGCTAGATGAAATAACACTTAGATATGATCAATCCCCTTTCACTTTGGAGTTCTTAACGCCAAACTCGAGTATGCCTGAGCAAGTTCTTTATAGATATAAGCTAGTTGGCTTAGACCATAATTGGATTGAAACTGATTATAAAAATAGAAGAGCAACTTACACAAATCTCGTTGCCGGTGATTACCCTTTTTTATTAGAAGCTTATGACTCAACTATTAATAAATATGTACAACTAAAGGGTTTTAAAATAACAATTTTGCCGCCTTGGTGGAAAACTAATACAGCATGGGCTGTATATATACTTTGTTGTTTATTTATTATTTATTACTTTATTCGTCAAGCTCAAAATAAAGAACAAACCAATATAAAAATCAAAGAGTCGGAAGAGCGATTAAAACTAGCTTTATGGGGCTCTGGCGATGAAATGTGGGATTGGAACCTAAAAACCAATCAAATGTTTCGTTCAAACATTTGGGGGATATTAGATTTTCCTCTTGAAGGCTCAGAGACGAGTGAAGACGGCGAAGAGCGCCGTAACATTCATCCACAAGATTACCCAAGAGTTAAGCAATTATTACTTGAGCATAAAGAAGGAAAATCTGAGCATTATGAAGCCGCATATCGAGTAAAAGATAAAACCAACAATTGGTTATGGGTGCTTGATAGAGGTAAGATTGTAGAACGTGATGAGGATGATGCGCCATTGCGTATGACTGGTACCTTAAAAGATATCAGTCAAATAAAAGCCAATGAAGAAAGCTTAAAACTTTTTGCTAAATGTATTGAAAACATATCTGATGCAGTAGTGGTTTACGACAATCAATTTAAATTGGTCGATTGTAATATTTCATATCAAACGATAACAGGCCAAACCAGAACTGAAGCGTTAGGGCAACTGTTAGCCTTTAACTCTTACCCTGAAAGCTTTTTACAGAACCTGAAAAAGAACCTTATGTCACACGGCACCTGGCAAGGCGAAATTGAAAGTAAACGCTCTAATGGTGATTCGTATTTGATTGATATCACCATCGATATTATCCGCGATGAAAACGACAAAATATCGCATTTTGTTGGTGTATTCTCAGATATTACCAAACGTAAAGAAACAGAAGCAGAATTACGTAAGCTGGCTAACTCTGATACATTAACAGGCTTGCCTAATAGATCGTTTTTCCAAGCGAATCATTCTCAGTTAGTTAGCCAAGATATTGAACATGCATTGCTTGTATTTGATTTAGATAACTTTAAAAAAATCAACGACTCTCTTGGCCATCAAATTGGTGATGTATTGTTATGTAAAGTAACCGAGCGTATTGCAACCATCGGGAATATAAAAGACACCTGTTACCGTTTAGGTGGCGATGAATTTGCACTCATACTTGAAGGCACTAACGATGTTCATAAAATCACATCTATTGCTGATGAAGTATTAAATACCATCGTTGAGCCCTACTATATTCGCCAACAAGAAATATCTTTATCTTGTAGTATCGGCATAGTGTTGTTCCCTGATGATGGTGAAAATTCACATGAGCTGTTAAAGAACGCCGATACCGCTATGTATCATGCAAAAGATAAAGGTGGTGATACCTATCAATTCTTTAACGATTCAATGAACAAACAAGCAGTTAAACGATTACAGATAGAAAATTTAATACGTCACGGTTTAAAAGAAGACCTTTTCTCAGTGTTTTATCAACCTAAAATTGATGTTGCCAGCGGTAAAGTAAAAGGCATGGAAGCTCTGGTACGTTTTGAGGCGGGTAATAAAGGCATTATACGTCCTGATATATTTATTCCAATTTCAGAAGAAACCGGACAAATTATCGAGATTGGCGAAATAGTTTTACGTAAAGCATGCTTAGCAACTAAAGCATGGTTAGATAACGGTATGTTTAAAGGCCGAATAGCAGTAAACCTTTCAGCGGTACAATTTAGGCAGCCTAATTTAGTTAATGTTATTGCAGAAATATTAGAGGAAACCAAGTTACCAGCGAAACATCTCGAACTTGAGATCACTGAAGGTACTGTAATGAACTCGCCGCAAGAAGCGATAGAGCTTATGCATCAAATTAGAAAGATGGGGGTAAACTTATCTTTAGATGACTTTGGTACAGGTTACTCCTCTCTTGCGTATTTAAAACAGTTCCCGCTTAATACCTTAAAAATTGATAAAGCGTTTGTTGACGATATAGAAAATTCCGAAGAAGGCCGGAACATGGTTGCCACTATTGTAACTATCGCCCATAACCTTGGCATGGATGTTGTAGCAGAAGGTGTCGAAACCGAAAGCCAACTTAAATACCTTAAAACGCTCAATTGTGAACAAATGCAAGGTTATTTATATTCTAAGCCTTTAGCTGAAGAAGATTTTGGCCGCTATTTGCTTTCCCACATCATCACCAATAAATCGACACCGTACAATAATATTTAACTCTCAATTCAAATGATTGACATTAAATGACCTTGTTTAAAAGCAAGGTTTTCTACTTCACCGTTCATTAGACAACTGTTCAATTTAAAAATTTCTCGTCACAAAATACGAAAAAACTATTATTCCCCCTTCACAAATAAAAGCGTAACGAAAACAAGTTTTTAAACTTTATTTTAACTTTTATAAAAGTTGGCATGCTATTAGCTTAAATATACCTATATGTAAATTCTCAAAAATAAAAATAGGAAATACCATGCTTAGTTCATTAATTTTTTCAGTATTACTTTCGACCGGTGCTCCATCGATGGATGCACCTATTGTTAACAACCCTATAGAATCTGGCACAACGAAAGTTCGCATTCAGCCTATGGGCACAACGAAAGTTCGCATCAAGCCTATGGGTACAACGAAAGTTCGCATCAAACCTATGGGTACAACGAAAGTTCGCATCAAGCCTATGGGCACAACTAAAGTTCGTATCAAGCCTATGGGCACAACAAAAGTTCGTATCAAGCCTATGGGCACAACGAAAGTTCGCATCTAGGAGATAAGACAATGATTGCAATGATTAAAACAATATTTACGTCTAAAACTACAGCCAAGCAAGTAGCAGACAGCATTGAAATTCGTGAAATGTCAGCAAACAGCTGGTGGTCATAAGCCTTTATAGATAAGGCTTTGAGGTGATTATGTTAAGAGTATTTACTGCTATATTTAGCACTAAGAAAGTAACTAAAGCACCAACAAGAATTGAAGTGTATGAAATGAGCGCCTCGAACTGGTTCTCATAAAAGACTAAGCAGTTTTCAACGCATAGTTAATGCTATGCAGTATAAGCGATTATGCGTTGAAGATACCAAACTTAGTACCAAACCTTTTAAATGTTTTCATGCGTTTCTCCATGCAGAACATTGGCCATACTAATGGACCTAGTACAAAGCCAGCCGTAGCCCAACGCTTACGCCCCATACCGGACTGTAGAGCTTGGCAATAAAAGAAAACGGCACATAGTAAGGAAACAACAACAAACAACATATTTAACTCTACACGACTCATAGGACAACTTAAGGGCGCGTAGTATAACAAATAGACTATTTACACTAAAGTGATTTTCGCGTGTTTTTCAAGCATATTTGTTAACCTCTTATATCCATTCAATAATTTTTTTTTTATTAACTCCTAAAATAAAAAAAGAGGCAATAAATTGCCCCTTAGTCATTAAAGCGGCAAGTGATTACCGCTTTTGTTTTGCATCTTACTTAATAACAAGTTCGATTAGTTTGTGCCATTTCTACTAATGCAGCACACGGCTCAAAGTGATCACCATATTTATCTTGATAAGCGCTTAGCTTTTCAACAACAGTTGAAGCACCTAAACTATCAAGGTACCTAAACGGTCCGCCTATGAATGGAGGGAAGCCGATACCGAATATAGTGCCAATATCGCCATCTCTCGCATTACGAATAATGCCTTCATCTAAACAACGGACTGCTTCATTCACCATTAACAATACACAGCGTTCATTGATTTCTTGCGCACTTAACTTGCTTGCTGGTTGAATATTCAATAGTGAGTAGACAGTTTCATCAACTTCTTTGCCATTGGCTTTTTTACCAGAGTAATTATAAAAGCCTTTATTGGTTTTACGGCCCTTGCGGTTGTCGTCAATAAGTTTGTTAAATGCATCCGGCGCTTTAAATCGTTCCCCTAGCTCGTCCACCAATATAGGACTAATTTTAGCACCAATATCAATACCAACCTCATCCAATAACTTTATTGGACCAACAGGGAAGCCAAACTTAACCAGAGCACGATCAATCTTCTCAATTGGCTCACCAGCTAATAAAATATTGGCTGCTTCATTTACATAAGGGGCTAAAATTCGGTTTACATAAAAACCTGCTTTATCTTTAACAACAATTGGCGTTTTACCTTGTCGCTTAGCAAATGCAACTGTAGTAGAAATTGTTTCATCTGATGTTTTCTCATGAGCGATAATTTCAGCAAGCGGCATTTTATCTACTGGCGAGAAATAATGCAGACCAATAACGTTTTCAGGCTTAGCTGCTTTGGCTGCTATTTGATTAATTGGTAAAGACGATGTGTTACTGGCAAAAATGATCCCATCTTTACAGTTAGCCTCAATGTCAGCCACCATAGATTGTTTAAGGCCTAAATCTTCAAATACCGCTTCAATGATCATGTCTGCATCTTTAAAGCCAGCATAATCTACAGTTCCAGTTACCATGTTCAGCTGTTTTTGCATGGCACTTTGCGACATGAATCTGCGTTTTACTTTTTTATTTAAAATATCAAAGCTGTACTTTAACGCATGTGAAATACCAGTATGGTTAATATCTTTTATACGCACAGGTGTTTTGGCATTATTGGCTGAAACATACGCGATGCCTCCACCCATTAAACCACCACCAAGAACGCCAACTTTATTTACTTTAGCTGGTGCTACTCCTGCAACGCCCTGCTCCTTTTTCATTTCGGTAGTAGCAAAGAATAAATTGCGGAGCTGTTTTGACTCTGCTGTTTGGGTCAGCTCACCAAAGTTGTACGCTTCTATAGCTAATCCTTTAGTAGTGCCTTTTTCATATCCAGTACGAATACAGTCAATAATTTTTAACGGCGCAGGATAGTTACCTTTCGTTTTGGCAAGTACTGTTTTTGAAGCCTGATCAAACACTATCTTTCTGCCGAATGGGTTAGACTCTAATGCTTTTTCAACAATACTTACTTTTCTATTTGCTTTACGCTTGCCAGTTTGTGCCATTTTAATGGCAACATCTAATAATACCGAGTTAGGTACTACGTCTAACACAAGACCAGCTTTTAATGCTTGTTTAGGACGCAACTGTTTACCCGTTAACATCATGTCCAACGACTTTTGCAAACCAACCAGCTTCGGTAAACGCTGTGTACCGCCACTGCCAGGTAGAAGCCCTAGCTGTACCTCAGGTAACCCTAATACAGTTTTATTTGAATCACTACAAACTCGCATATGACACGCCATAGCAAGCTCTAAACCACCGCCTAAACATGGGCCATTGATTGCGGCAACAACAGGGATTGATAACTGCTCAAGTTGATTAAAAATCATCTGTCCGCCAGCAGCAATTTCAGTTGCTTGCTGCGCTGTTTCACATTTATCAAGCATTGTAATGTCTGCGCCGGCCACAAAAGAATTACTTTTACCGCTGTAAATCACTAAACCAGTAATTGAGCTATCGCTCTTAACTTGTTTTAAAATCTCTTGAATTTGCTCAGCAAACTCTGCTTTAAGCACATTCATGGTTTCGTTTTGCACATCAATCTTTAACAGCGCAATACCATTGTCTTGTGGCGTTAGTGTAAATGTAGACATTGAATTTTCAGTTTGAGTTTCTTGTTTAGTTACATCAGTCATTGTGCTTACTCCACTTCCAAAATCATTGCTGCACCTAAACCACCGGCAGCACAAGCTGTTGTTAATCCAAGACCACCGCCACGACGCTTTAATTCATTTAACGTCTGGGTGATTAATCGAGTACCTGTTGCGGCAAATGGGTGCCCGTAGGCAAGTGAACCACCAAGCACATTAAATTTATCCATGTCTATATCGCCAATTGCTTTATCTAAGCCAAGCTTATCTTTAGCAAATTTAGTGCTGCCAAACATTTTTACGTTAGCAAGGGTTTGCGCGGCAAAGGCTTCATGCATTTCAATCAAGTCTAAATCGGCAAGCGTTAAACCAGCACGTTGTAAAGCAAGTGGAGTGGCATACGATGGCCCCATTAACATATCTTCCCAAACATCGATTGCCGTAAAGGCATATGAACGAATGTACCCAAGGATATTGTAACCAAGCTCTTTAGC
The DNA here is from genome assembly GCF_031583575.1 of Thalassotalea nanhaiensis. NCBI lineage: Bacteria > Pseudomonadati > Pseudomonadota > Gammaproteobacteria > Alteromonadales > Colwelliaceae > Thalassotalea > Thalassotalea nanhaiensis. The sequence continues at coordinate 1,166,254 of NZ_CP134146.1, read as the reverse complement.
ACGCCCTTCTCGCATTAAAATAACCGCAGATGCGCCATCGGTTAACGCGGTAGAGTTTGCAGCTGTAACTGAGCCGTGCTTGCGATCAAACACTGGGCGAAGTCTTGCATACCCAGATAGTTCAGAGTTATCTCTGAAGCAATTATCTTTGGTAACTATTCTTTTATAAGGCTCACAGTGCGCAGTCATTACTTCATCAGCAAGCTTGCCTTCAGCCCAAGTTTTTGCCGCTAAGGTATGTGAACGATGGGCCAATGCATCTTGCTCTTCACGGGTTATACCATGAGTTTTTGCCATCTGCTCTGCCGTTTGTCCCATAGATAATCCAGTCGAGTATTCAGCAACAGCTGGAGGCTCCGGCAACAAATCTTTTAATTTAAGACTGGTAATAAGTTTCGCTTTTTGGCCGAAAGTTTTCGCTTTTGATAAGTCCAATAAAGTACGAGCTAATTTTTTCGTTACCGTAATTGGCGGTACTGACATTGAATCAGCACCACCGGCAATACCCACATCGATATTGCCAAGCATGATATTTTCAGCAACATTCACCGTTGATTGGAAGCTGGTAGCACAAGCTCGTGAAACGCTGTACGCATCGGTAGCAACATTCATTTGTGTTGCCAGAACTATTTCACGAGCAATGTTTGGTGCTTTTGGCATTTGTACAACTTGACCAAAAACCAATTGCTCAATGATTGCTGGATCGATATCGCTTTTAGCAATTAATTCGTTAACTACCATAGAGCCTAAATCAAGAGCAGGTATGCCGTGAAAGTCTGTCGCTTGCTTTACAAACGGCGTTCTTAGTCCTGCAACTATTGCAATGCGTTCACCCTGAGCTGTTTTTACGGTTTGCTGAATTCCCATCATGTTTCCTTTATTATCGTCGATTAACATTTGCACTATTATTGCAAACAACCTTACAACAGGTCCGACCTGATCATTTTATTTGATTCTATCTGCAAATGAGCCTTTTTAAAAGTATTGATTTCGCATAACATGATCCTTATATATATTTTTTACGAACAATGACTGTATTTAACTGCGCTTACGGAAAATAATAATTATTATGGCAATCGAACAATTTTCTAAATTACAAGAACATTTAAGTGAACAAATCGTAGGTCAACACGCATTAGTTGAAAACTTACTAATCGCATTATTAGCTGATGGTCACCTAATTGTTGAAGGTCCACCGGGCCTTGCAAAAACACGAGCGATTAATTCATTAGCAGACGGTGTTGATGCCGAGTTCCATCGCATTCAGTTTACCCCGGATTTATTACCTGCCGATTTAACCGGTACTGACATTTATCGACCAGAAGACGGCACCTTTGTATTCCAACACGGTCCACTATTTCAAAACTTAATCTTAGCCGATGAAATTAACCGTGCACCGGCAAAAGTCCAGTCTGCACTATTAGAAGCAATGGCAGAAGGTCAAGTGACGGTGGGCAAAACCACCTATCAATTACCAGATCTATTTTTGGTCATGGCGACCCAAAACCCACTGGAGCAAGAAGGTACTTACCCACTTCCAGAAGCGCAACTGGATCGCTTTTTAATGCATTTAGAAATTGATTATCCAAATGCAGCTTCTGAGTTAGAAATTTTGCGATTAAATCGCGGCGAAGCGTTAAATGAGAAAAAAGCGCCTCTTACTAATATCAGCCAAGCGGAAATATTTCACGCACGCAAAGAAACTCTTGAAATTTATTTAGCGCCCGTTCTTGAGCAGTACATAGTTGACTTGATCATGGCAACTCGAGATGGTGCAAAGTATGATGAAAATCTAGGCAAATGGTTAGCCTACGGCGCCAGCCCACGCGCAACTATCGCGTTAGATCGATGCTCCCGTGCACGAGCCTGGCTAAATGGCAGAGACTTTGTCAGCCCTGAAGATATTCAAGCCGTATTACATAACTGTTTACGTCATCGCTTAATGCTTACCTATCAAGCCGAAGCGGAAGGTATTACCACCAATCAAGTCCTTGATCGTATTTTAACCTTAGTTGCTGTCGGTTAGTGGCATATTTAGCTAAACGTTTTTTAAATGATTTAGATGTAGTAATAGGTAAAAACTATGTGGTGGAATAAGCATTCAAATGATGATGCAAATACTGGTATAAGTGAACAACTTAGCACCCTGCAAAGTGACGGTATTAATTTAACGATTGATGAACTATTACCTTATCAGGGTAAGGCGTCACTGTTAAACCTTGCGCCTAAAAAGGCTTTGCATGGTCATTTATCAGGTAACTACCTCGCTCGCACTAAAGGCAGAGGTATGGAGTTTGATGAAGTAAGGCATTATCAAACTGGTGACGATATAAGAGCCATCGATTGGCGCGTTACTGCGCGCACTGGTGAAACTCATACCAAACTATTTAAAGAAGAAGTAGAACGCCCGGTGTTAATTGCCACTGATTTGGGTCAGTCGATGTTTTTCGGTTCAAAGCTACTATTTAAATCAGTGCAAGCCTCCCATATTGCCGCCTTAGTGGCTTGGCATGCCAAAAAGCGCGGCGACAGAGTTGGTGGTTTAGTCTTTAATGAACTTGAACATCAAGAGCTTAAACCGAGAAGTCGCCAAAATGGTGTTCTACATTATTTGCACGCCTTGGATGAATTGCACTTGCAGGGCTTAGAACATTGGCAGCAAGATACTCCAACCAGTAATGATTACTTTATTGAAAATTGTAATCGTTTACGTCAGTTGGCTCGTCCTGGCTCATTAGTGTATTTAATCACTGATGGAAATCATTTTGATGAACAAGCTCTGTTACCGCTATCTCAGATCTCCCGCGTATGTGAATTAGTGATTTGCCAAATATCAGATCCTTTAGAGTCTGAACTTCCTGACAGCCATCATAAAACATCAGTCGCTGTAACGAATGGTAAAGTAAAACAACAACTTACGCTTGGTGATAAAAAATCTGCTGAGCGTTACCAACAAAAAGCGCAAATGCTCACTCAATTAAAACAACACATGTATCAAAAGGCCGGAGCTCGCTTTATTAGCTTTTCTGCCGGTAGTAGCATTGAACATCAATTAAAATCAGGAGTTGAGTCTTGGATCCGTTAGCGAATTTACAAGATATCCACTTGCCCGAAAACATCCATGGTTGGCCAATTGCCCCGGGATGGTGGCTCATACTTATCACAGTAATTGCCATAGCCGTTTTCACTTATAAAAAAATAGCAGCTAAACGTAAGCAAAACTCAGTGAAACGCCAGGCGATAAAACAATTAACCGAATTGGATGACTTATCTACTGAGCAGTCTATTGCTATTTTAAAGTGGGTAGGCATGCATTATTTTAGCCGTGATGACGTTGCAGCATTACATGGTGATAAATTATTGGTATTTTTAACAAACAAATTAGCGAACGAACAGCAAGCAAGTTTTATAAAGCTGGCTGAAAATGCGCTAATGCAACAGTATCGAAAATCTACTCATTCTCTTTACTCACAAGAGTTTCAGCAAGCAGCATTATTGTGGGTTAACCAAGCTATTTTCATAGAAAGTAAAGGCGCTGATATTAAATCATCTAAGACAGCACAAACTTCTTCTGCAAAGAACAACACCGAAGCAGCAAACAAGACCAGTGAGGTTGCCCATGATTAGCTTTTTATGGCCATGGCTTGCCTTACTGTTACCATTGCCATTATTTGTTTATTTCTTATCTCCCAAAAAAGCAGCAAGCTCGGCGGCATTGAAAGTACCTGTACTACTACCTGGCGCCAGTTCAAAAACATCGGCTATGGGACAGCAGCAATTACCCGTTTGGTTTGCGGTCGTTGTCTGGTGTTTGTTGGTATTGGCGGTAACAAGACCCCAATGGTTAGGCGACCCTATTCAAATTCCTACCGAAGGTAGAGAAATGATCATCGCAGTGGATTTATCCGGCAGTATGCAAATTGAAGATATGCGGGTAAATGGCAGCACGGTGAATCGTTTGGTAATGCTTAAAGAATTGCTTGGTGACTTTATAGAACGCAGAAATGGTGATCGCTTAGGGTTAATTCTATTTGGCGATGATGCGTATATGCAAACCCCAATGACCTTCGATAGAAAAACCATACAACAAATGCTCGATGAGTCTGCAATTGGCTTAGTTGGTCAAAAAACAGCAATTGGCGATGCGATGGCGCTCGGGGTTAAACGCTTTGTTAATAAGAAAGAATCCAATCGAGTGTTACTGTTAGTCACTGATGGCCAAAATACTTCTGGAAAAATAACTCCGGAGCAAGCACTTGAGTTAGCCGTAGCAAAAGATGTCACCATTTACACCATAGGTGTAGGCGCAGAAGTAATGCTTGAACGTTCACTGTTTGGTACTCGTAAAGTAAACCCTTCTCGCGATTTAGACGAAAATACTTTGACTAAAATTGCGAAGCAAACTGGCGGTTCGTACTTCAGAGCAACTGACGGCGAATCAATGACCCGTATTTATCAATTACTTGATCAACTTGAACCGGTTGAGCAAGATCAACAACAAATGCGTCCATTAACTGCGTTATTTTATTACCCGTTAACAGTCGCTATCGTATTAATGATTATTCAAATGTTGATGATTAAATATATCAGCTTTGGCTCTGTATTTAACTGGTCTTCGAATACCCAAAATATCACGACTTCAAGTCAGTCTGTTAAAAAGGTAGATAAAAATACTAATGTCAGTTCCGCTGCACACACAGACGAGTCGATTGAGACCAAAGCACAGTCTGAGGAGCAAATTTAATGAGTGAATTTCATTTTATCCGCCCTTTATGGTTACTGGCCGTTATTGTGCTGGTTTGGGTTATTTGGCAACTTAGAAAAATTAGAATTTCAAGTAGCGCTTGGCACCATGTTATCCCAAAACATTTAGCCAATATGTTATTAAGCAGCAATGAAAATAAAAAACCTGTGTCACTGATCCCAGCATCAGTGATTGGCTTATTATTTATTTTTGCCCTTGCTGGCCCTACATGGCAAAAACTCCCACAACCTGTATTTGATGTTGAACGTGGTTCGGTGGTTATCATGGACATGTCATTTTCGATGATGGCAACAGATATTAAGCCAAACCGTTTAACGATGGCGCGCTTTAAAGCAATGGATTTAGTTGAAAAAATTGATGAAGGCGAAATTGGGTTAGTCGCATACGCTGGTGATGCATTTATTATTAGCCCGCTTACTGCCGATATAGAAAACATCAAACTACTATTGCCTTCATTATCGCCGAGCATTATGCCTGAGTTAGGCTCTAACCCATACCCGGCATTAATACTTGCCAATGAAATGCTACAAAACGCGGGACATCTAGAAGGTGATATTTATTGGGTAACTGATGGCATAAGCTCAGATGAGCTTAGTGATATTACTGATTTTGCTAATGAGCATCCACATCGCATAAATATCTTAGGTGTAGGAAGCGAGCAAGGTGCACCAATTACCTTAGCTAATGGCGAACTGATGAAAGATAGAGGGGGCAATATTGTTATCCCTAAAATGAATGCACCACGACTTGCCAGAATAAGCAAAAATAGTGGTGGAGTGTTTAGCCAAATAACCGCAGATGACAGCGACTTAGAAAACCTAAGTGAGTTAAAAGCACTTGACGCAAAAAAAGAAATGCAGAATGAACAAGACAACCTAGGCGACCAATGGCAGGAGATGGGACCGTATTTATTATTAATCGCGCTACCTTTAATGCTGGGTTACTTCCGCCGCGGAGTACTGTTTACTCCAGTTTTATTAAGTTTAGTAATTGCATCTTCACTGCATACACCAAAGGCTGAAGCAAGCCTATGGGACGATTTATGGCAAACCAAAAATCAACAAGCCCAATCAAACTTTGAAAAGCAACAATATGCAGAAGCTGCAAAGCAGTTTTCAAAGCCACTTTGGCAAGGCAGCAGCTACTATAAAGCCGGTGACTTTGAAAAGGCATTAGAAGCATTTAAGCAAGTTGAATCTACTGAATCCCGTTATAACCAGGGTAATGCTCTGGCGAAACTGCAACAATATGATGACGCAATTAACGCCTACGATGAGGTATTAACTCAAAACCCAGACCATCAGGATGCGGCAATAAACAAAGCCCTTGTGGAGCAACTAAAACAACAAGAACAGCAACAAGACCAGTCAAACCAAGAGCAAAACTCAGACGACTCCAATCAAGAGCAAAATCAGGAACAATCTGAACAGCAACAATCTGGTGAAAATGGTGACAACGATAATAACCAAGATCAAAATCAGCAAGACGGTGAAAACCAAGATCAACAGCAGCAAGATCAAAATCAGCAAGACGGTGAAAACCAAGATCAACAATCGCAAGACTCGCAAAGCCAAGAAAGCCCTAATGGCGATCAAAACCCTAACGAACAAGAATCTGAGCAGCAAAGTAAAGACAATGAGCAACAAAGTGCTGAACAAGATGAGTCCGAACAAGAACAAAATGCTGCGGCTCAAGCTGACAATGCAGAGCAAGATGAACAACAAAGTGCACAGGATGAACAAAGTGCTGGCGTAGTTGACTCTGCCAGCAATGAAGATGCTGAATTAAACCAAAAACATGAACAAATGCTAAGAAAAGTTACCGACGACCCCCAGTTATTACTACGCAATAAAATGAAACTGGAGTATCAAAAGCGTCGTCAAAACAGAAGCAGTATTGGAGTAAAAGAAAAATGGTAAAAACGATCAAACAGTGCGTTTTTATAGTTTCGCTATTTGCCACATTTATGGCGAATGCATTAACCAGCGTGACCGCAAGTATTGATAAGAATCCAGCAGTTGTTAATGAATCTATCGTACTGACTATTGTAGCCGATGATTCAGTATCGGCCGATGCATTTGACCCGAGCGTATTACAACAAGATTTTGTTGTGGGCGGCACATCCGTTAGCAGCCAAACCAATATGGTTAACTTCGATATGACCCGAACAACTCAGTGGACTACTCTGCTTATTCCTCGTAAAAAAGGCAAAGTGGTGATCCCTGCTCTTTCTATCGATGGAGTAAACACCCAACCAATTGCATTAGTTGTGTTAGCAGAAAGTGAAAAAGGTAGCAGCCAGCAAAAAGACTTATATATTACCTCGGATGTAAGTGAGCAAGACGTATATGTACAGCAACAATTTACCTTAAAAGTACGTTTGCACTTAGCGGTAAACTTAAAACGCGGCGTACTCACTGAGCCGAAAATGACAGGCGCAGAAATTAAGCAAATAGGTCAAGATAAGGAAGATACGCAAATTATCGACGGTAAACGTTATCGAATTATTGAGCGTATTTACTCGGTAAAACCGCAAACCAGTGGTAAATTTGTGCTGCATAGTTCGACCTTTGAAGGTGAAATTATCATTAGTAATAAGCGCTCTTTATTTTCAGGAATGGACAGAGGCAAGCCTGTTAGCATTCGCGGTAAAGAAATAGATATTATGGTGAAGCCAGTCCCGGATAATTACAGTGGAGAGTGGCTACCGAGCGAAATTATTAATATTGAAGATGAATGGCCCATTGAAGGCACAGAATTTGAATTAGGCGAGCCAATCACTCGTAAAGTAACGATAACTGCAGCAGCACTTAGTGCAGAGCAACTACCAGAATTGAACTTTGAAGTGCCGGATGGTTTAAAAATATATCCTGACCAAGCTGAAAGTCAAAGCGGCGTACAAAACGGTTTATTAATAAGCCAAAAGGTACAAGAATTTGCCATAGTACCAACGAAACCGGGTACCTATACCTTGCCTGATTTAATTGTGCCTTGGTGGAATACTAAGCTTAATAAACTTGAACAAACCGTTATTCCTGGTAGAACAGTTACCATCAATGGCGTTCAAGCTGCCACGCCTGCATTCAGTCAACCGATGCAGCCAGAAGTGCAAATTGTGACTGAGCATAACACGACTTTGCAATGGCTGTTTTTAGCTGGTTGGCTCCTGACAGCATTAGCTTGGTTATATGTTTCAAAGTTGAAAGGCAACCTACGCTTTAACAAAGCAACATTCACCAGCGAAGATAAACAAAGCTATTTAAAATTAATGGCTGCTTGTACACAAAATAATGGCGAACAAGTGATTGCTTTATTACCTTTATGGGCTAAAGATCTGTATCCGAACGAGCACTTTGCTAATTTAGAGCAAGTGAGTAAAAAGCTTAATAGCGTAGATTTCAATGAAGCATTAGCGGAATTACAGCGTAATTATTACTCAGCCAACACAGGAAACTGGCAAGGTAGTAAGTTATTAAAGATAATTTCAAGGCTGCAAACTAAAACCATTCAAGCGCAACAAATAGAAATAGCGATCAATCCACAATAACGTTTGAGTTCCGATATCAGGTTATTGCTATTAAAAAATGCCCACAAAATGTGGGCATTTTTATTTGTTGAGATAAAATTAAAGAAATATTTTATTTTTACGAAATAAATTTGGTATCGATAAGGTCTTTACCTATACCCAACAATAATATTGTTAATGGAAGCCCGGCCCCATTTATGGCAAGTAAACAAGTTAGATACGAAGCATTGGTAAAAGCGTTGCACGGTGACTTATACCGCTACGCATACTGGTTAGTGCATGACAAACATATCGCCGAAGATCTAGTTCAGGAAACATTCCTTAGAGCTTGGCGGGCGCTTGACTCGTTGAAAGACCAAAAAGCTGCTAAGTCATGGCTAATTACGATATTGCGTAGAGAAAATGCTCGCCGCTTTGAACGCAAGCAATTCGACATGAGCGAATACGATGAAGGCAGTACCGTTGATAATTTTTCAACTAGTACAGAGCAACAACTTGAAGATCATTGGCTAAGGGAAAAAATTGCTCGCTTACCCGTTGAATATCGAGAGCCATTGGTTCTGCAAGTTATTGGTGGGTTTAGCGGCGAAGAGATAGCCAATATGTTGGATTTAAATAAAAATACGGTGATGACACGCTTGTTCAGAGCACGAAATCAACTCAAAGATGCAATTGAAAAAGATAACGAAATTAAGGGGCGCATAAATGGATGACTTAGAATTCAGACGAAGACTGTATTCTGATCCGAATAGCCAAGATCAAGATATAATCGACGCAATGAGTAATGACAAAAAGCGTAAAGATTTTGCCGATGATTTAAAAGCCTTAGATTCGAACATTGCTAACGCGATGAAAGTTGAAGTGCCAGAAAACTTAGCCAGCCAACTTATTTTGCGTCAAAGCTTGCATTCACATCAACAAACCAAGAAGAAGTCGAGAGTACATTTAGCCATGGCTGCCTCAGTAGCTTTCGCGGTAGGTATTGGTGTGAGTTTTATTAACTCAAGTCCAGCGTATTCAAATGTTGCTGATTATTCATTAGCGCATTACCACCATGAAGCAGATAACTTTGCTAAACATGGTAATGCCCAATATAACTTGGCCAGTTTCAATGAAGATGTTTCTGATTTAAACGTTGGCTTTAAAGACCAGATCGGAAAATTAATTTCAATCGATGATTGTTATTTTGATGGCATGGACAGTATTCACTTAGTGTTTGAAGGCAAGTTTGACAATGTCACTGTATTTCTTGTACCAAAATCGACTCATTTAAAATTTACCAAGCAATTTAGTGATGAATCAGTGCTTGGTATTACCCATCAATATCAACAAGGTGATGTGATTATAATGGGTAATAAGAACGAACCATTACAGCAATGGCAGCAAAAAATTGATGAAAGCATTGAATGGTCGATTTAACTCAATTCCAAATTTCGAATACGTAGCTACGCTACTTCGAATACATTTCATTTCGAATCACGAAGATTCTATCGAAGCGAAGCGTATTCGGAGTGCAACGTATTCGTGATTCGAAGCTAGCCAGGTTGGCGTGTATGCAAAGACTCAACTTTGCTGAATGTTTCCTGAATATCACCATCAGGCTGCTCTGTCATTCTGCTAACAACCACAATCGCAATAGTAGAGAAGATAAACCCTGGTACAATCTCATAAATCCAAGCACTTAAGCTTTGTCCATTAACCGTAATTGGCGCATAAATCCAAAACAACACGGTAAAGGCACCTACTAACATACCAGCTAAAGCGCCTTGCTTGTTCATACGTTTCCAATACAAGCTAAGGATAACTAATGGGCCAAATGCGGCGCCAAAACCTGCCCAAGCGTTTCCTACTAAGCTTAAAATAGAACTGTCTCTATCATAAGCCAAGAATACGGCGATAAGAGCAACTAATAGCACTGAAAATCTACCAACCATAACAAGCTGCTTTTCGCTCGCATCTTTATTTAAAAAGATTTTATAAAAATCTTCAGTTAAAGAACTTGAAGTCACTAACAATTGCGACGAAATAGTACTCATAATTGCCGCAAGAATTGCCGCAAGAAGGAAACCTGCAATTAGCGGATGAAACAGTACTTGTGATAAAAGAATAAATATTGTTTCAGGATCGTCAAGCGGCATGCCTGTTTTAGCGATATAAGCAATACCGGCAAACCCTGTTGCTACAGCCCCACACAATGACACAATCATCCAGTTCATGCCGATACGACGAGCTACGGGTAAGTCTTCTACAGAGCGAATAGCCATAAAGCGAACAATAATATGAGGTTGGCCAAAATAGCCTAACCCCCAAGCCATAGCCGAAATAATAGCAACAGCGCTGACACCGCTGAACATATTGAACAAGTCAGGGTTGATAGTTTCAATGCTTTGTTGCACTTCGCCTATCCCACCAACATTGTATATCACTACAACCGGCACTAATATTAAGGCTATAAACATAATACAGCCCTGAACAAAGTCCGTTAAACTCACCGCTAAGAAGCCACCAAACATGGTGTAGCAAACTACAACACCAGCCGTAATATAAAGGCCAAGTTCATAATTCAACGCAAAAGAGCTTTCAAATAACTTTCCACCAGCGACAATGCCTGATGAAGTGTATAAGGTAAAAAATATGATGATGACAATCGAAGAGACTATACGTAGCAAACGTTTATCATCTTTGAAACGGTTTTCAAAAAAGTCAGGAAGCGTTATAGAGTCATTGGCAAGTTCTGTATAAGTACGCAAACGTGGTGCGACAATTCTATAGTTTGCATAAGCACCAATTACCAAACCAATTGCGATCCACGTGCTACTTAAACCGGAAATGTACATAGCCCCTGGAACGCCCATCAGGATCCAACCACTCATATCTGAAGCACCTGCAGAAAGCGCGGTCACGGAAGGGCTTAAACTGCGCCCCCCCAACATATATCCCGATACATCATCTGTTGATTTTTTAAAGGCATATAAACCTATCGCGATCATTACAATAAAATAAACCGCTAACGAAAAAATAGTACCGATGGCCAAAGTAGACTCCTAAGCATTAAAACAGGCTTTCTTAAGTATATACCATGGAAACTTTAAGTTTTTGCATGGGATACTAAGAAAAAATATCCCTTATGATAAATCTAATTGCAGTACAATTACTATATTTTTGCTTGTTATTTTTTATTAACAATTTGTTTTAATTAGATTAATAATATCTTGGTTAATAAAAAGCTAAATTTGAGCAAGTTTATTTAGAATTTCAGAAATAAAAATTCACTATTTATTTCTTTTTAATGTGGTAACGTATTAACTAAGTTTATTTTTAAATGGAATTTCAAAAGTCACAATTAGGTATTTGACTACAAATGCAATTAAATAATGCAATATCAATAAAAGAGAAACAGGCGAGCTATGATGTGCTAAAAGGTTTTGCCGCTAGACAATCGATTGTTGATAAAAATAATAAAATTTTTGCTTATGAATTACTTTTCAGAGATAGCTTGATTAATGTTTGTCCAGACATTGATGCAAATTTAGCGACGGTGCAACTCATACAAACCACGCTCAAGAGCAGGCAGAGTAAAACCTTCACTAATCAAAAACCTGCCTTTATAAATTTTACATTAGAAACCCTGCAAAAAGGCTACCCCCAGCAGTTTGATGCTAAGCATGTCATTGTTGAAATACTGGAAACTGAACAGCCTTGCTCAAAGCTTTTAACCATTTGCAAAGATTTGCATGAGAAGGGTTATTGCATTGCGTTAGATGATTTTGTGCATCACCAACAGTGGCACGACTTCTTCCCTTTTATAAAAATTATAAAAGTGGATTTCAGACAAAGTAGTATAGAAGAGATCATTGAGTTAATTGAACACCTCGCGGACTTCCCTCATATTCAGTTACTCGCCGAAAAAGTTGAAAATCAACAAGAATATAAACAAGCTATTAACTTAGGGTTTGATTTTTTCCAAGGTTTCTTTTTTGATAAACCCGAAGTAATAAAATCTAACCCTAACAATGAGTTCGCGCTAGACTTATCATTCGCTTGAATTTAGGCACTATTGACGTTTATCCAAATACTTGGAAATTAAATTTTGGGTGGAACTAGATAATGTATCATTACTTTCTCCTCCCATAACTGCCAATATCGATGTGCCGAGTTCCTTCCCTAGTTCAACGCCCCATTGATCGAATGAATTAAGCCCCCACATGACGCCTTGAACAAAAATTTTATGTTCATACAATGCCAAAAATGCGCCTAACCTTTTCGGTGTAAAATGGTCGAATACAATTGTATTTGACGGCGAATTACCCGGCATAACCTTATGCGGAGCCAAACGCTCTACATCATTAGCGGATAATCCTTGTTCTGTTAAGTTTGCTTTAGCTTGCTTTAACGTTTTTCCTACCATCAGAGCTTCACTTTGAGCGAAACAGTTAGCCACTAACATCGTATGGTGATGATGATAATCGCTGTTCGAAGTTAGTGACACGATAAAGTCAGCCGGAACTATTTCATTACTTTGATGCATTAGCTGCATGAAGGCATGCTGACCATTCGTACCTTCTTGACCAAAGACTATTGGCGCGGTGGTTAATTTAATCTCGTCACCAAAATGATTAATACGTTTGCCATTACTTTCCATATCGACTTGCTGTAAATAACCAGGAAAAGCACGTAACGAATGATCATAGGGTAAAACAGCCAAGGAGTTATAACCCAAAAAGCTTGAGTTCCAAATACCAATTAACGCCATTAATACCGGCATATTCTCAGCAAAAGGGGCATTTTGAAAATGCTCATCCATTTGAAAAGCACCAGCGCGCATTTGCTCAAAGTTTTTATATCCTATGGCTATGGCCAATGGTAACCCAACTGCAGACCATACAGAGAACCGGCCCCCAACCCAATCCCACATAGGCAATATATTAGTTTCCTTTACGCCAAACTCTATCGCTTTAGTAATATTTGAACTGACTGCAACAAAATGATCTGAGATATCATAATTAGTCAGGTAACTTGCAAGCCAGCTTCTTGCGCTTTTCGCATTTAATAATGTTTCTTGTGTAGAAAAGGTTTTGGAAATAATAATAACTAGTGTGGTTTCTGGATTTAACAGCGCTAACTTCTCAGCAACAGCACTACCATCAATATTTGCCAGGTAATGTACTTTTACGCTTTGTTGGTGAAATGCTTTCAACGACTCTTGTGCCACTTTTGCACCGTAATATGATCCACCAATACCTATAGCAACAACATCAGTTATCGCATTGCCCGTACAGCCTAAATACTCACCTTTGTGTAGCTTTTGACATAACTCTTTCATTTGCTGATTAGCGCCAGCAATTTCATTAGCGACTTGCTCACCCAACACGGACTTTTGTTTGTCAGCCGGTGCGCGTAAAATGCTATGTAGAACCGCACGGTCTTCAGTATGGTTGATTCTTTCACCACCAAACATACCTTTTATCGCGGTGTTTAACTGCATATCATCAGCCCAACCAAGCAATGACTGCATTACATTTTCGTCTAAATTTTGTTTTGAGTAATCAAGAAAGATATTACAAGCATTCAAAGAGAACTGTTCGAAACGAAGAGAGTTATTGAAGTAATCAGAAATTGAGTGTGTTAAATATTGATTAGCTTTGTCGTGTAAAGTGTTTACATGTTCTGATTGCGTAGTTGTTTGCGAATGCACATCAAATCCTTGAAGCTGAAACGATTATAAGGTTTATAACGTTAAGTTTAGCAAATTATGTTTCTTTAAAAGAAACTTTTAATATAAAGACAATTAGTTATGGTTTGTTAACATACATAAGTTGGATTTTAAGCATTGGCATTAAGGCCAATGCTAGTGTGTTAAACCCTATTCAAAGCCGTTGGGGTTATTTGATTGCCAACGCCATGTATCTGCAATCATGTCATCTAACCCTCGTTCAGCTTGCCAGCCAAGTAATTCATTGGCCAGTTTAGCTTCAGCAAATACTGTTGCAATATCACCAGGGCGACGAGGACTTATGTTAAATGGAATTTCAACGCCACTAACCTCTTTAAATTTATCAACAATTTGCAATACAGAAGTACCATTGCCTGTGCCAATATTTATTGCTGTACAACCAGGTAACTTCTCTAAAGCCGCTACCGCTTTTACATGAGCAATGGCTAAATCAACCACATGGATGTAATCACGTACGCCTGTCCCGTCAACAGTATCGTAATCATCACCAAATACATTAAGCTCTTTTAGGCGCCCTACCGCAACTTGCGATACAAATGGTAAAAGGTTATTTGGAATACCGTTAGGGTTCTCACCGATAAGCCCAGATTTATGAGCGCCAATAGGATTAAAATAACGCAGCGAAATAATAGACCAATCAGCATCACTTTTAGCTAAATCAAACAGTATATGTTCAACCATTAACTTGGTTTGGCCATAAGGATTTGTTGCCGAAGTTGGCATGGTTTCAACTAATGGCGAAACATTATTTTCACCATAAACCGTAGCAGATGAGCTGAACACTAGCTTTTTAACATTAAACTCGCCCATCACTTCCAATAACGCAACGGTGCCAGAGACGTTATTATGATAATAACTTAATGGTATCTGGGTAGACTCGCCGACAGCTTTTAAACCAGCAAAATGGATCACGGCATTAATATCATTATCGCTAAACACTTTGCGCATGGCATCTTTATCACAAATGTCGGCTTCAATAAAAACAGGTTTAATTCCTGTTATTTGCTCAATGCGCTCTAATGATTTGGTTGAAGAATTTGCAAGGCTGTCTACAATGACGACTTGTTGACCTACTGAAAATAACTCAACAACCGTATGGCTGCCGATATAGCCGGTTCCACCCGTAATTAATAAACTCATAATAATTCCACTTTAAAAACGTTTCCGGTTTAAACAGGTATTCTAACTGTTTAAGCAGCCCTTAATTTTCTGAACAACAATTTATTCCCTGAATTTGTTTCAGGAGCTAATCATAATAATTATGCAACACGGAAATAAACGTTTCTATCTGCTCTTCAGGCAACGCATTAATGCCAGCTGCACCAGCACGGCCTCCACCGGTCGGGAACTGAATACACACTTCATCTGCCCCCTGCTTATTATTTAAAGGTGCACGAACACTAACGGTATAACTCCCATCTAAATTACGAGTTAACACGCCATGAGCTTTATTGGGTGCTTGGTTAGCCAGCTCATTACCAAATACACCACTAACTCTTCGTGACCAGGCAGCATCGTCCAAACAAACCACTTTACAAATATCATTATCAAACAATACTTCCGCTGTTTGTGCTTTATTCATATCTTGCTGATACGCCGTCTCTAAGTCATAGAATAAAGAAGATTTATTAGAAAACAGACTTGTAGGATTTTCATAAGCTAAAAGTTGTTGATACAAATCGGCTGGGTGGAAATGCAAATCATCAGTAGTACGACCATAGCCATTATAATTTACATAAGTCCCTAGAGCCTCAAGTTGGTTTGATAACATACTATTTATGCCATTTAACGAACAATGACGGTTGGCAACAGCTTTAAGGTTATCACCGTATGCGGCAGCGATAGCCCATAAATTATGTTGACCGTTTAAGTAGTCATTTATTAATAAACTGGTACATACATCAGGAGAGGTGTTAACTAGAGAGGTAAGTAAAGGAGATTCCGGGACATCGCCCGTACGATGATGATCGACATAAAATACTGCTACATCATTGTTTAATAAATTTTGCAACGCGGATGTATTCTTTTCCATTGAAACATCTAGCACTGTAACACTACTTGCAGAGTCAACAGGCACTTGTTGAACTAAAGAAATATCTCTTTTCACACCGGTGATCAGAGTTGATTCTTTGGGTAATGATAAACGCAACTGCACTAAGGCAAGAATACCGTCAGCATCACCATTGAAAACATCAAAATGCATATAACGTCCTTTTTAAATTCATTGTCTATTTTAATTTTAGTTCAAATGAATTAGAAAAATATTACTTTGGAGATAAAAATGCAGCAATATTACTTATGGCTACATTAGAGTTTTTAATTATGTTGCCAATAATACTTTCGTAAATTAAAGAGCTAATATGTTTGTAAAAACTTTTCTACAAATCAATAGATCTACTTTTTCTTGACATTATTCCGAAAAGTTTCGGACTAATGCTAGCCTTTTCAATGTATAATAATACAAGACAAGCCACATTAAAAATTCGGGACTTGGGCTCCTAAGAAATTACTAGCCCCAAATAATGTTTAAAATCACAGCTTATAAAGGTTGAGCATCTGGTAGACAACGTATTTACAAAATTTACTTTGGTCTGTGATTAATTCCAAAATAATAATTGCTAGTGCTTCGGGGATGGTCAAAACGCTCTCTAAAAATAAATATCAACAATTGCGCCTCAACCATAACATCAAGATATATCACTCATTGTACCAAATTGAAAATGAGTTTATATTTGAGTCTTTACAATAATCATAATCTTAAAAAACATCACGTCAGAAATAGAATAAATTAAAAGTGGTTTAAGTTATTTCGAGCTTTAATTTTTCGCTACAGATTTGTATAACTGTAAAATTTGAGACCAAATATACCTGCTATCGAATGAGTCAACTATCCTCTCTCTTCCTTGTTTACCTAGCCTAATACGTAAAGGTTCATCATTTAGTAATAAAAGCAATTTATCTGCAAAGTCATTTATCAAAAAAGGGGTGACCAACAAACCAGTTTTACTATTCACTACACTTTCACGACATCCCATAACGTTATATGCAATCACAGGTAACGACATAGCAGACGCTTCTATTGCTACATTTCCAAATCCTTCACGGTAACTTGGAAAGGCAAAAATATCAGCAATAGCAAAATATTTTTCAACTTCAAAAGACCATGGAGCTCTAATGATATTATTATTTTTCTTTATTTCGGCAATGATATTAGCTGATAGCGGATCAGTGTGGTCCTCTTCTCCTTGAATTAAAAGGATAACTTCATTATATTGTTTATTCAATATTTTGAAAGCTTGAACTAACTCTTCAATTCCCTTGTCTTTTCTAATCCTACCACTATATAAAATAACTTTTGTATTATTTTGAATTAAAAGTTTCTTTTTTAAATCATGAATAGTTTGCTCATCTATATTAGCCTTTGAAAATCTAGTTAAATCGACACCGTTACTTGAACCTTCTCCAATTAAATGTAGTTTTTCTTTATTAATTAAACCTGACGTTATTAATTCATTACCCAATTCTTTAGAGATAGAAAATACTTTCTTAGATATTTTACAGATTAATTTATCGATTAAAGTGTAGAACTTTCTTTTAAATCCAGTTTCATTTTCGTATGCCCTTCCTCGTAATGTAAATACAACATTTTTGTGTAAACTAAAAAATGAAGCCAAAGCACCAAGAAGAGATGCTTTAGGTGTAGATATACTTACAATATCATATCTATTAACAAGCATATGTGACCAAATTAAGATAAGGCTCTTCATGTCGGAGAAAGGAGAAGGCCTTTTGACCATTGGAACTTTAATTGTTCTAATTCCTTGAGCCCTCAACATTTCATGTTCTGGCCCATCAGCGGCAATAGCAGTCACATCGACACCTAGCTCTTTAAAGTATTGAAACTGATCACGGTAAAGACTGAATAAATTTTGAGACACTGTTATTATTACTAATAGTTTCATGTGATTACCTAATTATTTTTTTCGCTGGAACACCTGAATAAAAACTAGCGAATTCGGTATTTTTAATAACACAAGAGTTCGCCCCTACTAAAGTTTTAGGGGCTATATGCACACCAGAAGTAACGGTAACATGAGAGGCTAACCAGCAACCTTTACCCAAACGTATAGGACTAAAAGTTGACGGTCCATAGAAGTTATCCCCATTAAACCCATGAGTAACTGAAGCAATGATGACATAAGGTGAAATTAAAGCTTTATCTTCAATCTCTACACGACCGAGTGCATTTATCCAAGTCCCCTTAGCAATATACACCCCCTCCCCTATAAATAATTTATCAATCCCTAATAAAGTAATATCTCTTCCAAGAGTTAAATTTTTAGGCTTATTAGGCAAAATAATACTAACTAATAAACCTCTTATTCTGATCGAAAATTTATTATCGGGTAGAATATTGGTGATAAATAAAAGAAACCATACGGGTAAGGCATATCTGATTTGGTATTTAATTTGACTCATTTTGAATTACTAAATTGATTGAAAAATGATAATCGTCTCTGATAAATAGTGGACTGATTATAGCTTTTAGACTTATTGATATTGGTTAATGAAATTTCGTTCAAATCTTTTTGCATTGTATTGAAAATTACATTACTTAAATCTTCTGCATTATTTGGTTGGTGCAGGAAGTCAGCAGATAATAATTCAGGTATCCCACCAACCTTGGAGCCAATACACAAACGCCCACGACTCATTGCTTCAATTAAAGAGCGCGGTAGCCCTTCTGTTAAGCTAGGTTGAATATATAAATCTATATTATCTATCCAATCAAGAACTGGTTTTCCACTAGGTACAGGATCACAAAAGACAACTTTATTGCCAACGCCTAACTTCTCAGCTAATTCTAAGTATTCAGATTTATCCCCTTTACCAAGAATATATAAAGTTGCATTTACTCCTTTATTATTGAGAAGATTTATAGCTTCAATTGCAGTATGAACACCTTTATATCTTGTTTTAAAATTACCAATCAACCCAACTTTAATAGTACTATAATCCTTTTCATACAAAGGAGAAGCAACCGTTATTTGATTATTAATTGCAACATTACTTGCACTAACCACTTTAGCAAACTCATTAGCAGGGTATTTTTCTTGTAAATACTCTTTAGTCACATATAAAACATAATCAGAAGTTTTAATCGCCATTTTAGTACGAGCATAACTAATGAATGCATAAAACTTACTAAAAGTACCTCCGTAATGCCACAAGCTATCCCAAGCACAACCTACTACTTCAATAAGAAGTGGTTTTTTATATTTTTTAGCATAATAAGCCGCTAACAAACCATTCTCGCTAGGTAATCTTGCAATAACATACTCCGATGTTCTAACTTTATTTTCGATAATACTTGATACTGAACTAAAATTTTTTAACAAAGTTTTTGGTGAAGATATTTTTTTTACGAAATGAAAAAATACATTTCCAGCTGTAGATAAAACATAGGGTTCTGTATTTACTTCAACTTCGTCTGAACAACGAGCAATAACATCAATTTTTGAGAAGCAGTCAAAATATTTAGACCATAGCTGTTTGGGGAAGCCTCCTTGTGAATAAATATTATTATCTTGACCCCGAATAAATATATGATCATGTACAAATAGTAACTTCTTCATTTTTGTTTCCATACATTAGTAATGCCTTCACAATGTATATGATGTAAAAACGGGCTGGAATTGAACTCTGAAATAATAAGATCTTCCGAGCTATTATTTTTAAAATTCTGGATATTACTTATCCAATCATTAACATTATCTTTTTCAATGGGTAAGCAATTTACTGCTGTTGAATATTTTGAAATTTCAGAGCATCCAGGCAAATTGGTGCATACTACTGGCACTCCACAACTGAGCGCTTCCAATACAACTCCAGGTAGCCCTTCTCTTTTAGAGGGTAAGATGAGGAGATCATACTTCGGTATGACTACTAAAGGAGCTTTACAATTACCTTTTAGGTTTACAATACCTACTAAGTTTTTGGCGATAATGTTTTTATTAATACTTTCAACATAATCAGCTGCCCCCTCCCCATATATGTCCAATATTACTTTACCTTTAAATTTTGATACAATATCAATTGCAAACGAATGATTTTTTATATCTGCCAACCGCCCTATCATTATTAACTTTATAGCGTCAGAAGGAAGTTGTATTTGAGGTTCAAATTCAAACTTCCTTCCCTTAGTTTCTATGCCGTTATAAATTGTAATCCACTTAGAGGATGGACTGTTACATAAATCTCTTGCGCCATCACAGACCCCAATGATTCTAGTAGAAAAAGTATTCGTAAGAAAACTGTACACTTTCTTTTTTAAATTGTATAAAACCCCGCTACCATAATCAGAAGATGTTCTAATATGGCTAATTCTCTTTTTTATACCTAATAGATAAGATAAAAAACAGTACACACCGCTAGCTAAATTGGCATTAATATGAACAACATCGAATTTGATATTTCTGATAGTACTCATAAAGTCAAATGCAATCGGATAACTTTTATTTCTATAAATTAACTCAGAGTATTTTTCGTATTCATTGTCAAGTTCACAACGTTCACCGGAAGTAAGGTAAACGTAGATCTTAAACTTTTTATTAGAAGAAAGTTCCTTTAGAAGTGACAGAGTTCTTATCTCAGCGCCACCTCTATTTAACCTGCTTAATAGAATTAATATTTTCATTATTTTTTAAATTTCTCAATAAGTATTTGTTCTTTTTGCTTTTTCGACTTATTTCTTATATAAGTAAATTGTTGTATATTTTTCTGATGAAATTCCTCTATATTACAAATCCGTTTAACTGGTACTCCTGCATATACCCCCCCTTTTTTGAGCACACCTCTAACTAAACTTCCTGCTCCAACAATTACATCATCTTCAATTTTAGTGTTCGGTAAAATTATACTTCCAAAACCCACAAATACATTATTCCCTATATTTATATCGCCGAAATACTCAATATTTTTATCCCTATGCCGAAAAACGTCAACAGAACCATCATGAGTTAAAAACTGAACTCTTTTTGTAATTGTTACATTGGAGCCTATATGAATTAAAAAGGGTTCACTCCCAAAGGTCCCACTATTAATACCTATCAACCTAGTTTTATCACCTACATTAACCCCAATCCGCCTTGCATACTTTAACGGACTTTTCTTAAGTAAGTAATATGAATATAATTTAAAGATTAGTTTTTTTAAAGTGCCCATAAAAATGCCATGCTGATATAAAAAAGACGAAAAGCCACTCTATTATAGTTGCATAAAGAACGGCTAAGAACATACCCTTAAGTTTTTGATCTTCCATTAAATATATAAAAACAAATAAACAGACTGTCCATAATGAAGTGACCCAAACTTGAATAGAATATTTTTCAATACTTATTAGTGCAGTACCGATTAAATTTGTGGAAGCTTTTAAAGATGCTGATATACACAATAAAAATAATCCATAATGATATTCAGCAATTTCTTCATTGAAAACGATTGTCAATAAAATTTCTCCAAAATAATGGGACAATAACAATAAAGCTATTGCTAGGACGAAAACAACAGATTGAGAGAAAATAATTTTTTTATAAAAATTATGTTTATTCAGTTTGAGTGCCGAGAAGTGAGGTAAAAAGTATGCACCTAATGCGTTAGTTACAAGGTTGATAGCGGTGATGCTATAAGAAATAGAACCAAAGATGGCTAAAGCTGAATTACCAAGTTTAACACCTATAAAACTTCTACTACCGCTAGTCCCCAAAGATTGAATGCAACTACTAAGGCCAAGTGGAAAAAGCAATTTAAATAAACGTAACATTTTTTTGATTTTTACACGTTCGAGCGGCTTAATACCTTTTAAACTGAGAAAGTACCAACAAATGAAATACATTAACCCAGAAAAAAAGAGATTGCTTTCGAAATCATCATTTAACAAAGTAGAAATTAAAACTACTAATAAGTATACAGATGCCCTTCTAGCTTTAATAATTGAAAAACGTTTATAATTAAATTGTTTCGATTGATATGCAGCCAATACATCATCAAATTGTTCTGTAAACTTAAATATTATTACAAACAGAACAATTAAAATACTAGTATTTTTCTGAAAAAACATTATAAAAAATAAAAGACTAAGCCCACAACCTAACAAGGTAAATATAATACGAATGAAATATATTTCTCCTACTGAAAATGATAAAGAGTCCCCTTTATTTGTAATAACAAAATTATTTAGCTTCAACGCAACAAAAATCATAAAAGGTGCGCTTATTGATAGCGCAAAAAAATATTCACCTACATTTTCAACGGAATAGAACTTAGAAAAAAGAGAGAGTACTAGAAACTGTACTAAAACATAAAAGATATTAGAAATAAGGAGAAAATTAAAGTTCATATTAATTCGCGATTACTTGCAAATTGTTGATATTTACATCATTAGAAAAAAGAAAGAAAAAGGGTTTATATACAATATCATATGATGATGCTATTAATACTTTATACCTAAAAACACCCCAGCATGATGAAATGAAACAAGTAAATAAAAAGAAATAGTGAATATAATTTAAATTCTCCTTATTCTTCAAGATACTGAAAAATAAAACAATAGCCATGAGCATTTGAATTAGATATTTATACCGATCTACGAGAATGAACAAATCCCAAAATGTAAATACAAATATTATCAAACAACCAATTAACTTAATTATTACATTATCGAGTTTACAAGTAGCCGCGAAAAACCAAGTCATATAAAACGGAAGACTAACAAAAAAGAATAGCACAATTTGAGTTTTATAACTTAGCTCAGCATTTACACCATAACGGTCACTTAAAACATAAACGTTTAATATATAATCTGAAATTTCAGGAGGAAATACTAAAGGAACAGTTTGTACAGCTATTAACTCTCCTAAACCAAGAACTGCCAATACAGGAGAAATTAAAACCATAATTCTAACAGTTCTAATAGATAGAAACTTTACAAAAAAGATTAAACAAAGGGGAAGAATAATATATACATGGACCAAAACAGAAATAATAGCTAAAAACGAAAACTTTACCTTATCCCCTTTTAAATAATACGCTATTGAAAGGCAAAAAATAGATGTCGATAAACCACTTCTTATTCCAATAGCATTAGCAATAAACGAGATTACAAATATGGCTAAAAATAGAATATAGATAGAATTGATATTAAATTTATCTACATCTTTTTTAGGAGCAAGAACTTTGACACTGTATAGAAAAGTGAAATAGGATATAAATGTGATTAAAAAGGGTACGAATTCTTTAGATAGCCCTGCTAATTGCATAAGCTTAAGTAAATAAGTAACCCCTAAATTAACTTGGTAATATTCACTCAACCTTTCAATTGGAAGGAACTCAATTTCTTTGTACTTTATGTAATATACAACTATGTCCATTCCGGCATATGGAATTACGTTATACGCACAAAATCCCGCAAAGAGTGATACAAATAATAAATTGATTATATGCAACGGTCCTAAAGAAACGGAACTGTATATTACACCTGATGCTGGAGATACTGGATATAATAGTATCGCGATAATGTTATTTTTCTTCAAAAATTCAAACTCACAAAATTATCCGACCATCTCTTTAACTTTTAGCTAATTAGTATAAATAATACATTAGTAATTTGTAAGATTAAATCGGTTAGAAGAGACTATAGACGAGAAAGCTTTTCAATGCATTAAGGCACAGCTTTATCAATTTCTTCTTAAAATCTTAATTCGTATTCAAAACCTAATTTAGACTTCAACTTTGAAATATCAGCAATTGAGTGACGTTCATCACCAGTCCTAAAGCTTGATAAAACACAGTTTGTTATAGCTCATACTATTAGTATTTATTGATTCTTTAAACTACTAATGAGTCCGTTTAGTCCTGTCCTGTCACATTGTAAATTTCATTATTACAATCTACATTTTCTGTTGCCACTGAAATATTAGCTTAAACTGCATTTTCGATAAAACAATGATCAGTACATTTCAAATTGAAAAACTGCAGCTTATTAACAATTATGCTGAAATTTTTCAGCATAAAAAGTTTATTTGTAAGGACTTAGCCATCAGCCCCCCACAATAGAGTTATGGCATTAAATTTCCTGCTACTCCAAACAGCTATTTAACTAACTTTTGTATCAATAGGTTATACAAAACAAATATGATTAAAAAACTGACTAACATCAAAACTTCAGCAAAATAAAAATATTCACCTGCAAAACCGATGGATGACATTAACACCGATAATAATACAATAGTAAATAGTGTTTTCGCTTGGCTTAACCCTGCTCTTTGCAAAATATGATGCAAATGATCACGATCTGGTTTAAAAGGGGATTTTCCCTTTTTAACTCGACGTACAAAAATGGCTAACATATCCATTAATGGCATAGCGCATATCCATAGTGCAGTAACCGGCCTAAAACTTGCAGATTCACCTTGGGTACCCAGCGTTAACAACCAAATTATGCTTAAACCAATAAACATACTTCCTGCATCACCCATGAATATTTTTTGGACTGTTTTTCTATATAAACCTAAGTTAAACATTAAGTAAGGAAGGATTGCTGCAATAATAATTAAAGGGTATACGAAGTAGTTTCTTTGGTTCGTTATTAAAAATAAAATAGCGATTGAAATAAACGTATTAATACTCAAACAGCCGGCTAAACCATCGATGCCATCAACTAAATTAAAAGCATTAATTATTACAATTATGGCAAAATAAGAAAATACAATCCCCCAAGCCCCAATGGTAATGTCTCCAAACCCAAATAAATTACCAAAGTTTGATATGTAGCCATTTATACCATAAATAAGAATACTGGCTACTATGATTTGTCCGACAAGTTTCACATGAACACTAAGATCATATTTATCATCTAAAGCACCAATAAACACGATCATCGCAGAAGCGATTAAGTACATTCTAAGTTCTATTGTATTTGGTAAAAACAAATAACTAGCCACAAGCACAGCAAGAAAAATAGCTATACCACCAACTAAAGGAACATGACCAATGTGTAGTTTCCTTTCATTTGGTATGTCTACTAAACCAATGTTAACTGCTAATGGCGTAAAGAACTTTATTGCGGCAAACGACAAAATAAACGTTGTGATTACTAGTAATGAAAGGCTCAAATTCCCATCCTTTAATCTTGTTTGTCAATTTCTTTGATAGGTTTAGCTGAAAAATGGCGAATTAAAACTAGAAGCACAGCTAAGATACCACCTATCATGGTTACTAAAATACAAATCAAGGCTCTTTGGGGACCACTTTTTTCATCAGGGACATTCGGTGGATCTATCGTTTTAAAAACATATTCATCACTTACTTCAGTTAACATCATGGTTTTGGTTTGTTCTTCAATCAGTTGATAAAAAACAGTTTGCATACCTGACAATTGAGTTTGTTCTAATTTTTCAGTTAAGAAATCAATACTGTTTTGCGCTTCTGTTTTATCCATAATTCGCATGTATTGATTAATTTCAGCAATAATTAATGTTAACCAGCTTTTAGCTATTTCGGGGGAATAGTGCTCAATAGATATTTTGATCATACCTGTCTGAACATCTTCAGAAACGATTAAATGCTTTTTAAACTCTTCAAAAGCTTCCCACAGAGACGGTTGTGGTGTTTTAGGGTATTTAACTTCACGTACCCATTGTTTAGTTTCTATTTGGAAAATAGTTTCATTATAAATCAGTTTATTTGTATTAACATCCCAGCTTTCTGAGGCCATTAAGGGAGCTAATAAATTATTGTCTTTAATAAATGCTTCAATGAAGGCTCGAGATTTTAGAATTTCTAAAGCCAAGCCTGTTTTATCTTGCTCTTGACCACCTAAATTAATACCAGCCATACTGGCTAAACCACCAAATTGGCCAGCAAGAGCGCTTAAACCACCAGCCCCACTACTACTTTGCGCGGGAGAGAGCAACGCGGAAGCTTTATAGGTATTAGGTTGATTGATTGCGTATACAACAGAGGCGGCTGCAAAAAATAAAGTGACTACAATTATTAAAACTTTCCCATGCCAGAGAACACGCAAAAGTTCAGCTAAATCTATTTCATCATCTTGATTGTTTTTTGGTATAAAAACAGCATTTTGAGGCATTGGTATATACTGCTGACTTTGCTGTTCTTGAGTTCCGTTAGACATCGATTTTACTTATTATTAACCATTAAAAATAAATTAGTGAAAGTATAACAATTAATTATAATAATGCCGATTTTTTTAAGCATTATTAGTAACTTTTTTGTAAACTTAGGTAGCCAAGCATAAAATAAAGAAAGTATAGAAATCATCTTATTTTCAAAAATAAGGCGCCTTAACCTTGTTTAGTTTAAATATTAATAGTTAACTTTTATACCAACGAATTATTTTCCAGGAGTGGATTAATGCATAATTGTAAAGTAGAAATACCCCAACAAACCCAACTAACATAATCCATTCAGGCACAAGATAAAATTCAGAAACCACCCCTGCAGTTGCAATAATTGATGCACAAAGCGCTATATAGATTAATGTCCTTTTTCTACTTATTCCTGCCCGCTCAAAAATATGGTGCAAATGCTCTCTATCAGCTTTAAAAGGCGACGTTCCTTTTTTTATACGACGAATCATAATTGCAGCCATATCCATTAAAGGAATTGCAATCAAATATAATGCAGTTACTGGGCGAAATGCTTGTGTTTCTGATTCAACACCGATGACCAATAGCCAAACTATAGTTAACCCAACCAGCATACTACCCGCGTCACCTAAAAATATTTTACCAACATTTTTAAATGGCCATCTTAAATTAAATATCAAATATGCGAGCAAACTACCTATAAATATAATTGGGATAACTGCCCAAGTTGGGTGGCTAAATGTAAGTAGTATAGTTAAAGCTGTAAATGTGATTAAACTTAACATACCAGCTAGACCATCTATGCCGTCAATCATATTGAATGCATTTATACATGCAATTACAGCAAAAACAGTTATGATGACGCCGAAAGAACCAAGTTCTAATTTGAAAAAATAAAAAATATTACCAAAGTCATGCAAGTAAAAACCCGCCGAAGTTGTCATTAACATGGCTGTTAACACTTGGATTAATAACCTGCCACGGACCGATAAATCAAACTTATCATCGCCCACGCCTAAAATAAGAATTATAAATGCAGAAGTAAGGTAATAAAAGAATGTTTCATTAATAGGAACAAATATAAGTAAAGAGAGGGCAACACCAAAGAATATCGTAATTCCACCTATTAATGGAATAGAGCCGTTATGAAGTTTACGTTTATTGGGTCTATCAACAAGCTGAAAATGAAATGCAACTGGTTTTAAAAGCATTATAGCAATAATTGAAAAAATAAAAGACGTTATTAATGGTAACAAGTAGGTCATTATTTCCCTGATTGACTTTAGTTTATTATTATAAAATTAATAATTTGTTTTGGTTATGTTGTACGCTGTGTTAAGCAAAAAACTGAACTTATTTGTAACAAAAGCATTGCTATTGCTTTTTCTAATTTTAATTAATAGCGGACTACGCCGCAATCAAGATTAGCTAAATTCCATTAATTGCAGCAACAGCTACAGCAGTATTATAAAGAATACCAGTG
This sequence comes from Thalassotalea nanhaiensis, assembly GCF_031583575.1. Classification (NCBI taxonomy): domain Bacteria; kingdom Pseudomonadati; phylum Pseudomonadota; class Gammaproteobacteria; order Alteromonadales; family Colwelliaceae; genus Thalassotalea; species Thalassotalea nanhaiensis. The sequence goes on along the minus strand of NZ_CP134146.1, from coordinate 1,138,579 downwards.
GCAGTTGACCAAAGAGTTAAGTTATTCATATATTCGCCATCAAGTGGCACTACAATGGTATCACCAGGCTTTAACCCCTGGTTAGCTCCATCGGAGAACCAACTGCTATCATCCATAACCTTTATACTACCGTTCGCAGATATAATATAAACACGCTCTTCGTCAGCACGTTTTTTCATGCCACCACTTTGAGCAATATAATCTTCAGCATCTATGTTCGAATCATAAATATGTGATGACGTTACTTGTACTTGGCCAATTACGTTAACTGAATTTTTCTTAGTCGGTACGTATAAAACATCACCACCTTCAAGTAAAACATCATAATTATTTGGAACCATTACTTTTGGAAGGTCGATAACTAAACGACCAACCGGTTGTACCTTGGTTAAATCACCCAGTAATTGCTGTGCATCTTGATAGTTACCTGTTGCAGACGAATCAGAAAGTGCTTTAGATGCCATTTCAGTTCTTAAATCAGCTGCCAGTTTGAATAAATTTTGTTGCTCTAATTCTTGCAATTTAACACGAGTAAATACTGAACCATTCGGGTATGCATATGGCGTAAAACCACCTGCTTTTTTAACGATATCGGCTAACGTTTCACCGCGTCTAATCGTATATTTGCCAGGAAAGACAAATTCGCCTCGAAGCTCTACTACGTGGTTTTCAGTCCATGATGGAATTCTGTGTATGTTCAACCTGTCTTTACTGGCAAGCTTAATATTTGCTTCTTCATCACCGCTTAGCGCTTTTGCCAAGTTGACGTTAATTGAAATTTTCTCAACGCCTAACTCTTCAGTCATTTTGTTACGAGTAACTTCTGCACGAGTTAAATAAGCCGATTCATCTACGCCACCAGCAGCAGCAATCAAGTCATCAACTTTACCGTTTATCCCTAACGGATAAATTCCAGGGTATTTGACTTGACCATCAATCTCAACCAATTGAATTGGCTTACCCGATGAACCTTGACGCTTCAGTTTTTTAATAACTGGTAACAATAATCGCTGTCTTGAAAATAAACCTAATTCACGAATATCGATTTCTTTTTCTACTTCACCGCCAGAAAACTTTGCGATGGATTGATTTAACAATTCCAGTTGTTCTTGTTGGTCCTGCTCTTCTGCAGTGCCGTACTTAGAATTTTCAGAGCCAAACTGTTGCCAAAATAATTTGTTTTTATATTTTACTCGAGCTAAACGTCTTTCTTTTTCATACAGTTCATCTTGAGTAAATGCAAAAGCGTCTAAATGGATGGCTTCTTCACTAATTTTTGACACATTGGAGAATACAATTATTTTATCATTTGGTTGCAGAGTAAAATTATCTATGGATGCAGGATTCCCAATTACCTCGGAGAGTTTGAATTGATGAACTTCGATATTTTTTGCTACATCAATTTCACGAACAACTAAACTATAAGAAAGATCGGCAAAAGGCAGTAAGTGAGAGTCGACACTTGCAATTAAATCGGTAATTTTTACGCCTTCATACCATTGGTATTTACCTGGGCGAGTAGCTGCGCCAATAACTGTAATGGTTTCTTCGTAAACATCTGCAGTTTTCTTAATACGGATAAAATCACCTGCACGAACCTCTAACTGTAAGTTTTCGTCATTGGTTAAATCTAATGTTGCCACTCTTCTTAACTGGCTTTTATTGTAGCGTTCTATGAGAGTAGATTTGGCATAAGCAGAAGGTAGCAACTGTCCGGCCATTTTCAGAACATCAGCAAAGGTATCGCCTTCAATTAATTCATAAATTGCAGGGCGGCGAACTTCACCATCAATACTTACCGTGGCGCCAACAGATTCGACAAAGACAACATCACCTGATTGTAATTGCATGTCGTCAGAAGAGTCACCGTTGATCAACAAGTCATATAAATCTAGAGTAGAAACTAGTTTACCTTGACGTTTTAACTGAATATTTCGCAGTGAACCAATCTCGTTAATACCACCCGCAGCAAATATGGCTTGGGTAATAGTTGAAAGAGAGCTCAGGCTGTATGAACCAGGTTTAAAGGCATCACCAAGCACAAATACTCGCATAGTTCGAAGCGATGCTACGCCAATAACAACATCAACACCTATGATACTTGCTTTAATTCGGCTGGTTAAATAGCCCTTTAACTCGGTAAAAGATAAACCAGCAACTTTATATGGTCCAAGGTTTGGTATAACAACCTGCCCTTCGCGGGTAACAGGCAATTCGTAGTCATTATTTTCTTTACCAAATATTTGAATCGAAATTTTATCACCAGGCCCTAGAATGTAGTTTTCTGGAATTGCGATGTCATTGGTTGGCGCGAATGTTGATGGTTGATTAGCAAAAATGTCATAACCAAAAGGCTCAACCGATTGCATTAATGAGCGGTCGTCTTCTTTTAAGAAATCTGTAGGTTTGTTTTCTGGTTCAATTGTTGGCTTTCCGTCACTACCAAACTCTGTGCCACGAGGATAAGTTGGTGTAGGTTCAGTTTCAGAACTTGAACTGCTACTACTACCACCGCCACTTAATTGCTCTTTGATCATATTATAATCAACACCCATTTGTTGGGCTAAGGCGCGCTGTTGTGCTTCTGGGAGCTTTTTAAATGCATCAATTTGCGATTGAGAAACATTCATAGATAATGCTGAAAACGAAATGCTAGAGATAGCAATGAATGACACTATTTTTTTTATTACATTGTTCATTTGCACAAAATGATCCTATCTATGCGCTGATAAATATAAATCAAGCGCTTAACTATTTATTCTTATTTAATGAATTATAGTCACTAACGAATTTTTTACATTTTCAAGCATTTTATTTTTTTAAACTTGAATATATTTGCCATAGATGAATCTGTCGAGCCATCAACTGGCTACTCCTTAAACAGATTGATTAATTTCCAAACTATTTAAGCATATTCCCTATGTTAAGTCGCAAAGTTTATCAGCTAACGTATTGAGAATAAAGTGCCTTTAAAACTTAATTACAGAGTTTTCAACATTAGTTACTGCACATATGTTCATTTTAAAGTTTACAAAAAACTTTATACGAATTGTTACAGTTTGACTAACTTCTCTTGCATTTACATATTCCGATAGGTATAACCATTGTGTTTTTAAAATTATAAGAAGTTATATAGGAAGATATATGTCTAATTCGAATATGGGGCCTAATGCGGGCAATATGTTTGGTCATCCGAAAGGTTTGTTCTTACTTTTTGGTACCGAAATGTGGGAACGCATGAGTTACTACGGTATGCGTGGTATTTTTGTACTTTACTTGGTAGCGTTTGCCAGCAGTTTTGGCTGGGATATGGCCTACTTTGGTATCGACCCTGCAGCAGCTGACGCTGAAAAGCTATTCAACACGGCAGTTCAATCAAAAGCATTAGGTATTTTAGGTATCTATGCATTTTTCGTATACGTTACACCTGTGTTAGGTGGCTGGATGGCCGATAACGTTTGGGGTCAACGTAAATCTATCATCGTTGGTGGCTTACTAATGATGCTTGGTCAATTTGCACTAGGTACGCCACATGCAATGATCGAGGGAATGGAAACGGCTTTTCTTTGGGCTGGCTTGATTCTATTGATCTTCGGTAATGGCTTCTTTAAACCAAACATCTCAACCATGGTTGGTGACTTATATGAAGAAGGCGACAAACGTCGTGATGCCGCATTCACTATCTTCTACATGGGTATTAACTTAGGTTCAATCTTAGGTTACTTAGTTGTTGGTACCATTGGTGAAAAAATCAATTACCAGTACGGCTTCTTGGTTGCCGGTATTGGTATGTTAGCAGGTGTGTTATTACAACTTGCTTTATCTAATAAGTACTTAGGTAATGTTGGTGTTGAGCCTGCAGCAAAACTAGCTGAAGCAGACAATAAAGCGTCTTCTGGCCCATTAACGCCTGAAGAGCGTGACCGTGTTAAAGTAATTTTAATCATGTCTTTCTTCACAATTATTTTCTGGTTAGGTTTTGAACAAGCCGCTGGTTCAATGAACTTGTTCGCAAAATATAAAACTGATTTAGTATTCTTCGGTTGGGAAATGCCTGCCTCATGGCTACAAATGGTAAACCCTATTTTTGTTATCATTTTAGCGCCTATTTTTGCCGCAATGTTCCTAAAAATGGGAGCTGCAGAGCCTAACTCACCGAAAAAGTTCTCGTTGGGTATGTTCTTCTTAGGCTTAGGTTTTATCTCAATGGTAATGGCTGCGTTACAAATAGGTGACTCAGAGTCAGTTAAAGCACATGTGATTTGGTTAGTTCTTGCTTACCTTTTCCATACAATGGGTGAATTATGTTTATCGCCAATTGGTCTTTCAATGGTAACTAAACTTGCACCTCTTAAGTACACTTCATTACTTATGGGTATGTGGTTCTTCTTCTCTGGTGTTGGTAACTACTTAGCAGCATGGGTTGGCCAAATGGTTGGTGAAACTGGTCCATTACAGGCGTTCTCAGGTGTTGCTATTATGGCATTCCTAGCGGGTATCTGTTTATGGTTATTAAGCGATAAGCTTGTTGACTGGATGCACGGTGCAGAAGATGCTCACCCACAAGATCTTGATGAAAAATTAGCAGAAGAAATGTCTGTTACTGGCTCTCATGAAGGTATGCCTGAAAAGCACTAAACCGACTATAGTCGTCCCGTACTTGTTACGGGATCTGGACTGTTAAGAGTTTATTTAAAACGGAAGCTGGTCTTCCGTTTTTTATTGCCTTACGTTTAGCGTTTATTGAATAAACCACCATGACACCAGAAGGTAGCATCGCCAAGTTTAAATATTCATAACAAGATCTACCACTTTTAAGCCTTATTCAAGCTTGTTTTACCTCAAAGCTTACACTTCGATACAGTCCACGACAGAAAGGTTCAGAGAACTATTGAGTGAATACAGGTGCATTAGGAACGTATGGCACCGACACTAAATTAGCACTGTAGAGCGTAACTAACGTTACTACACATCGATGATACAGCGGATGCAATAACAACTAAGCTATAGGGAGTTATGGAGTGGATAAAGTTAGAAGATTAAATGCATTAACACGCAGGCAAGGATACCAGCAATAATGTCATCAACCATGATGCCAAAGCCGCCGCCTATTTTTTTGTCCGCAATGGAGATTGGCCAAGGTTTAGCAATATCGAGTATTCGAAAGAAGATAAAGCCAACAATAACCGCTTGCCAAGTAGCAGGTACGGCTATCATGGTAATGAAAAACCCAGCGATTTCATCCCAAACAATTGCACCATGATCGTGTACGCCGGCATCTTTTGATGCTTTGTCACAAATCCAAATGCCTACAATTGAGATAAAAATGGTTATGGCGATAAATATGTTTAAAGAAAATTGAACGCAAATTAGGTATAAGGGAATCGCGGCAAGCGTGCCCATTGTGCCAGGGGCTTTAGGGCTCAAACCACTACCAAAACCTAACGCTAAAAAGTGCACCGGATTTTTTATGTTAAATAATTCACTGGCACTCTTTTTAGTCATTTTATTCTCAATTAGTGATCTAAGCTTTCTCAGAAAAGTGTTCGAAACCTACTTTTTTCACCGTGAACGGTTCGTTTTTATAAGTAAGGATGATTTCTTCTGAAGTATTTAATTGTCCAATACAGTTAAATTCAACATTGGCATGGGCCATTGCAGTTTCAATCCCAACTTTATTGGTTGCTGGTACTGAGAAGATCAACTGATAATCGTCGCCCGACGTTAACGCCATATTGATGGCATCTTCAACGCTTAAGTTATCCGTTAACGCTTTTGATAAAGGAATATCATCAACATTTATAGTCACACCTAGCGTAGATGCTCGGCAAATATGCCCTAAATCAGCCAATAAGCCATCAGACACATCAATAGCGGATGTCGCGAATTCACGGATCATCTGTCCAACCAACACTTGTGGTTGTGGGTAATCGAGTTTGGCTTTTACTTTGGCCAAATCAACGTCATTTAAATGTATATGACCTTTAATGGCAGCGAGTGCTAGTCCGGCGTCACCGAAGTTTCCAGTGACAAAAAGGTAATCACCATTTTGCGCACCATTGCGACAAAGCGCTTTGTCTTCAGGCACCAAGCCTTGTGCAGTAATCGTAATACTTAACGGGCCTTGCGTAGTGTCACCACCAATTAGTTGCACATTGAAATATTCGGTTAATTCAAACATGCCCGCAGTAAACTCACGTAGCCAGTCTTCATCTACTTCAGGTAAGGTGATGGCAACAGAGATCCAAGCAGGCTCAGCCCCCATAGCAGCAATATCACTTAGGTTTACCGCAACTGCTTTATGACCTATAGCGCGTGCAGGTGTGTCTAAAGGAAAATGAACACCGGCAACTAAGGTATCGGTGGTTACCGCGATCAGTTTGTTATCGTTTGCTCGAATTAGTGCACAATCGTCACCAATTCCCATTGCAACGTCTTTACGGCTCACAGGTTGAGCGGTAAAGAACTCTTTGATAAGTTCAAATTCTTTCATAAGTTTGAATGAGTTATACCAATTCTATTAAGTATTATTCTTCAGGACGAAATGTTTTAACGACTTTATCAAGTACGCCATTAACAAACTTGTGGCTATCGTCAGTTGCAAATGCTTTTGCAAGTTCAATAGCTTCGTTAATCACGACTTTATATGGTACTTCTTTGCAATCGCGAAGTTCATAAACACCAACTCGTAGAATCGCTTTTTCCACGTGATCGACTTCGTCAAGAGGACGGTCAACTAATGGTCGAATTGCGTCATCAATTTCACCTACGTTAGTAGCAACACCACGTAGTAGTTGTGAAAAATATTCTGCATCAAAACGACGTTTAGCATTATCAGCAATAAAGTTTGCTTCTACTTCGCCAATGTCGTTTTGTGTTAATTGCCATGAATAAATTGCTTGTACGGCAATTTCACGGGCTTTTCTTCTTGGAGTTGGTTTCACTAAGCTTTCCGCCTATAGTTGATCTAAAACGTTTACCATTTCTAAGGCACTTAAGGCTGCTTCTGCGCCTTTGTTACCCGCTTTGGTACCAGAACGTTCGATCGCTTGTTCAATTGAATCTACAGTAATAACACCAAATGCAACTGGAATATCAAATTCCATCGCAACTTGTGCTAAACCTTTGTTACATTCGCCTGCAACAAAATCAAAGTGTGGCGTACCGCCACGAATTACAGCGCCAATTGCAATAACTGCATCATAACCGCCTTTAGCAGCAATGCGTTTTGCTGCCACAGGTAACTCATATGCACCAGGAACACGAACAATAGTAATATCAGCATCGCTAACATTACCGTGACGTTTAAGTGCGTCAACTGCACCTTCTAATAAGCTTTCTACTACAAAGCTGTTAAAACGCGAAACAACAATGGCAAATTTTTTGCCCGACGCTACAAATGAGCCTTCAATTACATTCATTTTTATTAACCTGTTTAAAAAATTGGCGCAATTCTAACAAAGATCAAATTAATAAGGTACTCAAAATTGCACAATAAGGTTGTTTTAGTTCGACTTTCACCGTATTAACTTAATTTTTTATTAATTTGCGACAATTTTTTACTTTGTTACAATGGTCGCCTCATTTATTTTAGACGATAGATCATGAAATTCTATTTTTCTTCAAATCAGTTTCCACAATTACAACCATTTGATTTTCGCAGTCGCCAACAAATTATTCATTTGGCTACAGCTAAGTTGTCACCATTAGCTAAGTTTGTGTTAAATCTATTGAAAATGGCAATATTAATACCACCATTTTTTATGCTGGCTAATGTTGAATCATGGTACTTTTTAATACCTTTGGTGTTTGTTTTGGTAGGGTATTTTATTGTACTGAGACCCTTATCGTTAGTGTTCATTGGTCAGCACTTAGATAAGGCTATAAGTCAGTTTGAAAGAGAAAACTCCTAGCTCGTTTCTCGTTTCTCGTTTCTCGTTTCTCGTTTCTCGTTTCTAAGTATTTAGAACGTACAAATCTATTACCGTTTTCAACATGGACGTTGTATATGCCGAGAACGCAGGACGCGTAGGAACGGTCCATGGCGATTTGCATTCCATCATCCTTGAAGTAAAAAAGCGCCAACAGGCGCTTTTTTAATTTAGACATATTGAATTACATATTCGGGTAATTCGGTCCACCAGTACCTTCTGGTGTTACCCAGGTAATGTTTTGGCTTGGGTCTTTAATGTCGCAAGTTTTACAGTGAATACAGTTTTGTGAATTGATCACAAATTTCTTCTCACCTGCTTCATCTTCTTCTATTTCGTAGACACCTGCTGGACAATAACGTTGTGCCGGCTCTGCGTACTTAGCTAAGTTTACAGATATAGGAATATTCATATCCGCAAGTTTTAAGTGACAAGGCTGTTCTTCTTCATGGTTGGTGTTAGATAAAAATACCGAGCTTAACTTATCAAAACTAAGCACACCATCAGGTTTCGCGTAGTTAATAACAGGACACTCTGAAGCAAGTTTTAATGATTCGTGATCATAGCTGTTATCGCTAAAGTTAAATGGCAGTTTACCGCCAAAGAAGTTTTGATCCAAGGTATTGTATGCACCGCCCATGAACGTACCGAGCTTATGCATTACCGCACCAAAGTTACGAGTATTGTATAACTCGTCATATAACCATGATGCTTTAAAGTTGTCAGTAAAAGCGGTTAAGTCATTACCACCTTCATCACCACCAGTAATGGCATTGAAAATAGTTTCAGCGGCTAACATACCTGACTTCATTGCCGTGTGATTACCTTTGATTTTGGCAAAGTTAATCGTACCAGCATCACAACCAACCATAACAGCACCAGGCATTGTCATTTTAGGTAATGAATTAAAGCCACCTTTAGCAATAGCTCGTGCACCGTAAGATACACGCTTACCACCTTTAAGGTATTGCTCAAATTTAGGATGATGCTTTAATCGTTGGAATTCATCAAACGGGCTCAAGTGCGGGTTTGAATAATTTAAATCAATAATTAAGCCAACAAATACTTGGTTATTTTCAGCATGGTATAAGTAACCACCACCCGTTGTATCGCCTTCTAGTGGCCAACCTGCTGTATGAACAACTAAACCTTCCTGATGAAGCTCAGGATCAATATCCCAAATTTCTTTGAAACCAATACCGTAGTGTTGAGGTTGTTTATCTGCATCTAAGTTGAACTTGCTAATAAGTTCTTTACCTAAGTGACCGCGACACCCTTCTGCAAATACAGTGTACTTAGCGCGTAACTCCATGCCAGGCATGTAAGAATCTTTTTGGTTGCCTTCAGCATCCAAGCCCATATCACCAGTAATGATACCGGCAACTTTACCGTCTTCATAAATAACGTCTTGCGCAGGGAAACCTGGGAATATTTCAACGCCCATGCCTTCCGCTTGTTCTGCTAACCAACGACAAACATTACCCATAGAAACAATGTAGTTACCATCGTTATGCATAGTTTTAGGTACAGCGAAGTTAGGTAATTTAATGCCCTTTTCGCTGCTGTTTAATAGATAAATATCATCGCCATTAACTGGCGTGTTCAGTGGCGCACCGCGCTCTTTCCAGTCAGGAAAAAGTTCATTCATCGAACGTGGCTCAAGTACCGCACCAGAAAGAATGTGGGCACCAACTTCAGAGCCCTTTTCAACAACACAAACCATTAATTCTTGGTCTTTTTCCTGTGCCATTTGCATTAATTTACATGCTGTAGATAAACCTGATGGGCCTGCACCCACGATTACAACATCAAATTCCATCGATTCACGTTCCACGCGATTCCCCTTAATACCTATAAATTGTTTCTAAAAATTTTAATATGCTATTTATAGCATTTTATGACAACCAAACCTATGCAAATTAGGTAATAATGTTGCCCAAAAGCACTTTTTATGTAAGTTAACATTGACGTTTCGTAATCCAGTGAGTAATCTTTTGCACCATCAAAGAATTTTTTTTGAGTAATAACTTAAAACATCCGTTTAAATAATTTAAAACACTTGTTTTAATTTTACCATTAATATTTTAATATAAATACAATACAACAAGATTTTAATACCATTTATTGGTAATAACAGAGGTCACTATGAAAGTACTTGTTCCTATCAAGCGCGTAATTGACTATAACGTCAAGGTTCGTGTTAAGCCTGATAATTCAAACGTTGATTTAACCAACGTGAAAATGGCAATCAACCCATTCTGTGAAATTGCAGTTGAAGAAGCTGTTCGTTTAAAAGAAGCAGGCATTGCAACTGAAATTTTTGCGGTATCTATTGGTGACAAGTCTTGCCAAGAACAATTACGTACAGCATTAGCACTTGGTGCTGATCGTGCGATTCAAATTGATACAGACCAAAACCTGGATTCAATTAACGTTGCTAAGCTTTTACAAAAAGTTGTTGAAGAAGAGCAACCACAACTTGTTTTACTTGGTAAACAAGCAATTGACTCAGACAATAACCAAACTGGCCAAATGTTAGGTGCTCTAACAGGTATGCCACAAGGTACATTCGCATCAATCGTTAAAGTTGAAGGCGATAAAGTTAACGTTACTCGTGAAGTAGATGGCGGTTTACAAACTGTTGCTCTTAACTTACCAGCTATCGTAACTACAGATTTACGTTTAAACGAACCACGTTACGCATCTCTACCTAACATCATGAAAGCTAAACGTAAGCCTCTAGATGTTAAAACAGCTGCTGATTTCGGTATCGATTTAAGCCCTCGTACTACGTTGATCAAAGTAACTCCTCCTGCTGAGCGTCAAGCCGGTATTATTGTTGAGACTATCGACGAGTTAGTAGAAAAATTAAAAAATGAAGCGAAGGTGATCTAATGTCTATTTTAGTAATTGCAGAACATGACAATGCAAGCCTTAAGGCTGACACATTAAAAACTGTTGCAGCTGCTGCTGCAATTGGTGGTGATATTCACGTACTAGTAGCTGGTGCTAACTGTGGCGCAGCTGCAGATGAAGCCGCGAAAGCTGCTGGCGTTAGCAAAGTATTAGTTGCTGACAACGCTGCCTATGAAAATCAACTTGCTGAAAACGTAAGTTTATTAATCACTGAATTAGCTGGCGATTACGGCCACATTTTAGCGAATGCATCAACAACGGGTAAAAACTTTATGCCACGTGTTGCCGCTTTACTAGATGTTGCGCAAATTTCAGAAATCATCGCAGTAGAAAGTGCCGACACATTTGTTCGTCCTATCTACGCAGGTAACGCTATTGCAACAGTACAATCTTTAGATGCAACTAAAGTGATTACTGTTCGTGCTACTGGTTTTGATGCTGTAGAAACTACAGGTTCAGCTGAAGTTGTAGCGTTAAGCAATTCTACAGATGCTGGTACTTCAAGTTTTGTTGGCGCTGAACTTACTGTGTCAGAACGTCCAGACCTAGGTGCTGCTAGCGTAGTAATCTCTGGTGGTCGTGGTATGCAAAACGGTGAAAACTTCAGCCTTCTTAACGGTATCGCTGACAAACTTGGCGCTGCAATTGGTGCTTCACGTGCCGCTGTAGATGCTGGTTTCGTACCTAACGACATGCAAGTAGGTCAAACAGGTAAAATTGTTGCCCCTGACTTATACATTGCCGTAGGTATTTCTGGTGCTATTCAACATTTAGCTGGTATGAAAGACTCTAAGGTTATTGTTGCAATCAACAAAGATCCTGAAGCGCCTATCTTCCAAGTTGCTGATTACGGTTTAGTTGCAGACTTATTCGACGCTCTTCCAGAGTTAGAAAGCGCTTTATAAATAAGTGTTCGTTTAACGTCTACAAAAGCTTGCCTCTTGGCAAGCTTTTTTATTTTCAGAAGACCGAAGTATTTGATATTATATGAAAATAGCCAATATCTGTGACTCTGTCCCCCATGATATTTTGAAGGAAATCTTATGTCATCATTACAAGATCAATTATCTAATCTCGTTTATTCAACCGATGGCGGTCGTGTAAAAGAAGAAAAACCAGAAATGGATATTACCCCTTCAGACGGCTTTGCCCATGTACGCCGTGAAACCAAAGGTCGTAAAGGTAAAGGCGTGGTAACAATTACAGGTTTAGGCTTAGACGCTAAAGCATTAAAAGCGTTAGCAAAAAAGCTAAAGCAAACCTGTGGTACAGGTGGTACTGTCGTTGGTGAGATAATAGAAATTCAAGGTGACAAACGTGATGTAATTAAAACCGTTTTAGAAAAAAACGGCTTTAAAGTTAAATTTATTGGCGGCTGATCAAAGAGTAATTTTTACCATCAATGGGAAATGATCAGATGGCCAACGGTTGTACCACTTCGACTGGATTATTTTAGTAGACGATTCTATCGACACTACTTCATTTAAAAATATATAATCTAAGCGTTTAAACCCCTTGCCAGTAAAATCATGGAACGTATATCCATCCATATCTACATCACTTACTTGCCAACTATCAATTAGTGGAGCATTTGATTCCTTTGCCATTAATTCAGCTAGACCTTTAAATTTGGGTAATGAATTAAAATCCCCTAAGACTACTACTGCTTCATTGTCTTTTTGTTGCTGGTTGATTTGTTGCCTTACAAGTTTTGCCGCTTTAAGATGAAATTTTTGGCTATATCCCCAATGATTATTAACAACAGTGAGTGGTTTTCCTGTTGTTAAATCAATAAATTTTGCTAGGGTAGCATTGCGAATATGCTTATTTCCCCAATGCTTACTTCCAGGGACGTTAGGCGAGTCTGAAAACCAAAAACTGCCACTTACTTCAACATCGAGCTTAAGTCGTTGTTGATTGTAAAAAATATTCGTCGCTTCACCACTTCCATCTTCATTACGACCAGTTCCTATTGACAAATAATGAGGGAATTTTGCTAATAAAAACTGCTTTTGTTCAGACTTCATTTCTTGAAAAGCAATGATATCTGGCTGTTGTTCTTTGAGGACATTGCTCACTAAGTGACGACGTAATGTCCAGTTATTAGGAAAATTATCTGTTGGTACTCGAACATTAAAACTCATCACCCGTAAGACTGCGGGAGAATCAACAGAGTGTTTAAATTCACTATTGCTGCAACCAGAAAGGATCAAACAAACAAGCCAAACTAGTAGTTTGCTATCAAACATAAAACCTTGCCTAATGCTTACACTGATTAATTGAGGGGGTTAAAAAAACATTAATACAACACTATAGCTGATGTTTAAAAATAAGTAGTACCTTGTAATTATATTGCTTGCCAAGTTTTAGATATTAGTACTTTTTCATTTAGTAATATTTTGCCTTCAAATATGTCACCTTGACAGATCATACCAACACCTTTAGGCGTGCCAGTCATCACAATATCGCCATCAACTAAATCAATAAATGATGACAGTTCTTGTAATATTTGATCAGGTTTATACATCATAAGTTCGACCCCACCAGCTTGAATAACTTCACCGTTAATACAAAGCTCAAGTGATAATGACTCATCAATGTTTTCGATAGCAACAAAGTCACTCAATACGGCAGCGCCATTAAATGCTTTAGCCCGCTCCCACGGTAAGCCTTTTGCTTTCAGCTTAGATTGTAATTCACGCTTGGTTAAATCAAGGCCAAAACCAACAGCAACAAACTTGCCATCTTCAACTAAAAAGCACAATTCACCTTCATAGTGTAACTGCTCTTGATGAAAAGCATTAAGCTCAGAAGATATTGCCGAATTTGGTTTATTAAACACCACCATGTCATCGGGTACTTCATTGCCTAATTCATGAATATGGTCAACGTAATTTCGACCAATACACACCACTTTTGATGGGCTAATAATTTGGTTTGCAAAGTTAATTGTGTTCACTAACGGCCTCAGTTATGACTATAAATAAATCTTGGATGAATTCTATAGCAATTTAAATCACTTATAAATTAAAGAATGAAACAGCATTATCACCAAGTATCTTTTGCTTAGAGCTTGCAGATAGTACTTTGTTTTCTCTAACTAAAGTTCCAACTCGTTGCTCACCAAGTGGGAATGGCGAGTCTGAGCCAAGCATAACTCTGTCATCGCCCATAACATTAGTAAGCAATTGCAGCGAATCATCACTAAATACTGCTGAGTCTACATAAAAACGATCACTGTAAGATGATGGTAAGTTAGGACAATCTTGGCGAACAATATCACGATGTTTCCAAGCGTTATCTACTCGACCAATTTGAAAGGCATAGCTACCACCACCATGAGCAAAACAAAGCTTTAAATCTTTAGAAATTCGTTCAAATGCGCCAGAAAGAATCAATGACAAAATAGATAACTGAGTTTCTGCTGGCATAGCTACAAGCCATTGCAACATGTACTTAGGCATACGATCGCCACCCAACATATCCCAAGGGTGAACTAATACTGAAATGTTTTCACTGGCACAGTGCTGCAAGAAGGTAACTAAGCCTTCATCGTCTAGGTTTTTATCACCTACATGATTTCCTATTTGTACGCCAACATGGCCATTTTTAGCCGCGCGACTAACCTCTTCACACGATTTATCAATATCCTGTAAAGGTACCTGCGCCAGCGCTTTCAAACGATTATGATCTTGGCTACACATTTCAAGCGCTAAATCGTTAAATATTTTTGCACATTCATGTGCCTGATAAGCTAGTTTCGCGTAAGAAAACAAAATTGGCGTGGCACTCATTATTTGAATATCAACATTGTCTCTGTCCATTTCGGCTAAGCGAACTGACGAATCCCAACAGGCTTCATAAACAGGGCGAAAATCTTTTCCACCTTGCATAAGCATGGCTTTACCGGGTGTGGTGTGTCTCATTGATGGCCATTCTCCACCACCAAACTTTTCAGCCAGATCTGGCCATTGCTTGGGCAAAAAGTGGGTGTGCATATCTACTACTGGCATGATATTTCCTATTTTACGTTACTATTTCGTTATTTTTATCAAGTCAAAAAATTGACTGTATTTGTGCTATTTACGCCGGATGTATGGCTTCACAGTTTGGACATTTACGTAATGATTCATCTTGAGCAAACGCTTTAAATACTGGCTGTAAATCTTTAGAAATATTCTGCAAGATCATCTCTGCACGGTGCACTAAGTGGTTACATTCCTGGCAATACCATTCAAAAGCATCTTTTGCGCCTGGCGGTCGTTTCGGCTCTATTACCAAACACAAGCTGCCTTCTTGAGGTCGCTGCGGTGAATGACGCACAAATGGTGGTAGTAAAAAGATATCGCCCTCTTTGAGGTGTACTTCTTCTGGACCACTCGATGTCATAATGCGCAAGTAAGCATTGCCTTTAAATTGGTAGAAAAATTCTTCAACCGGGTCAACATGATAGTCATAACGTTCATTTGGGCCGCCAACAACAGTGACCATTAAATCAGCATCTTCCCAAATCAGTTTGTTATTTACCGGTGGCTTTAACAGGTGTTCATGCTCTTGCAACCACTGTTGAAAATTGAAACCACGTAAGCTGCTGACACTGTCTATTAATTCGTTACTCATAGTTAATTCCTAAATATGTTTTAAATATTTGCTAACGCCCTTTTTATAAGGGCTTGTAAGCAACTACTTTTATTTCTATTAACAAATGCGGGTGAGGCAATTGGTGCACGGCTACCGTTGTTCTGGCAGGGCCTGACTCATCAAAGTACTCGCTGTACACTTGGTTATAACCGGCGAAGTCATTCATATTTACTAAGTAGCTGCTTACTTCCACTACGTTCGATAAGTCAGCACCGGCAGCGACTAAAATATCGCTGATGTTGTCAATTACGGCTCTGGTTTGCGCCTTAATGGATAAATTAGTAGCGCCCATTTCATCAACGTCAACGCCAACAAAACTGTTATCGGGTAAACGTGAACTCGTGCCTGATACATAAATGAAATCGCCAGCGCGTTTAAAGTGAGGAAACTTGCCTCTTGGTTTAGCTTTGCCTTTAATGACTTGGCTGTCGTTTAAGTTAGTATTTGTAGTCATAAGTAGAACCTTAATATTGAAAGCTGGTGAACTAGTTCGCAGCAACAGTAAATTCAGCAACGCCTAATTTTTCGCAATGCAATTTAATGTGTACGCCTGGTTTAATTGGCTGGGCCGCAGTTGCTGCGCCAGCTAGTACAATTGAGCCGGCCGGTAATACTTTTCCAGCTTCGCCGGCAACTCGAGCAGCGGCGGCCAAAGAACGATATGGGTTGCCTAAAATGGCTGCACTTGAGCCAATTTCAACGGCAGAACCATCAAACTCCATCACCATGCCTAAATTGGAAATATCACCGCCCGCTTGTTGCCATGCGCCTATGGTGAAACCAGAAGATGAACAGTTATCGGCAACAACATCCTCCAGGGAAAACTTAAAGTTGTCGTAACGTGAGTCTATAATTTCAAGTGCTGGAGCAACCGCTTCTACTGCAGACATCACTTGCGTTAGCGTCAAATTGCCACTAAGCGGTTTCTTTAACAAAAAGGCTATTTCTGGCTCTACTCTGGCGTGGATAAACTTGCTTATTGAAACTTCTCCGCCCTCTTCGATAAACATTTCATCGGTTAACGGCCCCCAAATAAGATCATCAACCCCCATTTGGATCATTTTCGCTCGACTGGTAAACCCCATTTTGATGCCAACTTGCTGCTCTCCACGCGCTAACCTACGTTGCAAGGACTCATCCTGTACTTGATAGGCTTCAACAAGGCTTAGTTGGTGACCTTGCCCCGACAACTGCGCAATTGCAGTAGCATTAAACGCGGCGTCATCAACTTGTTTGGCTAAGCTGGAAATTTTTTGCTCAAAGGTTAGATCAGTCATGGTTATGCTCTCTGCTTAATAATGTTTGCTTGTTGTTTTTTCTGCTTTAATAAATCTAAAGCAACATCAACGATCATATCTTCCTGGCCACCAACCATTTTGCGGTTGCCAAGTTCTACTAATATTTCACGGGTATCTAAGCCGTATGTTTTTGCCGCATGCTCAGCGTGTCTTAAAAAGCTTGAATACACTCCGGCATAACCCAGCGATAATGTCTCGCGGTCAACTTGCACCGGTCTATCTTGTAATGGTCGAACTAGCTCATCAGCTGCGTCCATTAAGGTATAAAGATCAGTTCCGTGGTCCCAACCTAATCGTTCGGCAGCGGCAATGAATACTTCCAATGGTGCGTTACCAGCTCCAGCTCCCATACCCGCAAGTGATGCATCGATACGAGTTACACCATGTTGTGCAGCTACAATTGAGTTAGCTACGCCAAGAGATAAGTTATGATGAGCATGAATACCAAGTTCGGTTTCAGGTTTTAGCACTTTTTTATAGGCTTTTGCCCGAGTAGCAATATCATCCATATTCATCGCGCCACCAGAATCAGTAATGTATACACACTGAGCGCCGTAAGACTCCATTAGCTTGGCTTGTTCTGCCAGTGCTTCAGGTTCACTCATATGTGACATCATTAAAAATCCACAGGTATCCATACCAAGCTCACGAGCATATTCAATGTGCTGTTTTGCTACATCGGCTTCCGTACAGTGGGTAGCCACGCGCACAGAGCGCACGCCACTGTCCCATGCCCATTTCAAATCTTCTTTAACTGCAATGCCGGGTAAAATTAAGGTAGTTAACTTTGTGTTTTCAATTACATCATTAACGGCTTCAATCCATTCTTTGTCAGTATGAGCACCAAAGCCGTAATTAAAACTAGAGCCTCCCAGGCCATCACCATGTGCTACTTCAATGGCATCAACACCGGCTTTATCTATGGCTTTGGCAATTGCTTGTACATGATCAATTGAATAATTGTGACGTATTGCATGCATGCCATCGCGTAATGTCACATCTTGAATGTATAGTTTTTTCGCCGCAGCGCTCTCAGTCGAATGAACAGTAGAGTGAGTCATAATAAATCCTTAAGCTGGTACGCCGGTTGTTTGAGCATTGATGAACTTACATTCGGCAATGCGCTCGGCAGTACCTTGCGCAGCAGATGTCATGATGTCTAAGTTGCCCGCATAGGCAGGTAAATAATGAGCAGCGCCTTCTACTTCTAAAAATACTGAAGATTTAAGGCCAGAAAAGTCGCCGTAACCAGGAATGTGCAGTGGTGCATCTTTTTCAAAACGTTCAAATTGCACCTGTTGTTTTAATCGATAGCCGGGTACATAAGACTGAACCTTAGCAACCATTTGCTCTATTGATGCTTGAATTTGTGCTTCACTGGTATCAGCATCCTCAGGTAATTCGCTAAGTACTAACACGGTGTCGCGCATCATCATTGGCGGCTCTGCAGGGTTCATAATGATGATTGCTTTACCTTTTGCCGCGCCGCCAACTTGTTCAATGGCACGAGACGTAGTTTGAGTAAACTCATCTATATTGGCGCGCGTGCCAGGGCCTGCCGATTTTGATGATATTGATGCGACAATTTCAGCGTAATGTACTTTTGCATGTTGGCTAATTGCCGCAACCATAGGGATAGTTGCCTGGCCACCACAAGTCACCATATTTACGTTGCCTTGGGTAAGGTTTTCATCAAGATTTACTACTGGCAATGTATAAGGGCCAATGGCAGCAGGGGTTAAATCAATGACTTGTTTATTATATTTTTGCAGCACTTCATTATGATGTTGATGTGCTTTTGCCGACGTGGCGTCAAACACGATTTTAATGTCAGCAAACTCTGCTAAATTAACCAAGCCATCAATTCCTTGATGAGTTGTTGCTACGCCTAAACGTTTCGCTCTGGCTAAACCATCTGAATCTGGGTCAATGCCAACCATTGCAGCCATTTCTAAATTATTAGAAGTGCGCAATATTTTGATCATTAAATCGGTACCAATATTACCTGAACCAATAATTGCTACTTTTACCTTTGAATTAGTCATTAGAAGTATCCTTGCTTTGGTTTTCGGCAAAGGCAACTCGTACTGAGCCTAAACCAGATATACGAGTGTCAATTACATCGCCAGGTGCCACTTGCACCATAGGGCCTAATGCGCCAGTTAAAATAATGTCGCCAGCTTTTAGTGGTGTGCCGTTTTCAACAAATGTTTTTGCCAGCCAAACTGCAGCATTCAATGGGTTCCCCAAACATGCCTGCCCTGCTCCGGTTGACACTTGCTCACCACGACGCTCCATTACCATGCCGCATAAACGCAAATCTAAATCAGCTAAAGCAACGGGTTTGCTACCCAATACAAATAAACCTGAAGAGGCGTTATCAGCAATGGTGTCAACAATATTGATATTCCAATCTGCTATTCGGCTGCCAACAATTTCAATGGCTGGCAAGGCATAAGCGGTAGCATTAATGATGTCGACAACGGTTGGATTGTCTACATCAATATCCGTTTTTAGAACTAGTGCGATTTCAGCTTCAACCTTTGGTTGCAGTACTGCATCTATAGCAACAGTTTCGCCATCACCAATAAACATATCGGCATACAACACGCCAAAGTCGGGTTGAGCAACACCGAGTTGGCACTGTACGGTTTTTGAGGTTAAGCCAGCTTTTACACCAACAGTGCGACGCCCAGACTCTTGCCAATGATGACGATTAATTTGCTGAACAGCGTAAGCAGAATCTAGGCATTGTTCGGCTAGTAAATCGCGAACTGGTGCACAAGGAATTCCCGTTTCATGCGCTTTTCGAATATTTTCAGCCGCTTTAATTACGTTTTCGTCTTGGCTTAATTTTGTTGTATTTGATGTCATTATAATTTCCTGACTCATTAAATTTTTAGTAAACAGTAGTACTTAGTCTCAAAGGTCTAGCAGTACTAAAGCTTGATACAAATATTGGTTGGCTCAGAATAGAAATTAAGAGAGTGCACGCCACCTTCTCGGCCAACTCCTGATAACTTCATGCCGCCAAACGGTGTTCTTAAATCGCGTAAGTACCAGGAATTCACCCAGCAAATTCCAACATCCATTTGGCCTGCTACGCGATGAGCTCGTTGTAAATTAGTCGTCCACACTGTTGCCGCAAGTCCGTAGTCGCTATCGTTAGCCATAGCCACAGCTTCATCTTCATGATCAAACGGAGTAATGTGACAAACAGGGCCAAATACTTCTTCTTTTACAATTTTGCTTTGCTCAGACAAACCGGTGAAAATTGTTGGCTGTACAAATGCGCCATTATCACGGGCATCGCCAAATGTTGGTGCTTTGCCGCCGGTAACAATGGTAGCGCCGTCATCAATCGCACCTTGGTAATAAGCAAGAACCTTGTCGCGATGTTTATGTGAGATCACAGGTCCCATATCAGTAGCTTCATCTAGAGGCCAACCAATATTGAGGGCTTCTGCTTTTACTTTTAACGCAGCGACAAACTTGTCAAAAATAGAACGATGTACGTATAAACGCTCGGTGCATAAACAAACTTGCCCGCCGTTGGTAAATACAGAACGCGTAGTACCTGCAACAGCTTCTTCAAAATCACAATCTTCAAATATAATGCCGGCATTTTTACCGCCAAGTTCGAATGACAATGCTTTAACACCATCAGCAGAAGCTTTCATAATTGCTGAGCCAGTGCTCGACTCTCCGGTAAAAGTAACGGCATCGACACCTTTATGAGTTGTTAAAAATTCACCTGCAGATTTATGACCAAAGCCATGTACCAGATTAAACACACCATGAGGGATACCCGCGTTGTGCATTACCTCTGCAAGTAGTGTTGCAGTTGCCGGTGTTTCTTCAGATGGCTTGGCTATAATTACGTTACCGGCAGCCATTGCTGGGGCAAGTTTCCAAGTCATTAATAAAAGCGGTAAGTTCCAAGGAGCAATAACAGCAACCACACCAAGTGGTTTGTTAACCGCATAGTTCAATGCGCCTTTGCCATCAGGGGTGTCAGTATGAAAACATTCTGTTGATTGTGATTTCACCATGTCGGCAAAAATTCTAAAGTTTGCAGCGCCGCGAGGAATATCAATAGTGCGGGCTTGAAAAAAAGATTTTCCGGTATCAGCCATTTCAGCGGCAACAAAATCATCAAAGCGCTCTTCAATGCCGTCGGCAACTTTATGCAACAATGCACAGCGCTGCTCCAAAGATAATTTACCCCATTCACCATGAAGTGCTGCTTGTGCAGCATTAACAGCTTGGTCAACCATAACTTGATTGGCTTCAGCAACTTGATTAATAACTGTGCCGTCAACTGGGTTCACGTTATCAAATAGCAGTTCGCTACTAACAAATTCGCCGCCAATGTAATTTTTTAAGACTGAACCTGCATGAGGTATAGGGTTGTTCATAGTTAGTGCTCTTTATGGGCAGTATTTTTCAATACCCCCACTTTATTAAACCAAGACATAATATAAAAATAATATTTACCACCTCAGCTATAACAAAAAAGTTATTACTGAGAGCGTTTATTCTCTTTGAAAATCAAGTAAAGCTATGTTCGAATAACAATCAGAAAGACAATTAACGTAATCGTAAAACAAACGTTTGAGGTTTAATGGATAGCGCGTTTTTACTAGTGCAAAGGAATTTAATTACTAGATCAATCGATGTAATTAACACTTTGATCAAGTAAAAAATTTGCACATTTTCTTAGGATTTTTATTCCTTGATAGAGAAAGTAGCAATTTAAGGCGATTCAATTTTAGTCAAAAATATAGTCTTGACAGTCACCATGTATACAATTACGTTAATTTGCATACATAAAAACAGATGAGGTTCATATGACGAGCGAATATGTAAAATCACCAGAAATGGATAAAGCAATGCAAACAAATAAAATATTTTATGGCTGGTGGGTAGTGATCGGAACCATTATTGGGTTATCACTTGGCTATAGTGTTATAGCGATGTCTTTTGGTACCTTTATCAAAGCGTTTGAAACAAGTTTCGGCTGGACCCGAGGGCAAATATCATTTGGTCCTACGATTATTGGTATCACGGCTATCGTGTTTTTCCCTTATGTCGGTCGAATGATAGATAAACACGGCGTTAAAAAAATATTGGTGCCTTCAACATTCTTATTTGCCCTCACCATAGCGTCAATGTCACTACTTACCCCGTCAATTTGGCACTTATACGCTATGTGTGTTGTTATCCCATTACTAGGCGCAGGTACAGCTCCGTTAACCTATTCAAAATTATTAGTAAGTTGGTTTAATAAAAAACGAGGCCTTGCTTTAGGTATTGGCTTAGCAGGTGTTGGGCTAGGTACTACGATGGTGCCATTAATTGCTTCTTACTTTATGGAGCACTATACCTGGCGTGAAGCTTACCTTGCTATTGGTGTACTTATCTTAGTTATTGCCTTGCCTATTTGTAAGTTTGTTTTTAAAGATAAACCCAGTGATATAGGTTTATGTCCAGACGGATCAACTGATGCTCCTAGTGCACAACAAACTTCTTTCTCAAAACCAAATTCACAATTAATGGGTTACACCACGAAAGAAGCAATTAAGCAAAAAACCTTCTGGTTGATGTTTACTTCATTTTTAATTACTGGTCTTTGTACTTCAACGGTCTTAGTACATTTAATTCCGATGATGACTGACCGCGGTATGAGTATCAAAGAAGCGATTGGCACTTTTGCTTATTTAGGCATGTCGATTGTCGGTGGCCGATTACTCGCTGGCTATTTAATGGATAAGTTCTTTGCTCCTTATGTGGTTATCGCATTTATGTTCGGGCCTGTCATCGGCCTTGCTTTATTTGCCATGGGTGCGACTGGTTTTGAAGCCGCTATTTGTACCGCATTAATTGGTATTGCCATTGGCGCTGAATTTGATGTGATGGCGTACTTTACTAGTAAGTACTTTGGTCAACGCTCATTTGGTGAAATCTACGGTTATAGTTATTCAGGCTTTAAACTTGGTGCAAGTATAGGTCCTTTAATCATGGGCTTAACATACGATGCAGTGGGGCGTTATACCGAAGTTTTATGGGCAATGTCAGCGATTATGGTTCTCTGTTGTGTCTGTATATTGATGATGGGTAAGTACCCTGAGTTGCCAGTTCGTAAAGTTAAAAGCTAATGATCCAACAATGTAACTCCCTAGGACTAGCAGTATATTTTTAATTGCTGCTGGTCCGCCCAACTATCGTGTATACAATTTAAGCACTAAGAACACAGTGGTAATAACAAGTTAATAAGTAACTAAGGTTTTAATAACCAAGATTGAAGATTTAATTATGAAGACAAATTTAAAAGTAGGCATTGCAGGTTTTGGCACTATTGGCCAAGTAGTAGGCCAGGCATTAGATAACGGTATAGATGGTTTAGAATTAACCGCTATTACGTCAGGAAATTTAGATAAAGCTAAACAGAACCTAAGCGATTATAAGCAACCCGTTGCAGTAGTTGCCGCAGATGAGTTAGCTAATATTGTTGACGTTATAGTTGAATGTGCACCAACCTCAGCGTTTATGAATGTGGCAAAGCCTATTTTAAAACAAGGTAAAATATTAGTTACCGTAAGCGGAGCAGCAATACTACAAAACCCTAGTATTGTTGATGTTGCTAAAAATAATAGCGGTCAAATCATCTTGGCAACTGGCGCCCTGTTAGGCCTTGATGCAGTTAGAGCTGCAGCTGAAAGCACCATTCATTCAGTAACTATGGTTACCCGAAAGCCACCTACATCTCTGATTAAGGCGAAATACATCGTTGAAAATAACATTGATATCTCTAATTTAACTGAGCCTCTACAAGTATTTAAAGGCAGCGCACGTGAAGGAGCAGAAAAGTTTCCATCAAACGTTAATGTTGCAGCGGCTTTAGGTTTAGCAGGTGTTGGTGCAGATAAAACCCAACTTGAAATTTGGGCTGACCCAACAAAAACCAGAAATACCCATTACATCAATGTAGATGCCGACAGCGCAAGCTTTGCCTTAACCATTGAAAATGTACCAACCATTGAAAACCCTGGTACCGGCCGTATTACCGCATTAAGCGTAATAACCGCCCTGAGGTCCATTACTAGCCCGCTACGAGTTGGCAGCTAAGCATTAATAGAACATTCAATTTAAAAATTTAGGAACAATTATGAGTAAAAAAATAATCAAATTAAAACATCTAGCCATGGCGTCAAGCGATCCTGACAAAAGCAAAGACTTCTTTGTGAACGTGATGGGCTGGTCTGTTGCTGGTGTTGTTGCCAGTCGCAATGCTAACGGTTATTACGTAACTGATGGCAATGTAAACTTAGCCATATTGAACTTTAAAAATGGCCCAGCTGCCGGTAAAGAATTTCCACAGGGATATGTTGGGTTACATCATATTGGTTTTCAATGTGATGATATTGAAGCCATGGTTGGTGACTTTCAAGAAAACGGCTATCAGCCACGTCACGATGTAAACCTAGCCCAAGGCCTTGGTAAGAACCCGGCTAAAGACAATGCCGAATACAAAATGAATGGTCCAGAAAACATCATGGTTGATATTTCAGAGCGTGGTTGGGTAGGTACAGAAACCTATAAATCACTCTAATAAAAAAAGCTAATATCACTAATGTTCTCAAATGAGTTAAGCCTCTTTTTGATT
Source organism: Thalassotalea nanhaiensis (assembly GCF_031583575.1). Taxonomy (NCBI): domain Bacteria; kingdom Pseudomonadati; phylum Pseudomonadota; class Gammaproteobacteria; order Alteromonadales; family Colwelliaceae; genus Thalassotalea; species Thalassotalea nanhaiensis. The sequence continues at coordinate 1,114,127 of NZ_CP134146.1, read as the reverse complement.
GCAACATTCACCTCCACCCTAGCCGGCATTTGCGCTATGGGTGGCGGAATGATCTTAGTTCTGGTATTACCTTTTTTTGTTCCGGTTACAGCAATTATTCCTATTCATGGTATTACCCAATTTGCCAGTAACAGTTCCAGATTGGCACTTTGCTTTAGCCATGTGCATTGGCCTTTTGTCGGTCAATTTATTGTCGGTGCGATAGTTGGAACCTTATTGTTCAGTGTGTTTTTAGTCAATATTTCTAGCCAGTTTTTACCACTTTTTATTTCAGTTTATTTGCTGATAACACTTTGGTTTAAACCAATTGAGATAGCATTTAGTCGGTTTGAAAGCTTTTACATAGTTGGCGCAATACAAGCAGGTCTAGGCTTATTAGTGGGAGCCCCTGGGCCAATTACGGTTACCTTATTGTATAAAAAGCTTACTGATAAAGAGCAAATAATTGCCACTGCATCTTTATTAATGGGCATAACCAACTTAAATAAAGTCTTGGTGTATAGTGTTATCGGTTTTCAATTCTTTGAATACTGGCAGCTCATTTTAGCTGCTGTTATTGGTGCAACAATTGGCTCCATTTTAGGCACCTATTTACGCGATAAAATTCCCAATCAGCATTTTATGAATCTATTGAAACTTATTTTAACCGGCCTGGCTTCGTATACGACCATTGTCACAATTTTAAAAATAAGCATATAAAATATTGTTCCAACAATTCAGGACAAACTATGACTAAAATTACATTTATTCAAAATAACGGCTTAGAGAAAACCGTAATTGCAGAAAATAACTTAAGCCTTATGGTTGCCGCCGTGGAAAATGAAATTTCAGGCATTCCTGCTGTTTGTAACGGCTGTTGTAGTTGTGGCACCTGTTTAGTTCATGTCGATGAAACCTATATCGATAAATTATCCACTAAATATGTTGGCGAAGAACAGGTGCTTAGTAAGTTAAAAAATAGCAATGCTAATTCACGACTGGCTTGCCAAATAATCGTCAGTGATAAACTTGATGGCATGATCATTAAAGTAGGAAATTAGTACATATTCAGTTGCTATAATTTAAGTCATATAACAGGGCTTTAAAGCACTATAACCAGTGCTTCATACAATTGATTTGCATCAAATTATTCAAAATTCCTCAGGATATAGTAATACCAGTTTCATTAAGTTTGTGATCTTGTTGTGCGTAGGTAAAATAAATCAGGGTAAGGCGCTCGATTGACCAATAGCTGGCTATTGGGATTGAGAGCAACGCCGCCATGGAGTATTTTAACCAGCACAAGTGGGCAATAATTTAATGAAACTGGTATACAATACTTGAAGCAAAAACAGAGGAAGCTATTATGGCCTTGCCAAAAGCATTAAACGTACAAAAATGGATTAACGACAATCAACATTTATTAAAGCGTCCGCCGGTAAATAATGAATTAATTTTTAAAGATGCCAACATGATGGTGATGATGGTAGGTGGCCCGAATGAGCGATTAGATTTTCATTGCAACCCAGTTGAAGAGTTATTTTACCAACTTAAAGGTAACTGTTACTTAAATTCGTTTGATGAAAACGGCGAGCCTTGTGAAATTCATATTAAAGAAGGTGAAATGCTATTATTACCTGCAGGAGTATTGCACTCACCGCAACGTCCAGAGCCAGATAGCATAGGCTTAGTTGTTGAGCCGGCAAGGCCAGAAGGACAATTAGATAAACTGCAATGGCACTGCTCAAATTGCTATGAAATGGTTTACCAAATAGAAGCTAAAATTTTATCTATTGTTGAAGATTTACCAAAGGCCTATGAAGCATTCCACAATAATATGGACGCGAGAACATGTAAAAATTGTGGCACCATTCATCCGGGTAAAGACAAACCAAGCAACTGATCACTTCCCTAACAAACATTCCTCATATTTTACGTTTATCGGAAAATATGAGGTTTATTTTGTTATTAAGAAAGCTACACATTAGATACTTTAATTGCATACTCAGGGCGGATACTCCAACTTCTTTTTTGTCTATTCTGGTTACGAATTAGCATAAACCAAATAAAGAACAATGCACTTGCCAGTTTTAGCAAAACAGGGAACCACCAAGGCAAAACATCAGACAGGTTGATTAGCACACCATCATCAGGGAACAGTCCCATACCAACAAGCGATGGCAAACGGTACCAGTAATAGCAAATAACGGCAGAAGTGGCGAAAATCTTATTTAATTCTCGAATAGCAGTTGGAGCAAGCTGTTTTCGTATTAACAGGTAAATGGCAAGAGTTACCAACCCTGCCCCTAACGGCCATACATATGCGTTAAGCACTTGCCAAAAGCCAACATTGAGATAATCAGGAACATGATACCAGCCCCAAATATAACCAACAAAACCACCAGTCATTACTAAACCAGATAGTTTTTCCACAGTCATATTACGAGTTTTTACAGCTGACATTTGCTTGGTTGAATCGGGGCAAACAGACGTACACTTTTCGCATGTTGTGCAATGGGCATTATCGGTAGTAAATGCCGGAGTACTACCATATAAGCGTTCAACAGAATGTATTGGACACAGTGAGGCACACCAGCCACTTCGCCATTCATATTTATACCCCATTACAATGGCAATGGCTGCAGCAATGAGTAGCATAGCCGCTGTAGCCGGGCCGCTGGTATTTAACAGAAGGTGTCTAAGAGGAACGATTAGTATTAACGCGGCAACGCCTATGGCAAACAATTTACCACTGTTATTAGTACTCAGTTTTTTCTGCTTGGAAGACCCTAGTTTTGTCAAAAATAAAGACGTGGAAGACATCGGGCAGATATTTCGCCATACCCCCGGAATAATTACCACAATTGCCGGAGCTATTGGAATTAATAAATTCCAAAAAAGTAAAATACCAATGTCTGGCTTAAAGATAAGAAAGCCAACAATAATGACCCCAATCAGCCACAATAAGGATTGTGCGATTTTCCATGCCAGCTTTGACATTGACAGCTGTAGTCCAGCAACTTTTGTGTAAGACAATCTTGTTCTCCAATGATTTTTATTGTTATTGGAGAATGAGCTTATCAGCTGATAATAGGTTGATCTTACGTATTATTAATAAACTGTGAGTGATTTTAAAATTCGTCAGACTTTTTCATATTAGCTAAATAGAATATAAGTCAGGATAAATTGAAATTTCAGCTACTTTTGTCTCATCAGGTAATCTAATGTTCCCATACTGGTATTAGAGATATGATTTTTCATTGCATTAAATGCTGCGTCTTTTTGACTTTTAGTTATCGCTTCCACCAATTCATCATGTTCATTAAATGAAGCATCAAGGCGATTACGCTTTTCAAATAACCAAGGTTGGCGATAAAGGCTTAAACGCTTACGTAGTTTATTTATCGTTTCGAGTAAGGTTTTATTACGTGATCCTTGATGAATAGCACGGTGAATTTGGTTGTTTAAAGCGGCAAATTCGTCAACATTTTCAGATTCTACAGCTTGTTTAGATTGTTCATGTAAGCGCAGTAACTGCTTACGTTCAACCATGGTCATACGCTCGCTACTAAGACCTGCACACAGGGCTTCCAGTTCAGCTAAAGCTTCATACATATCGGCAAGCTGATCAATATCAAGCTCAATTACCGTAACGCCTTTATGGGGTCTACTTTCAACCAGACCATTCGTATGAAGTAGCCTAAGTGCTTCACGAATTGGTGTACGGGAGGCGCCATACTTGTTGGCAATGTCTTGTTCTTCAAGCTTTTGTCCGGGCTTTATTTGGCCTGAAATTATTGCGCTAGAAAGTTGGTTATAGATTTTATCGGAAATGGTTAAACTTGCCATAAAAGCGACTATATCATTAGAGAGACTTAGCGATATAGTACGACAACAGAGTTAACTTGCAAAGTTACAAATCTATTGCCATCCTTGGCGATTTGCATTCCTTCATCCCTGAAGTAAAAATACAAGCGCTGCACATTGTGTACAACGCTTGTGTCTAGGGAGTGTTGATACCAATAAGTTAGTTGCTATGCATCTAAGTTCATGCAAAAAACTTTAGTGTGAGTCATTTCTTTTACCGCAAACTTGACTCCTTCTCGACCCATGCTGCCACGCTTTGCCCCGCCAAACGGCATAGCATCTAAGCGATAATCGCTAGAGTCATTAACCATTACACCGGCAACCTCAAGCTCTCGAGAAACCTTCATAGCGGTATTTATATTTGAGGTAAACACCGCGCCATGTATAGAGAACTCAACATTATTTGCAAGTTCAATGGTTTCATCTAAATCGGTAAAAGGAAATAAACTTACCACCGGACCAAATGCTTCTTGGCAAACTAAATTTTCGTTTACCGCAACATTGTCTAATGCTGTAGGGTAATAACAAGCGCCCGCTCGTTTACCGCCGACTAATAAGTTGGCGCCCTTATTTACCGCACTGTTCACCCAGTTTTCGATACGTTTCGCTTCAGTTTCGTTGATCATAGGACCAATATCGTTGGCATCAATTAATTGATCGCCTACCGAAAGCTGAGCAGTGTGCTCTATAAACTTAGCTTTAAACTGTTGATAAATGCCGCGTTCAATATAAATACGTTGTACGCCAATACAGTTTTGGCCAACAGCCCAGTATGAGCCTGAAACACAGGCTTCTACCGCTTTATCAATATTGCAGTCATCCATCACTATTACTGGAGAGTTTGCACCAAGCTCCATCGCTAACTTTTTAATACCGGCATTTTTGGCAATAATTTCACCAGAAGCCTCGCCGCCTGTATATGTCACCATTGCCACATCTTTACTTGATACTAAATGCTGGGCAAAATCTCTGGCATAGCCAGTTAACACGTTTATTTGACCTTTAGCCAAACCACTTTCAATTAGCACTTCTACCAGTTTAATTGCTGACAAAGGTGCTTGTTGTGAGGGTTTTAAAATAACTGAATTGCCAGCCGCAAGTGCAGGCCCTATTTTATGAGCGGCAAGATTTAGCGGGTCATTAAATGGCGTGATAGCCACAATAACGCCTAACGGCACATGTTCGTAATAGCCCAAGCGATTTTCACCGCCGCTAAAACTGTCAAACTTAACCGTTTCACCTGTTAAGCGAGTTGCTTCTTCGGCAGATAAGTTAAGAGTATTAACACATCGGCTTACCTCTTTACGAGCAGCAACAATAGGCTTACCAGTTTCAAGTGCAATAGTTTTGGCAAACTCTTCAAGCCTGGCCAACACCTTTTGTGCTGCCGTTTTTAAAATCGCAGCACGTTCATGGCTAGGTTGATGCTGATTAAGTTTAAACGCGTTCTTAGCACTTTGAATTGCCAAGGCAACATGCTCATTGTCGGCACAAGAAACTTCGCCTATAACACTGTTATCAAATGAATTAATAATCGTCATGGTTTGCTTGGCACCAATCCAATCACCATTAATTAAAATAGTGTTACTCTCTCTTTTTAAACCCGTACAAGAGGCTGTCATATTATCATCGAATTTAGTCGCTAATGCTGGCATATTATGGTTTATCCTTTCTAAGTACTAAGTCGTCGTATTCACGAGAGTTTAGAATTGCTTCAACAATTATCGGACCATCTGCGGCAAAAGCTTGCGTTAGAGCAGTATCAAATTCAGCAGGTTCAAAGGCTTTAATGACCGGAACACCAAAAATGTTATCGCCACCAATAGTGCCGCGTTCACGGATTGGAGTTCCATAAATTGGATTGCTTTTCTTTTCTTGTTTTATACGAATAAGCGCTAAGTCGTTATCAGTAAACAGCACAAATACAATCTTAAGGTTTTCTCTAACCGCTACGGCTAACTCGCCTGCTGTCATTAAGAAACCGCCGTCTCCGACAACTGCACATACACTGGTATCTGGGTTGGTTAGTTTAGCCGTGATCGCTGATGGAATAGCAAACCCCATAGCTGACCAGCCATTGGTCATTATTTGTAAGCCTGGTTTTGGTGTTGGCCATTTTTGCCCAATTAAATGGATATGAGCGCCAACATCACAGGTCATAATGCCATCGTTTGGTAGTTTTTCTCGTAATATATCTAATGCAGCACATGGGCCAAAAGCGCCATTTTGTGACGACATTTGCGCGAACATATCAGCTTTCCTAATAGCAATTGCAGGTAAATCCCAAGACTTCTCTGCAAAAACACCTTTGGTAAGCTGATCGACAGAATGCTTAATATCGCCAATAACATCGCAGGCTAAGGTATACTCTGTTGTATCTAAATCGGTAGCAACAATATCAATACTGACTACTGGTACATTAGGGATCCAATCTTCATAGTTAAATTCAATTTCATCATAACCAATACTTAATACCAAATCGGCTTGTTGATGAGTTTGACCAACCACGTCACTTAGTGCATGAAACAATACGCCGGCATAACATGGGTGATCTTCAGGGATCATCCCTTTAGCCATAGGATTAAGCACGACAGGTACTTTACACTTTTCAGCAAATTTAAGTATTTGATCTTGAATACCACTGGTGACTGCACGCATCCCCAAAGCAATCACCGGCTTTTTCGCATCAGCAAACAATGTTTGCATTTGCGTTATTATTTCTTTATCAGCTTTAGGCTGAGACTTAATTGCATATGGCAAAATGTCTTGTTCAGTCGTCACTTGGCTACTCATGCCAGCAGGTAAACCGACATGCACAGGGCCTGGCACACCAGAGAGTGCAACTTGCGCTGCATCGAAAATAATCTCTCGGACTTTATCAGCCTCTAAACGAGTGGTCTTTTTAGTAATTGGGGCAAATAGTGCTTGATGATCAATATTCATTTGCACAATACGATTGCGTTTATCACTGGCCATTTCATCGGTTAGGGCGATCATTGGTGAGCGATCTAAATACGCACTGCCAACACCTGTTGCTAAATTAGTCGCACCAGGGCCAAATGTACCAAAACAAACACCCGGTACACCGGTAATACGACCATAAACATCAGCCATAAAACCAGCGCCACCTTCATGGGTTGCTAATACAAAATCTATGCCGTCAGTGGTGCGCATCGCTTCCATATAATCGACCCAACCACCACTAGGTACACCAAATACATGCTTAACACCTAAGTCAATTAATGCATCGACCACTTGTTGTGCTACTGTTTTATTACTCATCATAAACACCAAATTAAATATTTTTGTTAACTACCAAAGGCAGTTTATTAAGGGTTAAAGCCGTTATATTAACTGCGATTGTTAACCCACCTTTACATAGCCAGAAGCATTACTGTGGGCAGAATTATTATTAGGATTTAATCCTGCCATTTGTAAGAAGCTTAATACACTATCGTTAAATTCTTGCGCGCGTTCATAAAATGCTGAATGACCACAATTATCAAATTCAACAATAAATGAGTTTGCCACCTGATCTTGCACTAATCGTACCGCGTCTATTGGAAATAAAATATCATCCTGACCACTAATAAACATAATCGCTATACCAAGGTCTGCTAATGCTTGCGGTGATACTTTTGTTGCTGCATATTCACCAACCAAATTAGACTTGTCAGTTGCGTTGAAGCTATTGATTTGTTGATAAAGTAAAGCGCCTTGTGGGTTTTGTGCTTTATAGCTTTGACCTAACACTCTGTCTAACTGACTTAAGTTTTGGGTATCTATTCGAGCTTGATTCATTAATTTTTCTACATCATCAGATTCGACCAAACCGTGTAAAGAATCAGCGATGACTAAACCTGCAACTCGCTCAGGATATTGGTTGGCAAAATGAATAACTGTGCCGCCACCCATTGACTGGCCGACTAGTGCCGCTTTATCAATGTTTAAATGATCAAGCAATGCCAGTAAATCACTAACAAAGCCAGCTCGACCAAGTTTGTCATTGTCTGTTGAAGAGCCAAACCCACGGTGATCAAAGGTTATAACTTGGTAGGCTTTAGCTAATACAGCGACTTGCTGATACCAAGTTGCATGATTACCGCCTAGACCATGAGCTAATACTACCGGCTCGCCTTCGCCATGTACTTCATAATAAAACTGATTCGAATTAATTTCTAAAATCGACATAATAATTCCTACTTTCTTAATCTTTTTTCAAAATGGCAGTAATTCTGGCTGGCGGTTCAACCACGAAATCTTTTAGATGCCATTGATCAAACGTTTCTAATTCTGCACTTTTCCACACTGATGCTTGATATGGCGCTTGGTCAGTGATCTGTAACATGTCTGAGTAAAACTCAACATTATTACCATCTGGGTCTTTAAATACGATGAAGGTATTATCGCCTGGGCCGTGACGGCCTACGCCACGGTCTATCTCGATACCACGTTCAATCAGCATTGCCGTAATACGTTTAATTTCAACAAGTGATTCAACTTGATAAGAAAAGTGCTCCACTCGGTTTTGCTCCGGATCCAACTTACCAATTTGATTGTCAGGCAGTTGTAAAAGGGCTAAATCATGATGATCACTACTTGAACGCATAAATACCATACGATCATCAATCCAGTCGGAGATCTCTAGACCAACAACGTCTTGATAAAATTTTACCGAGGTTTGAATATCGTTCACTTTTAAGACTAAATGACCTAACTTTAATGGTTGTGGTTTATACATTATTTGATCCTTAAGTGAGTTTACAACTGCTCTGCTTTTACAGTATTAATTATTTCGCCAACACCTTCAGCAGATGCACGCAGTACATCTCCAGGCTTTAAGAATAGGCCAATTCCTTTACCAACTCCTGCAGGAGTTCCGGTCATGATCACATCGCCAGGTTGTAACGTTAAAATGCTTGATAAATATTGAATTTGCTCAAATGCATCCCAAATCAACTCGCTGGTGTTGCCGTCTTGCATTTGTTTGTCGTTTAGGTATAACGCCAATTTCACTTTATGAGGGTCTGCAATTGCACTTTTAGGAACAAATACTGGCCCCATTGGGCAGAATGTATCCCAGCTTTTTCCGCGAAACCAGTCATGCTTGAACGGGTAGTCTGTACGGTGATTTAAATCTCTTGCCGAAATATCATTAACCACGGTGTAGCCAGCAATATAATCAAGCGCATCTTCTGCTTTAACTCGGCGAGCCGTTTTACCAATAACCACACCCAGCTCAACTTCCCAATCAAGCTTTTTGGTTTCTGGTGGTAAAATTACGTATTCATTAGTACCTACAACACTGGTAGTTGCCTTCATAAATACATAAGGTGAGCTGTCTGGTTTAGCAGCTAAAATGGTGTTCATTTCTGCAGCGTGTTCATGGTAATTCGATGCCGTACCAAAAATAGTAGTTGGTCTGAATGGCGCTAACACTTGGTAATCACCACTAATAGGTTTAAGGCTTGCTAACTGCTTAGCAGCAGCTTGTGCAAAAGCATCAACGTCAGCGCTAATTTTTTGCCACTGTGATAAAGCTATCGTTACATCACAAGTCCAAGCTGGAATTTGGCTATTGTTTGGATAAACCGCACTATAGGCGGTTTTTAGATCAAAGTATTGTTGTTCAAATACAATAGCGGTACTTGTTACGTCGCCTTGTTGATAAGTAGCTAAACCGTAATTTGTCATTGCTACACTCCATTAATTGTTTGTAAAAGTTATGTATACAATGTGCGATGTTTCGCTATAAAAATCGACTAAATTTTTACCGGCTACTTATAACACTTTTATTATAACTAGCTAAATAGCTTTATCTTTTGCGATATAGCGGGTTATCTGCATGGAGATTTATTGAATAGGAAAATGGATTTTTGCATTCCTTCGTCCCTGAAGTTACAAACTTAATGCCGTTTTCAACATGGAAGTTGTGTATGCCATGATCACAGGGATATGAATGAATGGCCCATGGCAAATTGATATTCCTTCGTCCCTGAAGTAAAAAGGCAACAGCATCACGAGAGGAGATGCTGCTGCCTGAAACAAATTTTGTTCAAAAGGATTTAAAGGGGATTATGCAACCGATTAAGCAACCGATTAAGCAACCGATTAAGCAACCGATTAAGCAACCAGGGTGCGGTAAATCATCCGACAAGCAACGATGAATAAGAAGCCACCAAATAATGTACTTAAATGACGTTTATCTAAACTATGCGCAATTTTAGCGCCTATTGGTGCAGCCCATACAGTTACCGGTGAAATTAGCGCGAAACCAATAAGGTTTACATAGCCAAAACTGCCAGGAGGTAGTCGAGGATCGTTGAACCCAGAAACAATGAAACCAATGGTGCCGGGAATGCTAATTAATAAACCAATGAATGCTGCGCTACCAACCGCTCGGTGAATTGGCTGATTCATCAACGTTAATACTGGTACACTTAACGTACCACCACCAATCCCCATCATGCTTGATAAGCCACCGATAACAACAGGTGTTGCTGGAGCTGTAATACCACGAGGTACATCTTGTCTAATAATCACATTATCTAATGGCAGAGCCATTTTAATCGCAACAATTAGTGCAACAACGCCAAAAATTGCAGACAGAACTTGGCTATCTACATAACTTGCCGCCATAGAACCAATTAACGAGCCAATAAAAACAGCAGGCCCCCAAATTTTAATTAAATTAAAATCAACGGCGCCTTTGGCATGATGAGCTTTTGATGAAGATATTGACGTTAAAATAATACACGCCAATGATGTGGCTACCGCGATATGCATTCGAATAGCGCTGTCGACTCCATAAAAACCAAGGGCAGTATCAAGAACTGGCACGATCACAATTCCGCCGCCAACACCTAACAAACCAGCTAAAATCCCGCCAACTACACCGGTTACCAGCATCATTGCCACAAAGGGTAATATATCAATCAACATATCCATTGGTTTTGTACCTTATTCAAATGCTCTAAAAATCTTGCAGCCAGTATACCCAAGCAACACTATCTAGACAACGCTATAATACTTCACTCTGATATAACAAAATAGATATAACCAAGGGGTTATATTTTAATTTAACTATGTCAATAAAAAGCCGATGATAGCTCTATCTACTAATAGAAAGAAGATTGAAAATATGGATAAGCCACAATTTACCGAGCAACAGCTGCATGCAATTAAAAGCGCTCAACTTAAGGCGGATGAACTAAAAATACAAAGTCCTATCCTTGATGATAATGCCCTGGATTTAATAATAAGAGAAGCTCGAAGCCACAACGGTTGGTTGGACAAGCCGGTAAGTGATGACTTACTCAAGCAACTTTATGACATTGTAAAAATGGGCTCTACGAGTATGAATACCTGCCCTGCCCGTTTTGTATTTATTCGCACCGATGAAGCCAAGCAACGTTTGAAAAAGTGTTTAGCTCCTCTGAATGTAGATAAAGTACTAAGTGCACCGGTTACGGTAATTATTGGCCATGATATGGAGTTTTTTAAACACATGCCAAAACTTTTTGCCCACAACCCTGGCGCTCAAAGCTTATTTGAGAATAACCCTAACATGGTTTCAAGTACTGCTTTTCGCAACGGCACCTTACAAGGTGGCTATTTGATGATAGCGGCTCGTGCTCTTGGTTTGGATATTGGCCCAATGTCTGGGTTTAATAACCAGGCTGCAGATGATGAATTTTTCAGTGGCACCAGTATTAAAAGTAACTTTTTATGCAGCTTAGGTTATGGCGATACTAAAAAGATATTTCAGCGGTTACCAAGATTTGAATTTGATGAAGTGTGCTCCTTGTTATAATCAAACAGGTATAATTACTTTGTTATAAAAGTTAACCTTGTTATATTAAAGTAATAAATCATTTTAACGATATGAATTTAACCAACAAAGAGAATTTAAATGAATCCTAATATGTTAGAGCGCCACTTAGTGTCGCGTTTAAAGTTTAAGTATTTACAATTGTTGGTCACTGTTGGCGAACAACGAAATATATTCAAAGCCGCACAAATACATAATATGGCCCAGCCTGCTGCTACAAAAATTATTCGAGACATTGAATCTGCACTAAATATTGAATTGTTCGATCGTTCATCACGAGGCGTAACACCAACCCTTTATGGTGAAGTATTAATTAAGCATGCCAAATTAATACTTTCACAAGTTAAACACGCCAGTGAAGAATTATCGTCATTACAAGGCGGGTTAACCGGCCGAGTAACGGTAGGTAGTTTATTAGCCGCCAGTGCAACGTTATTACCTAATGCTATTGCTAGATTGAAGAAAAACAGACCTAATGTTTCAGTATCGTTAAAAGAAGGTACTGCAGACCGATTAACGAAATCATTAAAGATTGATGATTTAGACATTATGGTTGGTCGTATTCCTGAGGTTCCCACCGAAGACGGCTTAACCAATGAAGTGCTTTATCATGAACCGGTAGTGATTGTTGCCCGCGCAGATCATCCATTACAGAGTAGAAAAAACCTTACTCTGCATGATTTAGTCGATCAACAGTGGATATTGCCGCCAAGAGAAACCATGTTAAGAGATGAAATTGACGGTGCTTTTCATCGGGAAGGTTTAGATGTTCCGGTTAACCCAGTTGAATCCGTATCTATATTAACCAACCGTACATTATTAAAGAATACCGATATGATCACCGCATTGCCATTGCAAGTAGTGTTAACCTACGAAGAAATAGGCTTAATGAAACGTTTGGATATTCCTTTAATTATTGCACCAGGTCCTATTGGCGTAACGTTAAGAGCTCAACGCCAATTGCCACCTGCAGCGCATTACTTATTAGAAGCGTTACGCGAAGAGGCAGAAAAACTTACCAAGCGCTATAAAGAAATTTATTAATCATTATCAACCTATCTGAAAGCCAACATTTATTGTTGGCTTTTTATACTTCAGGGACAAAGGAATGTTTACTTAACATGGACGTTATAAAAGTTGACTCAATTTTAGCTTCAGCTATAACAATAAAGGAGTTATAACAAGCCAATCTGTTATAAGACTTTACCTATAATATCTGGCAACCTTTAACTAAGCGATTAATTAAAGGTATTACCATGAAACCATTCAAAAAATTCCCCTTCGTTTTACTTTCATTTTTATGTGTAGGCAATGTTGGTGCTACCAATAACACGGCATTGGAAAAAATAGACTGGAGCCAAAGTTTCAGTGATGTAAAGAAAAACCATAAGACTGCCCCCGATGACGAAATACCAACGCGTATAACTTATGAAAGCCATTTATTTAATATTGAATTTCATAAAGAGTACTTATTTAATGATGCAGGAAATTTAGTTAATGTCTTGTATTACAAAGGCTTTAGTGAAACAGCCGTTAATTGTGTTAGTGCCTACAACGAAGTAAAAGCTGAAGTTGAAAAGCAATACGGAAAAGCAAAGGTAGTTACTGATAATAAAGTGGATTTAAGCACGGTTAATGTTGAGCAACTGTGCCAACTTACCTCTAAAGGTGATTACAAGTTAAACAGTGAGTGGAAGAACGACAATGCCAATATCAGCTTTGTATTAGACTCATGGAAAGGTCAAGCTTATATGGGTCTTTCATATAAACCGATAACAATTAAATAGCTTTCAATGCCTTTATAGTCTGGCCAAAAGCATTCGGCCAGACTTTATACAGCTCCTTCTTCAGTTACCTAAATCAAAAACCGTAACTCACTAGATAGCGCCTCCCTTAACACAAAGGCCATAAAGTTTTAGTCATCTATAGATTAAATTAAAAACTAATTTAAACTTTTTTTGCAATCCCCTCGACTTACTAGTTATTGAATTTAAATAAAACCGATAATCAGGGGCTACCATGACATTTCACAAAACATTCACTTATACCGCGATTTCATCATGCTTATTAATTAGTACTGCATTTGCTACACAGTCAAACGAAAATGACACAGGCTACACCATTAGCTTGTTGAACAACTGTAACCTAGTTGCTCAATACCCGATGAATTCAGAACAAATAGAAGCTTATAAGGCATTGCGAGCTGAAGAACAGAAGATGGCTTCATTAGAATTGCCAATTCAGTCTATTGAGCAAGAGCTCAATGATTATACAAAGCAGATTGAAGAGTTAACAGCATTAGCTATCCAAGAAAGTGATGATAGTTTATATATTGATAAAAATTACTTAAAGCAACAAGAGGCAGTAGTCGCAAAGTTAGATTTATTAATGGCTGAGCATCAACATGAATTTGATGCATTGGGCAAGCAAGGCAGGGTAATAGGAAAAACAGCTGATAAGTTTACCGATACTATGGAAGCCAGTTTTGATGATATAGAATACAACCAAATGCGAATTGACTACCCAGGTAGAACAGACTCAAATTACCAATGTGAAGTTGATATAAGCAATATTTAAAAAATATTCTGGGTCAGAAGGTTATAAAATGAATTCATACACTCTGACCCAATGTGATTTTATACGTTGGACTATTCAATCTGTGCCAATAAGTCAGCCATAGACTGCGGTCCTTCCACGATAGTACTGGTGTACGTATCAGCAAATTCATTAAGCTTTAACGTATAGTTATAGCCAATTGGTAAACCGCGTTTTTTACCCGCAGCCTCCATGGCTTTTTCTGCTTCATAATTAAATGGCGGGCTAATGCTGACAAAGTCATAGCTGTCACCAGATATTTTTCGATACCATTTCATTGGCGGTTCATTAATTTCTTTGAACACCTCTTCCCATTCAGTCATGTACTTTATAAATTCAACATGTTTACCAGGGTGTATTTTCCAAACGGTAATTGTATAAATTGCATTTTGATCGGCAACGCTATGCGCTTTATTAGGAACGATAATTGTTAGTGTTAAAAGTGCAGCAAGCAGGAATAATTTAATATAATTCATAGGATCCTCAAAAATAAAAAAGCCCTGAAAATGTTCGTCTTCAGGGCCATGTTTGTCATATTTTATTAGCTCTTCAACTTAGCAAAACAGATAACATCCCTGTTTGTTTTGCATTAATTCATCCCTGAATTAAAAGTTATAGCCAAAGGTAACACCAACTGTTTTAGGCGCTTTGTACGAGTTATACACGGTATCGTCCATAGCAGCATACACAGTAGTAGAAGCAACGTTCAGCTCGTCAGTTAGGTTTTTAGCCCAAACTTGAACTGACCATGTGTCTTCCCAGCTACGCAGCATAAATACAGCATCTACGTTAGTTTCTGAGTCAACTTGGGTAAGTGGATCATTTGAGTTATCAAAGAAGTATTCGTCTTGATATTGGTAACTAACACTTACACTTGCTTCAGCAAAGTCACCCATGCCCCACTCATATACAGCATTTAGGCTGAACGTGTTTTCTGGTGTACGGCGCATTTTATTGCCTTTGAGGTTTTCACCATCCACTTCAAAGTCTTCAGTAAATTCTGAATCAATAAATCCGTAGCTACCTTTTAGGGTTAAACCTTCAGTCACTAAGGCAACAACTTCCAACTCTAAACCAGATACTTCACCAGTACCGTTAAACACTTGTAAGTTATCAGGCGTGGTTTCACCGGTTTCTACCCAAACTGTGGTTTGAATATCGGTATATTCAGTAAAGAATAACGCACCATTTACTTGTAATCTGTCAGAAAAGCTTCGCGTTTTAAATCCAACTTCATAGTTCCAAGCTGTTTCAGGATCAAAAGCAATAATTGCTTCTTCAGCTTTTTCCATGCCTTCACCGTTAAAGCCACCCGCTTTATAGCCTTTCGCTACTGATGCATACAAGAACATATCGTCTGTTGCTTGATAATCTAAGTTAAAACTTGGTGTCCACTCTTCCCATGAATCATCAGTCTCGAATGCGTATTCATCAAATACCCAGTTACCTTCGAGGTCAATGTGATGACCACAACAGTTATCAAAACGTTTACCACCAGCGGTACCGGAGAAGTCTTTTTCATCTCGCGACCAACGTAAACCACCAGTAACAGATAACTTGTCCGTTAATTCATAACTAGCTTGACCAAAAACAGCGTAGCTTGTGGTGTCATTTACTGTAGTGTTATATATATTGCCAGTAGTTGTACCCCATTGCGTATCAAACCAATAATCAACTTCTTCTTGACGGTCAATGTCTTCAGTCATGTAGAACACACCAACTAACCAACCTAATGGTCCGTCACTTACATCGGCTAAACGAAATTCTTGTGAAAACTGCTCAGATTGTTCTTCTTTTAATGACAACCATTCATCATCTGGTTGGATTAACGCTAAGTCTTCTTGATTCTCCACCGTGTTATCTTCACAAGGGTAAATATCAAAAGTGCTCCAATCGCCACACCATTCAAACTTTTGAGTTGAATCTACAAGTCCAGCAGCCGCATTTTCATAAATGCTGTAATCATTATCACGATACGCTGTGATTGAGGTTAAATGACCAATACCAGTTGTCCAATCAACTTGCACTGCAAACGTTGTGCTGTCTGATTCTTCATCATTATCAACGCTGCTTAAATCTTCACGCGGGTCTTCACTAATAAACGCTTCGTTACGACCTGCGCTATAGCCAATATGTTTAATTTTTGGTACCCCTTCAGCACTGCTTGATGCCGCGGTAAACAATACTTCTAAATCGTCACTGGCGGTATATAATAATTGACCACGTACAGAGGTACTTTCAGCAACATCGGCATCATTACCCGTATAGGTGTTTTTACCGTAACCATCGCGTGTTTTTGACACTACAGAAATTTTACCCGCCATGCTATCTGAGACAGCACCAGTAACATAGCCTTTCGCTTCCATTAGACCATAATCACCAGCGGTAACTTCTGCGCTACCTTCCATATCACCATCAACAGGGCGTTTAGTGATAAAGTTTACTGCACCGCCGACAACGTTTTTACCATACAATGTACCTTGTGGACCACGCAGCACTTCAACGCTTTGAAGGTCGTATAAATCCATAACAGCACTGGTACCACGTGAAATATAAACGCCATCGATATACATACCAATTGCTGCTGCAGCACCGGCACTTTCTATATCACTACCAATACCACGCATAAATAATTCTGGCTCAGCCGAGTTATAAGCATTCATCTGAAAACCAGGTACTCTGCTTGAAATATCTTCTAAGCCGTTTATACGTTCTTCTTTAATTTGATCTGCACCAAATGCTGAAACAGCAATCGGTGTTGTTTGTAAACTTTCAACTTTATGACGAGCAGTAACGGTTACATGCTCAATCGCTAACTCATCTACTTCAACGTTTTCTGTAGTTGCTTCTTCAGCAAAAGCTGACAGGTTAGTTAAACCTATGGCAAGAGCGACACTCATTGCTATTGGGTTTCGCATGGTTTTAACCTTTGAAATATGTTGCATACTCATCTTGTGTTCTCCACCCCAGTGCTAGGGAATTATCTTTTATAATTTTTATGAATGAATTTATTTTATTAATGAGTTGTTATTATGTTCTTACTCATCTGTAACCACACTAAAGGAGTCAAACATATAATAAAAATAATTTATTACGGGTCTGCTATACACTTTTATATATAGCCAATTTATTCAATAAAAACCAAAATTCAAACTTTAACAGTTAAAATTCAACAGGTTATAAAGACATAAAAATGAGAATTGCAATTGTTGTGAAAAATATAAATTTTGGAGTTGGTAAAAATTTATTATTATTAACCCATGTTAATATTTTGTTCCTAGTTTCGAAACAAATTTATTTAAATTAACGGGGAAATTTTGCCAATAGTTGAAGTGAAAAGTAAATGAGCCAACCCTATAACATCCATGTGAGCTTGGCATTCCTTCTTCCCTGAAGTAAAAAAGGCAGTTTTACCTGCCTGATCAGAATAATAAAGTTGTATTACAAACCAATAATTAACACCGCAATTACGCCTACTGGGGCAATGAATCGAATTAGTGTTAGCCATGGCTTAAACCAAACAGATGATTGCTCTGCAAACTCTACTTGCACAACATCTTTTTTCATTACCCATCCACAGAACAACACAATTAATAATGCATTGAACGGGATCATAATATTGGCTACCGAATAATCCATTAAATCAAACAATGTTTTACCACTAAAAAAGTCAATAAAGCCAAGTGGTTTGAAATCTGCTAACAGGTTAAATGATAAAGCAGCACCTAAACCTAAAACAGCACTGGCAGAGCCGGCAATGCATGTAGCTTTAACTCGGGTGAATTGGTACCTATCCGATAGGAAACGTACCAAACACTCAAGCATAGACAAAGCTGTTGTAAGCGCGGCGCCAGCTAATAAAAAGAAAAATAATAAACCAACCCATTGTCCACCTGGTAGTTGCCCAAACGCTATTGGCAGAGTTTCAAAAATCAACCCAGGCCCACTTGATGGCGTTAAATCAAAGGCGAACACAAATGGAAATATTGCAAGACCAGCTAACAGAGCCACCAAAGTATCGGCAAAGGCGACGGTTAACACCGATTTAGGAATGGAAATATCTTTTGATAAATAACCGCCATAAGCCATTACACTACCGGCACCAACACCTAATGAGAAAAACGCCTGCCCCATTGCAGCTAACACAACATCGGCATTAATTTTAGATAAATCAGGGGAAAATAAATAAGCAAACCCTTTAGCGAAATCTCCGGCAATAGCGGCATAAATAACTAGGAAAACTAAGATAATAAACAGCATTGGCATGAGCAATTTTACGCTTTTCTCCAGGCCATCTTTTAAGCCTTTCGAAATAATAAACATTGTAAATGCGATAAAGCCTATAAATAGTGCAACACTGTGAGTTGGCGAACCTGCAAGTGACTGGAAGTATTGCTTAGAGCCGGCATTATCAATTCCATCAAAGCGGTTTAATAACGATTGCCAGGTGTAATCGACAGTCCAACCGGCAACAACACTGTAATAAGACAAAGCGATAAAAGGAATAAGTAAACTTAACCAGCCTATTATCTGCCAGCTTTTACTAGCAGAATTTTTCTCACTTAACTCTTTAATACTAGAGAATGGGTCTTTTTGACCTTGTCTGCCAATCATCAATTCAGCAATCATGATAGGGGCTGCAAAACACAACAGTGTTAAGATATAAACTAACACAAACGCTGCGCCGCCATTAGTACCAACCACATAAGGAAAACGCCAGATATTCCCAAGTCCTACCGCAATACCGATAGTCGCAAAGAGAAAACTGGATTTTGATGACCAAGTCACCGCTTTTGTGGCTGAAATACTCATTTATTACCTCTTTGTTGTTTTATATTTATCGCGATAATTATGTTTAGGTAACTGCATGCTTTTGATTATATACCGCTTCCTGCCAAGTACCTTTTTGCATTATTTCTTTTAACGTTGCTACAGCATCCCAAATATCAACAAAGCGCAGATAAAGGGGGGTTAAACCGAATCTTAAAGTATCAGGGGCTCTAAAGTCTCCCATTACACCTTGCGCAATTAAACATTGCATAATGGCATAACCATTTTCATGGCTCATTGCGACCTGACTACCTCGACGGGCGCGTTCTTTCGGAGTGATTAACTCAAAATTAAATTCAGCACATTCCTGCTCGATTAGCTGCATGAATAAGTCAGATAAATTTAACGATTTATTACGAACTTCATTCATATCGGCGCGAGAAGCAATATCGATGCCTATTTCAGATACCGCCAAACTTAATATCCCTTGCGTACCTGAGAGCATTTGGTTGATGTTTTCGGCCGGACGATAATCTTGTTCAAAGGCGAATGGCGCTGCATGTGAGTACCAACCAGTTAAAGGTTGTAAAGCTTTGCCTTGATGGCGTTTGGCGCAGAACACAAAAGCCGGACTGCCAGGACCACCATTGTAATATTTGTAAGTACAACCTAGAGCAAAATCAACATTACAGCCATTAAGATCAATAGGTAAAGCACCACCACTGTGGCATAAATCCCATACTGAAATAGCGCCGCACTGCTGAGTTTTTTCAGTGATTGATTTCATATCAAGCAAGCGACCAGATTTATAGTGCACTTGCGTTAAACAAACAACAGCGACGCTGTCATCAATGGCATCTAAAATACCTTGCTCAGTTTCAGCAAAAACAATTTCATGTTTATTACCGAGCAATTTTACTAACCCTTGCGCAGTATAGTTATCAGTTGGAAAGTTACTGCCTTCCATGACTATTTTTTTACGTTCAGGGTTCAGGGTTAAAGCAGCAGCGAGCACTTTAAATACGTTTATTCCTGTAGCATCAGTAACGACAACTTCGCCAGCTTCAGCACCGATAGTTGTTGCCAATAGGTCACCAATAGTTTGGCTTAAAGTAAACCAGCCATGAATATTCCAGCTTTTAATTAAACTAGTGCCCCATTGATCCAGCATTACTTGCTCAACTTTAGCCATAGCTTTTTTAGGCATGGCCCCTAATGAATTACCACACATGTAAATGTCATGCTCTGGTAAATTAAATTCATTGCGAAAATCAGCGATGCTGTCTTGGCTATCTAGTTGAATACAATATTCTCTGGTAATTTTTTGCATGTTAGTCTCACAGCGTTTAAATACGGTGGTATTGGTAATAGTACTAATTACTTAATCTGCCGTTTGTTATTGGCAGAATACCTAAATATGATTGTTATTAAAATCATCATATAGGCATTTGTAATAACTTAAAAATAACATTAATCGTTAAGCCTATAATAAAATAGTTATAACTAGGCTATTTTGTTTCCGTAAAATTAGCGAAGCCTTAGAGTTACCTAAGGCTTCATTGGGTAAGTGTTTATAGCACGTTATTTCTTAAGGGGTCTCGCTGGCCAAGGTGTCGTTGGCGCTTCAAAACTAGGTTCACCGAGCACAGGGCTTGATAGCACATAGATCCCGTGATTGGTAAATAACCAAAATAAGTTTCTATCGTATTCAACGTAGACACTATGCGATAAATTACCACGAGCATACTCAACTACACGCTCGGTATTAAATGGTGGTACAAAATACGCTGTTATTTTAGGCTTTTCTATATTGCTTACATCAAATACTTGCAAACCGGCATTATAGAAATTGAACGGTAAAATGTTATCTTTCGGCGTACCAGGTTGGGTGTAATAACCCGTACGCTTAGGGCCAAAGCTACCACGACGTTGACAAAAATCGACAAATTTAGCATCTGCTGGAGGTTTAGGTCGAGGTAGAACACCTACTTTAACTGGTTTAGCAGGGTTACTAACATCGATCATGTGAACATCTTTGTACGGTTCCCAACAATCTTCATTTAATGGGTAACCACTGAAATAAACAATACCTGTTTTCTCAACTTGTGATACATCAATAAAATCACCTTCGGTACCTGCGACACTCGGCGCAAAATTCAGGTGACTAACGACTTTTAAATTTTTACTGTCAGTAATATCAACCACATAAAAACCTAAGCCGCCCATGGCTGCATAACCATATTTTCCGCCATCTTCAACAGGTGTAGGGATAAATAATGACATGCGAGCTCCCATCCAGGAGGTGCGATTACCTGCGCGTGGGTTTTCTTTAAATGCAGCCTCATGAACAGGATCAAATGCAATTTGGCCCGGAACCGTTAACTGATCCAAAAACTTAGGGTTAGTAGGATCTGACATATCCCACGACTGATAGCCGGCAGAATATAAATCATTTGGATATTCAGTTAGTGCGTAACTTGCATCTGGCGCTGCAGCAACATACATAGTATCGCCACCAAAATAAGCAGGAAGATCCCTTACACCCGACCCTTGCTGCTGACCATAAGGAGCATCAGGGTGTTCTACATCGGTTGTACGCTCTGATAATAACTTCCAATCTTTAGGCATTGGGCCATTCATTTCATAAACTTTAAAACCTTTTAAATGGTTCGATTTACGTATAGCTTCTACTTTATCAGGTTGGGTACGTTTATTTTTCAGTAAACCAAAACGGCGAACTTCAAAAGCTTGTACCATGATATATTTACCCAGTTTTTCGTTAAACTGAATAGATGCAGCGCCGAACATATCCGTTTCATCATAAGGGTTTTGATCAACTTTATCTGCACCGTTAGCTCCCCAAGTATGACCTCGAGTTAATAACAATTTTGCGTCTTTCGGATTGGTTATATCGAATATTTTTAGATCACGACGAACATATTGGTAAAGATAACGGCGGCCATCAAAATCGACAATATTTTGCCAAGTGTGAAATGGTTCAACGGTAATGGGATAATATGCCTCAATGGTCATATTTTTGATGTATTGCTCGGTGTCCCAATAATCTAAGATGCCATCAAACGGTTTTCTATCGTGACTATCTCGTGTGGCTACTGGGTGAGTAAACTCACCGGTTTTTGTATTTAAACCGTAACTGCCCTTAACAGGGTCAACAGGCGTTTTATCAATACTTAAACTATCAGATTGAGCAACCCATTTATCTTTAATGTTAATGTCTTTAGGGCTAGTTTTCTCTGCACACGCAACATTAGTAACAGTAAGGGCTATTGCAATACTTGAGACCAATAGCGGTTTGATAGACTTGCTGAAAACAGAGATATTTTTATTCGTCATAATTCCTCGCAGTTAAATAAAGGCTAAATGCATTTATTTATCGTGGTGTTTATACCAATCCGTATAATGTTCTTCTCATTGAGTAACTCATCTAAACAGTACATGAATTGATAATTTTAAGCTTGTATCGATTCTAAGCAAGTTAAACATAACAAGATAATAACAATAACTAGACCAGCTATAATTAAATATATATATCTAGTTTGATTTTATATTGATTATTTAATCTTGTATTGTCTCAACTTCATCGCCACTTTGTTATGTGACACCTTTAGCCGCTCTGCTAGTTTACGAGTTGATGGATACAAAGGATAAAGTGCGTTAAGCAGCCCTTGCTCAAATTTTTGTTGTGCAGCATGCCAACTTTCTACATCTCTACCGGTGAAATCCAGTTCATCAGTTTGGCTCACTAATTGTTCATCAAACACAATGTCGTGCTCATCAATGATATTTTTCTCGGCTAAGGCTGCAACCCGAAACAACACATTTTGTAATTGTCTGACATTACCCGGCCAAGAATAGGCACATACTTTTTCTAATGCTGCAGGGCTCAGGTTAATGTTCGACTGATTTACTTGTTTAGCAGCATTGTTAATAAAGTGCTCGACCAATAAAGGTATATCATCGGCGCGCTTATTTAGTGTCGGTAAATCTAAATTCAGCACGTTCAAGCGATAGTATAAGTCTTCTCTAAATTGCTTTTGTTGTACTTGCTCAGCAATATTTTGATGGGTAGCACTGATGATCCTGACATCAACTTTTCGATCCTTAACCCCGCCAACACGACGAATTTTAAAGTCTTGTAAAAAACGTAACAATTTTGCTTGTAAGTACACCGGCATCTCAGCGATTTCATCGAGAAAAACGCTGCCGCCATTAGCAAGCTCAAACAAACCTGGCTTACCTGCACTTTGTGCACCAGTAAACGCGCCAGGTGCATAACCAAACAACTCCGACTCAAGTAAATGCTCAGGTAAAGCCGCACAGTTTATTGCTAAAAAAGGCTTGCTAGAACGACTGCCATTGTCATGCAGCGCCTTGGCTAGTAATTCTTTACCCGTGCCTGTTTCGCCGGTAATTAACACTGGTAAATCTAGGCTGGAAAACCGTTTGGTTTGACTTTTAATTTGTTTAATTGTTTCACTATTGCCGATGATCGAATCAAAACCACCTACTTGCCCTTGCTGGTATTGCGAAAGGTGACGGCCAACATTCGCTAAACTTCGTAACACAATTACCGCACCATTAATCGATTCATCAGACATAACCGGAGTAATATCTGCGAAATATTGTTGATTAGCAAACGTCACTTCTTGTGTGGTTGATTGTCCAGATAAATAAATACGAAGCTTTTCTTTAATGTGGTTGGTAAGTGGTTCATTAATTAGCTGCTCAGCACTCATGCCAAGCGCAACACTTGCGGCTTTATTTACCATTAAGATCAAACCGTTTTTATCTATATCGATAATTGGCTCAGGAATGTTGGCGAGCAATACTTCAAGTTGTTGAGACTTCCGTTCTCCAGGTAGTAGCTCAATTTGACGAATAGCTTTTAAACCAGAAATTTTAATCAACTCAGGCTCAATGATGGCAAGCGGTATACTTGTGTCTTTTAACTGCACGTAAATATGGTATTGGCTAACTTCCATTGCTAGCAAGTCCCAATTATTCATTGCAAAAACGGCAAGAATCTCTTGGGTGATACCCACTCTATCTAATGACGCTATTTCTATTCTCAAAATATCAACCAAAACCAATGTAACAACCTTATTACACTGTAACTTAATTATTACAAACTGTAAAACACCCTGCTAATTAGAGCTGTATGTGAAAGGGTTTATCTCTACGCCACCAACCCGTAATAATATTATTACACATTTATATTTATACAAACCTTTACCCTGAATAACTTACTGATTTCATTACAGTAAATAAATTCGGCAAGGAAATTGCACTGTTGTAAGTAAGACTTATAAACAATGAAATTAGTTGCTTACAGCACTCATAACTAGAGAAAATTAATGAAAAAACAAACACATATAGACACTCAAGCAATTCACGCCGGCCGTATTAATGATGAGCAATTTGGCTCTCTTGCGACGCCGCTTTATCAAACCTCTACGTTTATTTTCGATAATGCTGAGCAAGGCTCGCAACGATTTGCTGGAGAGCAAGACGGTTTTATTTACACTCGTCTAGGAAACCCTACCACACGTCAACTTGAACAACGCGTGGCCGCTTTAGAAGGTATGGAAGATGCAGCAGCCACTGCTACTGGTATGGGCGCGGTTTCAGCCGCATTATTAGCAAATTTAAGCGCTGGTGATCATCTAATTTCATCGAAAGCTGTTTACGGGTGTAGTTATGCGCTAATGGCTCATCAATTAACCCGCTTTGGTATTGAAGTAACATTTGTTGATATGTGTGATGAAGCTGAAATTGTGAATGCAATTAAACCGAACACTAAAGTGTTGTTTTTAGAAACACCGATTAATCCTAATTTAGTTGTATTAGATATTGAAATGATCGGTCGGGTGGCAAAACAGCATAATTTACTTTCTATTGTTGATAATACGTTTTTAACGCCAATACTACAGCGCCCAATAGAGTTTGGCATTGATATTGTAATTCACAGTGCTACTAAATATTTAAACGGTCACGGTGATGTTGTTGCCGGTATCGTTTGTGGTACCCGAGAAATGATAGAACATATTAAGCTAACGGTGCTCAAAGACATTGGCGCGACCATAAGCCCACACGATGCATGGTTAATTCTTCGTGGTTTAAAAACACTACCAATTAGAATGGAAAGACATTGTAAAAGTGCTCAACAAGTGGCTGAATTTTTAGAACAGCACCCTATGGTAAAGTGCGTTTATTACCCAGGTTTAAAAAGCCATAGTGGTCATAAATTTATTGGTAAACAAATGAGCGCGGCCGGTGGTGTAATTGCGTTTGAAATTGAAGGAGACCTAGCTGATGGTGCTCAGTTAATTAACCAGATGCAACTTTTTTCAATTGCAGTAAGCTTAGGTGATGCCGAGTCATTGATTCAACATCCTGCTTCAATGACTCATTCACCGTATAGCCCGGAAGAACGTTTAGATGCAGGCATAAGTGACAGCTTGATCCGTATTTCTGTTGGTTTGGAAAACCCTGAAGATATTATTAACGATTTAAACAACTCATTAACCATGCTTAAAAATAGCAAACATGAAAATGTGATTAACTTTAGTTAAAGCTTAAGTTTATTCGCATCTGGTAGGTAATATTCCTTGTGCTGGTTACTGCTATTGGCAGTAGTGGGACAAGGAATTTTTAAATACACCGCACACAGCTGCAAGTCTTTTCCTGTACAGCGACTCTCTTCCTCACCATGTAGCCTATCGCCAACAATGGGCAGTCCAATTCCTGCTAAGTGTTTTCGTATCTGGTGTTTACGACCAGTTTCTATTTTCACTTGCACCAAAGAACGATCACGATCTCCATCATAAGCTAAGCAAGTAACATGGCTTATGGCACTTTTACTATCAATATCTATATTTATGGTTTGCGGTTGAGCCATCAATGAGTGGTTACCATGGACGATGGCTTGGTAGGTTTTACTCGTGCTTCGTTGTTCGAATGCCTTGGTTAACTGTTGAACGGCTGCTTTAGTATGGGCAACAACGATTAAGCCCGATGTCGCTCGGTCTAAACGATGAACAATAAATGCCGGTCGTTGTGGCTGCAAATGAGTTTCAGCAAAACGGTTTATGGTTGTATGATCGCTCCATTTTGAGCCCTGGCACAGCATACCGTAAGGCTTATACCAAACACTGAATGATTGTTGATCATCTATCAATATTGCATCTGCAACCACTTGCGCCAATACTTGTGGATTGTAATACATATGAACAATATCGCCGGCTTTTAACGCTTTTTTTGCTCGCCGTAAGCGATTAGTGCTTGAGCCTCTTTGTAACCATACACAGCCTTTTTGCATTGCCTGTTTAACTTCTTGTTTTGAAAGTTTGGCAGCATTTGCTAACAACTCTACAACAGAGTCATCTGGGTTAGTGATATTAAGGTGGAACTCTTGTGGACTATCGGTCATTTAACTATGCAAATAACAAAGTAATTATGTTGGAACTTTAGCCTATTTTACCTCTTAAACCAACGCTTGAATTTATCTTTACGTTGATAAAGTAAGAAAAATAACAGGATAAAATAAATACTGGGCTCAATAATTTCAGACTTAACCGACCAATAAAAATGTATACAAACCAAGGTAACCAACAAATAGTTATAATTGTGTAAGGTTTGCCATTTTTTTCCCATCTTACTGCGAATTTTACTCCAGGAAGTAAATGCCAACATTAAAATGATGGCATAAGCACACATACCTACAGTGATATATGGTCGCTCAATTACTTCATCAATAAACAAACTGAAATCAAACTGCAATTCAAAAAATAAAAAACTGAGCATATGTAAACAGGCATAAAAGAATGCATACAAACCTAATAAACGTCTGACATTTACCAACCAACCTTGCTTTAAGTACTTAGCCATTGGCGAGATTAATAAGGTAAGCAACAGAATATTTAATGCACTAATACCGGTGAAATGGATGATTTCTTCCACAGGATCACTGCCGAGCTTATCCATAATCGCAAGGTAATACATTATTGCGGCAGGTATAAATGCCGCGCAATGAATTACTGTTTTTAATAAAAATATTTTAACTGAATTGCGCATTGTATATCGGCTCAGATTGGTCCTGATTAATAGTTTTTTCGAAGGTTCATGCCTTTATATAAATCAGCAACTTCTTCACCATAGCCGTTGAACATTTGCGTTTCAATGCGGTTTCGAGCAAACAACCCGCCACCGGTGAGCCTACGTTCACTGGCTTGTGACCATCTAGGATGGTCTACCTCTGGGTTTACATTGGCATAAAAGCCATATTCATTGGGCGCGAGTTTATTCCAAGTAGTTTTTGGTTTTCTCTCGACCAATTTAATTTCAACAATCGATTTTATACTTTTGAAACCGTATTTCCACGGCGTGACTAAGCGTATTGGCGCACCATTTTGTGGGGGTAAAGTCTTTCCATACAGACCAACAGATAGCAGGCTTAAATCATTCATCGCCTCATCAATGCGCAGTCCTTCTACATAAGGGTATTTTATACCGCCACCTAAATATCGGTTAGATTGGCCGGGCATTTGCTTGGGATCATGCAAGGTTTTAAAGGCCACATATTTTGCCTTTGAATTTGGCTGAGCTTTTTTGAGCACATCAGCTAACCGAAAACCCAACCAAGGGATCACTATTGACCAAGCTTCCACACAGCGCAAACGATAAATACGCTCTTCAATAGTAAAGCTGGAAAACAGCTCGTTGTAATCTAAAGTAAATGGCTTATCTACTTCACCGGTTATTTTTAACTGCCAAGGGTCAACTTTGAAGTTTTGTGCCAGCTCTGCAGGTTGATCTTTTTTAGCGCCAAATTCATAAAAGTTATTATGAGAAATAACTTTTTGCTCAGGGGTTAGCTTATCTTGGATGTCGGAGTATTGAGACTTTTTGAAATCTAATGCGGTAGTTTTAAAAGAAGAGTTACTGTTAGCCCATGCCAACTTAGGCAAACTGTTACCTGCAATTAACGCAGATGCGCCAACAAATCCTAATTGCTTAAGCACCTTACGGCGACTGTAATAAATGGCTTCATCAGTCACCTGACTTTCAACTAATTCACTTTTCTTTTTTGATTTTATTAACACAGCATCTCCTTATCATCCTCTTAGATTAACAGACAGAGAATAAAGATAAATACTTTCAATGAATTTAGCGCTGATACAATGAGGCCGAGCAGTGCTCGGCCTCATTTTCCAATTATTACAGCGCTATTTTATTATGCAGCGACTTGATCAAGGTATGAAGAAATAACTTTAGACTCATACATCCACTCACTACTGCCATCTTCTTTATCAATACGTAAACAAGGGACAGTGCGTTTACCACCGTTGGCAACTAACTCATCTAGATGGTTATCTTTTTTAATGTCGCGTAATTCAATGTTTAAACTATTGCGTTTAATGTTGCGACGAACTTTTACACAAAATGGGCAAGCATTTAATTGGTATAAACTAAAGTTTTCTGTTTGTTGATCAACCGATTGCTGTGCTATTGGTTCGCGTTTCATTGCTTTTGGTGAAAATATAAAGTTTATCAATAAAATGATACGGCCAATAATAAATCGTAATAAAGCCATGGTGTTCCTTAAATAAAGTTAAATCATAAACGAACCTGGCAATTTATTTACCAAATTCAGTTTGGGTCAAATAGGATAGTATTAGTGGGTTACCACATTAAATCATCTGGGATCTGATAATCTGCATACGGATCATCTTCATCGATGTCATCAACATCTACTTTTTCATTACTCAGTAGGATGACGTTTTCATCTAATGTAGCAATTTTTTCAGCGGTTTCATTGGTAACTAAATAAGTAACACCACTTAGAGCACAAATGGCTAAACGACCATTTACCAATGCTTTTTGTGTGGTGTCATTGATATAAAGCTTTTTCACTTTGCCATTATCGGTATAGTTATATTCAACCTCACCGTTAATGCCTTTTATATTATGATGTTCTAGAATTTGTAGTATTCTTTGCTGTAATTCTTTTTCAGCTAACTGCTGTTTCTTCTGCGCGTTTAGCTCATTATCTTTTGCTGCTTTTTCAGCTTGTGCTTTAGCTAAATCTTGCTTTACCTGTTCTTGTAATGTGGCTTCAATAGCTACACCACTGCGCTTTTGTTTATTCTTTTTACGTTTGTCACTATTCGCCTGGCGAGTTTTTTGCTTGGTAGTTAAACCCGCTTTTAGTAACTGATCTTGTAATGATGACATCAAAAACCTACAAATATCGAAAAATTCTATGTTATGGCCGATTATTTTATCAGAAAAGCATTTATCAGTTGACTCTTTTTCGCTGCATTTATACATTAGAGGAATGAAATATATGAATATCGCGTTTAAATTTATCTTCTTTACCAGCTAATGCTGGAGGATTTTCGTATTTCAAATAATAACCACGAAAGCCTTCATAACCATGAAGGCTTTTTTTATCAATAAAATTAAGGCGTCAAAAGTGAAAGATAGTTTAGATTTAAATGTTATTCGTCAAGAGATCACCCAATTAGATCAAGATCTTTTAAGCCTGTTTGCCAAGCGCCGCTCTCTTACGTTAAATGTTGCAAAAAGCAAAGCTCATCAAGTTCGTCCAGTTCGAGATCAACAACGTGAACAAGAGTTATTGGTAAAACTAATTCAAATAGGTAAAGAGCAAGGACTCGATGCTCATTACGTGACCAACATTTTTCAAACCATCATTGAAGATTCGGTATTAAATCAACAAGCGTATTTACAGCAATTAAAAAATCCGAACATTAAAACGCCAACGGTAAGCGTAGCGTTTCTAGGCGATAAAGGTTCGTACAGCTATTTAGCCAGCTATCGTTATTTTTCGCGCAGAGCCGAAGAAATAATCGAGTTTGGATGCGCCAGTTTTGATGATATTTTGCATCAAGTAGAATCGGGTAATGTTGATTACGGAATGCTACCAATTGAGAACACTAGTTCGGGCAGCATCAATGAAGTGTACGACCTACTTCAGCATACAAATCTTTCAATTGTTGGTGAACTATCACAGCCTATCGATCATTGTTTATTAACAGCGGTAAATACCTCTTTAGAGCAAATTGATACCATTTATGCTCATGCACAACCTGTGCAGCAGTGCAGTAACTTTTTAAATAAACAAGATAACATTCGCATTGAATATTGTGACTCCAGCGCACAAGCTATGCAAAAAGCAGCAGAATCCAAACTTGCCAACGTTGCTGTAATAGGCTCTGAAGAAGGCGGCAAGTTATATGACTTAATGGCACTAACCAAGTCTATAGCCAATCAAGCTGAAAATCACAGTCGCTTTATTCTTGTTGCCAGAAAGCCGGTTGAAGTTGCCGAACAAATTCCAGCAAAAACCACCTTAATTCTAGCCACCAGCCAAGAGCCAGGCGCGCTTGTTGATTGTTTAGTGGTATTAAAAGAATATGGCATAAACATGAGCAAGCTTGAGTCTCGTCCAATTCAGGGTAGACCATGGGAGGAAATGTTTTACATTGATTTAGAAGCGAATTTACGCGCCTCAGCAATGCAAGACTGTTTAGCTAAACTGACACAACTAACCCGTTTTATTAAAGTGTTAGGTTGTTACGCAACTGAGCAAATAAAACCAACAAACGTACCAGCGAAAGCGTTAGAAGAATAAAAGCAACTTGCAAGGAACATAAAAAAGCCAATCATTCGATTGGCTTTTTTCGTTCATGGCTGGAATATATAAATCCAGTTGGAATTAGAAGTACTAGCTATTTTGCTCAGCTAACTGCTTAGCAATATATTCCGGTGATTTAGTGCCACGACACAACCAGTAATATGCACCAGGTACAATAAACAAGGTAAAGATACTCGCTAGCGATACCCCTGCAAAAATAACCACACCAATAACCATACGGCTTTCAGCACCAGGACCAACCGCGATAACAAGTGGAATTGCACTCATTACTGTTGTAAATGAGGTCATGATAATTGGACGTAATCGTTGCTGAGCACCTTTAACAATTGCATCGGTAAACTCTTCACCGGCATCACGTAGTTGGTTAGCAAATTCTACAATTAAAATACCATTTTTGGCCGCCAAACCAATTAACATAACAATGCCTATTTGGCTGTAGATATTTAAGCTCATGCCCATAACATATAAACCAGCCATGGCACCAACAAGGGCCAAAGGCACAGTAAGCATGATCACAAATGGATGAATAAAGCTTTCAAACTGAGCAGCTAATACTAAGTAGGTAATTAATAGCGCCAAGCCAAAAATAATCAGCATAGAGCTACTGCCATCTTTAAGCTTTTGTGATTGTCCGGTGTAATCAACTGATGCTTCAGCTGGCAGTTCATCTTTAACGACGTTATTTAGAAAATCTAATGCCTCACCAAGTGTATAGCCTTC
The DNA here is from genome assembly GCF_031583575.1 of Thalassotalea nanhaiensis. Lineage (NCBI taxonomy): Bacteria > Pseudomonadati > Pseudomonadota > Gammaproteobacteria > Alteromonadales > Colwelliaceae > Thalassotalea > Thalassotalea nanhaiensis. The sequence continues at coordinate 1,082,664 of NZ_CP134146.1, read as the reverse complement.
TGCTAAATTGCCTGACAAGGTAATGCTTCTTAAACGATTATAACGGTTCAATGTTGTTGAACGGGCATTCTCTTCAAAGCTAATCAAATTAGACATTGGCACTAATTGATCGGTTGAATCAGAACGAACATAAATATTATCAATACTATCTGGAGAGCGATATTCATCTTCATTACCAGCTAACAGCACATCATATTCTTCACCACGGTCAATATAGGTTGTTACTCGGCGTTTACCTAGCATGGTTTCCAAAGTCATACCTATATCACCAACGGTAACACCAAGATCAGACGCTCGAGTGCGATCAATATTAACCAATATTTGCGGTGACGTTTCTTTGTAATCGCTGTCTAGGCCAACTATATTTGGATTTTCTTGCGCTTTTTCCATAATGATATCGCGCCAACGAGCCAACTCATCGTAGTTAGTCCCTTGTAGAACAAAACCTATCGGACGACCACCACCACCACGGCCGCCTAAACCACCGCGTGTCATTACAAATGCACGCACATCGGTGACATCCGCAAGTTCCTCATTAAAGCCATTGATGAAATCTTGAGTAGAAATGTCGCGTTCTTGCCAAGGTGGTAAACCAATAATTGCAATTCCGCCCGTTCCCCCAAAGCCAGGTACTCTCACAAGTACACGCTCTAAGGTTCCATCTTCATAATGATTTAATAACTTTTCTTCAATTTGCAGCATATTACCGGCGTTACTTTTAAAGCTTGCGCCTTCAGCGCCACTCATGATTAAGAATGCACCTCCACGATCTTCTTTTGGCGCGTACTCGCTTGGCAGCTTATTGAAAATAGTCCATAAGCTGGCAAAGGCTAACAGCATAACCAATACGATCATTAACGGCTGTTTAATTACTGAAGATAAGGTCTTTGCATATTTGGCTTCAAGCTTGGCAAAATTTCTGTCCAAAAACTGGCCAAACGAAGAACTACGTTTGCGGTGTTTTAGTAGCTTTGAACACATCATTGGCGTTAGTGATAATGCCGTGATACTTGAAAAAATAACAGCGGCAGCGATTGCCAAGGCAAACTCAGTGAATAACCGGCCAATATCACCAGACATAAATATTAACGGTACGAAAACCGCGACTAACACTAATGTAGTGGCAACAACGGCGAAGGCAACTTCTCGACCACCATTAAACGCAGCAGCAAGCGGTTTTTCACCTTCTTCAATCCGTCGATAAATATTTTCTAATACCACAATGGAGTCATCAACCACTAACCCTATGGCGAGCACTAAGGCTAACAGTGTTAATAAATTGATAGAAAAGCCAAGTGAGCTGAGTACTATCATTGAGCCAATTAAGGCAACAGGTACAGTAACTGCCGGGATAAATGTAGCTCTAATATTGCCTAAAAATAAGAAAATAACCAACACCACCATTAACATGGCGACACCTAAGGTGTTATACACTTCTTTGATAGACTCTTTAATAAAGGTAGATGAGTCATAGCTCGGCGTAATGGTCGTGCCAGCCGGTAAATTCAGCTTCACCAAATCCATTTCTTTTTCAGCGGCACTGACTACATCGATAGTATTCGCTGTTGATTGTTTAATAATGCCTAAACCAACCATGTTTCGGCCATAGCCCCTAAACATAGTCTCTTCATCTTCGGCGGTAACTTCTACTTTTGCTACATCAGATAATCGTATTAACGAATTATTTTCGCCTCGACCAATAACCATATTGGCAAAATCAACATCGGTTTTATAACTGCGAGAAACTCTCACATTAAAAATTCTATCTATTGATTTAACTTCACCAGCAGGCAGTTCAACATTCTCAGCCTTCAGCGTTGATTCAATGTCACTAACGGTAATATCGCGCGCTGCCATTGCTTGTCGGTTCAGTGTTATTTTCATCGCGTAGTTGCGACCGCCGCCAACCATTACTTCGGCGACACCATTAACTACCGCAAATCGGTCAACGATGTATCGATTAGCATAATCAGTCAGCTCCAGAGTATTAAATACTTCACTTTGCAACGTAAACCAAGCAATAACGTCATCATCATCGTTGGCTTTTTTTACTTCTGGAGGATCGGCTTGATCAGGTAGTCGGCGTAATTCAGAAGAGATTTTATCGCGCACATCGTTGGCAGCACCATCTACATCTCGTTCAATATTAAACTCTATCGAAATTCGAGAGCGGCCATCCCGTGAAGTTGATTTAATGTTTTTAACACCTTCAATACCACTAATTTTGTCTTCTAAAACCTGAGTTATTTTGGTTTCAACAATAGCTGCAGAAGCACCTGGGTATGAAGTAGATACAGAAACCACAGGTTTATCTGTATCAGGATATTCTCGCAATGGTAATAACAGGAAAGCAACTATACCAAACGTTACAATAAGCAAATTCAAAACCGTTGCAAAAACAGGTCTTTTTACCGAAAGATCTGACAATATCATTACTTAGTTTCCAATATAGATGACTCTGCTTTAACTTTGGCACCATCTCTTAATTTTAGTGCGCCTTCGATAACAACCTTTGTGCCTTCTTTTATGCCTGAAGAAACCTCAACTATGCCAGGTTTACGACGCCCTACTGAGATATCAACTCTCTTTGCAGTGTCGTTTTGGACAACAAAAACAAAGTGTTTATCTTCAAAAGGAATGACAGCGCTTTCAGGTATTTGCAATACTTGTGCAACATTACGCTCTAGAATAATACTCATTAACATGCCTGGACGTAATTGCATATTGCTGTTATCAATCTCGGCTCGAATTTGGATCGTACGAGTTACAGCATCTACGCGGGGCGAAATACTGGTAACTTTACCGATAAATTTTACACCAGGATAAGCAACGTTGGTTGCTGCAATAGCCTGACCAATATTTACTGTTGTTATAAAACGTTCAGGAATAGCAAAATCGAGCTTAATTATAGAAATGTCGTCCAAGGTTGTGATAGTTGAACCGTCATTAATTAACGCGCCAACACTGACCTGACGAAAGCCAAGTTGCCCATCAAAGGGAGCTCTTATGGTTAAGTTATTTAACGTCGCTTGTGCACTTAATAGTTGTGCGCGAAATGATTGCACCTTAGCTTTTTGTTCGTCACGTTGAGCTATTGAAGCAGCGCTTTGTTTGAGTAGGTCTTTATAGCGTTGAAGTTGGGCACTAGCTTGATCTAAGTTTGCTTGTAACTCTTTAATTTTTGCCTGTTCTTCTTTTTTAAAAAGCTCAACTAAGATGTCGCCTTTTTTTACAGTGTCGCCATCATCAAAATGGATCGATTCAATAATATCTGAATATTGAGCTGCAATAATAACGTCTTCATTAGCTTTTGTTGTACCTAAAGCTTCAAATTCATCACTAAACTCAGCCAAAACAACAGGGGTAGTCTTTACTGACACGACTCTTGCACTTTGAGATTGACTAACATTTTCTTCAGGTAGATAAAGATAACCTAATAACGCGATAAGTAATCCGGAAAGGATTATTAACGGTAAACGAGACGTTTTTTCTGATTCCATATGACGGTTCTATCCAAAATAAGATGTGATATTACAAAAAAGCAATATAACGTACATTACATTTTGAAACGATGTTAATACGTTGAATTACACATTTAATAGGTTAAATAATTATTTTCTAAGGCTATAATTATAAAGGCTTATATTTCTTTAACAAACTTTTGGAAAAAACATGAATAAACTTTCAGCAATTGCGATTGGCCTTTTACTTTTTTTTGGTGCCATGCTCTGGTTTTTGGCATCAGCAGATTGGAATGGTTTTGTCCGTTCTCAAATTGAAATTCATGGTTCAAAACTAACTGGAGAAACGGTAACCGTTGATAAGGTGGACATAAAGTTAAGCGAAGGCTTTGGTGGTATTTATGGTATAAGCATTGAGAATCCAGTTAAATATCAACAACCTAAAGCATTTTACTTAGGTGAAGTTTCTTTAGATATTGATATGAAATCTATCGGCCAATCTCCTTTCGTTCTAGAATCTATTGTGCTTAAAAAACCACAAGCATTTGTTGAGTTTGACAAAAGTGGCAACAACAACTTGAAAGACTTATTAACGGCGATAAATAATCAGATCCCAAAGTCTGAATCAGAGCCAGAAACTAAAAAGAAAAAAGACAGTAAACCAGAACCGCGTATCTCTATTAACAATTTAGAGTTAGCCGGAGTTGCTTTGACTGTTGATCTTCGCCAAGTAAATGGTAAAACTTATGATGTAGAAATACCAAGTGTGCAGCTTGGCGCTATTGGCGGCGAAGAAGGATTGCCAGCCAGTGAATTAGGGGCAGTAATAGGTAATAGTTTGTTTAAGGAAATTTCTGCAGCTGCTAAAAAACAATACAAACAAGTTATGAAAGAAAAACTAGACAAGAAAAAACAAGACTTTCTTGAAAAACTGAAGAAAAAGCACGGTTAATAGTTTGCCCTTAAGCGTTTATAAATAACCCTTAACACTTTATATTATTGAATTGATATAAGGACAATATGAATACGAATGACGATAAAAACGTATCAATAAAACAGCAAGTAAAAAACAACCTTATTGCTATTGTAAGTATCGTTATTGCTATAACGTCACTCGCGTATAATACTTGGCGAAATGAACAAACAGAGTTTAACCGTAACGTTCGCACATCGTCATTTCAAATACTAATGTCGTTAGCAGAGCTTCAGCTTTTAGTTGATACTGCCTTTTATAATGAAAATGGAAAAAACGTCGACCCAATTAAAGGTTGGCGTCACATTCTATACATTCAGGATTTATCACCAACCGTTTCTATCGAAGTTAAAGCCAATGCTGATGACTTACATAATACATGGTCAGAACATTGGCAATTGATGGCAGAGCAAGAAACTAGCAATAAACAAATTAATTACGCGATTGAGAAAAACCGTCAGCTAGTGCTTATGACTTTACAAGAGCTGAAGTAAGCAATTAAGTTTTTGTTGATGAGTAGTTGTACCAAATCATCCAAATATCTTCTGCCAAAGACTGTTTTGGACGTTCAACAATACGCCCTATTTCTACATTTCCGTCATAAACAACAAACGTAGGGGTGTATTTAATCTTGTTTTGTTTTGCTAAACCATCAGGATCAGATTTATTGCCATCCAAAGCAATTAATGACACCTTTGACTGACTGTGTTTAAAACTTTGTAAAAAACGCGGTACTTCTCGTTCGCTGTCGTGGCACCAAGTACCAAAAAATACTTTTATATTTACCTTATCAGCTATCGCATCTATTGCGGTTAATTCATTGTCTGAAAGCTGGTAATCATAATAGTTATCGGCAAATTCTTGGTGGTTTTCCAATAATTGTTGCTTACTAATGTCCCCTACAGGATAAGGCTCTTTCGCATTGGATTGCATTGAATACAAAACAGCAAAACCAACCCAAAATGCAAATGCTAAAAACATAATCGTTTTTTTGTACTTTTGCAAAAAGGTTATTTTTTTATTGTTACTTTCAGCGTTGCTATCATTTGAGTTATTTATGTTCACGAGCTTTTTCCAATAATGAAGTGGATTCTAGTAAGAAGTTTTGCGCATCATCGCCAAACCAATCCGCTACTTGCTTAAACTTTGCAATAAAATCTGATTTATTGCCTTGCTCCACTGATGATAACAGTTCCACAAATCGATTGGCAAAACGTTTCATCATCACCACATTATCCGGATTTGAAAATATGATATCAGCATATAGGTTGGGATCTTGAGCGAATAAACGCCCAACCATAGCCAACTCAAGCCGATAAATAGGTGAACTCATCGCAAGTAGCTGCTCTAGCTCTACATCTTCTTGCATCAAATGATAACCATAACTCACTGTTGAAAAGTGACGCATAACCTGGACCATTGCCATAGCTTCATCATGCTCTTTAGCACTTACCACATAGTTTAACGCGCCCCACACAGTAAACTGATCAAGCAACCATTGGTACTTGTCTAACTGTTCACCATGGCAAACAATAATGGTTTGTTTAATTAAACCAGTAACATCTGGGCCAAACATAGGGTGCAAACCAACAACAGGTCCACGGTGGACTGCCATCATTGCTCGCAATGGCTTAGCTTTAATACTGGTTATATCAGCTAAAATACAATCAATCGGCAAGTTTGATAACTTGCTGATAACAAGCTCAGTTAAATTGATTGGTACAGCGACAATCACTAACCCTGCATTCGCAAAGATGCTGTCAGCATTTTGCCAGTCATCTTTTTCAAGTATTGATACTTGATAGCCGGTTCGAGTAAATAAATCGACAAACACTTGGCCAAGTTGGCCTTGGCCACCAATAACCACAACTTTACCTGCATCAGGGTTTATACATTGATAGCCTTGTTCATCTTGCGAAGAGTATGAATCACGCATTATGCGGCGAAACACATCCTCAACTAAAGGCACTGACAAACCAACAGCCTGAGCTTGCTTGGCAAGCTTAGCCAGTAATTGATTTTCACGATCAGGTGCAAAAATTGGCATACCAACTTGGCTTTTCAATTCACCAACCCGACAGGTTACTTCTCGGCGTTTTGCCAATAGGTTAACCAGTTGCTGATCAATTTCGTCGATGTCATTTCTACATTGTTGTAGTTTTTTATCAAAGGTTGTCATTAATACTTACTTTACTCTTATTAGCCAATGCGTGTTGGTAAAATATCTTTAAGCTTAGCATGAGTTTTTTCAAACAAATCCACTGTTGCAGCCCAATCGATACATGCATCTGTTACTGACACACCGTAAGCAAGCTCTGATTTTGGTAAATCTGAACTTTGGTTACCAGCATTTAAATTACTTTCCAGCATAAGCCCTATGATTGATTTATTACCTTCACAAATTTGATTAACAACGTTCTCAGCAACCAATGGTTGACGGTTGTGATCTTTGCTCGAATTTGCATGAGAACAATCTACAACCAATGCCTGCTCCAACTTTGCTTTATCTAGGCTTTGCTCACACATAGCAACATTAACAGAATCATAATTAGGTTGTTGACCACCACGTAAGATAACGTGCCCATCAGGGTTTCCTGAGGTTTTAAGTAGGGCTACTTGGCCTTCTTTATTAATGCCCATAAAACGGTGTGATGAAGCAGCCGATTGCATCGCATTAATTGCAACACCTAATGAACCATTCGTACCATTTTTAAAACCAATTGGCATTGATAAACCACTTGCCATTTCACGGTGTGTTTGTGATTCTGTAGTTCGTGCACCAATAGCAGACCAACTGAATAATTCAGCTAAGTATTGTGGCGAAATTGGGTCTAATGCTTCGGTTGCTAATGGTAAGCCCAGCTCTGTTAAGTAAATAAGCAGTTCACGTGCGGTTTCTAAGCCAGCAGCTACATCAAAGCTACCATCCATGTGAGGATCGTTAATTAACCCTTTCCAGCCAACGGTAGTGCGTGGTTTCTCAAAGTAAACACGCATAACAATGTATAAAGTATCTTTATACTTATCATGCAACTCTTTGAGTTTACGACCATACTCTTTTGCCGCTTCGACATCATGGACCGAACATGGGCCCGAAATCACCAACAGACGAGAGTCTTGTTTGTGAATAATGTTTGAAATCACCTCACGTGAATTTAAAATAAATTCCCGGTCAGATTGGCTCAATGGTAATTTTTCTTTTAACTGGTTTGGAGTAATTAAGACTTCTTCTGAATTAACATGAACGTCGTTAAGTTTGCTAGTGTGCATAGTTTTTCCGATATAAGTTTTGTTGTTGATTGAAAATTTTTAAAATTAATAAGATACAGCAGGGGGTACTAAATAAAATTTAGTAATAAAGATAGGTATAGCGATAATATCGGAGGTTTAAATTTTGAATTTGCATATCTTTCTATTAATTATACGAACCAGAAATTATAAGGTCTGGCCAAAACTCGCATGCTCTAAAACAGAGCTGATAGGTATTTGTAGCAGTTTTTAGTTTATGCTGGCAAGTTTTATTTTTATACAAATTGTAATTACATATATCAAAGTAGGTTTTTTAACGAAAAACGGAGGCTTACACCTCCGTTGTAACAATAAACTCTCGTAAAAGATCTACAGAGTCTAACGAAGTAATCGACGTTCGATTAAGTCTTCTACGACGCTGGGATCTGCCAGTGTAGAAGTATCACCTAAAGTTCCTAAGTCATTCTCAGCAATTTTACGCAAAATACGGCGCATTATCTTTCCTGAACGAGTTTTTGGTAATCCTGGTGCCCATTGAATTAGATCTGGCTTTGAAAAACTGCCTAATTCCTTTGCAACCAATGCTTTAAGTTCACTGATAAGCTCTTCACTTTCAACTTCATCATGCATCAAGGTGACATAGGCATAAACGCCCTGGCCTTTAATATCATGAGGGTAACCGACAACGGCAGCTTCAGAAATTTTAGGGTGAAGTACTAACGCACTTTCAATTTCAGCGGTACCTAAACGATGCCCCGAAACATTTAACACATCATCAATGCGGCCTAAGATCCAATAATATCCATCCTTATCTCGTTGCACGCCATCGCCAGTATAGTAGTAACCAGCACATTGGCTAAAATAAGTTTGATGAAAACGATCATGATCGCCATACAAGGTGCGCATCTGTCCAGGCCAACTGCCCTTCATCACTAATGCACCTCGCGCTTCACCACTTTGCTCGTTACCTTCTTTATCGATAATTACTGGTTGAACACCAAAGAAAGGTAATCCAGCAGCCCCAGGTTTCATACCAGCAGAGCCAGGTAGTGACGTAATTAAAATACCGCCGGTTTCAGTTTGCCACCAGGTATCAACAATTGGGCAATTACTTTTGCCAACAATTTCATAATACCAATGCCAAGCCTCTGGATTTATTGGCTCACCCACTGTGCCTAACAGACGCAGAGATGATAAATCTTTATCTAAAACATATTCATCACCTATGCCCATTAATGCTCTGATGGCAGTAGGAGCTGTGTAAAACACGTTAATTTTATGACGCTGTACCATATCCCAACAACGACCTGCATCAGGGTATGTTGGTACACCTTCAAATACCAACGTTGTTGCACCATTAGCTAACGGACCATAAAAAATATAACTGTGACCGGTGATCCAACCAGCATCAGCAGTACACCAGTAAATATCGCCGTCACGGTAATCAAATACGTATTTATGTGTCATGGCAGCATATAACAGATAACCACCACAAGTATGGACAACGCCCTTAGGAGCACCTGTTGAGCCGGATGTATAAAGGATAAATAACGGATCTTCTGCGTCCATAACTTCTGGTTCACATACTGCAGAAACTGAACTCATCGCTTGCTGATAATTTACATCTATTTCATCATTCCAAGCGACATCAGCACCAGTGCGAGCAACAACAACTACCGAATGAACATTAGGGCAGTCGCTTACTGCAGTATCTACATTGGCTTTTAAAGGGATAACCTTGCCGCCACGAACACTTTCATCAGCAGTGATCACAACCTTACAATCAGCGGCTTGAATTCGAGCTTTGATTGACTCTGTAGAAAAACCACCAAATACAACGGAATGTACTGCACCAATGCGGGCACAGGCTAACATGGCATAACCAACTTCGGGGATCATTGGCATATAAATACACACGGTATCGCCCTTTTTAACACCTCGCTGTTTTAATACGTTGGCAAACTTACATACTTGTTCATGCAGCTCATTATAAGAAATGTTTCTGGTATCGCTGGGTTCATCACCTTCGAATATAATCGCCGTTTGCTCACCGCGCTCTTTTAAGTGGCGATCTATACAATTATAACTAACGTTTAATTGGCCACCTTTGAACCACTCAATATCAGCTCGATTAAAGTCAACGTTGCTTACCCGATCAAACGGTTTATACCAATCTAAAAATTCATTAGCTTGCTCGCTCCAGAATTTATCAGGATCAGTAATCGATTGTTGATACATCGCTTTGTATGTTGGTTCATCCAAATAACTATGTGATTTTGCAGCATCTTTTATCGGATAAAACTTTTCTAATTCGTTCATTTAATTCGCCTGATGGTGTTTCATGTTATTGATTATAAATTGTAATATAAAAATTTAAGAGGTATTCACAGTTAACAAACATAGAATATTTTCAACATTTTATATATTACATTTTTGTAATAGCATATATAAAACCACAAAATGACAGCGCTGTCATCTGTATTTTACATTTTATTGAAATAAAATTGCTACCAATCCTTTTCATATTTATTACATTTTTCATCGCAAAATTACGATATCATGTTATAACTTTATATTATTAAAAGAATTTTAGGTTTTGAAATTTAAGATGAAAAAGTTATCAATACTCAGCCTGCTTGTACTTATTAGTGCTTGTCATTCAAATGCAAATTTCAAAAGCGCAAACCAGATCAAACCTCACCTTGATGCAGCAATTATCAACGAGCCCGAGGCACCAACAGAAACAGCACCAGTGTCAGCTCAGCCATTTGTTTATTTTGATTTCAACTCCAGTGAACTTAATGAAGACAGCATGAAAGTTCTTAATACTCACCTAGAGGCAATGAAATCGCTTAAAAATGGGCAAATTGTATTACAAGGGCATACCGACCTGGTTGGTGGAGAAGACTTCAACTATAACCTAGGTAAGGAGCGAGCATTATCAGTTTGGGTGTATTTGGTTAATGCTGGCGTTGAGAAGGAACGATTAACGCCTACAACTATGGGCAAAGGCGATCCTAAACGTCAAAATAGTAACCCTAAAACCGATCGCCATGTGGAAATTATTTATTAATAGCTTCTGTAACAAATAACATCCTTTAAAGGCCAGTTTATAACTGGCTTTTCCTTTTTTAAATTATTGACTTTATAAGTATGCTACAAGAATTTAAACCTAAACCCTATGTTACACCACAAGGTCACTATCTATCCTTAGTTTTAATCAGCCTAATTACGGCCATTGTTAGCCTGGTTTTAGGCTATTTAGTCTTTATAAATATTGTACAACTGCTATGTTTTATCTTATTTGCAATGGTTTGGGCAGCGCGACATCACCCTTCATTAATCATTACTGACACAGAGATAATTAGCCGTAATAGTCATACAGTGTATTGGCATTTTCCTGTTGCTGAATATGCTCATATTAAACGCATTGACAAGGTTACGTTGCTTGTTGATGAGCAAGGGCAATCGTATGAAACGGCAAACAGTAATTTTACCGAAAAGCGCTGGCAAGAAATTGAAGAAGCGTTAAATATGTTAACTTAGGCAGGGATAACCTTTGAATAAATTAGCTCTTCGAGGATTACGTCCGAATAAATTCGGACCAACGATATATTTTAAACTTGCAGCTTAAAATTTATGGTTTTAAAAATAGCTTATACCGAAAAGACGCCGAATCAATAGCCATCCTTTACAAATCTATTACCATGATTCACACGATGTGATGAATACCGTGATCACATGGATGTGAATGAACGGTCCTTGGCGATTTGCATTCCATCATTTTCAGCAAGGATGCTGTATATGCAATTATGCATGGACGCTTTAATAATTGTCCCTGAAGTTACAAATCTAATGCCATCCTTGGCGATTTGCATTCCATCATCCCTGAAGTAAAAACAAAAAATTGCTCCTGCATTTTTGTCATATAGGCCATCCATGGCCAAAAAAAAGGCTGCCCTTAGGCAGCCTTTTTTTGGAACAAGTAATAAATTACTTACCCAACTTCTCTTTAATACGTGCTTTCTTACCAGAAAGTTCACGTAGATAGTAAAGTTTGGCTTGACGTACATCACCACGACGTTTAACTGAAATTTCAGCAACAATTGGGCTATGTGTCTGGAATACACGCTCTACACCTTCACCGTTCGAGATTTTACGAACAGTAAAAGCAGAATGCAATCCGCGGTTTTTCTTAGCGATTACAACACCTTCAAATGCTTGAAGACGTTCTTTGTTACCTTCTTTTACTTTAACTTTAACAACTAAAGTATCACCAGGGGCAAACGCTGGTACGTCAGTTTTCATTTGCTCTTGTTCGAGCTGATTAATGATATTACTCATAATACACCTTTCTTCCTAGGTTACACTGCTACTATTTGCCGGATTTGGGCTTCTGCTTAATAAGCTTCAGCATTTTATCCTGCTCGGCAGTCAGAGCTAGGTTTGTTAGTAATTCTGGACGTCGAGTCCAGGTTCTTTCTAAAGACTGTTGCATACGCCATTGGCGAATATGTTCATGATTACCACTAAGCAAAACTTTAGGTACAGATTTATTATCCAGAACTTCTGGCCTTGTGTAATGTGGACAATCTAATAAACCGTCAGAAAATGAATCCTGCTCAGCCGATTGATTATGCCCTAATACACCAGGTACAAATCGTGCAACTGCATCGATTAAGGTCATTGCCGGTAATTCACCGCCAGTTAACACAAAATCGCCGATAGACCATTCTTCGTCGATATCCGACTCGATTAATCTTTCGTCAATGCCCTCATAACGCCCGGCAATTAATACCAATGACTTATGAGTCGATAATTCACGTACACCCGCTTGGTCAAGCTTTCGTCCCTGTGGCGAAAGGTAGATCACATGCGCATCATCACCTGCCGATTGTTTGGCAGCTTTAATGGCATCTCGTAATGGTTGTACCATCATAAGCATTCCCGGACCACCGCCATAAGGACGATCATCAACGGTACGATGCTTATCGTTAGTAAACTCTCTAGGATTCCATGTTTGGAAATCTATCAAGCCATTACGAATCGCTCTTCCTGTCACCCCAGACTCAGTGATAGCAGTAAACATTTCAGGAAAAAGGCTTATCACCTCTATCCGCATTTTACTATTAGTCATTGAGTTAGAAACCTGGGTCCCAGTCCACGTCAATTTGTTTCGAGTCAAGTGAAACAGTTTTGATCACTTGCTCATCAAGGTAAGGAATTAACCTTTCCTTTTTGCCAAACGCATCAGTGCGATTAGCTTTAACTACCAGTACATCGTTTGAGCCGGTTTCCATGATGTCAGTTACTTTACCCAGGTTATAACCAGAGGTATTCACCACATCCATACCGATTAGATCGCGCCAGTAAAACTCACCTTCTGGTAATTCTGGCAGTAGATCACTCGCTACTGTAATTTCAGCACCAGTTCTTAACTGAGCTTCGTTACGGTCACTAATGTCAGCAAATTTAGCAATTAAGCTATTTGAATGGCGACGCCATTCACTTACTGTTACTGTTAGTTTTTTGCCATTAAGATTTAACACCCAAGGGCTATAATCGAAAATTGCTTCTGGAGAATCGGCAAAAGAATGAATTTTTAACCAACCTTTAATGCCGTAAACAGCACCAATTTTTCCAAGGATGACTTCTTTTTCCATGTTTTACTAATTCTCTTTATTCAATTTCAATAAGTTAATTAAGCCGCAGAAGCGTCTTTAACTAACTTTGCAACACGGTCAGAAACCGTAGCACCTTGACCAACCCAGTGGTTGATACGGTCAAGATCTAAACGAAGTTTTTCCGCTTGACCTTGTGCAGTAGGGTTGAAGAAACCAACTTTCTCGATGAAACGACCATCGCGAGAGTTACGGCTGTCAGCAACAACCACTGTAAAAAATGGACGCTTTTTCGCGCCGCCACGAGCTAAACGAATGGTTACCATACCGTCCTCTATATTTAAGTTATAAAACGAATTTTCCAGACACTTTCTTACCACTAGGGAAAGAAAAGCTCGCAGATTTTACGCTTTTACAGCTAAATTGCAACTTAAATGCGACTTTAACGGTAAAATAATCGAAAAAAACAAGCTAATCGCTAAAATCTAAGATAAAATCCGGCCTCATTTACAAATTAGTACTGTTTAACTACTAATTTCAGCAGATCGCAACCGGTTAAAACAATCTTATTATGCCAACAGCAGCAAGCAGCAATATAAAAGGTTTAAGCTTAGCTTTAACTACAGCAGTAATGTGGGGTTTACTACCTTTAGCCCTGACCAGTGTTTTACAGCTTATGGATTCCTACACCATCACCTGGTACCGATTCTTTTTTGCTGCCATCTTTGTTTCTTTTATGCTTTATAAGAAGAATAAGATCCCAACTGCTATTTTTAAAAACAAAAGTTTGTTTAAACGTTTGTTTTTAGCTGCGATATTTTTATCGCTAAATTACATCTTATATTTATCAGCCTTATATTATGTGCCTGCAGAAACAGCACAAATGCTGATCCAGATGGCACCATTTATGATGCTTGTCGGCAGCGTGTTTTTCTTAAAAGAATCGTTTAGCCGAGGTCAAATGGTTGGCTCTGTTGTACTTATATCAGGCTTGGTGTTGTTCTTTAATCAACAGTTCAGTAATGCAGGAGAGCTTGATAGTGATAATTTCATCACCGGGTTTATCATTATGCTTGGCGCATCTTCTACCTGGGCAATTTATGCTATTTTGCAAAAGAAAATGCTGAACCACTTTAGCTCAAACCAAATAATGTGGTTTATTTATTTATTTTCCAGCTTGTTCTTTTTACCGGTAGCCTCGCCTGCAGAGATTGGTTCATTAAACTTAATCGCAATAGTATTATTAATTTTTTGTTGTGCAAACACTTTAATCGCTTACGGTACTTTTGCCGAATCACTAGAGTATTGGCCAGCATCGAAAGTAAGTGCAGTATTAGCGATCACACCATTATTAACCGTACTGTTTGCAACTATTGCCGAGAAAATTTGGCCTGAAATGTTCAGTGCGCAGTCATTAAACAACCTTGCCTATATTGGTGCTTGCTTAGTTGTATTAGGCTCTATGCTTACTGCATTAGGAAATAAAATTCTAACTAAAGACAATTTTAGAGCATTAAAGCGTTTGGTAAGAATATAACTTTAGGATGAAAGCCAAGTACAAGATTAAGTACTTGGCTTTAATTGAAAGTATTAATTAGCGTAATCACTGTAGATTGGATTAGAGTTTAACGCTTTTTGTGAGCCTTTAAGTGAGAAGTTATATCCACATAGGCCAAAATTACCGCGTCTTGCTAACGACCTCACCACTGAAGCCGTATCTAATGGTGAAAAGTTTGCGTAATAGCTGCCTGAGTCTTCTACCACAACATTAATGGTTCTGACTTTATCGCCATTATTAAACTCAATAACTTCACAACTATCGTCACCTGTCGCACTTGCTTGTGACCAAATTTCACCTTCACGAATTAAATCAGCTTGCCAATGCACAATTAGACCTTCGTTTTGATCTAACAATAAATAAAACTCATCAGGCATTGCCAATAACTGTTGACGTTGTGTAACTGCAGTTTCTGGCTTAGCTGCTTGTTGCTCAGCGGTTTGCGCTTCACTATCTGCAGTCATTGCATTGTTGATAAAAGGTAAGCTGGTAATAACAGCACTGATAAATAAAATGAATATTCCAGCGGCAACCGCAATTTTTTGATTTGCTATTAACCACTTGTGTATAAACAAAGCTAAATCATTACTTGCTTGCCTAGGTGGTTGTGTAGCAGGTTGCTCTACATTTTCTGGCTCGATTGATGGCGCATAAAAACTTAACTCATCATCCTGTTGGTTTGTTACGCCAAATAAACTTGGTTCAATTCTATTTGATAATGGTTTTCGCTCTACCTTTACCGGCTCTGATAACTCACTAAGATCGACGGGTCCACAATACCCCATAACATATACTTGTGGAGCAAAAGACGGTAATGAAAATAAATACAAACTCGCCATTACCGGTAATATTAGTAATACATAACTGGTTGCCGACGGGATTAAAATAATCACTAAGAATGACAAAAATGTAACAATGCTCGTTAGCCATGCTGTCATTGAACGTTTATGGCTATCTCTACAACGACGTATGCCTGCAGCAAAATAAACAATGGTGATGAGCACTAAAAGAATTAACTTTGCAGTTAGAGAGGATAAAATAACGCCGTTAAATAAAAAGAAAACGGCCAAGCAACAGATGCTGATAGCAAAATAACGCTCTGAATTATCTAAGCCTTTGAAACAAAAAAGAGATTTTATTAACTGCACTTACTGAATGCCTTTGGAAATTGGAAGTTGAACTCGTTTAAACATACTACATGAGAGTAATGGATAGCTCAAACTGAGATTTTTAAGCTTGTTATATCGCGTTATAACGTCAGAATGAATTCACCCTTAGGGGATTACGACCGAATAAATTCGGACCAACCATTACTTACATTTGGTTGGGTGAATTTATTCGTGTGTAATTCAGTGAAACAAGCCTTACTTGCGGAACATACCGCCAGGGCCGCCCATACCACCCATGCCGCCCATTCCACCTGGTGGCATCATGCCTTGCATTGAGCGCATCATTTTTTTCATGCCGCCTTTGCCAGACATTTTTTTCATCATTTTTTGCATTTGGGTAAATTGCTTAAGCAACTTATTCACATCTTGAATTTGTGTTCCTGAACCGGCAGCAATTCTACGTTTACGTGAGCCTTTAATAATATCAGGGCGTTCACGTTCACCTGGTGTCATCGAATTGATGATAGCTTCCATGCGTATGGTAACTTTATCATCCATTTGACCTTTAACTTGCTCAGACATATTACCCATACCCGGTAATTTATCCATCATGCCCATCATGCCACCCATGCTTTTCATTTGCACAAGTTGATCACGAAAATCTTCTAAGCTGAACCCTTTACCACTTTTAACTTTTTTAGCTAACTGTTCCGCTTTTTTCTTATCAACTTTTTGCTCAACTTCTTCAATAAGTGATAACACATCACCCATTCCAAGAATTCGAGACGCTACACGATCTGGGTGAAACGGTTCTAAGGCGTCAGTTTTTTCACCAACCCCCATAAACTTAATTGGCTTACCAGTAATGTGACGAATTGATAGCGCCGCACCACCACGAGCATCACCATCGGTCTTGGTTAAGATAACACCGGTTAATGGTAAAGCGTCGTTAAATGCTTTTGCCGTGTTGGCAGCATCTTGACCAGTCATGGCATCAACGACAAATAACGTTTCTACTGGGTTGATGTTGGAATGTAATTGTTTAATTTCATCCATCATCTCGCCGTCTACGTGTAAACGACCCGCAGTATCAACAATCACCACATCACAAAACTGTTTCTTTGCATGATCTATTGCGCTATTAGCAATAGCCGTAGGTTTTTGAGAAATATCACTTGGGAAAAACTCAACATCAACTTCGCCGGCTAATGTTTCAAGCTGTTTAATGGCGGCAGGACGATAAACATCGGCGCTCACCACTAAGACTTTTTTCTTTTCGCGTTCTTTTAAGAATTTAGCTAATTTGGCAACAGAGGTCGTTTTACCCGCACCTTGTAAACCCGCCATTAAGATAATTGCCGGAGGCGTTGCTTTTAAGTCTAGCGCTTCATTAGCTTGACCCATTGCCGATTCAAGTTCAGTACGAACTATTTTTACGAAAATTTGCCCTGGAGATAAACTTTTCGAAACTTCTTGGCCAACAGCTCTTTCTTTTACATTGGCGATAAATTCACGAATAACCGGTAAAGCTACGTCGGCTTCTAATAGAGCCATACGCACTTCGCGCAAGGTGTCTTTAATGTTGTCTTCGGTAAGACGACCACGACCACTGATATTCTTCAGGGTTTTGGATAAACGATCGGAGAGATTCTCAAACATAGTCTAATTACTTTAAATAGTGAAATATCGATATAATGTTAGCTATTATACCCGCACGAATAATAAGCGAAAGCATAAAATCAACAAACCTTAGCGTTGTACGGTTAAAAGCGTTAATTTTTCAAAAAACTAGGGTACAATCAACTTAGTATTAATTCTTAACTATTAATAGTAATAAAAATATCATTTTCAACCATACAGAAGTAATTTATGGATATTGTCAGCCAATTAGCGAGTAATTTATTAGACTTAACCAACGAAGCTAGCCCATGGTTATTGCTAGGTTTAATCATTGCCGGTTTAATGAAGTCTTTTGTTCCTACGCAAATTTTGAGCAAGCATTTAGGTCATGGCAAGCTTGCCATAGTAAAAGCGGCATTTATTGGTGCCCCTCTTCCCCTTTGTTCATGTGGTGTAATTCCTGTAGCAACACAGCTTAAGCGCTCGGGTGCATCATCTCCCGCTACGTCGGCCTTTTTAGTCGCCACGCCAGAAACTGGGGTTGATTCAGTATCAGTTTCCTATGCATTGCTTGGCCCAATAATGGCGATATACCGTCCATTTGCTGCGATTTTGTCGGCTATATTTACAGGCTTTCTGGTAAATACCAGTAAAGAACAAGAGACTGTGGCAACTGGAGAGGTTAAATCTTGTTGTGCAAGCGATAACAATACCGAAGAGCACCAGCACAAAGAGGAAGCAGCGACAAGTTGTTGCGCCTCTAAAACCGCCCCAAAATCTGATTCAATGCTGACAAAATCGATGCAAGGGATTAAATATGGTTTTACCCAGTTAATTGATGATTTAGTTATCTGGTTGTTTATCGGTTTGGTGTTTGCAACTTTAGTTCGTACTTTTTTACCACCAGAGTTTTTATTAAGCTACGGTAGTGGTTTAATTGCTATGTTGATAATGATCGCCATTTCTATTCCAATGTATATTTGTGCTACAGCATCTACCCCTATCGCTGCGGGCTTTATTTTGGCTGGTATTTCTCCAGGAACCGCATTGGTATTTATGATGGCAGGCCCAGCAACAAATATATCTACCTTAGGCGTGATCAAAAAAGAAATGGGTTCCAGTGTACTGGTTCGTTATTTAATGGGGATATCTATTTCAGCAATTAGCTTTGGCTATTGTTTAGATATTGCATTAGGTGCTTTTAACGTTAGTATCATTGAGCAAATGAGCCATAGTCACGAAATGTTACCTAATTGGTTTGCATTAAGCTGTACAATATTATTAGTGAGTATGGCAATTAAACCATTTCGCCGCTTATTCATTAAATAATATTAGCTATAGATATTGGTATTGTTTATTATCTCAACTAGATAATAAATATAGTTTTTATATTAAATATAAAATAATAACCCTCTTACAGGAGTAAACGGTGGATTTAGTCAGTTTTCTCACCATTGCCGTTATCACATTATATGTGGCTGCCGCTTTAGCTGTTTCATCAAAATTATTTGACACGACAGGCCCTAACCCGAAAGTATACTTAACGCTTGGTTGTATGGCTGTTGTTGGTCACAGCTTATTATTATCAAAAAATATTTTCTTTCATAACGATGTAGATTTCAGCTTAGTTAATGTCATTGCTTTAGTCGCATTCATTATTTCTTTTTCAGTTACATTAATTTCGATTCGCTTTAAAGCGAATTTAATTTTGCCAGTGGTATATGCATTTTCAGCCATTTTACATACAGTGTTGTTTTTTGTTCCTGAAGATCACCACTTAGTAATTGATCCAACTAAAATCCCGTTAGTGATTCATATAACGTTAGCGTTATTATCTTATGGTATTTTAGTAATCGCGACGTTATATGCTTTCCAGGTAAGCTATATAAACTACAAATTAAAATCTAAAAAAATTAGCGCGGTTAATCACTTACCACCTTTAATGCAAGTTGAAGGACAATTATTCTCGATCATGTTTGCCGGTATAATCTGCTTAATCCTGTCACAAGCCGTTGGCCTGGTATTTATCGAAAGTTTTTTTGCGCCAGAATCATTACATAAGACACTTTTGTCGTTATTTGCTTTAGCAATTTATCTGATCATTATGCGTGGTCATTACAAAATGGGCTGGCGTGGCAATAAAGTATTAGTACTGTCTGTAGTGGCAACATCATTGTTAACGTTATCGTACTTTGGTAGCAGATTTGTAAAAGAGTTTCTCTTATCTTAGAAGTTAAGGTATAAGTATATTGTGAAGTGATGTTTAAAATATTACTTCACATCATTTTGGCAACATAGGGCCCCATTTTTGGACAACATATCTACAAGTATGCTTTTTAGCATACTCGGTTTACTCGTTTTACTCTCCGCTTATTTTTCTAGCTCAGAAACAGGCATGATGTCGATTAATCGCTATCGCCTGCGCCATTTAGAGCAAAAAAAACACAAAGGTGCAAAACGAGTCAGTACACTATTAGCCAGACCTGATAGATTAATCGGCTTAATTTTAATTGGTAACAACTTAGTAAATATCGCGGCATCGGCAATAGCGACCATTATTGGTATACGTTTGTTTGGTGATGTTGGGGTTTTATATGCCACCATTATTTTAACGTTAGTGATCCTTATCTTTGCAGAAGTTACGCCTAAAACCTTAGCGGCCTTGTACCCTGAAAAAGTTGCCTTCCCTAGTTCAATAATATTAAAACTATTACTAAAAGTAATGTTCCCATTTGTGGTGGCACTTAACTGGATCACCAATGGCATATTAGTGTTACTTCGTATTAGCCCAGAGCAGAGAGAAGAGCACAGCTTAAGCTCTGAAGAACTGCGGACCGTTGTGAATGAATCAAGTGCGTTGTTGCCAGCTCGCGATCAAGATATGTTGGTAAGCATTCTCGATTTAGAAAAAGTAACGGTTGAAGATATCATGATCCCGCGCAGTGAGATTCAGGGCATTGATATCAATGACCATTGGAAAGATATCCAAAAGCAATTAACTCATGCCAATCATACGCGGGTAATATTATACCGTGACAGTATCGATGATGTTGTCGGTTACGTACATATGCGTGACGCGGTTAAAATGCTATCTAAAAACCAATTTAGCAAAGCAACCTTGTTGCGTTCCGTGAGAGAAATGTACTTTATTCCTGAGGGTACTCCACTTAATGTGCAACTGTTGAAGTTTCAGCACGCAAAAGAACGTTTAGGTCTAGTTGTTGACGAGTATGGCGATATTCAGGGCTTAGTGACGCTGGAGGATATTTTAGAAGAAATTGTTGGTGACTTCACCACCACAATGGAACCAGCACCAAGTGATGAAGTGAACGCTCAGCCAGATGGTAGTTTCCTGGTTGATGGTACTGCAAACGTTAGAGACATCAACAAAGAGATGAATTGGACTCTGCCAATTGATGGCCCGAAAACATTGAACGGTTTAATACTTGAATATTTTGAAGAAATTCCAGAGCCAAACATCAGTATGCGAATTGCTGGTTATCCAATGGAAATAATTGATGTAAATGACAACATGATCAAATCAGTAAGAATCATGCCTGCTCATTATCAAGTTCGATTTGAATAATTTTGTATTAATGCCGTCCGTGGCAATTCTAAGTTAATTCAAGAAAGCTGCAAATGCAGCTTTTTTTATACTTCAAAAAGAACACCTATTTAGCTGACCAAAACTGGTATGACCTTCCCTTGTAAATTTAACCTGTATAGATTAGATTGGATTACCTAATTTATAATTTAACTTTTATATGTCTGATTCGTTTGATTTTATTATCGTAGGTGGCGGCTCGTCTGGTTGTGTTTTAGCCAATCGACTTAGTGAATGTGGCCAATATACTGTGTGCTTGATAGAGCCGGGAGGCACTAATAATAATCCTTTGGTAAACATTCCCATTGGCACCGCAGCCTTGATGCGTTTAAAGAAGTTTAATTACTGTTTGGAATCGACGAAACAGGAGCAACAAAATAACCGTACCATTTATAATCCCAGAGGTAAGGGATTAGGTGGTAGTAGTGCAATAAATGCAATGCTATATACCCGTGGCCAACGTGAAGATTATGATGAATGGCAAGCGCTAGGTAATCATGGTTGGGGTTATGATGATGTACTGCCCTACTTTATTAATACTGAATCGCAAGAACGTATAGTAGACAAATACCACGGTAAAACAGGCGGTTTGAATGTGGCCGACTCACGCTCTTCACACCCAATAGGAGCTGACTTCATTCAAGCAGGCATAAACGCCGGCTACTCCTTTAATCCTGACTTTAATGGAGCCAAACAAGGCGGCGTTGGCTATTATCAAGTTACCCAAAAAGACGGCCTGCGTTTTAGCGCTGCAAAAGCATTTTTAACACCGGCAAAAACTCGTAAAAATTTAACGGTGTTAACCCATAGCAAAGTATCTAAAGTATTAATTAAAGATAAAGTAGCCTATGGCGTGCAATACCAACATCCAAACAGCGTACTTACCCTAACAGCCAATAAAGAAGTTATTTTATCTGCCGGGGCAATTCATAGTCCGCAGTTGCTAATGTTAAGTGGCATAGGTAATAAAGACGAACTTGAACCTTTAAACGTTCAAGTAAAACATGACTTAAAAGGAGTCGGAAAAAACCTGCAAGATCACGTAGATGCAATTATCGTTAATCGTCATAAACGAGAAAACTTGATCAGTTTCCAACCTAAGCCTTTTATTAATTTAGCTAAACAGTGCTTACGGTTTTATAAACACAAAACAGGTACCCTAACTTCAAGTTTGGTTGAAACTGGTGGCTTTACAGCATTAAACGGTGATCCAAATGCCAGACCAGATATTCAGTGGCAATTAATCGCTGGTGCGATGGATGATCATGGCCGAAATATTAAAATGTTTTTTGAGCAAGGGTTGTCAATGCATGTTTGTTTACTTCGTCCTAAAAGCAGAGGCTGCATATCCTTAAAAGATAATGACATCAACAGCTCACCGTTAATTAATGGCAATTTACTCAGCCATGATGACGATATAAATGACATGGTAAAAGCGGTACGCTTGACCCGAGAGCTGATGACAACACAACCGCTTGCAGCTAATAATAAAGGTGAGATATCTCCAGGCGAAGCTGTGCAAACCGATGCGCAGATTATTGAATTTTTAAAAGCAAAATCGAATAATATCTATCATCCCGTAGGTAGCTGCAAAATGGGCAATGATGACATGGCCGTGGTTAATAATCGTTTACAGGTGCATGGAATTTCAAAGTTAAGAGTTGCAGATGCCTCTATCATGCCGACCATTGTTAGTGCTAACACCAATGCCCCGTGTATTATGATTGGTGCAAAGGCCGCAGATATGATTTTGGGCGATAATTAATATCAAGAGTTAAGACGTCACCGTTGTCTTTCGGATATATAAGTGCTGCAAAACAGTTAATATAAGCGCATAATTTCGTGCTACATTGTACCAATCTAACTATGAGTAAATTCTTTCATGACGATTAAAAACACGGCAAAAGTACTATTCACTTTATCGATGTTATTACTGACTAGTTGTGGTGGAAGCAGTAGTTCAAAAAATATCGATACTGACCCTGACGGTACAATATTGCCAACAAGCATCGAAGAAATTTTAGAAAATGCAGTAGATAAAGGTGTTGATGGTATATTTGTTTATATTGATCAAACAGATAAGCTTAATCAAAGTTATGTCGCCGGCCTGCAAGATAAAGTAAACATGCTACCAGCAAATGAAAACTCTCTATTTAAAATTGCCAGTATTAGTAAGTTATTTATTGCGGTAAGCACAACTAAATTAATAGCGGAAGGACAATTATCGTTAAATGACACCTTAGCCTATTGGTTGCCTGAAATAGCAGGAAGAATCGCAAATTCAAATACCATTACTATTGCTCATATGTTGCAGCACCGCAGTGGTATTGCTGATTTTGATAGTCAATCAGGGTTCGATTGGCAAAATGCCCATACAGATATTGATAAAACATTATTATATGCATTCGATAAACCGGCTGATTTCACACCTGACAGTAAATATGAATATTCTAATACTAATTATTTATTACTCGGTAAAATCTTAGACCGTTTGCTTGGCTATCATCATCAGGAATATGTACGTGAACAAATTCTTGTACCATTGGAAATGTATGATACCTATGCAGAGCTTACTGACGTAGACCAATCTCTTTTGGTAAAAGGCTATTGGGGAAATATAGATAGGTCAGAGCAAGATTATGCTATTCCTGGAGGCTCTATGATCTCAACAGTTAAAGATATTGCCACGTTCATTCGAGCATTAAATACAGGAACGCTATTAACGCCTGCTGAAAAAGACATTTATTCTTCTGTTTATTGGTTTGGGCACTCTGGTTGGTTACCTGGCTATCAGAGCATAGCGAGGTACGATAATAAAATTGACGCTGTAGTAATTCAATTTATCAATACAACCGGTGATAACTCTGAAGATATAGCGAGCACATCATACGAACAAATTTTGAATTTACTTCGTCAGTAACAAACGCTGTTAAGACAAGTAACGTACAGACTCAACGTTAAAGGGTAGCTTTCGCTACCCTTTCATAATTTATTGCCAATACTTAGTAAAACATTAATCGCCATAACCAACTGCTGTCGAGCTCATCTTGACAACTTTTTAATTGACCACCGTATGTTTTAGCTCTTGAGTCAACTTTACGCGCTACTTTAACTAACCAAGCCTTTTGATTGTAGGTTTTGCGTTTAAAACCGCCCCAGCCTTCGTGATAATTTAAATACTGGCTGTACGTGTCCCACTTTGAAATACCATTTATTTTTTGAGTTTTTGAAATAAACCAACCCATAAAATCAATCGCATCGTCAAAGTCATCACGATCGGCGCCACTATTATCTGATTCACGAATGTAATCATCCCAGGTCAATGTTTTAGCCTGTGAGAAACCATAGGCACTACTTACTCGGCCCCAAGGTATAAAACCGAACAGATAGTCTCTTGGCGGCAAAGCATCGGCTCTAAATGAGCTTTCTTGATACATCATGCTCATAGGTACATGGATAGGCACACCCCAACGCTCGTTCATGTCTTTAGCGCCTTCATACCAACTATGATGCTCTCTAAAGATCTCGCAAATATTCTCAGGGTTTTCCGGCGGAGGAGTAGTACAACCACTAAGTTGTAACATAGTGACTATAACTATTAGCGGTTTTATTATTGTCAGCGCATTTTTTTTATTCATAACGACTCAGAAGATGCTGTTTTATATAGGGTGTCTTGTTTTTTTCAAGTATAGATGACCCCAAAGTGCAGTGATTACTTATCATTTCAGCTGCGTTAATTTATGTTCGAGTAGAATAACTACATATCACATGAATTGCTGTGTACAAATAACAACGACTCAACTGCAAAACAAAACTGTAAAGGTCACAAACCCTATTCTGCCAGAAAATAAAAGTTTTTTTAGTTTTTTTTAGACATTTATGAACTTTTTTATTTTTACATGCTCATACATTATGTAGTTATATTTCTCCTTAGTTTTTTTTAGCACATAACATTAGTTATGTGCTTTTTTTTTGGTAAATGCGCTATATTCACTGCAGAGTTAACAAAATACTTTAGCTAGTAGAGTTTTGAATAATAATAAAGGTAATACCATGGCAGGCACCAGCTTAATAACATTGATTGATAAAATTGCAGTCGCTCTAGATGACGTTGCATTAATGACAAAGGTGGCCGCTAAAAAAACTGCAGGGGTATTAGGCGATGACTTAGCTTTAAATGCGCAGCAAGTGCAAGGGGTAAAAGCAGACAGAGAAATACCTGTGGTATGGGCTGTGGCGAAAGGCTCATTTATTAATAAATTGATCCTCGTTCCCTCTGCTCTATTGATCAGCGCATTTATTCCATGGTTAATCACACCATTATTAATGATTGGCGGCTTGTACCTTTGTTTTGAAGGTGTTGAAAAAATAGCTCATTCTTTATTCACCAGTAAAGAAGAAAAAGAGGCTGAGCATCAGCGCGATCTAGAAGCGTTATCAAACCCAGAAGTGGATATGTTGGAGTTTGAAAAAGAGAAAATTAAAGGGGCTATAAAAACCGACTTTATTTTGTCAGCCGAGATAATCGTTATTGCTTTGGGAACAGTGCAAAACAAAAGCATCCTAGAACAGACAAGTGTTGTTTCTTTAATTGCTCTACTTATGACCGTAGGCGTTTATGGCTTAGTTGCAGGTATCGTTAAACTTGATGATTTGGGTCTGCATTTACTAAAACAACCGGTTCAAACATCTTGGGGTAAATGCAAGCAACTGATCGGTAGAGGCTTATTAAGTTTTGCACCAAAACTAATGAAAACGTTAGCGATTGTAGGTACAGCGGCAATGTTTCTAGTGGGTGGCGGTATTATTGTTCATGGCTTGCCATATTTACACCATTTATTAGAAACGATAGAACAAAGTATCACCTCTGACATAGTCGTCTGGTTTAGCGCTCCTGTTTTCAATGGCGTTGTTGGCATAATTGCCGGTGCTGTTGCGCTAATGATATTTAACCTAATCTATAGTGCATATCAAAAGATAAAATCTTAAAAGTTAAAAGTCTACGAAGTAAAAAGCCAGAATTGGTCATCCCATATTCTGGCTTTTTCAATAGTAGCTCCTGAAACGAGTTAAGGAAAAGGAGTGTTTATTGCTCTTCGTTTCTCGTCTCTCGTTTCTTAAACTTACTCAGATATGTATTCAACAATCTCTAAACCAAAACCAGATAATGAGTGGTATTTAGTTTGTGAGCTTAAGAGGCGCATTTTATGAACACCTAAATTCGCTAAAATTTGTGAACCGACACCAACATTTCGAGAACCAACGTGTTTAGTCACTTCATCAACTTCAATGCCTTGATCTTGCTTAGCATATTTTTCAACTTGTTGAATAAGGTGTTGCGGCGATTCATGCTTACCAAGCAAGACTAGCACCCCACCCTCTTTGCCAATTTTTTCTAAGGCATTACCAATTGGCCAGTTGTTTTTGCTATCTCGTGTAGAAAACAGTAAATCACGGAAGGTATTTTCCAAATGTACACGAACCAAAGTCGGTTGATCAGGCTTTATCTCACCTTTAGTAAGAGCAAAGTGCGTTTGACCATCGATGGTATCGGTAAATGAAACTAGATCAAATTCACCAAATTGAGTTGGCAATTTACACTCGCTTACACGAGTAATGGTAGTTTCAGTTGCATTTCGATATTCGATTAAATCGGCAATGGTACCCATTTTAACATCGTGTTTTTCAGCAATTAACTCTAAATCAGGACGTCGCGCCATAGTGCCGTCTTCATTTAAAATTTCAACAATAACTGCAGCTGGTTCACAACCTGCCATACGAGCTAAATC
Source organism: Thalassotalea nanhaiensis (assembly GCF_031583575.1). Classification (NCBI taxonomy): domain Bacteria; kingdom Pseudomonadati; phylum Pseudomonadota; class Gammaproteobacteria; order Alteromonadales; family Colwelliaceae; genus Thalassotalea; species Thalassotalea nanhaiensis. The sequence continues at coordinate 1,055,680 of NZ_CP134146.1, read as the reverse complement.
AACACCAGCTTCAGTATGACCCGCACGGTTAAGTACTCCGCCATCTTTAGCAATTAATGGAAATATATGACCTGGTTGTACAATTGAGCGGTGGTCTGCATCTTTATCACACGCTGCTAATACAGTCGTTGCACGATCAGCTGCTGAAATACCAGTAGTAACACCACGAGCAGCTTCAATAGATACAGTAAAGTTAGTCGTAAATTGTGCGTCGTTTTTATCCACCATCAGAGGTAATTTTAACGTTTCACATTTTTCGCGTGACATCGGCATACAAATTAAGCCACGACCATGTGTGGCCATAAAGTTAATTGCATCAGGCGTAACTTTTTCAGCCGCCATGATGAAATCACCTTCATTTTCACGATCTTCATCATCCATCAAGATAACCATTTTACCAAGCGCGATATCGTTGATAATTTCTTGTGGTGTATTTAATTTCATTGTTTATTAACCTTTTATAAAACCGCTACGCAATAGCAGTTCTTTGCTTATGCCAGAGCTTATCTGTGCTGTACTATCTTGCTCTTGGCAAAATAATAATCGTTCAATATAGCGGGCAATTAAATCTACTTCTAGATTCACCTTTTGCCCAACTTGGTATGTACTAATAATAGTTTGTTCTGTGGTATGTGGAACAATTGTTAACCGAAAGCGGTTATCTTCAACCGAGTTAACCGTTAAGCTTACACCATCGACGGTAATTGAGCCTTTTTCGGCCACATACTGCTTTAATGAGTCGCTGAGTTCAATCCAATATTCAATTGAATTACCTACCTGCTTTATCGACAGTAACTTGCCAATACCATCAACATGGCCACTAACCATATGACCGCCAAAACGAGTGGTAGGAAGCATAGCCTTTTCAAGGTTAACTTTCGTGCCAGTACTATAATTGGCAAAACCGGTACGGGTTAACGTTTCACTCGAAACATCAGCGCTGTAACTTGCACCATCAAAATCGACAACGGTTAAACAGATACCGTTGGTGGCAATCGAATCGCCAAGCTTTACATCGGCTAAATCTAAGTTACCAATGGCGATAACAACTCGTGCACCGTTCGCGTTTAAATTTATCGCTTTTACTTGACCAATTGCTTCTACAATTCCGGTAAACATTAATGTGCCTTCAAATAAGCATTGCTGCTTAATATGTTAAATTTGTTTATTCACAGTCGCTGTAATTTTAATATCAGCGCCTATCATACGTATATCTTTGATATCTAATGATATCGCGTCTTTTAAACTTGTTAATTGCTCAATATCAAACAAGCCACGAGTGTTCTCACCCATTAATTTAGGTGCTTGATAGAGTATCAGTTCATCAACCAAATTTTGCCTTATAAAAGCTCCGGCTAAACGTGCGCCGCTTTCTAGCCATAAAGTATTTAGTCCAAGCTCTGCAAGTTTAGTGATCAAATCAGTTAAGTCTGCTTTACCTAAGCGTTCGTTAACTTGTATCTGTTTTACAAAATGCGGCCATTGGTGCTCATTTTCAACCGTTGTACGAACTAAAATTACCGGAGATTGTTGATTGAACAAAGCCAAAGATGGTGTCAGGCGATTTTGACTGTCAATTATAACTCGAACAGGTTGCCTAATATCATCTTCTTTTAGGTCATTTGCTATAAAACCCAATTCGTTATAACGCACATTTAATTTGGCATCATCAATCATGACGGTATCTGCACCGCTTATAATCGCACAGCTTTTAGCTCTATAACGCTGTACATCCTGGCGAGCGTCGCTTCCGGTTATCCATTTACTTTCACCATTGGCCATAGCTGTTTTGCCATCAAGGCTTGCCGCCATTTTGCACCGTACAAATGGCTTACCGGTTTTCATTCGTTTAATAAAACCGGGGTTCAACATATTTGCCGCACTTTCTAAAACGGCAACCTCTGTCGTTATGCCTGCTTCTTCTAGCATTTTAATACCGCGACCAGAAACTAATGGATTAGGATCTACCATGCCAATTACCACATGCTTAATACCTGCAGCAATTAACCCTTTCGCACACGGCGGTGTTCGACCAAAGTGGCTGCATGGCTCTAACGTAACATAAGCAGTAGCACCTTTTGCCTGTTCACCAGCTTGTTGTAATGCATTAACCTCTGCGTGGCCTTCGCCTGCTTTTTGATGCCAACCTTCACCGACAACGTCACCATTTTTAACTAAAACACAGCCGACAACAGGATTAGGCGATGTTGTGAATTCGCCTCTTTTAGCCAGAGCAATCGCCCTTTGCATATACTGTTCATTTAATCTTTGGCTGTCGAGTTTAGCTGTGTGTGACGTATGCATAAAATATTGATCCTATTCGTCATCGCCTAAACGAGCAATTTCTTCACCGAATTCGCGGATATCTTCAAAAGAACGGTATACCGAAGCAAAGCGAACATACGCAACTTTATCAAGACCTTTTAGTACATCCATAATAAGATTACCAAGCATTTCACTTGAAACTTCTCGTTCACCCGTTGCTCTGAGTTGTGACTTTAATTTGTTAATAGCTAATTCGGTATTTTCGGTACTTACCGGGCGTTTCTCAAGAGCTCTTAATAAACCATTTCGCAACTTATCTTCATTGAAAGGCTCTCTTGAACCGTCACGTTTGATGATCCTTGGCATAACAAGCTCAGCTGATTCGAATGTAGTATAACGTTCTTTGCAATCTAAACATTCCCGACGACGTCTTACTTGATGACCGTCAGAAACTAATCTTGAGTCAATTACTTTAGTATCTGTTGCTGCACAAAATGGACAATACATAAAATTCCTACTATTTGTTTTTATTATAGTTTTAATAAACAATGGCAAGCAAAAAAAAATAGCCGCTATAAGCGGCTATTTTAATCTAATTTATTTAATATTGCGAAACCTATCCACAATAAAAACTAAACAATGAATTTATGCGTAAACAGGGAAACGAGAACAAAGCTCGATCACATTTTCACGAACAGTAGAAATTGTATCTTCATTAGATAAGTCATCTAAAATATCACAAATCCAACCGGTCAATAGTGTAGTTTCAGCTGTACCAAAACCACGACGAGAAATGGCTGGAGTACCTAAGCGAAGACCTGAAGTAACAAATGGAGAACGTGGGTCATTTGGAACCGAGTTTTTGTTTACTGTGATAAAAGCTCGACCAAGTGCAGCATCAGCATCTTTACCGGTAATGTCTTTATCGATTAGATCTAACAATAATAAGTGGTTTTCTGTACCGTTAGATACAACTTTATAACCACGTTCTTGTAATACCGCCACCATAGTTTTAGCATTATCTAAAACTTTTTGTTGGTACTCTTTAAATTCTGGTTGTAGTGCTTCTTTAAAGGCTACCGCTTTTGCAGCGATAATATGCATTAATGGACCACCTTGACCGCCTGGGAAAACCGCAGAATTTAGTTTTTTCTCGATAGCTTCGTCATTACAGCCAGAAATAATTAAACCACCACGAGGACCCGCTAACGTTTTATGAGTGGTAGTCGTTACAACGTGTGCATGTGGAACTGGGTTAGGATATAAGCCAGCTGCAATAAGACCTGCAACGTGAGCCATATCAACCATAAAGTAAGCGTCTACTTTATCAGCAATTTCACGCATTCTTGCCCAATCAACAACACCAGAGAATGCAGAAAAACCACCAATGATCATTTCAGGTTTGTGCTCAAACGCTAAACGCTCAAGTTCTTCGTAATCTATGTCGCCCGTTTCTGGGTTAAGACCATATTGGAATGCTTCGTAAGATTTACCAGAAAAGTTTACATGAGAACCATGAGTTAAATGGCCACCATGAGCCAAACTCATACCTAATACTTTTCCGCCTGGCTTAACAAGTGCTTGGAATACCGCAGCATTTGCCTGAGAACCAGCGTGTGGTTGTACGTTTGCATAAGTGGCACCAAATAACTCTTTAGCACGGTCTATTGCTAATTGCTCTGCAATATCAACGTATTCACAACCACCGTAGTAACGCTTACCAGGATAACCTTCAGCATATTTATTGGTCAATTGAGAACCTTGAGCTTCAAGAACGCGAGAGCTACAGTAGTTTTCAGATGCAATTAATTCGATGTGGTGTTCTTGGCGTTCAACTTCATTGGTCATTGCTTGATATAATTCAGGATCAAAATCAGCAATATTCATATCACGTTTAAGCATTGGTTTTCCTCAGTCAACATTTATGAACTAGCGGTACTAGTTTGAATTTTTAATGGCAGTATTCTGCCTTAACAGTGAGCTGTTGTATATTAATTTTGCAGCTTGTTACAAACAATTTCTATATAAGATATTGTTTAATGAATTTTCGCGGGCTGTTTACAAACGTAAATCTAAAAATAGAAGTTTGCATTCCTTATTCCTTAAACTAAAAAAGGGCCATCAGGCCCTTTCTAAATATCAGTTGTTAATGATTTTCACTGACCATATTAACTGTGTATTTTGGAATTTCCACAACCAAGTCTTCATCGCTGATGATGGCTTGGCAACCCAAGCGTGACTCCGGCTCTAAGCCCCAAGCTTTATCAAGCATGTCATCTTCAAGTTCATCACTTTCATCCAGTGAATCAAAGCCTTCTCTAATGACCATATGACATGTTGTACACGCACATACTTTTTCACAGGCATGCTCAACACCAATGTTATTTTTAAGTGCAACATCTAACACTGTTTCACCGGTTTCAGCTTCTACAACTAAACCTTCTGGGCATAATTCTTCGTTTGGAAGAAAGATAATTTGTGGCATGATTAAACCTCGTCTACCGAATGACCAGCTAAAGCCGTACGAATCGAAGAATCCATACGACGCTCAGCAAAAGTCGCTGTAACTTTGTCAACCGCTGCTATAGCAACTTCTATTGCCGCAATGCTGGACGTTTGACTGATTGTAAGTAAATTAGAAAGTGCAGAATTTATTTCAGCAAGTTCTTGCTCTGTTAGTAATCGTTCACCATCTTCACTGATGGCAGCTGTAACACTTTCGAATACACGGGCAGCTTCTACTTGCTGTTCTTTCAGCATGCGTGCATCCATATCTTCTTTAGCATTACTCATTGAATCTTTTAACATGGTAATAATGTCGTTTTCGTCAAGACCAAATGAAGGTTTCACTTCAATGGAAGATTCAACACCTGTAGATTTTTCCATGGCGCTAACACTCAATAATCCGTCCGCATCAACTTTGAATGTTACCCGAATATGTGCAGCACCAGCGGTCATCGCTGGAATACCTCTTAATTCGAATCGAGCTAATGAGCGGCAATCTTCAACTAATTCACGTTCGCCTTGTAACACATGAATAGCCATCGCTGTTTGACCATCTTTAAAGGTGGTAAATTCTTGTGCTTTAGCAACGGGGATTGTTGTATTACGAGAAATAACTTTTTCAACCAAACCGCCCATAGTTTCTAAACCAAGCGATAAAGGAATTACGTCAAGTAACAGCATGTCACTGTCTGGTTTGTTACCCGCTAAAACATCAGCCTGAATCGCAGCGCCAATGGCAACTACTTTGTCCGGGTCAATTGAAGTTAATGGCGTTTTTTGAAAGTAGCTGCCTACTTCAGAGCGAACGAGTGGTACGCGAGTAGAACCGCCAACCATGATGACTTCATTAACATCACTGATATTAACATCAGCATCTTTTAATGAACGTCGACACGCTCGTAATGTTTTTGCAACCAGCGGTTTAATTAATTGATTAAAGGTTTCTCGTGTTAACTGACAAGAAAACTCCTCTCCAGACTCTAGGGTCAAATTAACCATTGCCGATTCAGCATCGGTAAGTTGCTCTTTTACAGTACACGCCTGTTGTAACACTTGGCGCTCCATTGAACTTGATAACGGACGTTGCAAGTTTGCTTGCTCGAGAATGTGTTCAACTAAAACCAGATCAAAATCATCTCCACCTAAAGCAGAATCACCGCCAGTAGCGAGTACTTCAAACACCCCTTTAGCTAAACGCAATACAGAAATATCAAACGTGCCACCGCCTAAATCAAAAACGGCAATAACACCTTCTTGACCGCTGTCTAAACCATACGCAACAGCTGCTGCTGTTGGTTCGTTCAATAAACGTAAAACATTCACACCAGCGATGGTCGCTGCATCTTTCGTGCTTTGACGTTGTGCGTCATCAAAATATGCGGGAACAGTGATCACTACACCTTCTAAGTCGCCGCCTAATGATTGTTTAGCTCGATCGACCAAGTTAGATAAGATTTCAGCCGACACTTGCACTGGGTTCTTTGGACCCTTGCGAGTATTTAACGATGGATGAGAGTCTTCACCACAAAACTGGTATGGCAAGGCTGGGTATTTAGCATTAATGTCTGAGAGCGATCTGCCCATTAAGCGCTTTACTGATACGATGGTGTTTTCAGGATCGCTAATGGAGTGTGCTTTAGCTGCGTCGCCAACTAAAACGGCATTACTTTGATAGCTAACAATAGAAGGTAAAATATCATTACCTTGTGAATCAGTTAACGTTTCTGCCAAACCACTTTTCACACTTGCCACTAATGAATTGGTGGTACCTAAATCGATACCTGCCGCTAATCGGTGTTCGTGTGGAACTGTACTTTGTCCAGGTTCAGCAATTTGTAATAGAGCCATGTTTATATATCTTTTGTGATTAAATTTTTAACTTAGTCAAGTAGATCGTCTTCAATACGATCTAGCTCAATTTGTAATTTTTGATAGAACTTTAACTTGCGTGTCAGCTCGCTTGCACTTACGTTATCCGCTTGGTTATTCGTTGCTAATAAGCGTTCAACTTGTTGCCATAAATGTTGGGCTTGTACGTCTAAAGTTTCTTGCGCTGAAAAAATGGCAGCATCAATATCGCTGGCACCAGCGATATCACCAAGCATTTCTCTAAGCTCCATTTGCTCCATTAAAAAGCTTACGTTACCAAAAGACTCTTGCTCTAAAGGAAGTTCTGTACCGCGTAATTTTAGCAGATACTCAGCGCGCAAAATCGGCTGTTTCAACGTTTGAAAAGCATCGTTAATTTCAGCTGACTTTTGCACTGCTAATAGTTGTTCTTGCGAAGAAGCGTGAGCAAAACGATCCGGGTGGACCGTTTTTTGTAACGCTTGATAAGTAGCAGACAGCTCGGTTAAGTCGAGGTTAAATTTAGCGTCTAGGCCAAATAATTGGTAGTAGTTCAAGGTGTTGCCCGCTAGTTAGATTAGTTATACGTTAAAGCTTTCGCCACAACCACACTCGCCTTTAGCGTTAGGGTTGGTAAATTTGAAGCCTTCGTTTAAGCCTTCTTTAACAAAATCTAGTTGTGTGCCGTCAATATGCACTAAGCTTTTGCCGTCAACAATAATATTTACATCATCAATGTTAAATACTTCATCGTCGACATTGAGCTCATCAACAAATTCCAACACATAGGCTAAACCTGAACAACCCGTAGTTTTAACACCTAAGCGCAAACCTAAGCCTTTACCACGGTTTTGTAAAAACGAGCGAACACGTTCAGTAGCCGCTGGAGTCATTGAAATTGCCATATTCTTTACCTAGCCTTGTTTTGCTTTGTAATCTTCAATTGCTGCTTTAATAGCATCTTCAGCTAAAATAGAACAATGGATTTTTACTGGCGGTAACGCTAGCTCTTCAGCAATTGCGGTATTTTTGATTTCGCTAGCTTCATCAATAGACTTGCCTTTTACCCACTCAGTAACTAATGAGCTAGACGCAATGGCTGAGCCACAACCGTAAGTTTTAAACTTTGCATCTTCAATGATACCTTGATCATCAATTTTAAGTTGTAGTTTCATTACATCACCACACGCTGGTGCGCCTACCATACCGGTTGCGATTTGAGGATCATTTTTATCAAACGAACCTACGTTGCGTGGGTTTTCATAATGATCGATTACTTTTTCGCTATAAGCCATAATTTGCCCCTAAATTCTGTAATTTCACCAGTTGCCCTATGCAACTAGTGACCTGCCCACTCTACTGTGTCTAAATCGATACCATCTTGGAACATTTCCCAAAGTGGTGACATCTCACGTAAGTGGTTTATTGATTTTTGAATAAGATCAATTGCGTAGTCAATTTCTTCATTGGTAGTAAAACGACCGAAGCTGAAACGAATTGAACTGTGTGCCATTTCATCATTTAAACCTAATGCACGTAGTACATATGAAGGTTCTAAACTTGCTGAAGTACATGCTGAGCCTGAAGAAACAGCCAAGTCTTTTAATGCCATTATCAATGATTCACCTTCCACGAAGTTAAAACTGATATTCAAGTTACCTTGATAGCGTTTATCTGAATCACCGTTAATAAATACTTGCTCCATGTCTTTAACGCCTTCCCATAAACGGTTACGCATTGCAGTAACATGAGCTAAATCTTGTGCCATCTCTTCTTTGGCAATTCGACAAGCTTCACCAAAACCAACGATTTGGTGAGTAGCAAGTGTGCCACTGCGCATACCGCGTTCATGACCACCACCGTGCATTTGTGCTTCTAAACGAATACGCGGCTTACGACGAACGTATAAAGCGCCAATTCCTTTCGGGCCATACATTTTATGAGCTGAAATAGACATTAAATCTACTTTAGTTGCCTGCATATCAACTGGTATTTTACCAACAGATTGTGCAGCATCTACATGGAAAATAATTTTACGTGAACGACAAAGCTCACCAATTTCATTAATGTCTTGAATAACACCAATTTCATTATTCACATGCATAATACTTACTAATACAGTATCTTCACGCATTGCATCTGCTAGTTTATTTAAATCAATTAACCCATTTGCTTCTGGATCTAAATAAGTTACTTCATAGCCTTGGCGCTCTAATTCACGACAAGTATCTAAAACTGCTTTATGTTCAGTTTTACTGGTAATTACGTGCTTACCGCGCTTGTTATAAAAATGAGCAGCACCTTTAATGGCAAGGTTATCTGATTCAGTAGCACCTGATGTGAATACAATTTCACGAGGATCTGCATTAATTAAGTCAGCAATTTGATTACGAGCAATATCAACAGCTTCTTCTGCTTGCCAGCCGAATTTATGTGAACGTGACGCCGGGTTGCCAAAAAAGCCATCGGTAGTCATGTATTGCATCATCTTTTCTGCAACACGCTTATCAGCTGGTGTTGTTGCAGAATAATCAAGATAAATAGGTAACTTCATGAATTTTTCTCTCTCAATAAACGGTGGTTTAATTACCACTCGCCAATAATATTTCGTGTTGAAATCAAAGTGCCTACAGGCTTTTCGCTACTGTTTGCTGCATAAACTGCATCTTGACGCTCTGATACTCGTTGTACATCACCTTGGTTAACAAGTTCACTCAAGGTAATGCTACTTAAAAAGTCCGCGATTCGGTTACTTAAGTCGTTCCATAAATCATGGGTTAAACATTTGTGTCCAGCTTGGCAATTACCTTGGCCAGCACATTTTGTCGCATCAACGCTTTCGTCTACGGCATTGATTACATCACTTACGGCAATTGTTGCTGAGCAACGCCCCAAACGGTAACCACCGCCCGGTCCACGTACACTGCTCACTAATCCATGCTTACGTAACCGTGAAAACAACTGTTCTAGATACGACAATGAAATACCCTGTCGCTCAGATATGTCAGCCAAAGGTACAGGCCCTGATTCGGCGTGAATAGCGACATCAAGCATTGCAGTTACTGCGTAACGCCCTTTGGAAGTTAATTTCATTGTTTCACCTTAAATTTATATACCAAATTGTACTTTTGGGTACTTATAATTGTTTTATTTTGGTAGCTATACCACGTTGACTCATTGGTAATACAGGCGCATTTTACTTAACCTTGTATAATAGTCAACTATATACTTGACTATTTTACTCGGGTATTAGTGAAACGGCAAGATTAAATTGTAGGATCAAAGGATTCTTTTTCAGATTTGCGTCGCTCTGCAGCTGCTTTTTCATCTTCGACAAATTCACTAACGTGTAATGGTGGTAACTCTTCTTCGCATACTTTACCACCAACTTCGTTAACGGCTTTTGTCACTTCCTGCAATTTTGAGTCCATCAACTGTACATGATCTAATACTCTACCAATTGCTTTAGCAACAGGATCTGGGTTATCGCTTGCTACCGCATATGCATCAAAACCATATTTACTGGCAAGCTTACTACGCTCACTCTCTTTGGGATCTTTTGAATTGCTGACAATACGCCCTGGAATACCTATAACAGTTGCACCTTCTGGTACATCTTTTACTACTACAGCGTTAGAGCCTATACGTGCATTGGCACCAACATTCAGAGGCCCAAGTACTTTGGCACCTGCGCCAATTACTACATTATTCTCTAACGTAGGGTGTCGTTTACCTGCATTCCAACTGGTACCGCCCAAAGTTACACCATGATAAACAGTACAGTCATTGCCTATTTCAGCAGTTTCACCAATAACAATCCCCATACCGTGGTCAATAAAGAAACGGCGACCAATAGTTGCGCCGGGATGAATTTCGACTCCAGTTAACCATCGAAATATCGTAGAAACCGTGCGTGCTAACCACTTAAGTTTGCGTTGCCATAACCAGTTCGAGATACAGTGGCCCCAAATGGCATGAAGCCCAGGGTAATTGGTTAATACTTCAAATGTGGTTCTAGCCGCAGGATCGCGGTCAAACACACTTTTAATATCTTCTCGAATTCGGCTTAACATGTAATTCCTATTAATCGTTTGGTTTATCGTAATGTAATTAACGATATACCATCATTAATTAATCTTTATTTTTTACGGATTTGTCAATCGAGGCCAATATGCCACGAAGCATTTTTAGTTCTTTGCCATCTGGACGAGCACGGTTAAACAAACGGCGAACTTTTGTCATGATAATGCCCGGATGTTTTGCTTGTATAAACCCTGTTTTTTGCATCGCACTTTCAAAGTGATCATAAAATCGCTCAGTTTCTTCAACTAGCTGATATTTACTTTCACCATCTTGTAGTTCAGCGTCAGCAGAGTCTGATGATACTTCTTGTTTTTCAAACTGTGCTTGCTCTGCCTCTAAGAAGTTCATTCTTATTTCATAGCTTAACGTTTGTACTGCCATTGCCAAATTTAAAGAGCTGTATTCAGGATTGGCAGGAATAGCGACATGATAGTGACACAATTGCAATTCATCATTAGTTAAGCCACTGCTCTCTCGACCAAAAACTAACGCCACTGGGTACTCTTTTCCCTCTTCTGACATTTGTTTGCCGCAACTTCTTGGATCAAGCATTGGCCAAGGCAATGTACGTGATCGAGCACTGGTACCAACGACAAGACCACAATCTTCAATGGCTTCTTTCATTGTTGCAACGACCTTAGCGTTGGCAAGTACATCTGTAGCGCCAGCTGCCAAAGCTTGCGCTTGCCCATTTGGCATTTCTTTTGGATCGACCAAGACCAAATTTTTAAGGCCCATGGTTTTCATTGCACGGGCGGCAGAGCCCATATTGCGACAATCAGAAGTATTTACTAAAACTATACGTACGTTATCTAACATGTGTTTTTCTTTGATGTTCAATTTTCCGCGATTTTAACACATGTAAGGCGAAAGTGTAGAGAATATGTAGCATAAAATAGCATGAATTCTTTACAAAAAAGATCAATTTATCTAATTGGCTTAGTTCATTTATTTATTAGAAATATATTTTGTTTATATTGAGTTAACCTGCTGTAAGCTAGTTTTTATCTAAGGTTTAACTGGCAATCGTACATTTTTGAACTATAAATAATTCTTAATAATACAATTTTAGCTTTGGTTCGCTTTTGTTGTTGTCTTTTGGTATACTGCGCGCCGTTTTGTTGCTCCTGTCGGGAGTAACGGTTTAAATTGTTCTTTTTAAAATTAGGGTAGTCATTATGCATCCGATGCTTAATATCGCGATACGCGCTGCGCGTGCCGCTGGTTCTGTTGTTGCTCGTGCTTTCGAAAATACTGATAAAGTTGTTGTTGAAGCAAAAGGTAAATTTGATTTTGTTACAAATTTCGATCTGGAAGCAGAACAAATTATTATTGATACGTTACGAAAATCGTATCCTGAACATTCTATCGTAGGTGAAGAATGTGGTGTTTTGCCAGGCAAAGATTCTGACTACCAATGGATCATCGATCCTATCGATGGTACCGCTAATTTTGTTAAAGGCATTCCTCACTTTTCTGTTTCTATTGCCCTGAAAGTTAAAGGGAAATTAGACCAAGCTGTTATTTATGATCCAATCCGTGGTGAATTATTCACAGCAAGCCGTGGTAAAGGCGCACAGCTAAACAGTTCACGAATTCGAATTAAAGCTCATAAAGAATTAGCAGGTACTATTTTAGCAACTGCTCTTCCGTACAAACAAAAAGCAAGCAGTGACGCATACTTTGGCATGTACCAGGCATTATTTAGTAAAGCTGCAGATATTCGCAGTGCCGGTTGTCCATCATTAGATTTAGCTTATATAGCAGCTGGTCGAATGGACGGTTTATTTGAACTTGGCCTTAAGCCTTGGAATACTTCTGCAGGTGAACTACTGGTTATTGAAGCTGGTGGTTTAGTAACAGATTTTGTCGGTGGCCATAATCACTCACAAAACGGCAATATTGTTGCCGCTAGCCCACGTTTATTAAAAGAAATTTTAACGGACATTCGTCCGCACTTAACGCCGGCGATGAAACTTTAGTTTCTTAACTACATATTTTTGAAAAGGGCTAAACTCTTAGAGTTTAGCCTTTTTTTTTGGCCAAGGATGGCCTATATGACAAAAATGCATGGAGCAATTTTTGTTTTTACTTCAGGGATGAAGGAATGCAAACTGCCATGGATGGCTTTAAGTTTGTAACCTTAATGGATGGCGCAAAGGGAGGGCTTGGCCATGGACCGTTCTTATGCTTCCTTGCGTTCACGGCATACACAACATCCATGTTGAAAAACGCTTTAAGTTTGTAACTCCACGATTTGCAAATATTTAAAACAGCTATTATTTATAATTAACCAATATTAGCTCTTCCTGTCGCGGGGCTAAATAATTAACTTTGCCCTGACTGAACAAAGCGTTCTCTTCAAGCATAATGACAATGTCTTTTTGCCACTCTTCACTGTATACGGTCGCATTCAATTCAATCGCATAAGCGGTGTTATTTCGTAGTAAGCGATCACCTTCGCCGGGTACACCATGTTGTGAATCCCACTTTCCAATAGTAGTTCCAGCAGCATGACCATGAAAACCTATTGGGTGACTGTATATCATTGGTTTGATGCCGTTTAATAATGCCTGCTCTCTACTTTTTGATAATATCTCGTTACCGCTTATCCCTTGTTCAAAATTGCTTGTCAGAATATCTTGCAATTTATTCCCTACATTAAGCGCATTAATTAAAAATTTTGGCGCCCGCTTTTCCTCAGGTTTAAGCACATAAGCATGTTGTTGAATGTCAGTATTTAAGCGTAAATAGCTAATACCAAAATCAACATGCAATAAGTCACCGGGTAAAATGATTAAGTCAGGATCTTCACTTACGGCCATGTTTTTATATTTACGTTGCAAGCGTACACTTGGCTGGAACCAAGTTTGTAAACCCAACTTGCTAACTTCATCTCTAAACCACCAAACTAAATCACCTACAGTTGTTTTGCGAGGGCGTATAACGGCATTTGAAAAGCCTTTTCTAATTATTGCTTTTGTTAACGCCACCATTTCTTGATGTGCTTGCACTTCTTCGACTATTCGAGTTTCTAACCAACTTACCGCTAAATCTTCCCCTGAGACTATGCGCTCACGGTACTTGTTAGGTAAATAAGAAAATAATAAATCTCTCTCTGTGGCAACTAAACCATCAGCAATTTCATAGTGCGCACTTTGATTTAACGCTATACGGTTTGGATCTCTAGCCTGAATCAGCTCTATTAATGCAAGCATTTGGTCCGGCTGAGATTCTTTATCCCAAGCTTTTTTAAACACATTACCCACATCATATCGAGACATGGCTTCAGCTTTAACGGTGCCATCATCCATTCTGGTGAACATTAAAATAGTTCTACGTCTAGCTCCCATCCATGTTGATGGCAACAATGTTTTTAAGACTGCATCCTCATTGTTTTCTCTTGAAATTAATATCCACATATCGATATTAGTTTCACTCATAAGCTGAGGTAAAAGCTGCACTACTCGCTTAGACAATATCCTGTCTACTAGCTCACTGCGCTCCTGCATCGATAGGATATTAAATTCTTCGCCTAAATCTTGTTCAGCATAAGCTGTAAACGAATTAACAAAAATTAATGTCGTAAAGATATAAAGTTTTTTAAAAAAATTAATTTTCTGCATCAAGTTATCTTTTCAAGTTAGGTACTAATCATCGTGATTGCTTTTAAGGGATTTATCAAGTTGTTATTTTTAATCTTAAACGTTGATTTATTTAGGATTAATCAAAAATGAGATATTTTTAATAACTAATTAGTATAAACAATCTCAATTAGATACTTTAATGTTATTAAAAACTCGTTAGTATGTACCTTATAACCCAATTGAGATGGGATAGAGAAAGGCTCACATGAATATTCTTAGCAACATAAATAGTAAATCAAAATTTTCCGCTGGCGAAGTAGCCTTAATTGGCGCGGGGCCTGGAGATGCCGAATTGCTAACACTTAAAGCATTACGTTTTATACAAAATGCCGAGGTTGTAATATATGACCGGCTAGTAAGTAATGAAATTTTGATGTTAACACCTCAAACTTGTCGCAGAATATATGTGGGTAAAGCGATTCATAAACATTGCGTTACCCAAGAAAAGATTAATGACACAATCGTTGAGTGGGCACAAAAAGGTAAAAAAGTTGTTCGTTTAAAAGGTGGAGATAGTTTTATTTTTGGTCGTGGCTCTGAAGAAGTAAACTACCTATTAGAGCATGGCATTGCTAGCCATGTCATTCCGGGGATTACATCAGCTTCAGGCGCAACGACTTATGCAGGAATTCCATTAACTCATCGTGATGTTGCACACAGTTGTAGTTTTATTACTGGTCATTTTAGCCATGATGGTGAGTTATCCCTACCTTGGAGCAATTACGCAGATAAAACGCAAACTCTCGTTTTTTATATGGGAGTAAAAAGTGCGACAACTATTTCTCAGCAATTAATAGCTCATGGTAGAGATGAGCAAACTCCAGTTGCAATAATTCGCAAAGGCACTCAAAACGATCAGCAAGTTTGGCGCACAACCTTAAATAAATTACCCAATACAGTTGCGACTAACGAGATCAAACCACCAAGTTTATTAGTCATAGGCGATGTGGTTAATGCCATAAACCAACAAGCATTAGCAGATGTAAACGATGCCGAGCAGCCTGCATTCTTCGCACCTAAGAATAACGTTATCCAAACTCTTTCTGAATTGGGATAGGTTTACATTACGTCCTAATAAATTAGGACCAACCAAGGGAACAATGTGTGGCCGTTTCTTGTTCTCGCACACTTCATCCCTTATAACAGAATTTGAGCCATCCATGGAAATTCTAAGTTATTTCATCCCTGATAACAGAATTTAAGCCATCCATGGCAATGCTAAGTTATTTCATCCCTGATAACAGAATTTATGCCATCCATGGCAATTCTAAGTTATTTCATCCCTGATAACAGAATTTATGCCATCCATGGCAATTCTAAGTTATTTCATCCCTGATAACAGAATTTATGCCATCCATGGCAATTCTAAGTTATTTCATCCCTGAAATAAAAAAACCAGGACATGCCTGGTTTCTTTTTATGTTTTCTAGATGCGCTTACATACGTAGCTCTTCTTGATCAGCACCTTCTTTTTCAATCACTTCAGGAATTAAGTCTTCTTTCGAAATACCTAACCCCAATGCAACAGTAGAAGCTACATAGATAGATGAGTATGTACCTACAACGATACCAAACAACAATGCGGTTGAAAAACCGTGAATTAGTGCCCCGCCTTTAAAGAATAAGGCAAGCAATACTAAAAATGTTGTTAGTGACGTGATCATTGTACGGCTTAACGTTTGAGTTAAAGATATATTGATGATTTCTTCAGGTGTACCTTTACGCACTTTTCTGAAGTTTTCACGAATACGGTCAGAAACAACAATCGTATCATTTAGTGAATAACCAATTACCGCAAGTATTGCCGCTAAAACGGTTAAATCGAACTCTAAACCCAAGAATGAAAATAAGCCTAACGTTAAAATAACATCATGAGCTAGGGCCGTTACAGAACCTAGTGCGAAGCGCCATTCAAAACGAAAAGCAACATACACTAAAATACATATCAACGCTGTTAACATCGCAAGTCCACCTTGCTCTGTTAGCTCATCACCTACATTTGCACCAACAAATTCAATACGGCGCATATCAATAGTTTGACCTGTGCCTTGTTCAAGTACACCTAATATTTGGTTGCCTAACATTTCGGCTTTTAGGTTTTCGCGTTGACCTAGACGAATAAGTACATCATTTGGGTTACCAAATAATTGCACAACCGCATCATCAAACCCACCCGTTTCCAAAACGGTGCGAATTTTACCTAAATCGGCAGGTTGATCAAAACCAATCTCTAGTAAGGTACCACCAGTAAAATCAAGGCCCCAATTAAGCTTATTGGTTGCTAATGACGTTAGCGAGGCAATGATTAAAATGATACTAAATATAGAAGCTAGCTTTCGGTACGACATGAAGGCTACGGTTTCTTTAAGTTTTAAGATTTGCATTATATCGTCCTAGCCTAAATAGAAAGTTTATCTATTTTTTTGCCACCCCAAAGTGCATTTACAACTGCACGGGTACCAATAATAGAAGTAAACATTGAAGTAATAATACCGATTGATAAGGTAACGGCGAACCCTTTTATAGGACCGGTGCCAACAGCAAACAAAATAAGTGCTGCAATCAAGGTAGTAATATTTGCATCGATGATAGTTGAGAACGCTGAGTCATAACCATGATGAATTGACTGTTGAGGCGTCTTACCGCTGCGTAATTCTTCACGAATACGTTCAAATATAAGCACGTTAGCATCAACTGCCATACCAACAGTAAGTACAATACCAGCCATACCAGGAAGCGTTAAAGTCGCGCCAGGAATAAGTGACATAATACCAACAATAAGTACTAAGTTAGCAGCTAAGGCAAGGTTGGCAACAACACCAAATTTACGATAATAAACCATCATAAATATTAGTACTAAAGCAAATCCCCAAAGAATAGCTTGCATACCTAATTGAACGTTTTCAGCACCAAGTGATGGACCAACCGTTCGCTCTTCTACTATCGCAATAGGTGCGATAAGAGCACCGGCGCGAAGTAATAATGCTAAATTTTGTGATTCAGCAGGAGACTCTTGACCAGTAATAACAAACTTACTACCTAGACGAGCTTGAATAGTCGCAACACTGATAACTTCTTGTTGTTGAGTAAACTTCAAGCTGCCATCTGGATTTTTCTCACCTGTTGCTTTACTTTCAATAAATACGGTTGCCATTGGCTTACCAATATTATCTTTAGTTGCATTAGAGAAAATGCTACCACCTTTGCTATCAAGATCGATGCTCACTTGTGGACGACTAGTTTGCTGATCTCTTGACGGTGCAGCGCCAATAATGTGCTCACCACGTAACATAATGCGTTTTTTCAATAGTTGCGGTTGACCATTTTGGTCATTAACTAAGAAAGAACCAGGAGGTACGCGACCATTCACTGCAGCACGAAGGTCGTGTTCTTGATCGACCATATGAAATTGTAGTGTCGCAGTAGCGCCTAAAATCTCTTTCGCTCTCGCGGTGTCTTGTACACCAGGTAATTCAACAACAATATGCTTAGCACCTTGACGTTGTACTAATGGCTCTGCCACACCTAGTTCGTTAACACGGTTACGAATAATGGTAATATTTTGCTGTAACGCATATTCGCGGGTTTCTTTAAGCTTTGCGTCTGTCATGGTGATTTTTAAAGATAATTTATCTTCATTATCAACAAACAAGTAATCGCCGTAGGTACGCTTCAACAGTGATTCTGCACTTGCTAAGTCATCAACATTACGAAAGATAACTTCAACGCCATTGCCCGACTCTTTTACGCTACGGTAACGGATTTTCTCACTACGCAAGTTAGTACGAAAATCACCAATCATATTTTCTTGTGCTCGGCCCATCGCAGTTTTCATGTCTACTTCCATAAGGAAGTGAACACCACCACTTAAATCCAAACCAAGTTTCATTGGTACGCCACCTAAACTGGCAAGCCACTCTGGGGTAGCCGGCGTTAGGTTTAATGCGACTGAATACTTATCACCTAAACTAGTCGATAATGATTCGTTTGCCGTTTGCTGCGTTTTATAGTCAGAAAAACGTACCAATACTTGACCGTTCTTCAGCGCTGCGCTTTGATAAGTAATATTAGCTTGCGCTAATGTATCTTTTACCGCATCAAGTGTAGATAGATCAGCTTGCACACCTTTCGTTCCCGAAATTTGTACCGCAGGATCTTCACCATAATAATTTGGTAACGCGTATAAAGCACCAATGGCGACAATAAACACCACCATTAATGTTTTCCATAATGGATATTTGTTTAACACAACAAGTCCTTATAGAGACTTCATAGTCCCTTTTGGTAATACAGCAGTAATCGCACCTTTTTGTACTGTTAATTCAGTACCTTCAGCAACATTAACTACAATGAAATCTTTTTCAGCAGAAACTTTAACGATTTTACCAACAACACCGCCTTGAGTTAATACTTCATCACCTTTAGATAATGCTTCCATTAGGCCTTTGTGCTCTTTAACACGCTTAGCTTGTGGACGGTAAATCATGAAATAAAACACTACACCAAATACTAATAACATGATTAACATTTCAAAGCCGCCACCTTGTTGTGGTGCATCTGCCGCATAAGCTTTACTAATTAAAAAGTCCATAAAATCCTCTTACTACTAATTTAAAATTTAAAAATTTGAAAAATCACAAAAAATTTTGTTTTTATTCTTCTGTTGTTTGTGTTGCATTTAATGGTGGAACTTCTAGACCACGGATGGCATAAAACTCTTCCACGAATTCATCTAATTTACCTTGCTCTATCGCATCACGCAAACCTTGCATTACTCGTTGATAAAAATGCAAGTTGTGCAGGGTATTTAATTGCGAGCCTAAAATTTCATTACATTTATCTAAATGATGTAAATAAGCTCTCGAATAATTTTTACAAGTCGAACAATCACACTGTGGATCTAATGGTCCGGTATCCGTTTTATGACGAGCATTACGAATTTTAACCACACCATCGGTCACAAATAAGTGCCCGTTTCTGGCATTACGTGTTGGCATAACACAATCAAACATATCAATACCACGACGCACACCTTCAACCAGGTCTTCAGGCTTGCCCACTCCCATTAGATATCGGGGCTTATTTTCAGGGATCAAGTCTGGTGTGTGATCTAATATTTTAATCATCTCTTCTTTCGGTTCACCAACGGATAAACCGCCAATAGCATAACCGTCAAAATCGATATCTAACAGGCCTGCTGCAGAAACTTCACGAAGGTCTTCATACATACCACCTTGCACAATACCGAATAATGCAGACGGGTTATCGCCATGCTCAGCTTTTGAACGTTTTGCCCAACGCAACGATAGCTCCATAGATATTTTTGCTTCATCATGAGTGGCCGGATATGGGGTACATTCATCAAATATCATCACAATATCTGAGCCTAAGCTACGCTGAACTTGCATTGATCGTTCAGGAGTAAGCATAATTTTCTCACCATTAACTGGCGAGCGAAACTCTACGCCTTTTTCGGTGATCTTACGCATTTTCCCTAAACTAAACACTTGAAAGCCGCCAGAATCAGTAAGTATTGGCTTGTGCCAATTCATAAAGTCATGCAAATCGCCGTGCTGTTCGATAATTTCGGTGCCTGGACGAAGCATTAAGTGAAAAGTATTACCTAAGATAATGTGAGCACCGGTTGCCTCAACTTCTTCCATTTTCATACCTTTCACAGTGCCATAAGTACCTACAGGCATAAAGGCTGGTGTTTCAATAACGCCACGGTCAAAGGTAATGCGGCCACGACGGGCTTTTCCGTCTTTGTTTAGTAAATCATATTTCATGTTTTTTCCTTACCATGTAGCGAAACAGGCCACAGGTTTTGTTGATGTTACAGCACCAATAATAAGAATAGTCTCATTATTCGTTTTTTAGCTTACTGTCTTGTTAAAAACATTGCGTCGCCATAACTAAAAAATCTATATTTTTCTTCTATTGCCACTTTATAGGCATTCATCATATGTTCATAACCAGAGAATGAACTGACAAGCATTAATAATGTTGACTCTGATAAGTGAAAATTAGTGATTAATGCATCAATGAGTTGGAACTTATATCCAGGCGTAATAAATATGTCGGTGTCACCATAAAACTCGCCAAGTGGTTGGTCATTTGTTAATGCATGTTGAGCCGCGCTTTCTAGAGAGCGCACAGAAGTAGTACCTACCGCAATAACTCGTTTGCCAGCAGACTTAGTTGCTTGTACTTGAGCCATAACGTCACTACTAACTTCTACGTATTCTGAATGCATCACATGATCAGCAATATTATCAACTTTTACTGGTTGAAAAGTACCTGCGCCAACATGCAAGGTGACAAAGGCTAGGTTTACACCTTTCGCCTTAATCTGCTCAAGTAATTCATTTTCAAAGTGCAGCCCTGCAGTTGGTGCCGCAACAGCACCAGGTTTTTCGTTATAAACTGTTTGATAGCGTTCTCGGTCTGAATTTTCATCTGGACGATCTATATAAGGAGGTAATGGCATGTGGCCAATATCTTCCAATACTTCCAATACCGTTTGTTCACCATGAAACTCTAATTCAAATAAAGCGTCATGACGAGCAACCATTGTCGCATTCACTTTACCTTCTAATAAAACTTCATTGCCAACTTTAAGTGACTTACTGGCTTTGACATGAGCTAAAACACGGTGTTGATCTAATACTCGTTCGACTAGCACTTCTATTTTTCCGCCGGTAGATTTAACACCGTAGACACGAGCAGGTATTACTCTAGTGTTGTTGAAAACCAACAAGTCGCCGGGCTCTAATTTATCAATAATTTGATTAAATTTATGGTGCTCAATATCGCCATTGCCGCCATCAACCGACATTAATCGGCTGGCAGAACGTTCAGCTTGCGGGTAACGGGCAATCAGCTCGTCAGGTAATTCAAAGGAAAAGTCAGAAACTTTCATATTCAGCACTAGTTAGATAAAAATAAAACGCGTAATTTTAGTGCTGAGGTCTGATAATAGCAAGGAAAATGTGGATTTCCTGCACATTGAAGTGATTAATAACAAAATAAAAAATAGCTGAATAAAATTAAAATCAGTTATTTACATTAGATTCACTGGATTCGCAGTCTTTCTCGGTAGTATCCATGGTTTGGCCAAAGAAACTCCCCGGCTTGGCATGTGATTGAACATAGTTAATATCAACCTGGACCTTATTATTGGGTTGCTGTTTTTTTAAGCCAGTAATGGCAGATAAGAATTTCAAAAAATTCATACTTAAACTCCTTTTAAGTAATTTTTTCAGTGTTTCATATAGCTCAATTTTTAATGCTCTGATTTAAGCAGACTTAACACTTTTTTATTGTTAAGCATTCATACTAGTTTGTAAAAATATTATTATCAAATTTTTTGTTACATTTTTTTAACATCTAATTGGGTGACAATAATTTCATAGCCAAAGGGTTAAATTATTAGTCCTTACCTAATAACACATCACTGCTATTTTGTTATGTAGTTGTCTCGCTGAGTTGAAGCTGGTGAATTATTAGTCGGTTGAACAGTTTTATTAAATTATCTCTTTACAGTGAATAAACGATAAGTATAATGCAAAGCCATTGCAGGGGTGTAGTTCCAATGGCAGAACGTCGGATTCCAAATCCGAATGTTGGGAGTTCGAATCTCTCCACCCCTGCCACTTCTTTTCTTTACTCAGCTTATTCAAATCATTTTTAAATTTATCAGCCGTCTGAAAAATTATGGTTTTTCTTTATATCTAAAGTTTATATGAAGCAAAAACGAACAAACCGCATTTCTGCGGTTTGTGTGTTATATCAACTTAACTAATTAACAGTTCATTTTTAATGAAATTGCTATTAGGTTTTTGCTTGAATACTTACAATGAATGAATAAACACAGTTGCAATGGCAACAGGGCACACAAACTTGGTGTACCAAGGCCAAATTTTCCAAAACAGGCCATGTTCTACTTGCTCATTACCTTGTTTTATTTCATCCAATATTTCTTTTCTACTCCATATCCAACCAACAAAAACGCAACATAACATCGCAATAATTGGCTGCCCATATTCCGTTGCCAGCATAGCAACAAAATCGAGCATGAAATCTAGATTAAAAATAATAAGTACACTGATAAAGAATATAATAATGCTGATCAGGGTAGTTGCTTTTGAACGTTGCATATCGTGGCGTTCAACCGCATAAGAAACAGGCCCTTCCAACATAGATATAGATGACGTAAGCGCTGCTACACTCATTAATACAAAAAATGCGAAAGCAACAAATAAGCCCATCGCCCCCATGCCATCGAATAATGCTGGTAAAACAGTAAACACCATACTAGGTCCCGCAATAAGCGAACCATCGGCAGCGAATATGGCAACACCTTGGTGTTGAGCTACATACATAGCAGGAATAATTAATAAGCCCGCTAAGAATGCAATTGAAACATCAATTAAGGTAACCTGGGCGCCTAAAGTCACTAAATTCTCTTTTTTAGAAATATAAGAGCCATAAATAACCATGACACTGGTACCTAAAGAAAGTGAAAAGAACGCTTGTCCAAGAGCACTGACCAAAAGGTCTGGGTGAAAAACTCGCCCTAAGTCAGGGTTTAAGTAAGCTTGTAGTCCTTCTGATGCCCCATTTAAAGTCATCACATATAAGATAAGGATGATGAGTAACCCTATCAACAGCGGCATTAATCTTTTTGACCACTTTTCGATACCGTCTTCCACACCTTTACGAATGATAAATACCGTCAAAAACATAAATAGAGCAGTAAATAGAATGTTCCGTACATTGTTTTGCGTGATAACCCAGTCAGCAGCTTGTTGCAAACCAGCGAGTTGCGCAACCGGTTCGACCGCATAAGACATCATCCAGCCGGCAATAATGCCGTAAAAGCTCAATATCAATGCAGCACAGATGATGCCGCCAAAACCCACAATAAAAGCAAATTTTTTCTGCCATGCTTTACGTGACATTTTTTGTAATGACGTAACCGCATTTGCCTGGCCATAACGACCAATCAATAGCTCAGCCATAAAAGCAGGATAAGCCAAGCTAAACGCAAGTACTAAATACACGAGAACAAACGCAGCTCCACCATTACTCGCTGTTTGTGTGGGAAACCCCCAAATATTACCTAAACCTACCGCAGAGCCTGCCGCAGCTAAAATAAACCCTAAACGTGAGCTAAACCCACCACGTGCTGTTGCCATATTAATTCTTATATTTTTTATATTGATGTATTGTTATAGATAACCATAATGAAAGTTATCAGCATAAGCAATATATCGTAGTTGTTAACGAAAATAACAAGTTTTGATCTTGTAATTAAATCGTTACCAGCAACGACAAATTGCCTTTATTACTGTTTAGTCTTTGAAATTATTAAATTGAAAGGATTGCTCTAATTCTGCGTCACGTACGAGTTTCATCACAGCTTGAAGCTCATCACGTTTTTTACCTGTCACTCTAATTTTATCACCTTGGATAGATGCCTGAACTTTCAGTTTGCTGTCTTTAATGACTTTCACAACTTTTTTAGCTACCGCTTGTTCAACGCCAACTTTAAACGATACTTTTTGTGAGTAGGTTTTACCTGAATGGACAAAGTCACCAACGGTCATGGCTTTAGAGTCAATTTTACGTTTTGATAATTGTGTTCGCAACATATCAAGCATTTGTTGAACTTGGAAGTCGCCTTCGGCTTTCACCGTCACATCTGGATTTTTATACTCAAATGATGCTTCAACACCGCGAAAATCAAACCGAGTACTAAGCTCACGATTTGCATTTTCAGTGGCGTTACGAATTTCTTCTAAATCAACTTCAGATACAATATCTAATGAAGGCATAATTAAATCTCTTTAAAATAATATTTTCGACATAGATTAACAAAGCTATCTTTTAAGGGCTAGGATGAATTTACTAATTCAATCACAAAACTTTAGTTTTTTAGATTAAACCGTTAATATGAAAAAAATTTTACAAAATGCACAGTTGTGAATATATCTAATTTCCGCCTTTACCTATTTATCGTCATTACCTGTAGTGTAGTGGCAATTAACTACACCTTTATTTCTAAGCTTTTATATCAGTACCATTTACTCGATAAAACGGGACATTTTCTAGGATTTTTATTTCTTACCTGGCTAGTACACTCAATAGTGAAGCTTGATCTCAAATTGATCGTAATTACTTTATGTATTTATGCTGGACTAACTGAGATCGGACAATCTTACTTAGAGTTTAGAAGCGGTCAGGTTACTGACTTCATCGCTGATGTATTAGGTTGCTTGAGTTATGTAGTAATTGTTGTTGCCAATAAGAACAAAGCTAAAAAGGAAATCGCTTGAATATATTAATCGTTGGTAGAGGTGCGATGGGGCTATTATTTTCTCATTTCCTTATCGATCATAATATCAGCATCAAGTCTCGAGCGGCCTCACCATCAATATTTTCTTTTACTAATATTGATGGTTCATCCAATCAGCATCAATTAAATTGCGCAAACAAAAAACAAATCTCCAGTGCCGACTGTGTCATCTGTTGTGTAAAATCATATGATGTTAGTAATGTAATCACCGAATTAGCTCCCTTTATCAATAACTATTGCCCGATAATACTTACCAATAATGGCATGGGGGTTATTGAACAACTCAAGCAAGAGTTAAGCATAAGCAATCCTATTTATGCATTGCTAACAACCATGGCAGCAAAGCGACTTTCACCTAATCACATCGCTCACACTGGGGTTGGCACAAACCAAATGGGTTTAGTTAGTGGTAGTGCAGATAGTCATCATCAACAGAAGCTTGTCGATATTTTAGCAAATGCTCTTCCGCACTATAGTTATTCTGAGCAGATACTCACTCTGCAATGGACAAAGCTGGCAATTAACTGTGCAATTAATGCATTAACTGCAATCTACAACGTGAATAATGGCGAATTAAAAAAACAAAGTTATAAACAAATAATTGCAGATGTAATAAAAGAATTAGTTGCAGTTGCGAAGCAAGAAGAGATTTTGCTTAATTACGATGGTTTAATTAACACGATATATGATGTTATCGATAAAACAGCTAGCAACAGCTCTTCGATGCGTGAGGATGTATTAAAACAACAGGAAACAGAAATCGACTTCATTAATGGTTTTATTTATCGGTTAGGGCAAACACATAACATACCTACCCCAACCAATGCTAAGCTCTATAAGCAAGTTAAAAGCTTAACTCTTCCAACTTAGCTCGTTGTATTGCTTCCAATTACTTCTTCAAGCATAGGAAGCAGCTTTTGCTTTAATAGCTGCAATTCACTTTCTTCATAAGGTTTTAAAGGTAACTGTCCCCAAATCGGTTTTGGCCAGCTTGGATCATCTTTAAAACGTACAATGTGATGAATATGCAACTGAGGCGTCATATTACCGAGCGCTGCAACATTCATTTTTTCACCATTAAAGCATTGCATTAAAATTTCTGATACGGCACTCGACTCATTAAGAAACTGTAATTGATCTTGCCATTCTAACTGATAAATATCTTTAACGTCTGTGCGGCGTGGTACCATAATAAACCAAGGATAGTTACTATCATTGCAAAGCAATAATTTACATAAAGGTAAATTTGCTATTTCAATACCATCACGCTGTAAATCGCTATGTAGTTCAAAATCATCACTCATTATCTTTTCCTAAAATGTTATAATTACTTACCGCTTTTTTTCTTTTTCGGTTTATTTTTTCGGCCTCTGCCGCGAGCTTCTTTCTTCGCTTCCCGTTCAGCAATTTTACGCGCTTGCAGTTCAGCAAAATGGATATTCTCTTTTTCTACCATATCGGGCGTTTCAAAAGTAATATTGCCCAATGTTTTATCACGAATTTCATTTACTAAAATTTCAGACGCTTTATGAAAGTCTACGTGACCACCACTTCTTACTGCACCACGCTTACGGCCAAGTTCCTCTAGGAACTCAACCTCTTGCTCTGGCAATTCAGTGATCTTATATCGCTCTTTTAATAGTTCAGGGTAAGCCTCTAATAAATATTCAGCGGCGAAACAGGCAATCTCTTCATGATCGAAAGCGGTATCTTTAATACCACCAGAAACAGCAAGACGATAACCACTATTTTCATTAGCAATTTTAGGCCAAAGCATGCCGGGTGTATCATATAGATATACCCCGTCTTCCAAACGGATACGTTGTTGGGCTTTAGTCACAGCGGGTTCATTACCTACTTTGGCTTTTGTTTTACCAACCAAAGTATTAATTAATGTAGATTTACCTACATTGGGGATCCCCATGATCATCGCATTAATTTGCTTGCCATCTTCATTTTTGTGTGGCGCTAATTTACGTATTAATGCGGCTATATTTTTTGCACCACTTGGCTCTTCAGTAGTTAATGCTATCGCTTTGACATTATGTTGAGTATGAAAATAATCAAGCCAGACTTTAGTTAACTCTGGATCAGCTAAATCACTCTTGTTTAGGATTTTAATCAGCGGTTTGTCGCCACGTATATCAGTGATCATTGGATTTTCACTGCTAAATGGCAGTCTTGCATCACAGACTTCAATAACCACATCAATTTGGTTAATAATTTCTTTGATTTCTTTTTGGGCTTTATGCATATGCCCAGGGAACCAGTTTATTGCCATTAGGGAAAACTACTTAGGTATTTGAAAGATACTGATATTTTAGCAAGGAAATGAAAAAGAAACGAGGAGAAAGGAGAAGCTTATTTTATTGAGAGTAATGTCAGAGATGTTAGTTAACTTACACCACGTCATTCCAAACGAGTGGAACGAGATTTGGAACCTCCCAAATTCACAACGTGCTTTTAAACAATATTGAGTAATGATACCCGTGCGCTAAACATCCATACCGTGTGTTAACCACAACACGCTCAAGGAGGTCCCTGATATCGCTTATGCTCCTCAGGAATGACGTTATATTTTTTCTGAGAGGATATGAATTAATAGGTAAGTGTACCTAGCTTTCATATTCCAGAAAGCAAAAAACCGATCAAAAGATCGGTTTTTTACAAATGTGGCGGACGCGGCAGGAGTCGAACCTGCGACCGCCTGGTTCGTAGCCAGGTACTCTATCCAGCTGAGCTACGCGTCCGCAATTGTTATATTTTAAGTGATAACCTCACTACTCTATTGTTTAGCCACTTTGAGTAAGTGTTAAAGCATTCTTTACAAAATCAGCACAACGTAGATTGTTGTAAAGTAAAAGCCCATTTTATCTTTCGATAAAATGGGCTCTCAAATGTGGCGGACGCGGCAGGAGTCGAACCTGCGACCGCCTGGTTCGTAGCCAGGTACTCTATCCAGCTGAGCTACGCGTCCGCGGTCGTATATTTTAAGTGATAACCTCACTGTTGTTACCTCGAACAACACGACTCAATTATTTATTCACTTTGAGGAAGTGACCACTTCTTTAAAGAAGTGGCGGACGCGGCAGGAGTCGAACCTGCGACCGCCTGGTTCGTAGCCAGGTACTCTATCCAGCTGAGCTACGCGTCCGCAATCGAGAAATTAAATTTTAATTACTCTTTGTTGCCCATCCAACAGTCTAATGACAGTAGAATGGCGGTGAGGGAGGGATTCGAACCCTCGATAGGGTTTAACGCCTATACTCCCTTAGCAGGGGAGCGCCTTCAGCCTCTCGGCCACCTCACCAATGGCGTGCATATTAATGGATTCGAAAAATAAGTCAACGGATTTTTTTGTCTTTTTTTCTGTTTGTTGATATTTCAAACAAGATGTTTAAATATCAGCCCATTTATATGCGGAGTTAACGCTGAAGTTAACATGAAACCAACATTGTTCAAAAATATATGCCAAAGCTTTTAGCAATACCAATGAATTTACTTCAAACTGTTAATAACGCGGATTACTCGTTACCAACATTGTCTGGATTACCCTTTTCAGCTTGTATGCGCATGTAAATCTCTTCACGATGAACAGACACTTCTTTAGGTGCATTGACACCGATACGGACTTGGTTCCCTTTTACCCCTAAAACGGTCACAGTAACATCGTCACCGACCATAAGAGTTTCACCAACTCTTCTTGTTAATATAAGCATCCATTTGCCCCTTTTTGTTAGAAATCATTTGTATGGTATCAAACCTAGGCTCATTTAATAAACAATAAACTAGATTTTTTCCTTAACATATAAGAATTTAGCAAAATTTTCAGAAAAAGAGACTAAATTATTGTATTTAATTGAAACTTTTTGTGCAAAATTTGTACGGCACGTATTAAATCGGCTTCTTTAACCAACACTGAAATTTTAATTTCAGCTGCAGAAACTAAAAACACGTTAATATTATTTGCAAATAAACATTCAAATAACTCAGCAGCAACGCCAGCATGTGAACGCATACCGTTACCAATTGCTGATACTTTTACGACTTTGTTGTTGCCAAAAAGTTCATCAACAGAAAACTCTGTAGTTAACGATTTAGCAATACACATAGCTTGCACGTAATCATTTCGATGAACGGTGAAGGAAAAATTAATTTTATTGACGTGTTCAGCTGTTTGCGTAAGCATATCAATTTCAATATCTACTTTGGCGAGTAACGTTAACAGTTTACTTCTAAATTTTTCGCCATGTATTACGCCATTTGCACTTATCAGTGCTTCATCTTTGTGACTCGTAATTGCCGACACTGGATGTTTTTTATCTGCTTGCTGCTCAAAAGTAATGCTGGTGCCTTCACCTTCAATAAAGCTTGAAAGCACCCTTAGTGGCATTTTATGTTTACCGGCAAACTCTACTGATCGCGATTGCAATACTTTTGCGCCGGAACTGGCCATCTCTAACATTTCTTCAAAGCTTACATAAGGTAGTTTTCGAGCGTTTTCATCAATTCTAGGGTCAGTTGTATAAACACCATCGACATCGGTAAATATCTGGCATTCTTTGGCTTGTAGTGCGGTTGCTATAGCCACAGCAGATGTATCAGAGCCTCCCCGACCCAAGGTAGTAATATTACCTTCACTATCAACCCCTTGAAAACCGGCCACAATAACAATATGCCCTTGCTGAAGCTCTTGTAGCATTCGTTGATTGTCTACATTTAAAATACGCGCTTTATTAAAGCGGTTATCTGTTTGCATACCTATTTGATGGGCTAACAAGGAGACTGCGGAATAACCACGTTTGATTAAAGCAATAGAAAGTAAAGCAATAGAGACTTGTTCACCACTTGCGAGAAGCATATCAAGTTCGCGGGCGGAAGGGTTTGGATCGAGCTTAACTGCAAGGTCCGTCAGACGATTGGTCTCACCGGACATGGCAGATAATACAGCCACGACTTGGTGGCCTTGTTGTTTGGTTTTTATTATTTGCTGAGCAACATGTTCAATTCGTTCAAGGGAACCAACCGAGGTTCCCCCAAACTTTTGTACGATAACTGCCATTAACGATTAATCGCCATTTTACAATGTAACCCTTATAATTTTTCAGCTAACCAAGCTTCAACGCTGGCTAATGCAGAAGTAATATTTTCTGGTTGAGTACCACCAGCTTGGGCCATATCTGGACGACCACCGCCTTTACCACCGACCTGCTCGGCAACCATTTTAACTAAATCGCCCGCTTTAACTTTACCAATTAAATCTTTAGTAACACCAGCAATTAAACTTACTTTTGCACCGTTTGCTAATGCTAACAAAACAATGCCCGAGCCTAATTTGTTTTTAAGATCATCGACCATTTCACGTAATGCTTTAGGATCGCTGCCTTCAACATCGGCGATAAGAGCTTTAACACCGTTAATGTCGATTGCTTGATTGATTAAATCAGAACCTGCTTGTGACGCGAGCTTTTGCTTAAGCTGAGCCACTTCTTTTTCAAGTAGCTTAGATTTAGCAATCAACTGCTCAACTTTACTTACGGTATTAACCGCATCTGATTTAACCAGGCCTGCAATAGTGGTTAGCTTATCTGCCTGCTCATCAACGTACGCCATTGCGGCAACACC
Organism: Thalassotalea nanhaiensis; assembly: GCF_031583575.1. Classification (NCBI taxonomy): domain Bacteria; kingdom Pseudomonadati; phylum Pseudomonadota; class Gammaproteobacteria; order Alteromonadales; family Colwelliaceae; genus Thalassotalea; species Thalassotalea nanhaiensis. The sequence goes on along the minus strand of NZ_CP134146.1, from coordinate 1,025,347 downwards.
TGTTACAGCTTCTATACGTCTTGTACCTGCTGCAATACCTGCTTCAGCAGTAATTTTTAATAAACCAATATCGCCAGTACGCTGTACATGTACTCCACCACAAAGTTCCGTTGAGAAACTACCTAAGGTAACCACTCGAACTTCATCGTCATATTTTTCACCAAATAGCGCCATCGCACCTTTTTCTTTCGCAGCTTCAATATTCATCAGTGCCGTTTCACGAACATAGTTAGCACGAATATTATCATTGACTAACTGTTCAACTTGACGAAGTTCGCCAGCAGTTACACCTTCAAAGTGAGAAAAATCAAAACGCAACTTTTCATGGTCACATAATGACCCTTTTTGCGTCACATGCTCCCCTAAAACCTTACGTAGTGCGGCGTGTAATAAATGCGTTGCTGAATGATTTTTAATAATATCATTACGTCGAGCACTGTCTATTTGCGCATTCGCACGAGCATTTAACTGGATTGCAGACTCAGCCACACCATGATGAGCAAAAGCATTACCCAACTTCACAGTATCAGTAACGTTGAACGTTCCGCTGTCTGTTGTAATTGTACCTGTATCGCCTACTTGACCACCTGATTCTGCGTAAAATGGTGTATTGTCTAAAACAATAACACCTTTATCACCCGCATTTAATGATGATACTGAGCCTTCGCTATTGAACAGTTCAACAATCGTTGAGCTGAAGCTGTGGTTTTCGTAACCTTCAAAATGTGTCGTCTTATCTGATTTGATTTGTTCGTTGTAGTCGGTGCCAAAGTTTGATGCTTTTTGAGCACGTTCACGTTGTGCCTGCATTTCACTATCAAACCCTTCTTGGTCAATAGTTAACTCTTTTTCGCGAGCGATATCTGCGGTTAAATCTGCAGGGAATCCATATGTGTCGTATAACTTAAACACATCTTTACCCGGAATAACATCACCACTTAAATTTGCGATAACATCATTTAGTAAGTTCATTCCTCGGTCTAAAGTACGACCAAACTGTTCTTCTTCAATGCGTAATGTCTTTTCAATAATTGCTTGTTGCTTGATAAGCTCAGGATATGCATCGCCCATTTGCTCTGCTAATGCTGACACTAACTGATGGAAGAAGTGCGACTTCGCTTCAAGTTTATGGCCATGACGAACTGCACGGCGAATGATACGACGTAAAACAAAACCACGCCCTACATTTGATGGGTTAACCCCATCAGTGATCATAAAACTACACGAGCGAATATGATCAGCAATTACACGTAATGATTTATGCTCTAAATCTTCACAGCCAAGTAAATCTGCAGCAGCTTTAATCAGCGCTTGGAAAATATCAATTTCATAGTTTGAATGCACGCCTTGCATAATCGCTGCGATGCGCTCAAGACCCATACCGGTATCAACAGACGGCTTAGGTAATGGATCCATAGTACCGTCGGCTTGACGGTTGAACTGCATGAATACCAAATTCCAAATTTCGATAAAACGATCACCGTCTTCTTCAGGTGAGCCTGGAGGACCGCCCCAAATTTCTTCACCATGATCATAAAATATCTCTGAACAAGGACCACATGGACCTGTATCACCCATAGACCAGAAGTTATCTGACTCAAACTTCTTGCCTGCAGATTTATCACCAATACGAATGATACGATCTTCAGGAACACCAATCACATTTGCCCAGTGGTCAAATGCTTCATTGTCAGTTTCATAGACAGTTACTAACAATTTTTCTTTTGGCAAGCCAAGTACCGAGGTTAAGAATTCCCACCCAAAATTAATCGCATCATGTTTGAAGTAGTCACCGAAACTAAAGTTACCAAGCATTTCGAAAAACGTATGATGACGGGCTGTATAACCAACATTTTCTAAATCGTTATGTTTACCACCAGCTCGAACACAGCGTTGTGATGACGTTGCTCTGGTATAACTGCGAGTTTCTGCACCTAAAAACACATCTTTAAATGGCACCATACCGGCATTAGTGAACAATAATGTTGCATCATTGCCAGGAACAAGTGAGCTACTCGCAACAATTTGATGTTGCTTTTGCGCGAAAAAGTTTAAAAATGCCTGTCTAATTTCGGCACTGGATTTAATCATGGTAGTTATCCAATAAATAATTATATTCTTTAATTTGTAATTAACTTAGCTTCAATACCGCATTTATTTGTTCAAAACTATATCCGCGATATTGTAAAAATCTTACTCGTTTGGCTTTATCTTTTGCGTCGGTAATTTCAGTGCTGTTAAAGCGCTTTTCATAGGCGATTTCAGCTTGCAAAAACCAGTCAACTTGTTGGCTGGCATAAACGGCGGCTATGATATCACTAGTTAAGCCTTTTTGCTTTAGTTCTGCTGCAATATAAATCCAACCATACCCTTTGGCAACTCGAAGCCTCAACATACTTTCACCAAAGCGTAAATCACTTTGAATATCTTGCTCAGCCAGGGCATCTAATACAACCTGTATATCGGCAGCGTCAAATTCTCTTAACTGCAATTTCTGCATTAGCTCTTTTTGCGAATGTTCTCGTCTGGCTAATAAAGAATAAGCTGATTTTTTAACGTCCTTTTTTATCACTAAGGCATTACTTCAATGTGTATATTTCGCCATATTCTACCTATGTTTGGGTAAAAAAAATACTGCTATAAACAAGAAAAGGACCCTAAGGTCCTTTTTAATTTAGTTAGTAAAACTGATACTTAATCAGGATCATACCCTAGGTTTGGTGATAACCATCGCTCAGCTTCTTTGATAGACATATTTTTACGGTTTGCATAACTTTCAACTTGTTCATTATCTATTTTAGCAACCGCAAAATATTTACTGTCTGGATGAGCGAAATACCAGCCACTTACTGCAGCTCCAGGCCACATAGCATAGCTGGACGTTAACTCCATACCAATGTTGTTTTCAACATCAAGCAACTGCCAAATAGTACCCTTTTCGGTGTGCTCTGGGCATGCGGGATAACCTGGTGCAGGACGAATGCCCTGATAGCTTTCACGAATAAGCGCTTCATTATCAAAGTTTTCATCACTGGCGTAGCCCCAGTAATCTTTGCGGATTCGCTCGTGCAGATATTCAGCAGTAGCTTCAGCTAACCTGTCGGCAACGGCTTTTAACAATATCGAGTTATACGTATCATGCTTACTATCATACTCTTGCACTAATTCATCAGCACCAAAGCCTGAAGATACGGCAAAAGCACCAACATAATCATTAATACCAGAGTCTTTTGCCGCTACATAGTCGCTTAAACAACGATTAAACTGCCCTGCTTGTTTCTTAGTTTGTTGACGCAAACCACAAAGCGTATTTAACAACTCGTTACGAGAATCATCAGTAAACACTTCAATATCATCCCCTACACTGTGAGCAGGAAACAAACCGAAAACCGCTTTTGCCTGTAAGGTTTTATTACTAATAACCTCATCAAGCATGGCATTGGCATCTGCAAATAATTTCTTAGCTTCCTCACCAATAAGTTCATGCTCTAATATTTTCGGATATTTACCAGATAATTGCCAAGTTAAGAAAAATGGCGTCCAATCAATGTAGTTTCGCACCACGTTTAAGTCGATATCATCTAATACAGTCACGCCTAATTGTTTCGGGGAAATCGGTTTATAGTGTTCAAAACTTAAAGGGAATGCATTGGCTCTTGCATCTTTCAATGATGATAAATCAGAGCGAGGGCCTTTTTTACTATAACGCTGACGAACAGTTTCATATTCTCTTTCGGTTCGGGTAACTAAGTCTTCTTTTAAGCTTTCTGTCAGTAATGAATTTACTACCGATACAGAGCGAGACGCGTTAGGTACATAAATTACCGGATGGGCATAGTTTTGCTCAATTTTAACCGCCGTGTGTGCTTTTGAGGTTGTCGCACCACCAATTAGCAGTGGTAAATCAAAATCTAATCGTTGCATCTCTTTAGCAACATGGACCATCTCATCAAGCGATGGCGTAATTAAGCCTGATAAACCAATAATGTCTACATTTTCATCGCGAGCCACTTGTAAAATTTTATCACAAGACACCATCACGCCAAGATCAATCACTTCGTAGTTATTACACTGTAATACTACGCCAACGATGTTTTTGCCAATATCGTGCACATCACCTTTAACCGTGGCTAAAAGCACTTTGCCATTGGTACTCGCTTCCGTTTTTTCCAGCTCAATGAAGGGTTGCAAATGAGCAACCGCTTGTTTCATTACGCGCGCCGATTTTACAACTTGTGGCAAAAACATTTGGCCTTCACCAAACAAATCACCAACAATATTCATGCCATCCATTAACGGGCCTTCAATAACGTCTAAAGGACGATTGGCCGCTAACCTTGCTTCTTCTGTATCTTCAACAATATATTCGTTTATGCCTTTTACCAGGGCATGTTCAAGCCTTTTAATGACAGGTAATTCACGCCAAGTTAAATCAGCACCGGCAGCTTTAGTACCGCCTTTCCCGCGAAACTCTTCGGCAACATCGAGTAAACGTTCTGTCGCATCTTCATCAGTATTTTGAATTACATCTTCAACGGCCTGTAATAAGTTCTCAGGAATGTCTTGATATATTGCCAATTGCCCAGCATTAACAATGCCCATATCCATGCCATTTTTAATGGCATGGTAGAGAAATACCGCGTGAATCGCTTCACGTACCGGATTGTTGCCTCTAAATGAAAATGACACATTAGATACACCACCGGAGATCATCGCGTGCGGTAGTGTTTCTTTAATGACTTTAGTCGCTTCGATAAAATCTACGGCATAGTTATTATGCTCTTCAATTCCCGTTGCAACGGCAAAAATATTAGGATCAAAAATAATATCTTCTGGAGGAAAACCAATCTCATCGACTAAAATATGATATGCGCGCTGACAAATTTCTACTTTTCTGTCTTTGGTGTCGGCCTGACCCGTTTCATCAAACGCCATAATAATAACAGCAGCACCGTAACGACGAATTAATTCTGCTTGTTCTCTAAAGTTCTCTTCACCTTCTTTTAAACTTATCGAATTGACTATGCCCTTACCTTGAATGCACTTTAAGCCAGCCTCCATGATCTCCCACTTTGAAGAATCAAGCATAATTGGAACTTTTGCGATATCAGGCTCACCAGCGATTAAGTTTAAAAATTTAACCATTGCTCCATATGAGTCCAACATGCCTTCATCCATGTTGATATCGATTATTTGTGCACCGTTTTCAACTTGTTGAAGGGCAACAGCGATGGCTTCATCGTACTTTTCTTCGGTGATCAAGCGTTTAAAAATGGCAGAGCCCGTTACATTAGTGCGCTCGCCTACGTTAACAAATAAACTATTTTCATCTAGGTTTAACGCTTCTAAGCCAGATAATCGACAGGCAATTTTTTTAGCTTCTATTCTACGTGGAGTTACATTAGCGACACTATCAGCAATGCCTTTAATATGTGCCGGAGTTGTCCCGCAACAGCCGCCAACTATATTTAAAAATCCAGATTGAGCCCATTCAATAATATGCTTATTCATATCATCAACAGTAAAGTCGTATTCGCCAAACGCGTTCGGTAAGCCAGCATTGGGATGGGCAGAAACTGCAAAATCAGAAATATTGCTTAACTCTTCTACGTACTGTCTAAGCTCAACGGGGCCAAGGGCACAGTTTAAACCAAATGAAATTGGATTTGCGTGACGTAACGAGTTATAAAATGCTTCAGTCGTTTGCCCAGATAGCGTTCGTCCTGATGCATCGGTTATCGTACCTGAAATCATCAAAGGTAAACGATAGCCAATATCTGCAAAGACTTGCTCTACAGCAAACACGGCGGCTTTTGCATTAAGCGTATCAAAGATGGTTTCCAGCATGATTATATCTACGCCACCTTCAATCAAGGCTTCAATAGATTCTACATAGGCATCTTTTAGTTCATCAAAACTGACATTTCGAAACGCCGGGTTATTAACATCAGGAGAAATAGAACACGTACGGTTAGTTGGTCCTAACACACCGGCAACAAAACGCGGTTTTGTAGGCGTTGTTAAACTAATTTCATCTGCAACTTCTCGTGCAATTTGAGCTGATACCAAGTTTATTTCACGGCTAATATCTTCCATGTCGTAATCGGCCATGGCAATAGTAGTCGAGTTAAAGGTATTGGTTTCAATAATATCAGCACCAGCAAGCAAATATTGACGATGTATGTCTTTAATGACTTCACTCTGAGTTATAGACAATAAATCATTATTACCTTTTACATCACAGTGCCAGTCGACAAACCGTTCACCTCGATAGTCTTGCTCTTCAAACTTATGATCTTGGATCATGGTACCCATAGCACCATCAAGGACTAAAATTCGCTCTTGTAATTGTTGCTCTAATAAAATGCTTGTTGGAGATTTCACCGTAATAATTCCTGGATCTTAATTTAATAATTGCTGTTTGAGCTAATTTTCAAGGTTGTATGGAGTAATTTGATAAACATAATAATTTAGCCAATTGCTAAAGAGTAAACAGCCATGGCTCCGCCATTTGTTTTTCGGGGCAATATTTACATCATCACATTTAAAATAATTTTCGGGTATAAAAGAGCTTAGGCCTGCTTTTACATCGCGTTGGTATTCATCACTTAACGTACTGGCATCGTACTCAGGGTGACCGGTAACAAATACATGTTTTTTATCTTTTGTCGCCACAAGATAAACTCCAGCCTGATCAGACTCAGCAAGTACATTCAGTTCATTCACACTTTTATAAATTGCTTTATCAATCTCGCCATAACGAGAGTGTGGCACTGAAAACTCTTCTTCATAGCCCCTAGTTAATGGTTCCATAGAATCTAACGTTTGATGCTGGTACACACCTGACAGTTTTTTATCTCGTAATCTACGATTTAACCCATAGCGATAGTATAGTGCAGCGTGTGCAGCCCAACAGGAATACATAGTCGAAGTAACATTAGCGTGTGCCCAGTCAAACACTTCGGTGATTTTGTCCCAATAAGAAACATCTTCATAGTTAAGTTGGCCTAAAGGCGCGCCCGTTACTATTAAACCGTCATAATGCTTATGCTTAATATCATCGAACAAGCAGTAAAATTCATCTAAGTGTGCCTTTGGCGTATTTTTAGATTCATTCAAATTTAAACGTACAAATTCAATATTTATTTGCAGCGGCGTATTGGAAAGCATGCGCAATATTTGTATCTCAGCCTCAATTTTATTCGGCATTAAATTTAATATCGCAACTTGCATAGGTCGAATGTCTTGATTAACCGCCCTATTTTCAGACATGACAAAGATGTTCTCATTCGCGAGAACTGCCAGTGCAGGAAGTTGGTCAGGGATTTTAATCGGCATTAACTCAAACCTTTTAAATAGGAAAAACTTAATACTACTCATCCGTATAGAAATGTCAACATCTAAACGTATAGACGTCTAAATAAGATTTTTTTTATTATCAGTTGAGAATGATGAACGCGAGAACACATTCTTCACATAGATGAATCTTTAAGGAATGTGTTAGTAGTTGGATTAAAGACGATGAAATAATGCAGGAGTTGTTATCTAGGATATGAATAACACTGTACGTTGGGGTTGTATTTCTTCGTCCCTGAAGTGAGTCAACCTTGTAACATCCCTGTCAGGTTGGCATTCCTTCGTCCCTGAAGTGAGCCAACCTTGTAACATCCCTGTCAGGTTGGCATTACTTCGTCCCTGAAGTAAAAAACCCGCTCAATTGAGCGGGTTTTATTAATCATAGTGAGCTGTTTGAATACTATTCAGTTTCAGCTACTGCTTCTTCTTCAGTATCTTTAGCGGCAGTAAGTAATAAGCCACGTAATTTAGCGTCTAACTCTTTTGCCATTGCAGGGTTTTCTACAAGGTATTTGGTCGCATTTGCTTTACCTTGGCCGATACGTTCGCCCATACAGCTATACCATGCACCCGCTTTTTCTACCATTTTGTGCTTAACACCAAGGTCGATTAACTCACCTAAACTATTAATACCTTGACCGTATAATATTTGGAATTCAGCTTGTTTAAATGGAGGGGCAATTTTGTTTTTAACCACTTTAACTCGTGTTTCATTACCGGTGATTTCATCACCTTCTTTAACCGCACCGATACGACGAATATCTAAACGAACTGATGCATAGAACTTCAACGCATTACCACCAGTGGTGGTTTCAGGGTTTCCAAACATTACACCGATCTTCATACGGATCTGGTTAATAAAAATAAGCATTGTATTAGATTGCTTAAGGTTACCTGTAAGCTTACGCATTGCTTGTGACAACATACGAGCCTGTAGACCCATGTGGCTATCGCCCATATCGCCTTCAATTTCAGCTTTAGGTGTAAGAGCTGCAACAGAGTCGACTACGATTACGTCAACAGCACCAGAGCGGCTTAACATATCAACAATTTCTAACGCTTGTTCACCAGTATCTGGTTGCGAAACCAATAACTCATTAATGTTTACACCAAGCTTTTCAGCATAAATTGGGTCAAGGGCATGCTCGGCATCAACGAACGCACATACTTTACCATTGCGTTGCGCTTCAGCAATTACTTCTAGTGTAAGCGTTGTTTTACCACTTGATTCTGGACCATAGATTTCAACAACACGTCCCATTGGCAAACCACCCGCACCAAGTGCAACGTCTAACGCAAGCGAACCAGTAGAAATAGTTTCTACGTCCATGCTACGGTTATCACCCAGCTTCATAATTGAACCTTTACCGAATTGGCGTTCAATTTGTCCTAGGGCTGCTGATAAAGCCTTTTCTTTATTTGCGTCCATTAAAATCTCCAGTGTTTTTCTATTTATCCAGTAGTTATGGAATTAGTATACTGTATAATCGTACAGTATCAACCATTAATTAATATTTTTTTATAAATCGAACAAAAGCAACCTATAACCAATTGATACTAAATAACTTTGTATAATTAAAAGTTTTTATCCTAAGCTTTTAAAATTAGAACTAACAATGTTTATACAGTAGTTATGTTTTATAATGCCCTTTTTTATACAGTAGTTTTATTGGTTAATTAGATTGGTAAAAAGTGATATCTTGCTTTGCGCTTCGAGTCATAATATTTTACCATCCATATACGCTATGAATCACGGCCTATTTTATCTATTTTTCAATTAATTTGCCGATCTCAAAATAACTTTAATAAATACAAAAGCTAATAAATGACAGACGATCTTTTTGCGCAATCTAACCACACTCCTATGATGCGCCAATATTTAAAAATTAAATCAGAATTTAAGCATATTTTGGTGTTTTATCGAATGGGCGACTTTTACGAGTTGTTTTTTGATGATGCTAAAAAAGCCTCAGAGCTTTTAGATATATCTCTAACTGCGAGAGGTAAAACTGGTGGTAATGCAATTCCGATGGCTGGTGTTCCATATCATGCAGTTGAAAACTACCTTGCTCGTTTAGTACATATGGGCGAGTCAGTTGCTATTTGTGAACAAATTGGCGATCCGGCTACCAGTAAAGGCCCAGTTGAACGTAAAGTGGTACGTATCGTTACTCCGGGTACGATTTCAGATGAGGCATTATTAGAAGATAAACAAGACAATTTACTTGTTTCTATTATTGCCATGCAAGAAAAATTCGGTATTGCCTACTTAGACATGAGTAGTGGTCGCTTTGTTGTGTGCCAGCCTAATAGCGAAGAGCAATTACAAGCAGAATTACAACGATTATCTCCTGCTGAATTACTTTACCCTGAATCTTTTGAATATCTCGACTTAATCGAACATATCAAAGGAAAGAGACGCCGACCTGACTGGGAATACGATCTTGATACAGCGGTTAAAATTTTAAATAAGCAATTTGGTACCAAAGAGCTCGTTGGTTTTGGTGTTGAAGACTATCATTACGGCCTAGCCGCTGCGGGTTGTTTACTGCAATATGTTAAAGATACTCAACGCAGTGAATTACCGCACATCAGAAGTATTAAAGCGGAAGCTTATGCCCAAGGTGTCATTTTAGATGCTGCAACACGTAAAAATTTAGAGCTAACTCAAAACCTTTCTGGTGGTAGTGATAATACCTTAGCATCAGTTTTAGATAAAACAGCATCGCCAATGGGCTCTCGACTTTTAAAGCGCTGGTTGCACTTTCCATTAAGAAACATTGAAGCACTAGAGAACCGTCAAAATGCAATTGCTGCAATTATTGATGAAGATATTCAAGTAGACATTTTTGATACCATTAAAGGCATCGGGGATATAGAACGAATTATTGCCCGTATTGCGCTTCGCAGTGCAAGACCAAGAGATTTTGCTCGCTTACGTAATGCATTAGGTTTATTGCCTGAGTTAAACCAGCTGTTGTTGTTAAACAACCAGTCTTATATGCAGCAACTTGCGAAAGTAAGCCGCCCTATTCCGCAATTACATGAATTGTTAACCAATGCCATTATTGAGAATCCGCCTGTTCTGATCAGAGATGGAGGTGTGTTAGCGCCTGGCTACAATAGTGAGTTGGATGAACTCAGAAATTTAAGCCAAGGTGCAAGTAACTTCTTAGCCGAATTAGAACAACGAGAGCGTGATAAAACCGGCATTAGTACACTTAAAGTGGGCTATAACCGAGTTCATGGGTTTTATATAGAGATCAGCCGTAGTCAGTCAAACGAGGTACCTGTTGAGTATATTCGCAGGCAGACACTTAAAAATAATGAACGCTTTGTCACCGAAGAACTTAAATCTCATGAAGAGAAGGTGCTTACGGCACAAAGCCGCTATCTCGCATTAGAAAAACGTTTATACGATGAATTATTTGATCTGCTAGCGCCGTTTATTGAGCAATTACAATTATGCTCAGAGGCCGTTTCCAGCCTTGATGTATTAAACAACTTTGCCGAGCGCGCTCTAACATTAAATTATAACAAGCCAGCGTTAAGTAAAACACCAGGAATACATATAAATGCAGGTCGACACCCTGTGGTTGAGCAAGTAACAACTGATGCGTTTATTGCCAACCCAGTAGAATTGTCTGAGCAGCGTAAAATGCTGATTATAACCGGCCCTAATATGGGCGGTAAGTCAACATACATGAGACAAACGGCGCTAATTACATTATTGGCTCACGTAGGTAGTTATGTGCCTGCTGACAGTGCTGAGATAGGCCTGGTTGATCGAATCTTTACCCGTATCGGTGCTTCTGATGATTTAGCCAGTGGCCGCTCTACCTTCATGGTAGAAATGACAGAAACAGCAAATATCCTTCACAATGCGACAGCACAATCTTTAGTGTTACTTGATGAAATTGGGCGCGGTACGAGTACTTATGATGGCTTGTCATTAGCATGGGCTTGTGCCGAATACCTAGCAATAAACAGCAAGGCATTCACCTTATTTGCCAGTCATTATTTTGAACTTACAGAATTAGCAGAACAAATTGACACTCTTGCGAATATTCATCTTGATGCGATGGAGCATGATGACACCATTATTTTCATGCACGCAGTACAAGAAGGCGCTGCCAGTAAAAGTTTCGGCTTGCAAGTTGCCCAGCTTGCAGGAGTACCCAAAACAGTAATTAAGCGCGCCAAACAGCGTTTGCATGAGCTTGAAGTCCAAGCACCAGCAACAGTTATTACTGATCAGTTGGCAGCAGAGATACAACAAGATATGTTTGTTGAGGAACACCCAATGATTGCTCAATTAAAAAATCTGAATATTGATGATATAACGCCAAGACAAGCAATGGATTTATTATTTGAATTAAAAAACAAAGTTTAAATAACTAAATGTATTTAGATAATTTAAATCAATCTTTTAACATCCATGTTAGATTGATATTCCTTCGTCCATGAAGTTACAAATCTAATACCATCCATGGTGATTTGCATTCCTTCGTCCATGAAGTTACAAATCTAATACCATCCATGGTGATTTGCATTCCTTCGTCCATGAAGTAAAAAACCAGCGTAATGCTGGTTTTTTTTATCTGAAAGTGTCTTTATAAATCTAGGCTTGAAATAACGCTTCAATTGATAAATTTTGAGTAGATAATATATCTCGTAAGCGTTTTAATGCTTCAACTTGTATTTGTCTTACTCGTTCACGCGTTAATCCAATTTCATGACCAACATCTTCTAAGGTTGCAGGTTCGTAGCCCATCAAGCCAAAACGTCTGGCTAATACTTCACGTTGCTTTGAATTTAGTTCGTTCAACCAATGTACAATATTTTGTTTTATATCGTTATCTTGTAAATCAGATTCTGGCCCTTGGCTTTTTTCGTCAGCAATAACGTCTAGCAGTGCTTTATCTGACTCACCACCAAACGGTGTATCAACAGAAGTAATACGTTCATTTAATTTCAACATTTTGCTAACGTCAGCGACAGGAACATCTAATTTTGTTGCGATTTCTTCAGCAGTAGGCTCGTGATCAAGCTTTTGAATAAGTTCACGGGCAGCGCGTAAATATACGTTGAGTTCTTTAACCACATGAATAGGTAAGCGGATTGTACGGGTTTGATTCATGATAGCCCGTTCAATTGTTTGACGGATCCACCAAGTTGCGTAGGTAGAGAAACGGAAGCCTCGTTCTGGGTCAAATTTTTCAACCGCTCGTATCAGGCCAAGGTTGCCCTCTTCAATTAAATCTAATAAAGGTAAGCCGCGATTATTATATCTTCGTGCAATCTTTACAACCAGTCGTAGGTTACTTTCAATCATTCGGGCTCGAGATGCTTCGCAACCTTTCAACGCTTTACGCGAAAAGTATACTTCTTCTTTTGCAGTTAAAAGGGGCGAAGACCCAATCTCACCTAGATACATTTGTGTTGCATCTAAATTTGATGAAGTTTCTTCTACAGCTACTTTTCCATTTTTTGCACTGTCTGCAACTACTTTTGCAGGTTCTTTAACTTTTACCATTGATATCTCCCAATACTCACCGGTTATTTAATTACACTCTCACTTTTTTACTCGCCTCTTTATTAGCTGATTAATTATTTTTTCGGTAAATACCGTTGTGGATTTACCGACTTGCCCCTAAAACGTATCTCAAAGTGCAACATGGTTTTATCAGTACCAGTGTTACCCATTGTTGCTATTACGGTTCCTGCTTTAATGGTTTGTTGTTCTTTAACCCGCAGAGTATCGTTATGAGCATAGGCACTTAGATAGTCATCATTGTGCTTTATTATTATTAGATTGCCATAACCTCGTAACGCATTTCCCGCATAAACAACAAGTCCATCGGCAGCGGCTTTTATTGGTTTCCCTTTATTGCCGCTAATGTCGATCCCCTTATTGCCTTGTGGGGAGTTGGAAAAACTTGATATAAGACGGCCACTTACAGGCCATATCCAGCGTTTCACTTTTTGAGTGAGGGAAGGTACTTTTACATCAGTGAAATTCCCACCACTAGATTTACCATACTCCTGTGATTTTTGATTTGCAACAACTTTAGGACTAGTTTTTTGCTCTTTTTGACTAGTTTTAACATTTACTTTACTTGTAGTTGAGCTTGAGGTGCTGGTTTTCTGCACTTTTCCCTGCAGTTTTAATATTTGGCCAGGATAAATTTGATAGGGTGCAGACAAATTATTTAGCGCTGCAATAGATCTCACATCTTTACCTGAACGCCAAGCGATAGAGTACAAAGTTTCTCCCGATTTAACTTTGTGTTGACTACCACTTAAGGTGTTCTTATTGGTTTGTGTCGAAACCGTTGAGCCTGAAAGGTTGACTACTGGTGCAGGGCGAGTTCTATCGGCACAACTGAGCAACATTGTCATGGTCAACAACACCATGACTAATGAAGATTTCCTTTTGCTCTTTAAATTTACATATCCCATTGAAAAATAATAATTTTTTAATTAATAATAAAATATAACGCGATAATTAGAAATACAATAACCCAACCAATTAAATCGACGCTCTCTCTGATTTTGATCTCCATAGGCTTTCCACCTGCTTTAATCAAACCAGCAACTAAAAAGAAGCGCAAACCTCTTCCTACAGTTGACGCAATTAAGAACGGAATAAACAGCATTTGCAGAAAACCAGCACTTAACGTAAAAACTTTATATGGAATTGGAGAAAAGCCTGCAATAAATACTACCCAAACCCCATATTCTTCAAACCAATCCATCGCATGATTAAATTTATCCATGTAATTGAAGTCAATTAAAATAGGCTGAATAACCGGTTCAAACAATAGATAACCTAACAAATACCCTACTACGCCACCAATTACAGATGAAACCGTTGTAAGTGCAGCTAATCTCCATGCTCTTTCTGGTTTTGATAACACCATAGGGGCAAGTAACACATCAGGTGGTATTGGAAAAAAAACCGATTCAGCAAAGGTTAATATTGCAAGGATCGCTGGGGCAAACTTATGTTCCGCCCAGTGCATAGTCCAGTTGTATAACGGTGTAAAAATCTTCAAGTTAATTCCCTTTACATTGTGCTTGAGACTTTTGCTCAGCACAAAGTTGCATAGTCCAATCGTATAACGGTGTAAAAATCTTCATAGTAATTCGCCTGGCACAAGTGGTACAAACTTAACCGCTTCAATTCTTTGTTTAATAAAGTTATCACCTTGACGGGTAATTAGCTTTAATACCTGTGCTTGCTCTCCCACCGGAATAATTAACTTGCCGCCATCGGTTAGCTGATTAAGTAGCTCTGTTGGTATTTCACTCGCGGCGGCGGTAACTATAATTGCTTTATAAGGTCCTTTACTGGCCCAGCCTTTCCAACCATCGCCATGCTTCATTGACACGTTGTGCAAATCAATTTTTTGTAAGCGACGTTTCGCCTGCCATTGCAATGTCTTGATGCGCTCAACAGAATAAACTTTACCAAAAAGCTGCGCTAAAATTGATGTTTGATAACCTGAGCCGGTACCTATTTCTAATACATTTTCATTACCTTGCTGCTCTAAAATAAGCTCAGTCATTTTAGCAACAATATAAGGTTGAGAAATAGTTTGCCCTTGTCCAATCGGCAATGCCGTATTGTCATAAGCCTTATGCGCTAAGATCTCAGGCACAAATATATGTCTTGGGCTATTAGCAATAGCATTCAGCACTGCACTATTACGAATGCCTGAATTATATAGGTGCTGGGCAAGAATTTCTCCGCTTCGCTGAGATTTACCGCTAATTCTTTGTGTCATATTCATAAACTCAATTCACTCGTCCAATCTTTCATTTGTTGCATACTACTGTAGGCGGTCATATCTATCGTTAACGGAGTAACAGATGCAAAACCATTGGTGATGGCATGAAAATCAGTGCCCTCACCACAATCTAATTCATTTCCTAAAGTGCCATACCAATATATATCACGCTTCCAAGGATCTGACATTTTACGCATGGTTTCAGCTTTGTGTCTATTGCCTAATCTAGTCACTTGAACACCTTGCAATTCTGCTAAAGGCAAATCAGGTACATTAATATTAATAATTTGATCACTGGGCAGTGGATGTTGTTTTAAGCGCTGAATAAATTTAGCAGCAACAACTGCAGCCGTTTGATAATGTTTCTGCTCTTTGCCTACTAATGAAACTGCAACAGCTGGCAGGCCCATGTGTCGGCCCTCCGTTGCAGCAGCGACGGTACCAGAATAAAGCACATCATCACCTAAGTTTGCGCCATTATTAATACCTGCAACAACCAAGTCAGGTTGTCCATCAAAAATTTGACTTATACCTAAATGAACCGCATCCGTTGGTGTCCCATTTACAGACACAAAGCCATTAGACAATGTTTCTGCTCGAAGGGGATTCAGCAACGTTAAAGAATTACTCGCACCACTACAGTTTCGATCTGGTGCAATGACTAACGTTTCAGCAAATTTCGCTAACTCGTCGTTAAGAACCTTGATCCCCAGCGCATTTACGCCATCATCATTACTCACTAATATTTTCATCATTAATCTATAATTTAATTATTTTTACTGTTCAACACGGCTTTGAGACATATCGGTATAAAGCAATAACTCTCGTAAAATTGTTGTTGCAAAACAGCCTGCAGGTAAAAAGAATGACAATTTAATATCATTTTCTAAAACCTCTAATTGACCAGACTCTAAAAACAAACTGATACTTCGACGTTCTTGTTTCAAGCCAAACTTCGCCAGCCCCTTGCAAAATTCTTCATAGTTACTGGCTAAGTCTTGCTCAAGCTCTCGAGCCTGACTAGAGGTCGCCAACTCTCCTGCTCCCCATAGAGGTGCAGTAATGCTTATATCTTTTTCAGCTAAGCGTTTTGTTATCGTTTCATCAACTTCATCTTGAGAAAATATAGAACGGGAGCCACTCAACATATACACATCACCATTTATCGCGGTAGAGAAATGTTTGTTTTTGATGCGTTCACTGATAAATTCATTAAACAGAAAAGACCGCGCCGCCGATAAATAAAAACCACGCTTTTTCTTATCTTTTACCTTTTTACCATTAAACAATTCAGTTGCTGCGGTTAAGTTATTACCTTGCTGACCAAAGCGCTGTTCGCCAAAATAATTCGGTACCCCTAATGATAGAATTTTTTGCCACCTGTCTTTAACATCTTCAATGTCATCAACGTTTCGCAGCATCAATTCAAAGTGGTTACCTATCAAGGCGCCAGTCTTCAATTTTTTATTATGTCGCTGATAAGATAAAACTTCGACGCCTTTAATATTTAAATCGCTAAGATCGTATTGAGTTTTCCCAGGTAAATGTACACCAAAATATTGCTTGGTTACCGCATTCCTATCTTTCAAACCTGCGTAAGACACTAATGCATCTTTTACTTTAAAGTATTTAGCCAATTGGCGGGCAACAAATAAGGTATTAGCGCCGGTTTTGCGAATGTGAATAATTAAATGCTCACCTTCACCGCTAAAGGTAAAAGGTAGTATTTCATCGACTTTAAAGTCACTTACAGATCGTCGTAATTCGCCATGGCTGTTCGGTTTACCATACAAATAAGCAAGTTCTGCTACTGCATTATCCATTACTAGAAGCCTTTGCAACGATTGGTTTCAGTAACACAATAGAGTGTACTGAAATACCTTCTTTACGACCTTCAAAACCTAATTTTTCAGTGGTTGTTGCTTTCACATTAACGTTGTCAATTTCAGTTTGTAAATCAGCACTAAGAATTTCTCTCATTGCTAATAAATGTGGTGCCATTTTGGGAGCCTGTGCAATGATGGTAATATCAACGTTACCAATTTCATGATTGCGCTCAAGCATTAAAGAAACAACGTGACGCAATAGAATTCGGCTAGAAATATTTTCATATTCGGCTTCGGTATCAGGAAAATGATTGCCTATATCGCCAAGTGCCAATGCGCCTAGGATGGCATCGCATAATGCATGTATAGCCACATCTCCGTCTGAATGTGCAATAAAACCATGTTCAAAATCAATATTAACACCGGCCAAAACAATTGGGCCTGCGCCGCCAAATTTATGAACATCAAAACCATGGCCTATACGCATGCTTCTTCCTTTTGCTGAGTTAAAATATATGCCGCTAAATTAAGATCTGAAGGACGAGTTATTTTAATATTATCTTCTCGTCCATTTACGATAAAGCTGTCAATACTAGCAAATTCCATCGCCGATGCTTCATCGGTAATTTCCACACCCTCGGCAAGAGCACGCTCTAAAGAACTGGTTAATTGCTGATGTTTAAACATTTGTGGTGTTTGGGCATGCCATAGGTTGTCACGAATTTCTGTCTGTTTAATTTGCTGATTGGCTTGGCTACGTTTCATCGTATCTCTAACTGGGGTTGCCAATATGGCTCCACTATCATTGTGCAAACAAAAACTAATTAATGCATCAATATCTTCATGGGTTAAACAAGGCCTCGCGGCGTCATGTACTAAAATCCACGTTTGTTCAGGCACCGCTTTAAGGCCAGCTAACACTGAATCACTTCTTTCTTTACCACCAAGTACCGCAATAACATTAGAGTTGTCTGATATTACTAATGTTGAAAATATACTGTCGTGTTCAGCAAGTGTAACAATGACTTGACCAATTTGAGGGTGAGATAACAACCGTTCAATGGTATGTTCAATGATGCATTTGCCATTAATTTTTAGGTACTGCTTAGGAACAGTTTGACTCATGCGTTTACCAATACCTGCGGCAGGTAATACAACACAAAATGAGTCTAGAGTCTGTTGATCATTCAAGGTTAATTCTCTGTAGGAATAATGCGGAAAAAAGTTTCGCCATCTTTAATCATACCAAGCTCATTACGAGCTCTTTCTTCAACAGCTTGTAAGCCATTTTTAAGATCATCAATATCTGCATAAATCAGCTTATTTCTTTGCTTAAGTTGATTATTTAGATCGACTTGGCGAGCGACACTTTCTTTCAGTTCGAGATAATCTGGCACGCTGTTTTTTCCAAACCAAAGACGGTATTGGAGTAATACTAAAAAAAGTAGCAACAGTGCTGTGATTAACCGCATAAATGAATATATATAAATATAATAATTATTATTGTGTTAATCATTATAAATACTAAGGATCACAAGTCCATTAATATTATACTAAGTCTATTAGTTTTATTAAAAAACGCTAGATTTTAGAGATACTGGTAAACGCAGATTACGCCAGTTTATTTGACAAGAAAGTAATAACTCTCTTAATGGTAAGGTAAGGGTTTGAGTACGACGATTACCTTGCCACTGGTGACCGCTGCACGCAGCAGTAAACACTTTTTTATTGGGTTTAAGCAAAGTGTAGTTTTCATCTTGATGAGTAGGCGTTTTGTTTAAATAAAACCAACCACAATAATTTGTTCTAAAACGCTGATTTTCTTCATCTATACGGTCAATACAATCAATCATAATCCGAGTTTTTTCATGCTCTTTAATTAATACAGGTACAACCAAGCCTAAACAAAGTTTATTGTTTTGATACCATTTCTGAATCTCGGCGTCAGTTTGCTCTTTAATAGGTAACTGTTTAGATTGTTTTTCAGTCCAACTGGCATTTTGTAAATCAAGTAAAAGTGGGCTTTGTGCAGCAAGCATTGAACCTGCAGTCCGCTTCACATAATAATTCATGCTCTTCAAGCGTGATTGTATTTGCTCTTTAGTCGACAATTTCGCATTGGCAAGCAAGTTTATTTCACGCTCATATAAAGCACTACACAGTTCAGAAAACTGGGTAGAGTGTTCAAGTGCGTCAGATAATAAATCATGCATTTACGGTACAGCTCAAAATAACGTCAAAATTAACTAATCACATAATAGCCCATACTCGTAAGCTAGAAAAGAAAAAGGCTCTTCAAATTGAAGAGCCTTTTAAAAAATTAACCAATTAATTTAAAAGCTTAAGCTATTATTGGCCTTTAATTTCGCTACGACCGTTATAAATCGCTTTATCGCCCAAGAATTCTTCGATACGAAGAAGTTGGTTATATTTAGAAACTCGATCTGAACGACATAAAGAACCAGTTTTAATTTGACCAGCTGCTGTACCTACCGCTAAATCGGCAATAGTTGCGTCTTCAGTTTCACCACTACGGTGAGAAATAACCGCAGTATAACCAGCTTCTTTAGCCATTTTGATAGCGTTCAACGTTTCAGTTAATGAACCAATTTGGTTAAATTTAATTAAAATTGAGTTAGCAATACCGTTATCGATACCGCGTTTAAGAATTTTAGTGTTAGTTACAAATAAGTCATCGCCAACGATCTGTACTTTGTCACCAATTAGGTCGGTTTGGTATTTAAAACCATCCCAATCAGATTCATCTAAACCATCTTCAATAGATACAATTGGGTATTCTTTACAAAGTTCGGCTAAGAAATCAGAAAATTGATTTGATGTAAATTGCTTACCTTCACCTTTAAGGTCATAGATATTGTTATCTGCATCATAAAATTCAGAAGCGGCACAGTCCATTGCTAAAGTAATGTCTTTATCTAACACATAACCTGCTGCGGCAACAGCTTCTTTAATAACAGCTAAAGCATCAGCATTTGATGCTAAATCAGGAGCAAAACCACCTTCATCACCAACAGCTGTGTTTAAGCCTTTGCTTGATAGAACTTTTTTAAGGGCATGGAATACTTCAGCACCCATTCGTAAAGCTTCGCTAAAGTTAGCAGCGCCAACAGGTTGAATCATAAACTCTTGAATATCAACGTTATTATCAGCATGTTCACCACCATTGATGATGTTCATCATAGGTACAGGTAAACTGTAAACGCCAGGAGTGCCATTTAAATCGGCAATGTGTTCATAAAGCTCAACACCTTTATCTACCGCAGCTGCTTTGGCAACAGCAAGTGATACAGCTAGAATAGCGTTGGCGCCAAATGTCTCTTTGTTTTCAGTACCATCAAGGTCAATCATCAGTTGATCGATTTCGTTTTGTGCTAAAGCACTTTTACCAGTTAAGGCGCTGGCGATTTCATTATTTACCGCTGCAACAGCTTTTAATACACCTTTACCTAGGTAACGAGCTTTATCACCATCACGCAACTCTAGTGCTTCACGAGAACCAGTTGATGCACCAGAAGGAGCACATGCACGGCCAAAAGCACCTGATGCTAAACGCACATCAACTTCTACTGTTGGGTTACCACGTGAATCCATGATCTCACGAGCGATGATTTTTACGATTTCAGACATATAAACCTCAATGTTTTAAATTTTTAATAGATAATAAGTTTGTAAGTTTTAGCGTTATAGTAAATGGAAAAAAGACAGAAATCTTTTAATATTTACTTGTTTGAAAAATGTTTTTTTTCATCTAACTGATCACCTTTTGAGCAATAGTTTACATCTAACAAACAACGCGTAAAAACGATAAAGCCGCAAAATGATTGCGGCTTTATGTTTAATTATTTCTCTTGCAGTTTTTGGTGCTCAAATGAAGCCGCAATAAAGCTTTCAAATAATGGATGTCCATCGCGAGGAGTTGAATTAAACTCAGGATGGAACTGACCAGCAACAAACCAAATGTGATCTGGTATTTCAATCATTTCAACTAGTTTTTTATCTGCCGACAAGCCTGAGAAAACTAAACCTGCATCAACTAATTTTTCGCGGAAGTTATTGTTCACTTCATAACGATGACGATGACGCTCAAATACACTAGTGTCGCCATAGATGCTCGCAGCTTTCGTACCAGCAATAAGATGACATTGTTGTGAACCTAAACGCATAGTGCCGCCAAGGTCAGAATTACTGTCACGCATTTCAACCTGACCATCTTCATCTAACCACTCTTCAATTAAACCAACTACTGGGTGTTCAGTGTTTGAATCAAATTCAGTTGAGTGAGCATCAGTTAATTTAGCAACGTTACGAGCATACTCAATTAACGCGACTTGCATACCTAAACAAATGCCAAAATATGGAATATTGTTTTCACGGGCATATTGTGCGGTCTGAATTTTACCTTCAACGCCGCGCTCACCAAATCCACCTGGAACAAGTAATGCGTCAACACCTTCCAAAGCTTCGGCGCCTTTTGCTTCAACACTTTGTGAATCAATGTATTTAATATTTACTGTTAACTGATTTTTAAGGCCGGCATGTTTTAGCGCTTCGTTAACTGATTTATAAGCATCTGGTAATTCAATGTACTTACCAACCATACCAATGGTTACTTCGCCCTTAGGGTTAGCTTCCTGGAACAATACTTGTTCCCACTCATGCAAGTCAGCTTCTGGTGCTTCGATACCAAAACGTTTACAAACGATTTCATCAATACCTTGTGCTT
Organism: Thalassotalea nanhaiensis; assembly: GCF_031583575.1. Taxonomy (NCBI): domain Bacteria; kingdom Pseudomonadati; phylum Pseudomonadota; class Gammaproteobacteria; order Alteromonadales; family Colwelliaceae; genus Thalassotalea; species Thalassotalea nanhaiensis. The sequence goes on along the minus strand of NZ_CP134146.1, from coordinate 1,003,628 downwards.
TTAGCATTGCTGGAATTTTATAGATACTGTTCACATCACGCATTGATACAACAGCTCTTTCTTCTACGTTGGTGAACAAGGCTATTTTCGCACGCTCATTTGCAGGAATAGGACGTTCACTACGACAAACTAGAATGTCAGGGAAAATACCAATTGAACGCAACTCTTTCACTGAGTGTTGGGTAGGCTTAGTTTTTATTTCACCCGAGGCTGCAAGGTAAGGTACTAACGTTAGGTGCATATACATTGCACGTTCACGACCAAGCTCTACGCCAAGTTGACGAATTGCTTCTAGGAATGGTTGTGATTCAATATCACCAACCGTACCACCAATTTCAACCATAGCAACATCGTAGCCTTCAGCACCTTCAATGACTCGACGTTTAATATCGTTAGTAATATGTGGGATAACTTGAATTGTTGCGCCAAGGAATTCGCCTCTACGCTCACGCGCTAAGATACCTTGATAAATTCTACCAGTGGTAAAGTTATTTTTCTTGGTCATTTTGGTACGAATAAAGCGTTCGTAGTGACCAAGATCTAAATCGGTTTCAGCACCGTCTTCAGTAACAAATACTTCACCATGCTGAATAGGACTCATAGTACCAGGATCAACGTTAATATACGGATCAAGTTTTAGCATGGTTACTTTTAAACCACGAGCTTCTAAAATAGCAGCCATTGAAGCAGCAGCAATACCTTTACCAAGGGATGATACAACCCCACCAGTTACAAAAATATATCTTGTTGTCATTTGAAACCCAGAACAATGGAATTAACAGAAAATTGTTTATTTTAAGTAGATTTAACATTTAAATTTACTTTCGCTACAAGTGTAGCAGGACGGGGCGATATTGTAGCAAAAGAGAAGCATTTCAACAATAAAGATTTTATGTCGATATGTATAATATTTTTCAATTAGAATAATATAAAATCCTGAGACAAATAATTATCCTATACAGAGGCTTTTATGTGGCACCAACAACAAATAATGCTTAATGCAAAAAGCCGGGGCTTTCATTTAATTGATGAAGAAATAAATGGCCAGTTACCACAAATTAAAAAAGTAGAAACTGGTTTGCTACATTTATTCTTACAGCACACTTCAGCATCGCTAACAATAAACGAAAATGCTGACCCAACAGTGCGCGGCGATTTAGAAAGGCACTTCAACAAATTTGTTCCTGAAAATGCCCCTTATTATCAACACGATTATGAGGGGCCTGACGATATGCCTGCCCATATAAAGTCATCTATTCTAGGCTGTCAAATAACTGTCCCTATTTGCAATGGCCAGTTAGCAATGGGCACATGGCAAGGTATTTTCTTATGCGAGCATCGTGATCATGCCTCTTCGCGTAGAATAATAGCCACCATTAATGGCAAATAAATTTGGTGGCACTTTGTAAGTGGATTAGTCTTTATAGCCCCAAGGAGCGCTAGGTGGAGTAATAGGTTTGGTTAAATCAAAATCAACTCTAAATTCGCGCCCTTCCCTAACCATTCTATAAGTAAAGACTTCAGGGTAAATATACATTTGCCAAGTATTACCATTTGATTGTGGGATCCCTTGACGTACAAATAATTCTTTTGAATATTGATCAGCGGGAAAAGATTGAACTTGTGGCCAACCAGCATCCATTGTGTGACCGCCATACATGGTTGACACGTCACTGCTGCCGTCTTCATGTCGATGATCATGTTTTAGCGATAAACCACTGCCAGTTTGCGTTATGATCCAAGTACGAGATGAATCTTCACCAACATGAAAAGGCACTTGTAATTCTGTATCTGTACACTTTCGAACATGCATAACCAAGGCTTTATTGGCAAAACTGTCCGACGATGAATTATCAATGGTTACTTGCCCAGAATACGCTTTACCGCAATGAGCTTTTAAACTATTAAAAAATGCATCCTGGCTTTTAATTGACACTAAAGGTGCAGGTGAATTTGCAGCGGTAGTAAAGCTGGTGCTTACAATTGTTGCAGCAAATAGAGATAATACTTTTACGGTTTTGTTCATAATTACTTCCTAGTTTTCGCCTGCAGCCATAAGTCTTCCAGCTGCATCAAAGTTGATTGCTTAATATCAAGGTTATTATCAAAATGATATTGTTCAATAAAGTTAAATCGTTTGGTAAATTTGCGGCTTGCTTGACGCAGTAGTTGTTCCGGATCTTGTTTTGCATGACGAGCCAAGTTAACCACAGCAAATAACAAATCGCCAATTTCCTCAGCAACTAAATCATCATTTACGTGCGCGGCTAAAAGCTCATCTTCTACTTCCAGCACTTCTTCTTTAACCTTGGCTAATACGTCTTCAATGTTATCCCAATCAAAGCCGACATGGGAGCAACGCTTTTGAATTTTTGCCGCTTGAGATAAAGCAGGCAACGCTTTAGGTATATCGTCTAAAATAGAAATTTGATCATCTTTAAGATGAGCTTTTTGAGCACGCTCTTTTGCTTTTTCATTCTCCCAGTTAGCTTTTATTTCTTGTTCCGATAAAAGCGTTGAATGAGCAAACACATGCGGATGGCGTCGAATGAGCTTTTCACAAATGGCATTAACCACATCAGAAAAATTAAACTTTTGTTCTTCTACGCCTAATTGGGCATAAAAAACCACTTGAAAGAGTAAGTCGCCAAGTTCCTTTTCAAGTTCATCAAAATCATGATTCTCAATTGCTTCAGCAACCTCAAATGCCTCTTCTAGAGTATAAGGTACTATAGATTGAAAGCTTTGTTTAAGATCCCAAGGGCAACCTTTAACGGGATCTCTGAGCTGGGCCATGATCCAAATTAACTTTTCAATTGACCCTGGGCTTTTTAGCATTTTACTACCTTTATTTTTATACAACTGCGCTGATTTTCAGGTTTAACTGTGGAACCGCTTCACCGCTATTACATCATCAAGTTGGTCAATTTTACTCACAAGTCGCTCCAACACTTGGGTGCTGGCAAGCTCTAATTTAAATTGCATAATGTAAATACGATGCTTATTATCCATGCGAGATGACATATCCAACACATTAACTTTTTCATTGGCGATAATGGTTGTAACATCGCGTAGCAAACCTTGTCTATCACCTGCAGTAATTTGAATTGCAACCTGATAATTTTGTTGAATTTTATCACCCCATTGCACATCTACCTGACGCTCTGGAGATTGTTTCAATGAGTTTTGCAGCTGATCACAGTCGCCTCTGTGTACGGAAATGCCTCGCCCTTGGGTAATAAATCCTTGAATATTATCCCCTGGTACTGGCTGACAACATTTAGCCATGTGCGTAAGTAGGTTACCCACTCCAGAAACGGTAATACCATTGCTATCAACCTGATGTTTTTCAGACTGCTGACGGATCACCATTTTAGGGTCGACTTCAGCTGCGGGTTTTAACTTATCAAGTTGAAACTGCAATTGATGTACGACCTGTAAAACCTTAACTTGACCACTACCAATTACTGCATACAAATCTTTTAGATTATTAACATTAAAACGTTTTAAAATTGGATTAAAATCAACATCAATAAGATCATGACGTTGTAATTCAAGCTCTAAGGTTTCTTTGCCGCTTTGTATGTGTTTATCTTTATCTAAATGCTTAAAAAAAGCTTGTACTTTAGCGCGAGCTCTTGTGGTGTTTATATAACCTAACCCAGGGTTTAACCAATCTCGGCTCGGATTTGGCTTTTTACTGGTTAAGATCTCTAATTGTTCACCTGTTTTTAATTTATAGGTAAATGGAACAATTCTGCCTGCAACTTTAGCACCAATACAACAATGCCCAACATTAGAGTGTATGTAATAAGCAAAATCCAATGGTGTTGCACCATTTGGCATATCGATTACATCACCATTGGGTGTAAAAACATAAATTCTGTCTTCAAACACTTCATTACGAAGTTCATCAACCAGCTCTTCTGACGCCGACACATCTTCTTGCCATTGCAGCAGTTTTCGTAGCCAATTTATTTTTTCATCAAAACTACCTGCTTTACCACTCGCATTACCTTCTTTATAACGCCAATGTGCGGCAACACCTAATTCAGCATCATCATGCATCTGTTGTGTACGTATTTGTACTTCTACCGACTTTCCTTCAGGACCAAGCACAACAGTATGTATAGATTGATAACCATTCGGTTTAGGAGTAGCAACATAATCATCAAATTCGCTGGCCAAATGCTTCCAACTTGTATGGACAACACCAAGAGCACCGTAACAATCTTGCAATTCATCAACAACAATACGAATTGCTCTAACATCAAACAGCTGATCAAAGTCTAATGATTTCTGTTTCATTTTTTTCCAGATACTGTAGATATGTTTAGGCCGACCGTAAACAATACCTTTGATATTTAACTGGTCTAATTGTCGCTGAATATTGGCCACAAAGTTAGTCATGTACTCTTCGCGAACAAGTCGTTTATCATCAAGTAACTTTGCGATTTTTTTATAGGTATTAGGGTGCAAATAGCGAAAAGATATATCTTCGAGTTCCCACTTCAATTGACCTATTCCTAACCGGTTAGCCAGAGGAGCGTAGATATTCGCGCTTTCTTTAGCGGCTAAAACTCTGCTTTCTTCATCCGCAGTTTTAACATAACGCAAATTGCATACTCGTTCTGCAAGCTTAATTACGACCGCACGAACATCCTCAACCATTGAGAGTAACATTTTACGAATATTATCAACTTGACCACTGCCTAAATGAACGCCGTTAGGTTGCTGTAAACTACGAATAGCATCCATTTGATTTACACCTTTTACCAAGGTGTAAATTGCTTTGCCATAGGTTTCTTCGACAACATCCAAACAAATGATGTCAGCTTCGATTAAAGGTACAATCATGGCAGCAGATAATGAATCCTTATCCATGTTCAAACCAACTAAAATCTCTACCATTTCTAAGGCTTTTTGCTGACACATTAAATTTTTACTGAAATGAACGTGTAACTTAGCCCACAACTCTTCCAACGAATTGTATTTTTGTTCGTTAAGATCTAACTCTGCCAACCAAGTATCAAAGTTTTCGGCGCTAAGCTGGTGAGATTTCCTCACTGAAACCATGAATATTCCTATCTAAGTTATTTAAAAGTAACTGTGTATATAAAATTTATTACTCTACACGCGAGTAAACAATGCCATTGTTTCAACATGCCTAGTGTGACTAAACATGTCCATTAAGCTTATCTTGTCTAGCGTATAGCCATTATCAAGCAGTACTTTGGCATCTCTTGCCATAGTTGCAGCATCACAAGAAATATAAAGTACAGTGTTTACCTCTAGTTCTACAATATTTTTTACTGCATTATATGCTCCGGCCCGAGCGGGATCTAATACGATTTTGTTAATGGCATTTTCACTATTGCTATTTAGCCAAGGCCAATCGCTCTTTTCTGCATTTAAGTCTGCTTGGTAAAATTGACAATTTGTTAACTGGTTAGTTTGAGCATTCATTGTCGCTCGTTCAACCATATCCTGTACACCTTCGACGCCAATAACAGAATTAACTTGCTTGGCAATTGGCAAACTGAAATTACCAAGGCCACAAAACAAATCGAGAACATTATCGTTCACATCAAGTGCTAGCCATTGCATTGCCTGATTAACCATTTCAGCATTTAAATTTATATTAACTTGTACAAAATCAGTAGTAGTAAATTGTAATTCACATCCACTTACTTTGTAACTTAAGTAATTACTGCTTTGTGGTTCGAGGAAATGTAAACCATCATCTTGTTGCAGCGCTATTTGATAAGGTTTGTGCAAATTAAAGTTGAGCAACTTTTGTTTATCTTCAACACTTAACGTTCTAACTTGCCTGAAAATGACCACTGATACTTCAGCAGTAATAACTTCAATGTGTGAAATAGCTTGTTTGCTACTAAAGCTATTTATCAATGCAGCGAAATCAGAAAACTCATTGGCAAATGTCTCAGCAAGCACCGGACAGCGTTTTATTGGTGTTATTACATTAGAGCTTTTTTGACGGAAACCGACAATGGCTTTGTTTAATTTATTGTATTGCACTCCAATTCTTGCCTTACGGCGATAGTGCCAAATATCAGTATGGAGTGCAGATTGCCATGGCAATTGCTCAATATTACTGTTTCTACGAAATAAATCATTAATCTTTTGCTGCTTAAAAGCTAGTTGGCCGTCATAGTCCAAATGCTGTAAGTCACAACCCCCACATTGATAAAAGTGTTTACAAAGAGGTGTAACTCGATTATTTGCCGCAACTAATACCTTTTTTGTATTCGCACGCAAAAATTTCGATTTTTCTTGTGTTACCTTAGCTTCAACGGTTTCACCAGGCAGTGCAAATTCAACAAAAATAGTTTTTTTTCCCTGGCGTGAAACGCCGTCACCATTCATATCGAGGCTATTGATTTCAACCGTTAACTGTTGATTTATATTTTTTTTTACCGCTTTAGGTTTATAAAAATTAACCATTTATTATCCAGTTACTCTACAAGTTTCATTAAAAAGGTGCCATTATTGGTAAGAACCTAAAAAAAATAATTTTAACACGAATAAGAGCTTAAATATGGTAAAAATAACTATCAAGGACTGGGTTATTTTATTTGCTGTTCTCCCGACAGTAATAATTAGCACACTTTTAGGTATTTATTTTGCTCTAACTCGAGTTGAAGAAGTAAATCAAACTTTAATTAATCGGGGCATCCATATTGCTCAAACGATGTCAGTAACGGCAGTAGATTTTCTTAAAAAAGAAGATATTGAAGGATTAGAGACTTACCACGACTATATCTATGGAACAAATTCAGAACGCGTTCTTAGTTTGCTTTTATTTGATTCTTCAAATATTAATTTGTATAGCAATAACATCACCAACAATTTCCTTGATTACAAACTAGATAATGACTTTTTGCTCATTAAACCAATGACACGAGAAACAGCTGGTACTTTTATTGTATACACCCCTGTTATTGTGACAGATTACACACAAAGTGAAGAAAAACGAAAACCCAAATATCACGGCTATTTTGTTATAGAAATCAGCAAAGCTGAAACCCTTTTCGACAAACAAATGCTTGTTCTAGTTGTGCTTTCGGCTGTCTTTTTTGCCGTATTCTTATCATCTAATTTTGCGAATAGATTAGTATTAATCATTTCCGGCCCGGTCAAAGAAATGAACGATATTGTATTACAAATCCGTCAAGGCGTTCTCGGCGCTCGTATGGATGAAGAGTTTGAAGGTGAATTAGATATATTACGAATTGGTATTAATAATATGGCGCAAGCTATTGAAGATTATCAATTAGATTTAGAATTAAACATAGAACAAGCGACAAGGGATTTACGAACGGCTTTAGAACAATTTGAAGTTCAAAACGTTCAATTAGATCTCGCTAAGAAAAAAGCCCAAGATGCAAACAGAGTAAAATCTGAATTTTTGGCGAATATGAGCCACGAGTTGCGCACGCCACTTAACGGTGTTATCGGTTTTACCAGACAAGTATTAAAAACTCCATTAACTGAAACTCAACGCGAGTACCTAGGAACGATAGATAATTCTGCGAATAACTTACTTTCAATAATTAACGACATTCTTGATTTCTCTAAGCTAGACTCAGGCCGAATGGCAATTGAGCATATTCCATTTGGTTTTAGAGAAAGCGTCGATGAAGTCATCACTTTAGTGTCAGCTTCTGCTCATAGTAAAAACCTCGAGTTATCATTAAATATAAACCCACATTTACCAAACTCATTAATAGGCGATTCATTAAGGGTAAAACAAGTGCTGATCAACTTATTGGGTAATGCGATTAAATTTACTAACCAAGGGTTTATTAAAGTAGATGTGGACTACTCTATCGAAGAAAGTTCAGATGTTCTTATTTCATTAATCGTCACTGATACAGGCATAGGCATTAGTAGTAAGCAAGAAGAAACCTTGTTTGAAGCATTTTCACAAGCAGACAAAAGTATTACCCGTTTATATGGTGGTACAGGGTTAGGCTTGGTTATAGCTAAACGGTTAGCAAATGAAATGGCAGGTGACATCACTTTTACCAGCCAACCCCACAAAGGATCTAGTTTTACCTTTACGTTCAAAACTGAACTTAACCAATTGCCCGTTGATAATATTATTGAACCATTTGAGCTTGAACATAAATCAATCTTATATATTGAGAAACATGTCCATAGTAGGGAAGCTACCGAGACCATTTTAAAACATTGGAATATGCAGATCACGGCTGTGGAAAATATTTCACAATTAAGCGAGTCTCAGTTAAAGCAGCAGTTCGATTACGCATTAGTCGGGCAACAAGTGACAACGACGAATATAACTGACATTCAAAATCTTATTGGGCGTTTATCTGAGATATCTGCAAAAATAATCATCGCTATTAACAGTAACTCTTTAAGCCTAAAAGACACGTTTATAAAGTCAGGTGCACAATCTTGTATAACCAAACCAATTACTCATAAAAACTTGAAAAATGCCATGTTGCAGAATAACACTCTAATTGAATTTGCATCGATAGACAGCCCCTTAACCGTCAACCATAAGTTCCCTTTATCGGTACTCGCTGTTGATGATAATGAGGCAAATTTAAAACTCATCGAAAGTTTACTCAACCAAAAAGTAACTAACGTTAAAATAGCGAAAGATGGTCGTGAAGCATTAGATTTATGTTGTAAGGAAAAATTCGATTTAATTTTAATGGATATTCAAATGCCGGTAATGGATGGGATAACCGCAATGAATAAAATTAAAGAAGATTCATTAAATGTAGAAACGTGTATAACGGCAGTTACTGCTCACGCATTACCAGGTGAAAGAGAGAGATTTATCAGAGAAGGTTTTGATGCCTATTTAGCCAAACCTATTGATGAATCACTGCTGGAAAATATCCTTTTAGATCATTCTGGTATTGAAAAAATCTCCCCTATTAAAAATAAAAAACTTGAACTCTTAACTGACAATAAAGAGCAGCTGCCTAATAACTTTAACGGTATTTATGACTGGGAATTATCATTAAGTCGCTCAGCGAACAAAATTGATTTAGCCTTAGAAATGTTTACTATGTTAATTCAATCATTACCAGAAATGAAAGTCGCGTTACAAAATAACGTTCGTTTGGAAGATATAACGACAACAGGTACCTTAGTCCATAAACTCAATGGAGCGTGTTGTTATGTGGGCGTACCTAGACTTGAACGAATTGTTAAAAGCATTGAAGCACAAATTAAACAGCACGCATCTTTAGAAACTCTTGAACCTGAATTTTTCGAATTATTTGACGAAATGGATGCTGTTTTAGACAATTCAGATCAATACCTAGAAAATATTCAGGCAATTTATTAATCTGTAACGAATGACGAGTACATTGCATTTCGAATCACGAAGTAACTATCGAAGCGCAGCGTATCCGAAGCATAGCGTATCCGAAGCGCCAGCGTATTCGAAACTAAAGCAGTATCACTATTCTTGATTCAAATTTTTAGCCGCAATCCATTGTGACATATATTTGGTGCTCGCCATGGAGTGGTGCTTTAACATCGCGCCAGTGAAGTTATTTAAGCGATGAGCTAATAACGATTGTTCAGTATCTGCAATTTTATTAATTAACGATTCACCCAGTGCTGCGCTATCGTATATAGAGTTAAGCAAGCTATGAGCATTATTTTGAGCGGTTTGCCATGTTTGTTCGTTGTTATATAAATCAACAGCGGCATCAGCAAAGTTATTAATATCATCGCTAATAACACCAGGCCATGGATTACCTTTATGCATACCCTCACTACCGACAGACGTGGTAACATTAGGTGTTTGCATTATCATTGCATCTAAAAGCTTACCTTTGATACCAGCACCAAATCGTATAGGTGCTAGACAAACACGAGCTTGCTCCATTACTGCTAATGCGTCCTCACACCAACCTTTAATAATAAAGCCGGTTTTAGGGTTGTTTAACGCTGTTGCTTTAGGAGGAGGATAAGAACCATAAATATGCAGCTCAGCGTCTGGTAATTGCTTTTTGATCAATGGCCAAATGGATTGTAAATAAAGAACAGCATCCCAATTTGGCGCATGGCGAAAATTACCAATAGTCATGAAATTTTTACGTTCACTAAAGGCTAATGTATTTTGTGGCAGCTTGTTCAATTCAACCATAAACGGCAAATGATGTAATAATTGCTCATCAACGTTAAAGGTATTGATCAACAAATCCATTTCAAAACTAGAAATTATCAATGAAATATCACAACGCAAAATTGCTGCAATTTCACGCTTGGCTAAATCATTAAATAGAAATGAATGATCTAATTCTTTGTTTGCTTTGAGCGCTTGATGGCGAGCGTGCCGTAAACATTGTAAGTCTTCAGTGTCTAATATTTTCAATGCCGAAGGGCAATTCTTTTCAACTCGCCAACCGAACTGTTCTTCCATCATAAAACGATCAAACATCACAATATCAGGTTGCAAAGCGCTAATGTAGGCATCAAAAGAGTCACAGTTTAGGCTAATGGTTTGACTAGAAATATTTTCACTGTCTAAATCAATCATATGCTCAGTTTTTTGAGCAGGCGTAGCAAACTCAACCTGCCAACCTTGCTGTTTATACAAACGCAAAATTGACATCATATGAGTGCCTGCAGCCGATGAATTTGGCTCAGGCCAAACATAACCGATGACTAATACTTTTTTCATGATAAATCGCCGTATAGTGGGCTAATTAGATAAAACAACAAAGGCTAACGCATATTCTTGTTCATCAGACAAGCTGATGTGCCATGAATTAGCGTTCAGGGTTTTGGCGACTTCTAGTGCTCGACCTGATATTTCAAGTGTCGGCTGACCTGTGGATAAACTTACAATATCGAAGTGCTGAAAAGAAATACCATCGGCAATACCGCGTCCCAAGGCTTTCGCAGCAGCCTCTTTGCCGGCCCAACGTTTCGCAAGAAATCTTTCGGGTTGCTTTAACGTAAGGTAATGCGCATGTTCTCGCGGAGTTAGTACTCTTAACGCTAAACGTGCGCGTGCTTTGTCAGCCATATTTGCTATACGGCTGATTTCAACAATATCGTTACCGATCCCTACTACCGACATATTTACCTTTTTTACTACCTCTAGATCCTGAAACAAGTTCAGGAAGACACTAGTGTGTCAAACGAAATAACCTACCCAATTCCTGAACTTGTTTCAGGATCTGCTCTTCGCCTTTAGTTTTTGTTTTTAGCTGATTCTCTAGCTTCAACCATTAAACGCTTCATATCACGTACGGCTTTATCTAGACCATCAATGGCTGCACGAGCAATAATTGCATGGCCAATATTCAGCTCAATAATTTCTTCAATCGCGGCAATTGGTTTTACGTTGAAGTAATTCAATCCGTGTCCAGCATTAACCTTTAAGCCTAAACTGTGGGCATATTTTATGCCGTCAGTTAAGCGTGCTAATTCTTTTAATTGCTCATCTTCAGTAGCAGCATCGGCATAATGGCCAGTATGAATTTCAATGAAAGGCGCGCCAGATGCTTTTGCCGCTTCAATTTGAATAGGGTCGGCATCAATAAATAGACTGACTAAAATATTCGCTTCTGACAAACGTTCTACAGCATCAGAAATTTTATCCATCTGTCCAGCTACATCTAAGCCACCTTCAGTGGTGAGCTCTTCACGTTTCTCAGGAACCAAGCAACAAAACACTGGTTTTGTGCGACAAGCGATATCTAGCATTTCATTAGTGACAGCCATTTCAAGATTCATTCTAGATTGAATGGTTTCGGCCATAACAGTAACGTCACGATCATTGATATGGCGACGGTCTTCACGCAAGTGTATGGTGATACCGTCAGCTCCAGCATGTTCAGCAACCGATGCTGCATGGGCAGGATCAGGATAGGTTGTGCCACGCGCCTGGCGTAATGTTGCAATATGGTCAACATTCACACCTAATAAAATATCACTCATAAAAATTCTCTTATTGCTTATCTAGCTAATTTATTAATAAAAAGTTTTCTGCTATTTAAGGGTTTGTTCCCTAAATAGCTTTTTAATACTTGTCGCATCAAACGTTTACAGGTTAATAGTACTTCGGCTTGCTCTAATTTTCCATCACCAATAGTAATTAAATGTGAACGCTTATAGCTGGGTAAATTGCATTGGTAGTCGGCACTAACAAACCCTTGTTCCTGAATAAAATACACGTCTTCACAATGCGGCTCTGTTACATCTGACGATGGTACTGTTAATTCAGAAAAATCTAAAGACAACCCTAACTCTGCCAGTAAATTCATTTCAAAGCGGCGAAGTAGTGGCTCTAATTTATCTTGTGCCAACAATTGTTCAAGGCTCTTCTGGTAGAGATGAAACAAGTTTTCTAATGGAATATTTTCAGGGAGCAGGCGAACCATAAGTTCATTGAGGTAAAAGCCACTAAATAAGTAATTACCACTGAGTTGCATAGTTTTTTCTGCATGTTCAATGCGAGATAAGTTTTTTAAGTCATTTTTGCCTTTTATCTCTACATGCAAATTAGCAAAGGGCTGTAAAAGCCCTTTTTTATTTGATTTTTTACCTTTGCCAATATAAACAACTGCACTTACGTGACCATTTTGTTCAGTAAGTAAATTAACTAACATGCTGTTGTCTCGATAAGGTCGAGAATGCAGCAGATATGCCTGTTGTAAGTTAATGTCCTTATTGGCTGTCATCTACTTTATACCAAGCTAGCTGTTAGCCCGAGTAATCATCTCCGTAACCTAAACTACGAAGTGCACGTTCATCATCGGCCCAACCAGATTTGACTTTAACCCAGGTTTCTAAAAATACTTGCCGTTCAAATAACGCTTCCATATCTTTACGCGCTTCACGACCGATAACTTTTAATTTTTCGCCTTTATTACCGATAACCATGCGTTTTTGTGAGTTTCTCTCTACAAGAATTAACGCATTTATATGCAATATACCTTTTTGATCGGTTTTAAACTGCTCAATTTCAACCGTTGTAGAGTATGGCAATTCATCGCCGGTAAAGCGGATAAGCTTTTCACGAACAATTTCAGAGGCCATAAAACGTGATGAACGATCGGTAATGTGATCTTCAGGAAACCAAAAATCCCCTTCAGGTAATGACGACAGACACAGCTCTCTGATTTTATCTACTTTGTCACCTTTAACTGCGCTGATCGGTACTATGTCTTGAAAGTCATGCATTGCAGCTATTTTTTGCAGGTGTGGTAAAAGCTCTTCTTTATCTTGAACATTATCAATTTTGTTTACTGCTAAGATGGTCGGGCGACCAGACTGTTTCACTTTGCTAAGGACTAATTCATCATCTTCAGTCCACTTAGTACCTTCTACTAAAAATACAATTAACTCAACTTCTGCGATCGAACTACTTGCCGCTCGGTTCATCAAACGGTTGATGGCACGTTTTTCTTCAGTATGTAAACCGGGAGTATCTACTAGAACCGCTTGACGGGTTCCTTCAGTTAGAATACCCAAAATACGATGACGAGTGGTTTGTGGCTTACGAGAAGTAATACTTATTTTTTGACCTAGCAATGCATTTAATAATGTTGATTTTCCAACATTAGGACGGCCGACCAACGCAACTAAACCACAATTATTATCGCTGTGGCCATCACTTAAAAAATCTTCTTTATTTAACATTGAGTAACTCCAACGCTTGCTGCGCCGCAGCTTGTTCAGCTTTTCTGCGCGACGTACCTTTACTAATTATAGGCTCTGCTACGGTTTCTATAACACAGCTAATGGTAAATTGTTGATTATGAGATTGACCAGTTGTTCCAATTACGTCGTAAAGTGGTAATGGCAATCTGCGTCCTTGCAAGTATTCCTGCAAGCGAGTTTTGGGGTCTTTTTGGCTTTGATTAGGATTTATTTTATCTAATCGTTCAGTAAACCAAGTTAATACTAATGCTCTGGATGTGTGTAAATCTGAGTCTAAAAATACTGCGCCAATGATTGCTTCAATAGCATCTTCTAAAATAGAATCTCGGCGAAATCCACCACTTTTTAGCTCACCAGGACCCAGCACCAAATATTCACCTAAATCAAATGCTCGGCCAATTTCAGCAAGAGTTACACCGCGCACTAACGTTGAACGCATACGGGTAAGTTCACCTTCAGAAGCCGTTGGGAATTTTTCAAATAATACTCGAGCAACAACATAACCTAAGATAGAATCACCGAGAAATTCCAGGCGTTCATTATTGTCACCTTTTGCGCTACGGTGAGTTAATGCTTGAACAAGTAATTGTTCATTATTAAATTGATAGCCAAGCTTGTTTTGCAGGCGGTTTAAATGCAGTGGTTTAGACAATTAATTAATTCCACCTATACGTGATAAGCGAACACCAGAAGGAACCCATGTAGGTATAAAGTCTTCTGGTTGGCGCTCAAAGTCGAAACTCATCCAAATTGCAACAGCTTCACCCACTAAATTCTCTTCAGGAACAAAGCCCCAAAAGCGACCGTCAGTACTATTATCACGGTTATCACCCATTACTAAATACCCACCTTCTGGTACTAGCCACTCGCCTTTTTTCAGGCCTGGTTGATTGTAAAAACGGTGATTTTGCGGATAAGTATTATTGTTCACTAGAATTTCATGTGTTTTATTCGGCATTGCCGATTCATAACGCGTTAATGGCATGCCCATTTGTTGATATTCACCCGTTTGTTTAAACGTGGTCAATACCTGTTCCATTTTAGGACATTCGACACTAGTATCTGTGCATTTTTTCTGAATATATAAAGACTTGTTGCGATAAATAATTCTATCACCCGGTAAACCGACAACACGCTTGATATAATCAATCTCAGGTTGTAATGGGTATTTAAAAACAACGACATCACCACGCTCCGGCGCGCCAATATCTACAAACTTATTGCGAGCAACAGGCTCTCGTAATCCATAGTTAAATTTATTTACTAAAATAAAATCGCCATCAAGCAATGTTGGCATCATTGATCCTGATGGTATTTGAAATGGTTCGTAAATAAATGACCGTAAGATTAATACAAAGGCGATAACAGGGAATACTTGAACTGAAGTGTCAACCCAAGCATTTGGCGTAGTAATTTTCTCGATAGCAACTTCATCCAAAGGCTGAGAACATTGTTCCTGTGTTGCCTCTAAATTTAATTGCCGTTTAGGCGCATAAATAAATTTATCTAAAAAATAAACTATGCCAGTTACAATCGTGATAATAACTAAAAATAATGAAAAATACATCGCCATAAGTTCTATTTACTTCCCTAGTTTTAATACAGCTAAAAACGCCTCTTGTGGTACTTCTACATTACCAACTTGTTTCATGCGTTTTTTACCTTCTTTTTGTTTCTGTAGTAATTTCTTCTTACGAGAAATATCACCACCATAACATTTAGCAATTACGTTTTTGCGTAATTGTTTAACTGTTGTTCTGGCAATAACGTTATTACCAATAGCAGCCTGAATTGCTACATCAAACATTTGTCGGTGAATAAGATCTTTTAATTTATCTACTAATTGACGACCACGAGAAACAGAGTTAGTACGGTGAGTGATCATTGCTAAAGCATCAACTCGATCGCCGTTAATTAATACATCACAGCGCACCATATCAGACGCTTCAAAACGAACAAAATGGTAGTCTAACGACGCATAACCACGACTGGTTGATTTTAATTTATCGAAAAAGTCCATAACCACTTCAGCCATTGGCAACTCATATTGAACCGCAACTTGGTTTCCATGGTAGGTTAAATTCTTTTGTACACCACGTTTTTCAATACACAAGGTAATAACATTACCTAAATGCTCTTGTGGCACCAAAATATTTGCTTCAACAATTGGCTCTCTGATCTCTTCTATTTCGTTAACTGCTGGTAATTCACCAGGGTTATCAATAGTAATAACCGCGCCATCTGTACGTACAACCTCGTAATTTACAGTAGGTGCGGTAGCGATTAGATCAAGATCATATTCACGCGCTAAACGCTCTTGAATTATTTCCATGTGCAGCATTCCTAAGAAGCCAACACGGAAACCAAAACCTAACGCACCAGAGCTTTCTGGCTCGAAAAATAATGAAGCATCATTAAGGCTAAGCTTATTAAGCGCATCACGGAAGTTTTCAAAATCATCAGAGCTAATTGGGAAAATACCCGCATAAACTTGTGGTGTTACTTTTTTAAAGCCGGGTAATGGTTGCTCTGCAGGTTGACGCGTTAGTGTTAACGTATCACCTACTGGAGCACCGTGAATTTCTTTGATCCCTGCAATGATAAAACCAACTTCACCTGTTTTTAAAATACCCGTGTCTGTTTGCTTAGGAGAGAAAATACCTACTTTATCAATAATATGACTTTGCCCAGTAGACATAACAGTCATTTTATCGCCTTTGCGAATTTCACCATGCATTACTCGCACCAGTGACACTACGCCTTGGTAATTATCAAACCATGAATCAACAATTAGAGCTTGTAGGTCATCGTTGGTATTTCCCTCTGGAGGCGGAATATTAGCAACAATACTTTCTAATACTTCTTCAATACCAATACCCGTTTTTGCTGAACACTGCACAGCATCAGTGGCATCAATGCCGATTATATCTTCAATTTCTTCTGCGACACGATCTGGATCAGCTTGTGGTAAATCAATTTTGTTTAGAATTGGAACAACTTCCAAATCCATATCAAGGGCGGTATAGCAGTTTGCTAATGTTTGCGCCTCAACACCTTGGCCGGCATCTACAACTAACAGTGCACCTTCACATGAAGCCAATGAACGAGATACTTCATAAGAAAAATCTACGTGGCCAGGTGTGTCGATGAAGTTAAGTTGGTAAGTTTCACCATCTCTGGCTTTATAATCCAAAGTAACACTTTGCGCTTTGATTGTTATGCCACGCTCTTTTTCAAGATCCATAGAATCTAAAACTTGGGCTTGCATTTCGCGATCAGATAGACCGCCACAATGTTGAATTAATCGGTCCGATAACGTTGATTTACCGTGATCGATGTGGGCAATAATAGAGAAATTTCGAATGTGCTTCATAAAGAGCTTAAATACAGATAATTAAATTTAAATAATAATGCCGTGATTTTAGCTAATTTCGACGCCTGTCGCTATCTTTAGTTGCCTTTTTAAACATAATTCACTATTAAAACAGTTAAATAATGTTTCAAAGATAAAAATAATAGCTAATTGAGTAAATTTACAGCGTTTTAGAGATGATCACATCACTGCATTTGCGCAGTAATTTAGGTTGTAAATTGTGTTGAGTTTGCTGTTTGGTTTGTAAGGTTTTGGCAAATATGTGACCTAAATAACCACCAGAAATGGCTAAGGCCAATGCCAACAACTCATGCATTTGATGTTGTTCAACTAGAATAAATTGCCCTATTGCGGCAAATAATATCATCGCAAACAACGGCAACATATACACTTGCAAGGCGCTGCTTATCACACTTCGCTCAGATAAGCCGATAACAACTTCATCGCCTATTTTTAACTGAGTAGTATTTTCAAAGCGGGTTGTCAGCGCTTTGTGAGGAATAGCTTTTGCAATTTGGCCACTGCCGCAATCATCTTGTTGGTTGCAGCTATGACAAGTAGACTTTATTGTACTTTTAACAATAACTTGGTTTCCATCAACCGCAACAACAGTGGCAGTTTCTTCTATCATTTAAATACTCGTTTTAAGATTACAGTGTTATACCAGTTTCATTAAGTTTGTGATCTTGCTTTGCGTAGGGAAAATAAATCAGGGCAAGGCGCTCGATTGACCAATAGCTGGCTATTGGGATTGAGAGCAACGCCGCCTTGGATTATTTTAACCAACATACGTGGGCAATAACTTAATGAAATTGGTATTAATTAAAGCTAATTGATTGGGCAATATTTGCAGCGGTTTTCGCAGGTACTTGCCCTACTACGGTAATTTCGTAGCCATCTCTTAAGCTTGATAATAACACAGTTGCCCCAGTTTGATTAATCGTAGGTTGTCTTGGAGGCTCATCACTGGCAATAACATAAACTGAAACATCGACTAAGCCATCGTTAAACATTAACGACTCAACTTGCCCCGCCACTTTCTGGATTTTTCTTTTACTGGTTTTCACTAACTCGAAACCTGTTGGTAACCAATTAACTTGCCAAGGTAGTGTAACTTCAGCAGTATTGAGCATATGCGGCTCTGGTAACTTTGCTTCAGTGATTTGTTTCAAAATATCATTAGACTGCTGTGTAATCATTAAATGGGTAAATTGAATTTGTTCTAATAATTCGCCTTGACGGGATATTACTGCCGCTTTTAATAACAAGCCGCTTTCAATATCTAACCAAAGCCAGTAGCCAAACCTTTGCTTATCTTTACTTTCCAAGCGTACTAATTGTGCAGGTCTGCCCAATATTCGACTTTTGCCAACACCGATAAAGTCATAAATCAATTGCAGCTTTTCAATATCACCAAATAGTGCAGCAGGTATTGGTCCACTAATACTATTATTATTTACAGAGTATGGTGAGTGATCAGATTCAAAATAACTAACTACATTATCTATTCTGATCGCTTCTTTACGAGGACCATTTAATAGGGTAATAAGTTCAAGTTCTCGATTATTTTCAATACCATGTAGCCAACGATATGGCTCTGCTCTATTATTTCTAACAACCACAAATGAGGTATCAAAATTTAACGTCTTCATAGAGTTTGATAACCGTTGTAACCATTGCAACGCTGTTGGAGGTTGCACAGTTTCCGTGACAGAAGTATTTAATTCGGCAGGTACAGTATTGGTAGGTAAGTCTGATTCAGCATCTTGAGAAAAAACTGGCGTTGAAATTAACGCCAGTAAAAATAAATTTGTAAATAATTTCATTAATTCTATTCAGGTTGGTTTTCGGCTAATTCTTCCGAGTCTTTACTTTCAATTTTTGAATGTAATTTAATTTGCATATTATGATCGGCTAATAAAGCTTGTAAGCGCTGTTGACGCTCAACATTTGACTGTTTTTGAGTAGGTAAACTTTGAGTTGAATAATTATAACTTACCGGATTTGCAACACCACCCATTGGTAATGGTTGCCAAACTTGAGTAGGAACGACTTGCCCTTCATCAGAAACATTGGCTTGTTGTACACCTAGGACCATTAAGCCTGCGGCAGACGCTGCAATAGCAAATTGACCTACAGGTCTAGACATTTGAATAACTTTAGCTTTAACACGCTGTGTTACTGTTGGACGAGCAACAGGTGCTAGTACCGTAGGCTCTGCAGCTATTGCCACTGCGATATTTTCACTTAAATCACGGTCAATAAAGTCGCTACTGTCGCCACGCATAATATCACCAATTAAATGATATCGGCTCCAGGTGTCGCTTAGTTTATCATCATGCGATACTTCATCTAATAATGCTTGTTCGACATTATCGTTATCAAGTAATGCTGATAGAGACTCAAACTTATTTTCATTCATATATAGTACTCATTGCTAGCGCTGTTATACATTAACCTAAATTTACTCAAAGTAAATAACCTACTTTTGTAATAAAGGTTTTATTTTTTTATCTACCGCATCTCGAGCTCGAAATATTCGAGAACGTACGGTACCTACCGGGCAATCCATTACGTTAGCTATTTCTTCATAGCTTAAACCATCCAACTCTCGCAAATTTATTGCTGTACGCAACTCTTCTGGCAATTGTTCTATGGTTTTAAAAATTAGCTGACGAATCTCATCAGTTAACAATAATTTTTCTGGTGAGGCATTTTCTCGCAATGCGTCGCCACTATCGTAAAATTCAGCTTCTTCAACATCGATGTCACTTCCTGGTGGTTTTCTTGAACCAGCCATTAAATGATTTTTTGCTGTATTAACTGCAATACGGTATAGCCATGTGTAAAATGCACTGTCACCGCGAAAGTTTCCTAACGCTCGATACGCTTTAATAAACGCTTCTTGAGTAACATCAGCTACATCCGCTTGATTTTTCACATAGCGCGATACCAGATTCATTACCTTTTGCTGGTACTTCTTTACTAACAGGTTGAAAGCATTTTTATCGCCATTTTGTACCTGTTGAACCAACATTTGGTCTACATTCTGTTCGCTCATCTGAGCCGTTACTCCTAAAAAACCAAATACTATTTGGTTAAAATCTTATCCCAATGTTTGTTTCAGCTCAGGCAAACACATCAATTAGGACTGAGTGTTTTGTAAAAAGTTCGCATAAAGATGAAAAAAAAGTAAAAAAACAGTTTTTTTGCGTAAAAATTCATCTTTAAGCTAATATTTAAGCCTATTTTTGCCAATTCCCTTTAAAGTAAGTTAAAATTCAGCCTTTAACAAGATCAATAAAATAAACCAATCTATGAATCAACAACATAACTGTGACGTTCTGATCATTGGCAGTGGAGCTGCCGGTTTAACCTTAGCATTAAAACTTGCAGCCAATGCTGACGTTATCCTGTTGAGTAAAGGCCCTATTAATGAAGGTTCTACCTATTATGCCCAAGGTGGTATTGCGGCAGTATTTGATGAAAATGATTCCATAGATTCACACGTTTCTGACACACTAATTGCCGGTAACGGCATTTGTGATGAAAACGTAGTTCGTTTTACCGCACAAAGTGCAAAAGAATCGATGCAATGGTTAATATCCCAAGGTGTTGATTTTGATCAGGAAGAAGATGGCAATGGAAAAACCCACTATCATTTAACCCGTGAAGGCGGCCATAGCCACCGCAGAATTTTACATGCTGCAGACGCAACCGGAAAATCAGTACAACTAACCCTAGCCGAAAAAGTAAAGCGCCACTCTAGAATAAGGGTATTTGAACGCTCTAATGCTGTTGATTTAATCAATAATAATGTTAACGGTGAAACGCAATGTATTGGTGCCTATATATGGAACCGTAATAGTGAAAAAGTTGAATCTATTCATGCGCAAAAAACAATTTTAGCAACCGGTGGGGCCAGTAAAGTTTATCAATATACCTCTAACCCCGACATAGCCAGTGGTGATGGTATAGCTATGGCTTGGCGTGCTGGATGTCGTGTTGCCAACATGGAATTTAATCAATTTCATCCAACTTGTTTATTCCACCCTAAAGCAGGAACGTTTTTAATAACCGAAGCTTTACGCGGCGAAGGTGCAATACTAAGACGCCCAGATGGCAGCCGATTTATGCCTGAATTTGATGAGCGTGCTGAGCTTGCCCCTAGAGATGTGGTTGCCAGAGCAATAGATTTTGAAATGAAGCGCCTTGGCGCCGATTGTATGTTTTTAGATATTAGCCATAAAGACGCTGATTTTATCAAACATCATTTTCCAACCATTTTTGAAAAAACTAAAAAGTTTGGTTTTGATATGACTAAAGAGCCATTGCCTGTAGTGCCCGCTGCGCACTATACCTGTGGTGGCGTGATGGTAAATGAACATGGTCAAACCGATATAAACAACTTATACGCCATAGGTGAGGTTTCTTATACCGGTTTACACGGCGCGAATAGAATGGCCAGTAACTCCTTACTAGAATGTATCGTATTTGCCCGAGCGGCAGCGAATCATATTAAAAATAACCTTGATAGCAAACAAAGAATAAAGCGCATTCCAGCTTGGGATGAAAGCCGAGTGGCAAACTCTGACGAAGAGGTAGTTATTCAACATAACTGGCATGAGCTGCGCTTATTTATGTGGGACTATGTTGGTATTGTTCGTACAACCAAACGCTTAGAAAGAGCGCTTTCAAGGGTAAAACTTCTGCAAGCTGAAATTCAAGAATATTATCGCCACTTTAGAGTAAGTAATAACTTACTCGAGCTGAGAAATTTAGTACAGGTAGCTGAGCTAATGATAATGTGCGCAATGGAACGAAAGGAAAGTCGCGGCTTACACTACACTCTGGATTACCCAGAGCAGCATGAAAATTCTGGCCCGACAATATTAAAGCCTTCAAGAAAAACACCTAAAAGCTAAATTAACGTTCTTTCAATGAGTTTCGGCGAAGAACAATTCGACACAAGCGTCGATAGTCTTTTTCTTTTAACTCATCTTTGAAAATAAACCTGTTCAGACGTTTATTTTGTTTTCGTTTATTGAGCACTTGTGGTGTTATTTCAGTCAACGATAATGCACAGCCGAAGCTGTAAACTAAACATCCCTTCGTTAAAAGATACTTTTTATCAGCCGCTAACGTTATTATGCCATCATCGCTAATAACAAAAGCGGTGATAGCAAAAGTATTTAACGTTGAAAAACGGGCTAATGTAAATGTACAAAGCGCAGTAATTGCCGAACAAACAAAAATTGTTTGATAGCTCAGGTGTAAGCCAAAGTTAGCTAAAATTATAATTAAGACGATGAATATCAGTCCCGCCAGAAAATACGGGACTTGTTTTGCGAGTGTAGATTTTTGAAGGGTAAAACTATACTTTGACTCGATTGAGTATAATTTGCACCATTGCGTTGAGGGCTTCATCCTTGCATTCCTCGTGACCCATAAACCAAGCAAACAACTCAGGATCATCACACTCAAGTAATCGATCAAAGTCTTGTTTTTGCTGTTTCGTCAAGTCATCCCATGCTTCTTCAACAAATGGCATAAATAATACATCTAGCTCTAACATGCCACGACGACACGCCCAACGTAATCTAGGTTTATTCTCGGATAACGACATTTTCCATCCAACATTTAAAAAGGGAATTATTTGAATCGCTATTGTAGCTTTTCAAAAACCTGATGACTAGCCACAAATACTCTATAATTTATATCTATGCCTTGAAATCAAGTTATACCGTCCCTATTAAGATACTAACTAAACAATAGTAGAACCCTATGAATCTTCAAACTTCTCTTCCTAATATTGAACAGCTGCCAGAAAGCTTTGCTGTTCTTGTTGATAATATCAGTGCCATATCAGTTACCGGTGATGAAGCAGACAAATACCTACAAGGTCAATTAACATGTGACGTAGACCAACTAGCTAATAATAAATTACTGGTTGGTGGTCATTGTGATGCCAAAGGAAAAATGTTTTCAGCATTTCGCTTAATCAATCATTGTGATCGTCGCTTGCTTATACAAAGCAAGGGGTCATTGGCAAGTTCAATGAAAGAGTTACAAAAGTTTGGTGTTTTCGCAAAAGTAGATATAAGTGAAGCGGACGATTTAAGTTATTTAGCATTAACGGGAAGTAAAGGTGTAGAGTTCATTCAAAACACGTTTAACGCCGTACCAGACTCATTTACGCCGGTGGTAACTCAAGATGAAGTGTCTGTTATTTATGTTTGTGGAACAACGAACCGCTACTTGGTCGTTGCTCCCGCTGGCCACATAAATAAAATGGCAGAGTCTTTGACCATCGATATATTCCCAAGTGCCCTATGGACTCTACTCGAAATTCAATCAGGTTTTGTCCATATGAATGAAACCGCTGTTGGTGAATACGTGCCGCAAATGTTAAATTTACAATTTGTAAATGGCATCAGCTTTAGCAAAGGTTGCTACCTGGGCCAAGAAACTGTCGCTAGAATGAAATATTTAGGTCGAAATAAAAAAGCATTATTTACCCTAAAAAGCGAAGGCGAAGCCAAATGGCAAGCAGAAGCAGGCATTAACGACGAATCTGTTTTAGAAAAACAAATGGGTGAAAATTGGCGCAAAGGTGGAGACATTATTAGTCACTACGAAGCTGATGATGGCAGTATTTATATCCAAGCAGTGCTTGCTAATGATACCGAGCAAGATGCTCACTTACGTCTAAAACATCACAATGGTATTAAATTTAGTTTAATGGCATTACCATATTCAATAATTGAAGAATCTTAAAAATTAACACTTAACCCCAGTCAGGAAATTTTATGAAAATTGCTAACAATAAAGTTGTTGTAATGCATTACGCAGTAATGGACAGCGAAGAGACATTAATCGACAGCTCATACGACTCAAAACCTCTAGCCTTTATTCAAGGCGCCGGATTTTTAATTCCTGGCCTAGAAACCGAATTAAATGATAAAGCCGTAGGCGATAAGTTTATCGTAGATGTAGATGCAGAAAATGCATACGGCACTCGCCATGATGAATACGTACAAACTGTACCAAAGTCATTGTTCCAAGGTATTGAAGATTTAGATGTGGGCATGCAACTTCGTGCTCAAACTGATGACGGTGAGCAAACTGTTATTGTTATTGGTATGGAAGATGACGAAATTACCGTTGATGGCAACCACCCTCTTGCTGGTGTCGATTTAAAATTTGATGTTGAAATTTTAGAAGTACGTGATGCCACTGAAGAAGAAATAGCTCATGGTCATGTTCATGCTGAAGGTGGCTGTGGTCACGACCATTAATTGCTGTTAGCAATTACTTTAATTTAAAGTAAGCCCTAAGTATTAACAATATACTTAGGGCTTTTTTATACCATAAGCGGAAGTAAAGAAAATGCTCTGTCATCCCCCACGAGTGGAACGAGATGAGGGACCTCCTTTAGTGATGCTGAGGGTCTGTTAAGTGCCATTAGCTGTCAGTCGTTAGTTTTGACCCTATATCAAATAAAACTTAAATTAAACGTATACTGAACAATCGAAAATGGGGCAAGGCGACTGGACTTATTATTAAACAATACTGTCATGTTAAAAGAAATAAAAATCTTGTCAATTCTCTCAAAACGATCCGTTACGCCTCAAAACAGATGACCATTGATTGAAGTTATTCTGTTATTTCATTAAGTTAATCGCTTAATTATGTACGCTTGTACATGAATGGAATGTTGTATTAAGGAATAACAATGAAAAATAAACGTAAATTAATTCCACTTCTACTTTCAGGTATTATTGTTAATATTTGTGCCAATGCCAATGCCAATGCCAGTGAACAAATTACAAATCGTGATTTTATCCAAGCTTCATACGAACAAACTGACTATGATGAATACCTGAGTTTAAGTGGGTATAGTCTTTTAGGTTCAAAAAAAGTTACTGAAAACATTTATATTACAGCAGAATATATTAGTTTATCTGATGATATCGATATCTTCTTTGATGACCTTGGTGTAGATCAAACGGAGATTTCATTAGGTGCAGGCTATACCTATACTTTTAATGAAAAAACAGAAATATTTGTTCATTTAGCAATTGCTAATATTGAAGTGAAAAGTGGTGAAGTTCTAGGTGATTTCTTTAATGAAGAACCTATGGAAACAGTAAAGTTTAAAGAAGACGATACAGGCTATGATTTGAACATTGGTGCTGTATACCGATTTAATGAGTCTTGGGAAGGAAGTTTAATTTTGAACCATAAAGATGTTATTGAAGGGAATACTGGTATCGGTGGTTCAATTCTTTATCATTTTAGTGATTGGTTTGCTGCGGGTACAACTTATCTTACCTATGACGATTTTGATGAAACTAATATTCATCTAAGAGTTTCATTTTAATTTAACAATTTTTTAAGCGGCCTAATTGCCGCTTCTTTTTGTTATTTGCTGTGCAAAAATTTAGATATAACTAGGGCTGCTTCTCGCTCTTAAGCGACCTTAACCTTTCAAATGCTTAAGTTCAACTCAATACCATTGTGATATAAGCGACAAACTTAAGGTAATTGTTAGAAGCCACCATCTCCACCGCCGCCACCAGTAATGTCGCTTCCGTTCCCCCCTGAATAACCGCCTGTATACCTAGCAAGGCGATAATTACCTTTCATGTTTTCACCAGAAGAAAAGCGAGTTAAAAACTTTGAGGTGAAAAGCATTTCTGAACCAAAGCAAATTTTAGACACTTTAAGTCGCAACTTATTATATTCAAATTTATGCTTATCAAACATTGAGTAAAATTGGTTTATATCGCAATTCATTGCATAAATGAAATGAATGTATTCATGATTTTCTATATCCGAACACTTTACTACTGAATCGATTTCTTCAACTGTGTAGTATTCTGCATTACCAAACTTTTTGACTAATTTAGGGGTAGTAGTTCTTATTAAATCAGCAATCTTTCTATTTCGAAATATCCATTTAAACATTCTGAATTCCCTTAACCTATCCGTCTCTTGTTCGCTCATATCTGCCAGTCAACTTTAGCTATGTATTATAATTCATAGCTAAAGATACCGAAGAAACTAAGATAATCAATATAACAGCTATCAATAGACCTCTAACGATATATCCCCATCCGACCCAACTTGCATTAAACGCACACTGCCACATACCAACGGCTACCCAAATACTGTAAGCGATGCTAAATACGATTAAAAGAATAATAGAAAAATGTCCTAAACCAGGTGCTATATTTTCAACAGAAAAGTTTAATATGGCTCCGATTAAAATGTTCTGAATCCAAAACACTTGCCATAATTTGTTCTTTCCGTTGAAGTTGTTTTTGATGATATCCATATTCAATTAGCTTTAATTATTCCATATATGTAGTTGGATTTTGATAGCCTTTTAATCGCTTATTCTTACCCTTGGCTTTTTGCGGCTAATTCTATTTTTGCCGAATAAGCCACTAACAATAGATATACAAACATGAAGGTAGGATACAGATAAAAAACACCAGTTAAGTCAGCAATATAAAATGACGAAAAAGCAAAAGTGAATGCAACGCCAGTGAAAAATTGCCCTTTAGCAGAATAGCCCTGCCAAAAGCCTTTAGTTGCTACGCCCTTGTAATGTCGATATGCATTGTAAAATATTGCTAACACAATTAACAACATCAATAGCTTTAGAAAATCCATTACTTAATTCCTATTAATGAGTAACTCATACTCGCTCAAAGTTGCCTGAGGCAAAACTTAAAACATTTGTAATTACAATACATGATGTTATTGTACTTTAATACAATTTCCTGAAGTTGCCACGGGCAACTTTGAGCGATTCGGAGTCATTCAAAAACTACCAGAGAAGGGGTATCATTTGAATCTTGAAAAAATAAAAAGAGGGATTTATGCCGTTCTATTATTGCCCGCATGCATAATATCGTTGCTAATGTGTATATTGCTGTTGTGGTTTATCCCCAATAGATTTAATGGAACTTTTGGTTTTGAAGATTTACTTGGAATCTTGTTTTTACTTTCGCTCAGTTCTATTGGAATAGCATTAATTGTCATGGCAATAAAATCTGTTCTTCAATTTCCCAAAATATCGAATTTAACTTTTATCTCTTGTGTTATTGGTGGTGGATTATTTTTCATTTTCGCAGAGTTTATGTACTTTGGAAACAATCCTTTAGATATGCCAGTGCTTCTATATTCAGAACTAAGCTTATTTCTGGCCTGTGTATTAGTAGCCTATGAGTACCTTAAGCCAAATGAATGTTCAAATTTTCAGCTCCCTTCTTCGGCTAGCCCTTTTCAGAAGCTCATTAATAATTTATTTTTTTAGGTTGGTCATCTATTAATTGCCTAAATAGAGCGATAAGCGGAATTTTATAAAGGATTATTAATGACTAAGATTAAAAAGAGAATCGTGGATATTATTGTCTTAATTATCCCTATGATTTGTATTGCGGCTTATTACTCAAACATTCTTGATAAAGAGCGAGATAAAAAAGAGCTTCTTTATAATTACTTTATCCAAAGTCAAGAAGATAAGATTGTTGATAAGGCACGGTATTATAGGCTTTTGAAAGATATCGAATGCCCACAAAAGGGCGTGAATGGAAACGAAAATGAAGTTTTAATTCTAGCTTTAGAGCTTTATAAAGACAGTATCAGTAGTTATTTAAAAGATGATGATATATCGGAGAAAACCAAATCAATTATACGTAATTCTCTCAATTTTGTCCCTTGCAAGTGAGCTTTAAAACCGCCTCCTAATGGCACTTAGCGGACCCACAGCATCACTGAAGGAGGTCCCTCATCTCGTTCCACTCGTGGGGGATGACGGAGTATTTTCTCTACTTACTTTATATGACGGCGTACTTTCTCTACTTCCGCTCGGGGCATATTGTAGATCCTAAAACAAGTTCAGGAGGCCAAAACTTTCATACCCACAATACCATTAATGTGTTCTCCAATGTACGAACTCCCTTTCGGGAGTTACGTATTTATTAATATTAAATTATTGGCAATTAATATCAGCGTTTTGTGCAGAGTTTGGCTCAAGTTTAATACCGGCGAATGATAGCGATACTTCATCGTTACTCGATATTACAAAAGCCTTATTTACTCTTGCCATATTAGTACCATTTTGAATAAAGCAGTTTAAATCAACACTGAATTCTTGCCACTCGTTTACAGCCATAGCAGCAAATTGTGAACTAATATCTACAGCGCCGAAGCAGTCTTCTTCACAGTGCATTTCGAGCATTACCTTAGCCGTAGTTACATCTTCTTTGCGAATTGCGAATGAAATTGCAGCCTCGCTTTCTACATACGAGCGTAAATCTTCAACAAAATTGCTTGCTAAACTTACCTCGCCTTTGCCATTGCCTGTAAACGTAACCGTGCGTGCATCTTCTTGGATATCTTTATCCATGGTTTTAAGTGTTATTGCCGGTAACTCAATAATAGAGCTTGTTACCGGTTCAGATTGTTCATCTGAAGAAACAGTCAATTGCCACGGCGCTTTTGCAGTTTGTTCAAATAACACCAACTCTTTATTAACGTTGTTTGCTTGCGCTACAACCTCGTTAAGATCACTTTCCAAGACATTTTCGTCGCCGTATTTCAAACCAAAACCATATGGTAATAATGGCTTATAGTTTTCATCATGTCGGTTTAGCACAGCTTGAGTTGCTGAGTTTGGCCATGAAAAAGACAACTTACCGGTAAAGTCATAATTGATAGATCCATCAGCTTTAGTAAATAATACTTCACTCACCCCAGCTCCTTCACTTCCTGGCAACCAGGCAGCAACAAAAGCATTTGAAGCGTTTAATTCAGCATTTACCCACATAGGACGACCAGAAATAAACACTGACACAACGGGTATACCTTGTGCTTTTAGTTTGTTTAATAATGCTAAGTCTGTTTTATTACCACGCTGATAATCTAAATTATCTATATCGCCTGTGCCTTCTGCATATGGCTCTTCACCAAATACAACAATGGCAACATCAGGTTTAGCTGTATATTCACCTTCAACCGACAATTCAATGTTACCGCCAGCAGCACTTACCACTTGTTCAAAGCCACTGTAAATAGAGCTTCCACCAGGGAAGTCTGAGTTTTCATTACCAGTACCTTGCCATGTTATAGACCAACCCCCGGATTGCTTACCGATATTATCGGCGCCATCACCCGCAACCAAAATATTTGTTTTAGGGTTCAGTGGTAGTATATTGCCTTGGTTTTTCAGTAACACTAACGATTCTCTTACGGCTTGGCGAGCAACATCTCTATGCGCTTGCGCACCAATTAATTCCACCTTACCTGACACAGCTCTATTCGCTGGGCTCGGCTTGTCAAATATTCCAGCACGCAGTTTTACTCTTAAGATACGACTTACAGCATCATCAATACGTGCTTGTGGGATTTCGCCTGATTTAACTTGCGAGATAGTGTTTTCATACAATGGTTTCCACGCATCGGTTGGTACCATAAAAATATCTAAACCGGCATTAATGGTTTGACTACAGTTTTCATTCGTACAACCAGGGATTTGTCCATGACCGTTCCAATCACCAACAACAAACCCATCAAAGCCCATTTTGTCTTTTAAAACCGTGGTTAAAAGGTATTTATTGCCGTGATTTTTTTCACCATGCCAGCTATTAAAAGATGCCATAACAGACTGTGCACCAGCAGTTAAACCGCCAACATATCCCTGACCATGAATATCAAATAATTCTTGCTCACTGGCAATATTGTTACCTTGATCATCGCCGCCTTCAGTGCCGCCATCACCCAAGAAATGCTTAACCGTAGATATTACGCGACTATCACCTAAAAAGTCTTTATCAGGATGCCCTTGTAACCCTTTCACTATTGATGCGGAATATTCACGAACAATCTCAGGATCTTCCGAGTATCCTTCGTAGGTGCGTCCCCAACGGTCATCTCTAACAACGGCTACCGTTGGCGCGAACACCCAGTCAATACCGGTAACCATAACCTCGGTAGCTGTTATTGCAGCAATTTTCTCGATAAGCTCTGGATGGTTGGCAGCTCCTAAACCAATATTGTGTGGAAATAACGTAGCACCAATAACATTGTTATGGCCATGCACTGCATCTGTGCCCCATATGGTTGGGATACTATTGCCATCTATCGAATCGTCGATTGATGCTTGATACATATCTTCTGCTAGTTTAATCCAATCACTTGGGGTTGCATGTTTATCGTTATTAGGAAATGCGCCACCACCATTTAAATAAGAGCCAAACCCGTAGGTGCGCATATCTTCTACCGTGATATCGCGAATTTCCGGTTGGATCATCTGCGCGACCTTTTGCTCAAGTGTCATAGTTGACAATATGTCTTTTATTTTTTGCTCAAGGACATCATCTCGTTTAACGGGTATATCGAGCGTTGGCCAAATATCAATATTATGCTGAAGTTTAGCTGCAGCATCGTCTGTTCTCTCAACATGACTTTCTTCTGACTGCTCTTTAGAGCAACCAACAACAGCGATAATAAGAGTAGGTAGTAATAATTTTAATTTTAAATTTTTCATAATTTAGCTCTGCTATTCTGCGATTAATGTTGCTTTGGGTTTTGAACCGACCAAACCATAATATGCAATGAATACATAACAAATAATTGGTAAGAAGAAAGACGCTTGTAAGCCAATTGAATCAGCAAAAACGCCCTGTAGAACGGGTACTAAAGCTCCCCCCACAATTGCCATACATAAAATTCCTGAGCCTTGTGAGGTGTGTTTACCTAAACCGATAACCGCTAAGCTGAAGATTGTAGGGAACATAATTGAGTTAGCGAAACCAACCAATATGATAGACCACATAGCAAGTGCGCCAGACCCTAACATCGCCATTAATACAAGTACACAAGCCGCAAACGCATTAAAGGCTAAGACTTTACCTGCAGGTAAAAATTGCATTACCAAGGCACCTAAAAACCGGCCTGCCATTGCACCGCCAAAGTAATAAACTATATACTTCGCGGCTTCAGCTTCTTCTAAACCAGCAATGTGTGTTTCTCCTAAAAAGTTAACTAAAAAACTGCCAATAGAGACTTCAGCACCGACATAAACGAATATACCTACCGCACCTAAAGCAAGGTGAGAAAACTGTAAAGCACTACCATCTATTTGCGGTTTTTCTTCAGTTTCTTCTTCGGCGGCA
Organism: Thalassotalea nanhaiensis; assembly: GCF_031583575.1. NCBI lineage: Bacteria > Pseudomonadati > Pseudomonadota > Gammaproteobacteria > Alteromonadales > Colwelliaceae > Thalassotalea > Thalassotalea nanhaiensis. Next base: position 972,380 of record NZ_CP134146.1, on the reverse strand, counting down.
ATATGAGGAAGCTTTAACCAAGCAAAAACTGCCGCCAATATTAATAGCATTGCCGCTAACATAACGTAAGGCATTTGCACTGCAGCTGCTTTTTCTTGAGCACTAGCAACCCCTTCAACAGCTTCATTTAAAATTAAGTAAACACCAAAATAAGGAGCAACAGTTGTACCTAAAGAATTAAACGCCTGAGTAAGTGTTAAACGGGAAGATGCTGTTTTAGGGTTACCTAAGCTACTTACATAAGGGTTGGCTGAAACCTGTAATAAAGTAATGCCAGACGCTAACACAAAGAACGCCATCAAAAATACTGGGTAACTGTGCATTGAAGCAGCGGGATAAAACCCTAAACAACCTAGTGCAGCAATCATCAAACCGATAACAATACCGCGTTGAAAGCCAAAGCTTTTAACGACTTTGCCAGCTGGAATTGAAACAATAAAGTAAGCGCCAAAAAAGCAAAATTGCACCAACATCGCTTGTGCATATGATAAATCAAATATTCCTTTTAAATGCGGAATTAAAATATCATTTAAACAGGTGATAAAACCCCACATAAAAAATAATGATGTTAGGGATACTAGGGCAAAATTGTAGTTGCCTGTAGATTGAGATGATATGTTACTTTCCGTTGACGGAATCGTTGCACCAGCCATAATGTTTCCTCTGTAACCTCTGCTTGGGTCTCAAATATAAGGTAAAAAAGATGTTTACCCAGTTTTTAGCGTTTGTTTGCGGTTAAATGTTGACCTTTTGTTATTTTAACGTTAACCTCAAACATGTAAGCGCTTTCATTTATACCACAAAATTGCTCAATAGCAATTTTTTTTAACAAGATAATGTAAGCGCTTTCATGAGTTATATAACAATAATAAGAATGACAACAATAATAAACTTACGTACCTAGCTAGCATTTACCTAGCTACTGTTGAGCCGTAAGACGCTAATATTCCTAGACTGTTTACAGGTTTGATGGTCTAGGAATAATTTATAATAAATTAAAACAGGACTTGTCGTCTGATATGAAAATCTCGTTACCACAACGCTCAAAAATGCTAAGCAAAAATTTTCTCTATGGTGTTGCTACTGCATCTTTTCAGATAGAGGGAGGCATTAATTCTCGATTGCCATGTATTTGGGACACCTTCTGCCAAAAAGAAGGCACAATTTCAGACAAAAGTGATGGCAGCATTGCTTGTGATCATTACAATTTATGGCAACAAGATATAGAGCTTATTGACAAGTTAGGCGTTGATGCATATCGATTATCTATCTCTTGGCCAAGAGTTATGAATCAAGATGGTAGCGCTAACCAACAAGGCTTAGATTTTTATATTAAATTATTAGATGGCCTTAATGCCAAAGGCATTAAACCTTTTGTAACGCTTTATCATTGGGATTTACCTCAATATTTAGAAGATACCGGTGGTTGGCTAAACAGAGAAACAGCCTATAAGTTTGCTGAGTATGCCAAGTTGGTAACAACAGCATTAGGTAACCGAGTACATTCCTACGCTACATTTAACGAACCATTTTGTAGTGCATATCTAGGTTATGAAGTTGGTGTTCATGCACCGGGAAAAGTTGGTAAAGAATATGGCCGTAAGGCTGCTCATCATATTTTACTTGCTCATGGTTTAGCCATGGATGTGCTTAATAAATATAGCCCTGACAGCATGAATGGTATCGTTTTAAACTTTACTCCTGCTTACCCTGCAACTGACTCTCCAGAAGATCTAGCGGCAACTAAATTTGCTGACGATTATAACAATCAATGGTATATCAAGCCGTTATTTGATGGCCGTTATCCTGATACTATTGATTTGCTAGACGATGCTCATAAGCCTGACATCGTTGACGGAGATATGGACATCATTTGTAAAAAAATGGACTTCTTAGGCGTTAACTTTTATACCAGAGAAGTGTTTAAAGCAGATGCAGTTGAACCATTTATGGTTATTCCGCCAGAGAATGTTCCCCTTACAGATATGGGCTGGGAAATATACCCGCAAGCGTTTACTGAGTTGTTAACCAGTTTAAATGAAAAATATCAGCTGCCGCCTATTTATATCACTGAAAATGGTTGTGCTATGCCTGACACCATTGAAAACGAGCAGGTCGACGATCAAAACCGCATTGCATATTACCAACAACATTTAAATGCATTGCATGACGCCATAGAACAAGGCGTTAACGTAAAAGGTTATTTTGCTTGGAGTTTAATGGATAATTTTGAATGGGCTCTAGGCTACAGTAAACGTTTTGGTATAGTCTATGTAGATTATGAAACTCAGCAGCGTACTGTGAAGGCAAGCGGTCAAGCATACAGCGACCTACTTGCGCAAAGATCGTAACCAGCTTGGTATAAAACATATAATAATTAAAATACAAAGGGGCTGAAATGCTATCAGTAAAAGAAAAAGTTGCTTATGGATTAGGTGACACCGCCAGTAATATTATTTGGCAAACGGTAATGATGTTTTTATTGGTTTATTATACCGATGTTGTAGGCTTGGCCCCTGCTGCCGTTGGTACCATGTTTTTATTGGTACGTGTTGTTGATGCTATAACAGATCCATTAATGGGCGCTGTTGCCGACAGAACGCGCACAAAGTATGGTCAGTTTCGCCCTTACCTAGTATGGCTGGCTCTTCCGTTTGGTTTAATTAGTGTACTTGCCTTTACCACACCTGATTTTTCAGAAAGTGGTCGTTTAATATATGCATTTGTAACCTACACATTATTAATGATGGTTTACACTGCTATTAATATCCCTTACTCGGCTTTAGGTGGTGTGCTTACTGCCGATCCTAAAGAGCGAGTTACGGTACAAACTTATCGTTTTATTTTTGCCATGTTGGGTGGAGCGTTTATCGCCGCATGTACTATGCCAATGGTAGAGTACTTTGGTAATGGCGACAATGCCAAAGGCTATCAATACACCATGATCGTAATGAGCATCATGGGCGTCATTATGTTTTTACTCTGTTTCGCCGGAACTAAAGAACGTATCGTCACACCGATTAGTCAAAAATCAAGCTTTAAAGAAGACTTCAAATCACTTTGGCAAAATGATCAATGGCGTGTTTTATGTTTAGCTGCAGTGTCTTTACTAACCGGGCAAATATTGCGTTTTTCGTTATCTGTTTATTACGTAAAATATTTTCTTGGGCGTGAAGATTTAGTGTCTGCTTTTATCACTTTAGGGATGATTGGTAGTATCGCAGGTGTTGCTATTGCTCAACCGTTAGCCAAAAAAGTCTGTAAAATTAAGGCCTACATAACCTTACAAACCATTGCCGCAATAATTTGTGCCTTGAGTTACTTTATTGGTAGCGAGCAAATCACCTTGGCATTTGTGGTGTTTTTCTTATGGCGCTTTTTCCTTGAGATGGCGACTCCATTATTATGGGCTAAAATGGCCGACACCATTGATTATGGCCAATGGAAAACCGGCGTTAGAATTACCGGTATTGTCTACTCGTCAGTAGTGTTCTTTATAAAACTAGGTTTAGCACTTGGTGGGGCACTCGCAGGCTGGGCACTTGCATATTATGGCTACCAAGCAGATATGGAACAAACGGAAGAAACTAAACAAGGCATATTGCTATCGTTTACTTTATTTCCTGCAATAGGGTCACTATTGGTTGCATTCATTATGCGCTGGTATATTTTGGATGACAAAAAAGTTGCGGATATACATCAGCAACTTAACCAGGCCACTAGTTAATTTGGCAGCAAACATGGTACAGTGTCGAACAAAAATAAGGTTGTAGTTTTTCTAATAATTATTTAATAACTCTAAGGAATAGCGTTAAATGGCCACAATTTATGAAGTCTCGGAATTAGCAGGTGTGTCACTTGCAACAGTTTCGCGAGTAATGAATAACAATGCAAAGGTAAGTGAAAAAACACGAACTAAAGTATTACAGGCCATGGATGAGTTAGGTTACCGTCCTAACTCAATTGCGCAGTCGTTAGCATCTAACCGTACCAACAGTGTTGGTGTGTTAGTTTCAGAATTACATGGTGGCTTCTTCGGATTCATTATGGACGGTATTGAAAACGAACTGCGCTTAGCCAACAAACACATTATTATTACCACCGGCCATAGTGATGAAGCTCAAGAAAAAAGTGCCATTGAGTTTTTAATTAGTCGAAAATGCGATGCGTTAATTTTACTAACAGACTCAGTGGATGATGATTACCTTGTTAGTATTTCTAAAACTATTCCTACAGTACTTGTTAACCGAAAAGTTGATGAAATGGCCCAAAACTGCATCAGTTTAAATAACGAACTAGGTGGTTATTTAGCGACAAAAGCATTGATAGAAAAAGGGCATAAAGATATTGCCTATATTTCTGGTCCAGACTGGAAAGTTGACTCTCATGATCGCCTTGTAGGTCACCAACGAGCACTTGCCGAACATGACATTACCTATCAAAATGATCTTTTTTATCAAGGTGATTTTAATGAAGGTACTGGTTTTGAAGGCTATAACGAGCTAACCGCCGCGCCGACAAAGTTTACAGCGATTGCATGTGGTAACGATGAAATGGCATCAGGTGCGATGAAAGCAGCTAGAAAGCAAGGCTTAAATTTACCTAAAGACTTATCTATCGTTGGATTTGATAACAACATGTTTGCCAGCTATTTATATCCTGAGCTAACCACCATAGATAACTCGGCATATTTAATGGGTAAGATGGCAACTGATATCATATTGAAAAACGTTTATAAACAAGATGATATTGCTATTCAAAATGTGTTTGAGCCAAAACTCATAACTCGAAACTCTATCGCTACCAAGTAATTTGTTATTTAAAAGCAAATACCATATTTATTATAAATGTGTTTAATCAGGCTGATGTAGCGGTATTTCCCATGCATCGCCTGCATCATTTAGTTTTCCGTTCATTTGCTCTATAACAACACGGTCAACAATACTTAAACCTCGATCAGCCATACCATGAAGGGTATCTTCACCGTCTATGTTTGGCGTTCTATCCTTAAAGTTACGCCGTGTTCTGTGTATCCAATACGTATCTGACAAATGATATTGTTCGAATGCTTTTTCAACACTTTTTTTACCTATCATAAACCCTAATAATCCGCCCCAAGTTGCCGTTGGGTTATCAGAATCCCAACCAACTAAAGTACCAATTTGAATCGTACGCTTTATATCACCTTCACCATAGAAAAGGCTCACTAAACTTGCCGCAAAATTAATTCCAGACTCGAATGGGTCTTTATAATTATATCCATCAAGTTTTTCTATTTGATAACGTAAGTAAACAGCGTCGCGGGTTTTTTCCCAGTTATTTTTATCTGGGTTGGTGTCATATGATTCTTTAATAAAGTCATACATTTTTGCAACAACAGAGGAGTCTGGCAAATATTGTCTTGCTTGCTTAGCAAGCCATTGAGTTTGCGTTTTCATCGATTGACGATTATCAACATTAGCAGCCAAAGAATGCATAACAACATAAAATTCTGCGGCCAACTGAGCATCATATTTAGCAGATGTTCTTATTGGCAAATGAGCAATTTTTAATGCCACATCAGCTCTCGCAGGTGCTAACAAGCCAAAAACCTCGGTTGTTAATTGCGCATCTATCATCATATATTTGTTATTATTTTCAGGTTCGCTAGTATGAGGCGGTAGCATGCCTTGCTCCATTAAAATCCTAGCTTGTTGATTTGATTCCCATAAAAAGTTTTCTTGCATCGGTTTTGAGTCAGCAAACTTTTTAAAAAGTGGAGCATCTGTTTCAGAATAGATATGTGTTAACCAGCCCTTTCGTATCTGCTCTGCACTGAGCAAACTAGTCTTGTGCTGTTCATGTAAATACTGATACATATACTCTATATCTGTATCGTCGTCAGCCCCCCATGGTTTACCTTCTTGTTGAAAGTAAAAATCAATAATATCTGAATGGGGCACTCCCTCACCCCATATTGCCGGTAAATCTTTTCTTCCCCAGTCAGTATCGGTATAAAATGGCATAGTATCAGGTGTGCCGACTTTATCCATTTCAGTAATTAATCCGGTCCAATTGGCGATATTTTGCCCTAGCCAAAAACCGTGCAACTTTTCCTTATATTCACTCTTTTTAATGACAATTGTTTCAGCCGTTGGTTTTAATTGATGAGTATCATTGTGATCTGAGCAAGCCCAAATAGCATTGAGGAAAGTAAAATAAAGGATACTTTTAAATACGTTCATCTAACAACCTCAATGTTCAATCGGTTAAATAAAATGAATGATTATTGCAGTTTAACTTTAGCAAATACGCTGGCATCGATATAACCTAAGTTTTTATCGCCATTTTTCGGTTTAATATCATGTGAGCCAACAAAATGTTCACGTACCTTGCTGCCATCATTATCACAATAGGCCAACATAAAACCAACCACCTTACCTTTCGATAAAGTCACTGGCGTATGCTTACCCGTTAAGCTGAAACTATCATCGTATAAACTTATGGCAAGCTCCCAGGTAATCGAATAGGGCTTTGTTTCGCTGCGCTGCCACCTACTTTGCACATGTTCATTAAGCAAAATGAAGTTGGTACTGCCGTCGGGATTATTGGGGCCTATATCAGCTACTTGATTGTCTAATGCGACATGATAAGCAAAAGCATTAAAACTAAATTGATGGTTTCCACCAGAGGCATCTTCATCGATAAAAACCTCTAAGCTGTCATCATCCCAATACTTTTCAGTGGGGTTTGCGTATTGATCGAACAATACATCGTCGTTAAGTTCAGCCATTAAATATAAATACTGTTCATCCCAAAGCAATTTATACCGCCCAGAGAAGTCATCAGAGCTAGGGTACTCCCCAACAATATGTTTATCTAACGCTAACCATGGGGCATTTTTCCAAGCTGGTTCAGTGGCAACACCATCAATCACAATTGCAGATTCGGCTTTGTTCACACTTACTAGATTTTCGTCAGCAACACCTAGTGTTGAAATAAATAAGCCTGACAAAACTATCACTTGGTTTAATGACGGTACTTTCATCATGCTTCTCCATTTTTAATATAAGAAACAATCTGCCCTAAAACAGACGCTTGCGAGTGATTAGCATCAACAACAAAAACATCACTCTCATCATTGGGACGTTGCAAGGCAGAAAACTGGCTTGCAAGTAACTCCTCTTTAAAGAAATGTGAGGGTCTATTTTTCAACCGTACCTGTAACTGTTGTTCATCCACGTCTAAAAAAACAAAACGGGTATTAAAACCCAGCTGTCTAAATTTTTCCCGGTGCTCTGCTCTAAGGCCAGAGTATGCCAACACGCAATCATTTTTCTTAATAAACTCTGTTTCTAAGCAGGTGCACATTTCATCTATCCAGGGTTCCCGTTGTTTATCTGTTAGCGGTATGCCCTGCGCCATTAATTCGATAGCCTCTTCAGAATGAAAATCATCTGCTTCAAAATACTTATAACTACACTGTTTGCTAATTTGCCTGCCAATAGTTGATTTACCACAACCACTAACTCCCATTATAATGATCAGCTCTGGTGGCAATGGTAGTAACACTTGTACTTGATAGGTCTTACCTGCGGTAATGTTAGCAATACGATTAGATGCTTCATAATTACCGTTGATGTGGACTGTTTGTTGGCTTACTTTTTTTGTTTTTAAAATTTCTACATTAAAGGTAGCCCCGTTAAACGCTCGAATAACGTTTAATTTTGACCATTGATTTGGTAGTTGTGGCTTGATCAGTAAATCGCCTTTGTTGCCCACCAGACCTGCTATACCTTCAATCACACAGCGATAGAACCAAGATACTGTCCCCGTATTAAATAACTGACTTGAACGCCCTGCAGTTCTTGGGTGTTGATAAAAAGCCCCGCGATAATAATTAGGAATAAAATTAGGTAATTGTCCACGCTGGATAAAATTATCGTCCGGTAGCATTTTTCTCATTACCGAAAACGCTTTTTCAGCTTCGCCAATTTTAAATAGACTGTATGCGTAAAAAATTGCCGCATGGTTATAGATAGAGCCGTTTTCGGCGGTGCCCGGAAACTTTTGAGTAAGCCTGCCAACGTTTTCGCGCATTTTGGTATAACTCGGCGCCAACATCATTGTGCCAAATGGAGTGTTTAATTGCAGTTCTATTTGAGCAAGCAATTTAGCTTTATTCTCAGTAGAAACTGCTCCTGAAAGTATTGCCCAACTTTGTGGATTAAGATAAATTCTCCCTTCTGTGTCATCGCCAACGCCAAAGCTAATATTATCATCGGAGATCCCCCTGCTATACCACTGCCCTTCCCAACAATGTTTATTCACCGCTTGATTAAGGAAACCAGCAAAAAAACTGTATTTTAGATTGATGTCAATTTGATAGTCAGCACAAACATCAACCCAAGTATTTATCGCATAAGCGCTTGCTAAGGTAAGCCAAGTAGATACTCCTTTACCTTTATAGCCAACCATATTCATCGGGTCGCACCAATCCCCCTGAGCAATATAACTAAGCCCTCGTTCATCACATGAGGCGACTAACCAGTCTAACGCCAGCTCAATATGCTGTTTAATGGTTTGGGTACTTTTATTATCAGCAAAGGGCACTAATTCATCTAATAAGCTAATGTCATTGGTTTCATTTAAATATGCTTGAATGCAAATTGGCAGCCATACACAATGATCGGTATGTGGCACTTGATTAATGTATTTTAAGCTGGCATCAGGGTGGATCAAAATACCATCTGGCATCTCTCCTGTCTGATTTTGTTGGCTTAATGCAGTAATGAATGCCTGACGAGCTGTTTGAGGCGAAATATAGCTCATGCCCAGATTATCTTGTAAATAATTACGAGTTTGCGGATCGGTTGTTAAGCGGTTTACATCACCATGATAAAACACCTGTCTGGGCAGCCAATAATTGACAAACTGATCGAAAACCGTATCGCCAGATTCAATATTTATTGGTCCAGAGCTTTGCTTTATATATTGTTCATAATTATGTTTTTCTTGCTCGAACAAGTTTGATGTACCAAAGTATTTATCCCTTATATCAGCAATTTGTTGGTTATGTTCTGCAGGCCCAAATAAAAAGCGATAACTCTTACTTTGCTTAGCTTTGAAACTTTCTTGATATTGCATCACCGCGGCAGGTACTTCGTACAATGAATTAATTTGCTCTAATGTCTCTGCTTTTATACCTTCAGGAAAAGATACGTCGCTATTGCCCTCAAACACCTTCTGATTACAGCACCATGATGTAGGCTTGGTATCAGCGATTAAATAAGTTTTATCTTTTAAATTTGTTCGTTCAAAGTATTCTTCAACCTTTTGGTATGGGCTGATACAAGTCGCTACAATGGCATTTAATTCAGGCAGAAAATCTGCTGATTGATTCATCCATGACATATAACCAACAGTAAAATAAGGGTAAATACTTACGTTTCGAGCTTTACTGTCTAAGTTGCTTACCGTTAATTCCCACATTTCAATCGCATCAGATTCACTAAGGCTTACCGTGATTTTAACGGAAATATTCAGCGCTTCGATGTGCCAACTAATGTCATGTTGACCAGCCGAAAAACAAAAATAATCGAGAGACATTTTGGCAGGAGCAAAAGGTGCTGAAAATACTTCACCAGTATCTTCATCTTTAATATAAAAAAATCGACCCGGATGATTTGCATAATACGCATGCTCTGGCTGCATAAAGGTTTTAGCTTCCAAATTTGGGGCATAAGCGTATTTACTTGGCTCTGGTTGCATAAACTGTCCAACAGCATAACCACGACAATTAAATTGCACCATCATTTGTTTATTCCACAAAAAACTGCCTGCTTCAGGCATTTTTGTTGGGCTGTACAGCTCTATTCGTTGTCTTGTGTCATCTACAAAAACCAGTTTATTTGTTGGTTTATACATTCTTGGCAAGCTCTTTCGCTATGGTATGTTTTTGCATATTAAGCTTGTCTTGTATATCGACAACATTACGATCGCTTAATGGATAAAAGCGGATCACAAACACTGAAATTAACGCAAACATTGCAGGCAATAACGTCATTAATAATACAATGCCGTGCTGTGACTCCAAGCTTTGAACTTGATTGGCAACATAGCCTAAACTCGCGAGTAACCATCCCATCATAGCCCCAGCCAATGCGCCCCCTAACTTTTGTGCAAAAGCGGCTGCTGAAAAAATCATTGCCGTTGCTCTGCGCCCGGTTTTCCATTCAGAAAAATCAGCAGTATCGGCATACATAGAAAAGACTAATGGTGACTTAGGCCCTAAACAAAAACCAATGCCAATTTGCAGGGTAAATATAAGCCAGAGCTGATCTTTTGACACAAAATAAAACAATGTCGACAATACGGTAACCGCAATCATCAAAATGAACAGTAATGTTTTTTTATCACAAAGTTTGGTCAGTAATGGCGTGCTCGCAGCACCTACAGCCAAAGACAACATATACGCTAAGCTGAAGCTACCAATTAAGTCTTCTCGTTCAACAAAATACTTAAAATAAAACGTGCCAGAACTACCGCGCAACGTAATGGTCATCATGATAATTAATGCCAATGAAAATAATATCAGCCAAGGTTTATTATTGAATAAGTCTTTGATGTCTTGGAGCACGGGTGTGCTTTTAGTGGCTACTGGTTGAATACGTTCAGTGGTAGAAATAAAACTGATAAAAAACAGAACACCGGCAACGATGCCGTAGGTTAGCATGGTTAATTGCCAACCTAACACTTGATCATTACCGCCATAAAAGCTCACTAGCTCCGGCGTTAAATACGCAACTAAACTTCCTCCTGAAAAGGCACCAATAAAGCGAAAGCTGGTTAACAGCGTACGCTGTTGACTATCACCGGTGATCACACCAAGCAACGCACCGTATGGCACATTAATAAACGTATAGGCCAACATCATGAATATATAAGTACAATAGGCCCAAATTAACTTACCACTGTCATCTAAGTCAGGTACTGTGAAGGTTAATACGCCAGCGGCTGCGATTGGAATAATTCCCCAAAGTAAGTATGGCCTGAATTTTCCCCAGCGAGTTTTTGTTCGGTCAGCTACAGCGCCCATCAATGGATCAGAAAACGCATCAATTAACCGGGTTACCAGCATCATGGTACCTACAGCAGCAGCAGATAGCCCAAATACATCGGTATAGAAAATGAAGAGAAATACGTCAAAAACGCGCCAATAGAAATTAGACGCAACATCGCCACAGGCATAACCTGCACTCTCTTTTATTGAAAATTTATTATTTTGTTGTGAGTTCATTGATTGTTCACTAATTTATTAAACACAAAATGTAAGCGCTTACATATACGTTAACAATTAATTTACAATTTGTAAACTGCCGTGATTAAAAATAGAAAAAGCCAGCGTTAAATACCAAGTTCATTTAAAAATAAAATTGGCATTAGCTGACTTTAAAGAAAGGTGTTAAATGTTAAATTAGAACGTTATTGGTGCACTTTTACTATATACCTTTACTGGCACTGACATTTGCTTGGCAATGAGTTGTGAGGGTTGATTATTATCAACAGGAAAAGCTTCAATTACATATCTTAATGGAGTATTAGCATCATCGCTATCAAATGGAAAACAAGTTACCAGTAATAATCGTTCAAAATCAGTTTGTACAATGTCATCTTTGTTAATATCAATCACGCTGATCTTATTTATTTTATAGCGATGCTGTACGCCAGACATACTTTCAAGTACTACATTTTCTGTTGGGTTTAAATATTGCAATAAACTAAAATGAGTATCTCGGTGTCCAGAGATGACTAAAGTGCCCTCTTCACCGGGTTGTGCACTTAAGTGACTTAAGCCAGGACCAAAAGCCAAAGCTTGTCCCGAGTCTCCCGCCAAAACAATATGCTCATCATCTAAGGTTGGAAAGTGAATTTTTGCCACAGGATGGCTGTCAAACCAAGGCCATGGCTTTGCAACGTTGCTGACGTCACTTTTTTGCCAAGCCTGGCTTAATAGATACTGAGCCGTATACGCCTTAATGTGAATGAAAGACGCACTGGCGATACAACCTAACGAAATTAATACAGATAAAATCTTCATTATTTTGGCAGCGCTTATGTTTTTTGTTTCAGTCGATTTCTGACTGGCTGAGCTGCAATTCAATTTTGACAAATCGGTTACTGGAATAAATTTAATATCACTCATACTTATTCCTTAATCTTCTTTGATTTGTTGCTCAGAGTTAATTGCTGGTATTGACGCCTCGTTCGAGTTGCTAACATGCATAAGCCGGTGATCAATAACATTAACAACCCTACTTTAAATAAAACATTAGCATTGGTTGCGGTTTGAGCTAATGGGATTTTTTGAGTTGAACCTTTTGGCATAGCATTAGCCACAGGGCGTTTTTTCAAAATGTCAGCAAGCGTTCTGCTTGGCGTTTTTTCCACGGCAACAAAACTGGTGTACTTGGAAAGCAAACGGTTACTAATTGCTATGTCTGTAATTTTATTAATGATGCCTTGCTTCTCATTTTTTTCATCCGTGTCATATAGTTCGTAATTGAGATGTTTTATTTTTTGTCTCGCCCACCATGTTGCTATTCCTGATTGTGTCATTGCATTATTAACGGGCATATCTTGTAACCAAAGTTGTTGGTTGATTTCACCACTTACAGTCATCTTTGCAGAGTTATTTAGTAAAGAGTTTGAAGGCCAACGAGCGCTTATGATGAGTGGCTCTGTCGCATATAAGTCAGGAATTTTTTTCGGTAATAGTTCAACCTGTTCACTGGGCCAATTAATCGTAATATCAGTTAGCATAGGCTGGGCAATACGATTAAATAATTCACTCATTTTTTGCTGGACGGAACCGATATCACCAATGTAATTAAAAGACCCTCTGCCTAGTTCAGCTGCACGCTCCATAAAATGACTATTTGGTGCACTGCCAATGCCAACGGTGTGTAATCTGGAATCATAGAGCTTAGATTTAATGATTCGAAACAATTGCTCTTCGTTGCCCACACTACCATCGGTAATAAACACTATTTGTCTAATAAAGCCAGAAGCAGCAGAATGCCCGGTTGCGGCGTTTAATGCACCGACCATTTCAGTGCCGCCGTTTGCATGCAGGTGGCTAATCCAATTAATCGCTCGATTCACCGACGCTTTTGAAGCAACTTCAGATTGATTAAACAGTGTTGTATAAGTTGAATTGAATTCAATAATGTTAAATTTATCCGTAGGCGTTAATTGCTTAACAGCAAAGTCTAACGCTAATTTTGCCTGCTCAATTGCAACCCCTCCCATTGAGCCAGAAGTATCAATGATATAAATCATCTCTTTTGGAATATTGATATTAGTTTGCGGCGCTGTTGGCGGAGTTATCATGAATAAACCATAATCAAAGCCTTGCTTGCTTTCTTTAAAGTACGCAGCTTGCGGTCTAGCACTTTCTTGTATCGTCCAATTTAGTACAAAATCACGATTCATTTCCACTCTGCTACTGTCTAGCGAAATTTTATGAGTTTGTTCAACGGCTGAGTGATTAATCTTATGGTGTTCGCTTTCAACTTTTGACAAGGGCAAGCCAACATTCAAATTTACTGAGATAGCTGCTTTTTGACCTAAGCTCTCAGACACTTGAAATGGCGTGATTCGAGATGCATCAGGTACGGTAAAAGTATTCACTGACCAGCCAAGCCCTTGTTTTATATCAATGGGGGTAGTTTGTTGTTCTATTTGCTGAGCTGTTTGATGATGTTCATATTCCAGTTTCGCCTCGGTGTACTCTTGTGGAATATATCGGGGGGTTATTGTTAATGGCAGGCGTAAGCTAAATGTGTTGGCAAGTAACGGTACTTGTTGCAAGTAGCTGATTTTAATTTTGATCGACTCTCCAGGGGGAATATTTGCGACCGAGGTAGTAAACAGATTAGGTCTTTCTTGCTCGACTAAGCTGGCTTTCTTTCCTGCTTTTTTGGCAGCTTCGTAAGTTTTCTTTGCCTGTTTTCGCTCTTGTATTTCGGCTTTAATAAACCGCTCCCCAATCCACATTTCCATATCATCAACGGCGACACCTTCAGTCAGGGGAAACACATATATTCCTTCTACCCAATCAGGTGATGTGTTGGTGAAACTTTGAGTCAGAACCACCCTTGCCATCATGGCATTCACATCAACGTTATAGTCACTTGCCGTAACTAAGGAATGCGTTATTCCCTGCTCACTTTTAAGAAATAAGCTGCCTGATTCAATGTTGTTATAGTCTATAGTTTTTGAATATTGGCTTGTAATCTGGTTTGAGTTGGAATTTGTACTCGCGTATACAACAAAGCTACTAACAAGCATAGAGCCAACAATAAGGTAGGTAAGCCAGAGTGCTGAACCGGTTAAATAATGTTTGAATGAGGGTTTAGGTGTCATAAAGTTTCTCCATAAATTGTGATTCAATTTAAGCGAAACTTTATGACAATAGGGCTAGTAAAAAGTGACCTTAGTCCTATAAAAAATGATCAATTATGAATTAGCTGTTCTAAGCGAGTTCATCGTTAATGAAATAACACACCAACGCAACAATGAATAACGGTACAGAGCTTAATAACACGGACTGAATACTTGCTAATTCATAAATTTTAAATTGGCTGATTGAGTTTATAATCATCGTTGTAGGTAAGAAATACAACAAGGGGATTAACGCGATAAGCGCAAACAATTGTAAAATAAAAAATCGTTTAAAGTTACGTTTGTTGGCTTTATCAAGAGTTTGTTGAACAAATTCTTTAGAATCGACTGTTGGCATAGGCTTACTGAAAAGCGATTCTAGTTGCTGCTCATTAAAAGGGCACATTATGCTGCTCCTAATTGTAATTGTTGGCCGATAGATAATAATTTATCCTTGCCGCGTTTGCAGTGCGACTTTACCGTACCTAAAGGCATGTTTAAGATTGAAGCAATTTCATCATGACCATAACCCAGCGTCATATTCAGGGTTAGCACTGCTCTTTGCTCGTTACTTAAAAACTGCATTAATTGCATTACCATGTGTTCGTTTTCACAATTATCAGTAATTGCAATTTCTGGTAATGCCTCTTGCACTTGCTCTTTATTTTTTGCTATTTGATTTAAAAAATTACGATAGGCAATACGATATAACCATGATTTAAACGCCTGGATATTATTTAATTTACCTAATTGTTGATAAGCAGTAATTAAGCTTTCTTGAGCGATGTCATCAGCAAGAGCATGGTCGCCAGCGGTTAATCGCCGGCAATAGCCGCGCAAATCTGACTGGCATGCCTTTACTATTTCAGTAAATGCATGCTGGTCATTTTGCTTTGTAAACTTAGCGATTAATTTGTCTAGCATAAGGTTAGCGTATCACATCATTGCTTAAGCGTCTTTTGGACCAAACTTCCAAACGACTAGGTAGCCAATTCCAATTGCTAATGGGAATAATGAGAACCCGACCATGTCGATGCCATATGGATTAATAAGACCATATATACCAATGGCTACAGCTAAACTAACTAACAGTACACCGCGTTTAAAATCAGCGTGCGGATTTTTCTGACCTTGCAGTATTTTTTCAATACTTTCAGGGGACATAGACTGGCCTTTTTCAAATGCTACTTGCAAGGTTTGATGTAACGCTTGCTTGCCTTTAAAAGAAAAGAAAAAGAATGAAAAGCCAATAACGCCTAACATGATAAATAATACGATAGGGATAAGATTGCCGTGCATAATAAACTCCAATAATTTAAAAATAATGTGTGTTATTTAATAAGAGGTGTTAAAAGATGGTTTTAGATGCAGCGATTGAAAATAAATTTATTAAAGCTACTAATTCAATATTAACTTATTAACTCCATGGCAGTTTGCATTCCTTCTCCCTGAGCAAAACAGAAAATTATACATCCATGTATTTTCTGCATATAGCTCTTCCATGAGCAAAAAAAGCCATAATTCTGCTGAAAAATGGCTTCTACTTGGCGGGGGTTATTTAGATGTTTAAAAAATCAATTTATAAGTTTGCTTGCTTTGCCACCTCCTCACTATCAACTTTCAGTTTCATTACAACACGTCGATCAAAGTAATTTACTTCAGAGGCAACAGTTGCATCTACCGGTGCCAACTCTCCAAATGCATTGGTAAAGATTCGTTGTTCTTCTATCCCTTCATCCAGTAATAATTGTTTAACACTGGCAATACGCTGTTCGGCCAATTGCAGGTTGCGTTGTTCATCGCCCTGTTTATCGGTATAGCCTGACAGGTCAATATTTAAGTGCGGCGAACGCTGTAATACTTTCGCTAAAGCCTGCACCTGTTGTTCATAATGCGGTTCAATTACGCTCGAACCGGTTCTAAACATTAAGCTTACTAAAATGTTTTCTACTTGCGCTTTTTCACTGTTTTCATAGCTGTTGGCAATGTTCATCACCTCTTGCTGATATTGCATTTCAAGGTTTTTAATTTCGCCTTTATACTTGTGCTTTGCATTGGTCGCACTAAGTTTTTGCTGTTCAACTTGTGTTTCTAACGCACTTATTTCTTCTTCATTAATCATATTTTTAGCGATGAAGTCGCCGGCTATAGCTGTAATGAATGCGCCAGGAGGTCCACCAAAAATACCGCCAATAATTGCACCTATACTTACCCCTACTTTTTCTTCCGTTGGGATTTCTTCAATGTGCTCAATAATGTTCTTCTCTTCAGCGTACGCTTGTGGAGTAATAAATGCTGTAGTTAATAATACCGTACTAAGGGTTATTGCTGTCATTGTCTTTTTCATAGTGTTTACCTTTTTTGTTAATATAAATAAATCGTTCAGGCCGTAACCTTTCAATGACTTCATTAAACCCAATAAAAATGACAATCTATTTATTCTAAAATGAACTTTTAACGCACAATTATGACCAATTATGATGATTAGCCTGTTATCCTTAACATTATGCTTTTTATTGATATATTGATTTCAAACAGTCCAAAGAAAAAGAAAAGATATGAGCAAACGAATTGCAATTGTTGAAGATGATGAAGCAATTAGAGAAAACTATGCCGATGCCTTGCGTAAGCAAGGTTTTGTTGTGCAAACCTATAAAAATAAACAAACAGCATTAGATGCTTTTGATTTATCGTTGCCGCATTTGGCCATTTTAGATATTGGACTTGAAGATGAATATGATGGCGGGTTTGATTTATGCCGATACCTTCGAGACAAGTCTGAAACATTACCGATAATATTTTTAACCGCACGAGATTCAGATGCCGACTTAATTAGTGGCCTGCGTTTGGGCGCTAATGACTACGTTAGTAAAACGATGAGTTTTGCAAATTTAAGTGCTCGCATTCATGCCATTTTGAATTACCTTAAATTTATCGATAAGCCTATTATTGAAAACAAAGTAGAGCGCGGTGAGCTTAGCATTAATAAAGATAGGTTAAGTATTCATTGGCGAGATAAATTAATTAATACCACCATTACTGAATTTTGGATGGTTTATTCATTAGCGCTAAATCCGGGTCATGTTAAAAATAAAGAGCAGTTAATGAGCGACGCCAACATCGTTGTTGATGACAATACAGTTACTGCTCACATCAAGCGCATTCGCAAAAAATTTAATGCTCAAGACAGCTCTTTTAATTGTATCGATACCGTATATGGTATGGGTTATCGCTGGCATGATGAGCAATAGGGAATAATCGAATTGCGCTTAAATATCACCGTAAAGTTAATGTTTTTTGCCAGTTTTTTACTGGCTATTCCAATGATAGGTTACAACTATATTTGGGACATGGAAAAACACTTGCGCAAAGGCCAAGAGCAAACCTTAATGAACAATGCCAAAGCATTGGCAACCGCACTGCATGAACGGGAAAATTTATTTAATACTCAGGCAAGCTATAAAGATGCATTGGTGAAAGGTAAAGATTTTTTTCCAAGTGAAATTACTAAAGCAATTAAACTGGACGGGCTTGATAATGATTGGCTAGAACATGCCAACACAAAAAGCATCAACTATTACAACCACTTAAACCAAATAAACTCGACGTTCAGCGAAGCTGAGGTTAGTTTAAACTTTAGTTCTCAAATAGGTCGATATAAAGACTATGTATACGCATTACTAAAAGTATCTGACGATAGTGTGCTCTTTCGACCGAGCAATGCGTTATCGGTTGTTGAAAATGATCATATTGAAATAGCCACACTCGATCAAAACCAAGAGTTTTCTCGCTATGTTATCAGTAACCATGGCGTAGGCTGGATCAGCGCATTCAAAATGCCGCCAGCAGGCTCTGAAACGCATCCAGAAAATGAGACGGCAATACAGGGTCAATGGCAATTAACAAAAGACGGTTACATTGTTGAGCTTCGAATTAAAAAATCATTACTGGGAGAAAAGGTTGGTTTTAGTATTACCGACATTGACTCTTTCGCCCAGCCAATTGAAAAAGTAGTCATTGGTACTGCCGATACTCAAAACTCAAATGATTTAGGTACTCTTACGGTACCCTCGCCTCAAATTGAAAGTATTATAAAAGCTATGGGCCGCAGTCATTCAAAAATTCGAGTCGTAGATAAGCATCAGCAGCTTTTAACTGAACATGGCGATATTCAAAATGCCGCAGGAGATTGGTCAGATAATAATTTTTACCTGGAGCAGGATACATGGTTCAGTCAAATAAGAAACTTGATCATAAACCCTTTTTACCAATACTTTTTAACTAAGCCGCCAAAGACATTTACCATTGAGCAATTTGAAAATCGTCGTCATAAGAACCGTCATGTTCAAACCGCAATAAATACCGGAAAGCTAACCTCTTTATGGTGGACTACCAATGACAATAAAGCAGTAATTCTGTCTGCTGCTCACCCAATTTATGTTGATAATCAAATAAAGGGCGCAGTAATTGTTGAAGAAACAACTCATGGTATTCGCAGTATTCGTAATAAAGCGGTTGAAGGGATATTACTGACCAGTATTTTCATTTATTTATCCGTTGCTGCATTGTTTCTATATACCCTAAGGCTTTCATATAGAATTAGAAAATTACGCAATCAAACCGATGCCGTTGTTGATGAACAAGGCAAAATAAAAGCGAATTTACCCAGTACAAAAATAAATGATGAGATTGGTGATTTATCAAAAAGCTTTACCAACATAATAAGCCAACTAAGCCAGTACAATAATTATTTGCAAAATATGTCGTCACGTTTGTCGCATGAGCTGAAAACCCCAATTTCAGTTGTGCGATCATCGCTTGAAATGATGGAAAATCAGCACTTGCCCCATGACAGTAAGGTATATATGAAACGTGCTAAAGATGGCATTAACCGTTTGAATTCAATGTTAATGGCAATGAGTGAGGCGACACATTTAGAGCAGGCATTGGCAACATCTGAAAGCGAAAAATTTGATCTTGCTGCGTTAGTTGAAGGTTGCGGTCAAAGCTATCAACAAATTTATCAACAACAAAACTTCGATATTAACATCACCAACAAACCCATATTTATTAATGGCTGTGACGAGCATATCGCGCAACTGTTCGACAAGCTAATATCAAATGCGGTTGAATTTAGTGACAATGGTGATGATATTAACGTTAATTTGGCATTAGACAATAGCAAAAAACAGGTGATGTTAACGGTAGAAAATAAAGGCGCTTTGTTACCTCAAAAGATGCAGGCGAATATTTTTGATGCCATGGTGTCAGTTCGTAATGAAGAGCAGAAAAAACAGCCTCATTTAGGCATTGGCTTATATATTTGTAAACTGATCAGCGATCATCATAAGGGTACTATAATTGCTGAAAACTTAGCTGATAATACTGGTGTAAGGTTTATACTTACCTTACCTATAGCTAAATAACCTGAACTCGGCTTAATAAATTTAGGTATGCAATTATGTGTGGACGATTCTCAGTAAATAAACAACAGGTTGAAACTTGGGTTACAAGCAATTTGCTCAGCCCATTTACCTGTGTAGAAAACAACGATTTATGTCCTAGTCAGACAGTAAGCACCATAATACAAACAGAAGATAATCTGTGTCAGCAAGATGCACTATGGGGAATAAAGCCCGCATGGGCAAATAAATTATTAATTAATGGTCAAGCGGAAAGCATTACTGAAAAACCAACATTTAAGCAGGCGTTTAAACATAGACGCTGTGTTATTCCATTTTCTAGTTGGTTTGAGTGGAAAACAGACGAGCAAGGCAAAAAACAAAAATATCAGTTTGTTGATGATCAACAAACGCCATTGTTAATGGCCGGGATATATTACCAAGCCAAAGACTCTGACACACCGCTATTAGTCACCTTAACCACTAAACCAACTGAGCAATGCGGCCAATACCACAGCAGAATGCCGCTATTGGTGCCGAAAAATTCGATTAACGAATGGTTTAGCAAAGACATTGACTTAGTTACGCCACTGCTAACAACAATTGAGCAACCTTTTCAGATAACTGCGGCAGATAATAATTAGTTGGCTTTTATCTCTTTAGAGTAGTCATCTTCATTGATATCGAACTCTTTAGAGTGGGTCATATAAGGATGATCTTCTAAGAATATTTCAATGGCACGCTTTACTTTATTGCCAATGAAATCAATTTTGTCGTCGAAGAAATGTTTACGATGATCTTCAGAATCAAAAATTCCTATCACATCTCCATCAGGGCCAAATATCGGACAACATAGTTCTGATTTCACTTTTGCATCACAACGATAATATGGACCTACGTGGGTATCGACATCAGGAATATAATATTGCTGCTTTTCCATGATCACGCGGGTATTAATTGATTTTTCCAAATGCTCCTCTGAGATCTCAAATTCAGCTTTACTCATTTCGCCGTTGTATACGTACTTAACCAGTTTGTCACCATGGCGAAGGTATATACCAAACCAAAGAACATCACTTTTAATGTGGATCCAGCGTACTAAACGATTTAAACGAGCGAGTAGATCCAGCAAATTTGCTTTTTGCTCTTCGCTATCAACATACTGCATTAAGTCATAGGTGTTACCAGCAACTTTATAGATTGGACACGTGCCATCTTCGTTTAACTCAGGTTCAATATAAGTTAACAAATGATCATGGTTATCAAGGCTGTTAATTGGTTCGTAAAGAACCCCTAAAATGTCAAATAAGCGCATTGGCTTTACCTATAAATATAATGTTATTAATTCGTCAATTTAGATGTATAGACGTCTAAATGAAAAATCTATTATACAGAAGAATACTCCGTTGCCAACATTTTTGTTTATAAAGCGGAAAAGCAGGTGCGACGATTAACAATTACAGTATCTGCGCATAGGCATTAATTGGTTTAGTTATTAACTCTGGCAGTTGGCTAAGCTCAACCCGATCAAGCAAGTTTTTAACGGCTAAACCTAATTCAACATCACCTTCTATCAGCAACTTTCTTTTAAAAAACAAAGTGTCTGGATCAATCGTTTGTGATGCTAATAGCACGAAGGAGTTAAACTCACCGCTGATCACAACGTCACTACTTTGTGTGGTGATGCTAGCGTGACTCACCAATATTTTTTCATCTTCAACACTAAAAAACCAAGACTTATTAAGATCAGTAACTTTGATTTCTAAAAACACTTGTTCAAGAAAGTCTAATTCACCATCAATGAGTTGCTCTTTTAACACATTGTTAAGTGCAACCTCGATAACTTTATTTTGAATAGATTCAGGTACGATATGGCTTGATATATGAGCTATTTTAGGCAGGATTACTGACAGTTTGCTAGGTAAATTCATAACGACTCTTGCGGTAAATTTTAATAATTCAACGATAACAAATTAAAAATATCTTTTATTTAATCCATATCAAATATCTGCCTTGCTAAAAAGATAAAATAATCTGGCATAATAATAACTAAGAGTATGATCTTAACCATGGAATTACTTTGCCCGGCAGGTAGTCTGCCTGCAGTAAAAACAGCGCTGGAGCATGGCGCTGATGCAATATTTATTGGCATGAATAATGAAACTAATGCCCGTCATTTTGCCGGACTTAATTTTAACGATAAACGCATTTTACAAGCGGCCAATTTAATCAACCAACAAAATAAAGACTTACATATTGCTATTAATACCTTTGCCAAACCTGGTGAGTTTAAATCATGGCAATATACAGTAGACAAAGCCGTAGACATTGGTGCAAAAGCATTAATTATTGCTGATATGGCGGTGCTTGATTACGCCGCAGATAAATACCCTGATGCCGAAATTCATCTTTCAGTACAAGCTTCAGCCACCAATAAAGCGGCTATCGATTTTTACCGTAATAACTTCAATATTCATCGAGTTGTTTTACCTCGAGTATTATCACTTCAGCAAGTTAAGCAACTCTCTAGGCAAACCGACATTGAACTTGAAGTGTTTGCTTTTGGTAGCTTATGCATTATGGCCGAGGGGCGCTGTTATTTATCTTCCTATTTAACCGGAGAAAGCCCAAATACAGTAGGTGCTTGCTCTCCGGCAAAATATGTAGACTGGAAACAAACCGACACGGGTTTGGAGTCACGACTTAATGATGTATTAATTGATCGCTATAGAGACGATGAAAATGCCGGCTACCCTACTCTGTGCAAAGGCCGATTTAAAGTTAATGATAATATTTATCATGCCCTGGAAGAGCCAACGAGCTTAAATACAATCGATTTAATTCCAGAGCTTGCCAAAGCCAATATTGCTTCAGTAAAAATTGAAGGACGACAACGCAGTCCAGCATATGTGGCCACCGTAACGCGGTTATGGCGACAAGCCATCGACTCCTACAAAAAAGATCCTGATAACTATAAAGCGGATCCTGCTTGGATGAGTGAGCTTGGTAATATTTCTGAAGGTTCACAAACAACGCTCGGTGCTTATCACCGTAATTGGCAATAGAGGAAAGTTAATGAAATATTCATTAGGCGCAAATCAATTTTATTGGCCCAAAGCACAAGTAGAAGAGTTTTATCAACAAGCAGCATGTTCAAATGCCGATATTATTTACCTTGGTGAAACTGTTTGCTCCAAACGGCGTGAACTTCGCCAAAAAGACTGGTTGGAGCTCGCCATAGATCTGGCAAATTCAAACAAACAAATAGTACTGTCTACCATGGCATTGTTAGAAGCACCATCTGAGGTTTCAATTCTAAAAAAATACTGTGATAACGGAGAATTTATTATTGAAGCCAATGATGTTGGTGCAATTGAGTTTTGCCGCCAAAACAATGTTGAATTTGTGTGTGGTCAAGCAATAAATGCCTATAATGCTCCCGCTTTGAAACGACTAATTAGCATGGGAATGCAACGTTGGGTGACGCCGGTGGAACTGGGTAGGGATTGGATAAAGCAAACCTTGGGTGAATTAGAAGACCAAGGGTTGCGAGACAAATTTGAGGTAGAAACTCAATGTTATGGCCATTTACCTCTCGCCTACTCGGCTCGTTGCTTCACCGCAAGAAGTGAAAATAAAAGCAAAGATGACTGCCAGCTTTGTTGTATCAATTACCCAAGCGGCCGAATTGCCGATAGCCAGGAAGATAAGCAACTGTTTGTGCTAAACGGCATTCAAACAATGTCAGGCGATTGTTATAACTTAAGTAATGACATAGAAAGTATGAAAAACTTGATAGACATTATCCGTATTAGCCCGCAAGCAGAAGATACGTTTAGCATATTAGATAACTTTATTGCCAAACAGCAGCACCCTATATTTGAGCAATTACCAAAAAACCATTCGAATGGTTATTGGCATCAAATTGCAGGAATGAATACTGTATAAATCAACTCCCACACGATTGATAAGAGTAGAGTTTTAATCTTTCTACTCTTGTTTTCGTTCGCCTTACCATTTAATTGTTTCTACAAGTTGTTATACTAAATAAAAGCGTTGTTAGAGATAAGTATGAGCTCGGTTCAAAATATACAAAATAATACCAATACATTGATTATGGATGATGCAACTATTGATATCATCAATTTACGTTTACGTACTTATATTGGTTTTAACCCTGAAGAAATAAGTAAACAGCAAGATATTGTTATTAATGCGCAAATTCGTTATCCAGCAGGTAATGCTTGTACTACCGATGAGGCAGCTCAGGCATTAAACTATAAAACGATCACAAAAAAGATGATCAGTCATGTCGAAAGTGGCAACTTTAAATTGCTCGAAAAACTAACATCAGATTTATTAGAAATAGCCATGACTTCCAAGCTGGTTACCTATGCAAAAGTTACCGTAGAGAAACCGCATGCGCTTCGTTTTGCTGACTCTGTTTCTCTTACATTAAGTGCCAAGCGTCAATAAACGATGATAGATCATGCAATAATTATTACAGGTGGTAGCCAACGTTTAGGTTTAGCGTTAGCAAAAGCATTACACAGTAAATTAACGCCGGTAATAATAACCTATCGTACTGAACGAGCATCACTAGTCGAGCTGAAAAACCTTGGCATCACTTGTGTCCAAGCAGATTTTTCCTCTGATGAAGGAATTGCCGCGTTTAGCCAGTACGTTAAAAATCATTGTTCTTCATTAAGCGCAATTGTACATAATGCTTCCGATTGGCTCGCTGAAAACACCGAGACGCCCCCTTCGTTAATAATGAAAGCCATGATGCAAATTCATGTGCAAACACCTTATCAACTAAACCTTGCGTTTCAGCCATTATTAGAGCGTTTTCATCAAGAAACGAATCGTGCAGCTAATGTAATTCACTTAACTGATTACGTAGTAGATAAAGGTAGTAAAAAGCACATAGCTTACGCGGCAAGTAAAGCGGCATTGGCTAACCTAACGCTTTCTTTTTCTGCTCTTTTAGCGCCAAAAGTAAAAGTAAACTCGATTGCACCGTCACTATTAATGTTTAACATTGATGATAGTGACAGCTATAAAGAAAAAACCTTAAAGAAGTCGTTAATGCAAATTGCCCCTGGTGAAATGGAGGGTGTTGAAGCAGTACAATACCTACTAAAGAGTAGGTATATAACTGGTCATACACTACACTTAGACGGCGGCAGACACTTAGCCTAACACCATAATGGCTGATGTAAATTATTGAGAAAATTATTATGAATAGCATGCAAGCAAAAACACTCGCCAGCATTAGTAGCAATAAAGCGAGCAGTCCAGCAGCTAAAATTGTACAAAAGGCATTAATTGATGCTGGTTTAGAAACTCCGATGCAGATTACGGACAAGCTCAGTAATGATGAAAAGTATCAAAAAATCAAACAATCATTTACTGATATATGTGATACCTTGGGGTTAGATTTAACCGATGACAGCTTACAAGAAACGCCCCATCGCATTGCTAAAATGTATGTGCAAGAAATTTTCTCGGGCTTAGATTACAGCAACTTTCCAAAAATTACGGTCATTGAAAATAAAATGGCTAATGACGAAATGATCATGGTTAAAGACATTAACCTGACAAGTACGTGTGAACATCATTTTGTCACGATTGATGGTATGGCAAAAGTTGCCTACATTCCTAAAAAGAAAATTATCGGCTTGTCTAAAATTAATCGACTTGTTCGTTTCTTTGGCCAACGACCACAAGTACAAGAGCGCTTAACACAGCAAATTTTGATCTCATTAAAAGCACTACTAGACACAGAACATGTTGCGGTAACCATCAATGCCGTGCATTATTGTGTGAAAGCTCGTGGCGTAATGGACTCAAACTCTAGTACCACGACAACAGCCCTAAGTGGTTGTTTTAAAACTAATCCTGCGACCCGCAGTGAATTTTTACAGTAATACCAATTGGTATAACATTCTCCCTTATTTGGAACGCGTATGAAAAAGATGAAAAATGAACAGGCTTTATTAAAAATAGCCCTAAGTGTAGGTGAAAAGTACGCAGTAAATAGAGGTTTTAAAAGCTTTGGTGCAACTGATGCAGCAAAAGAAAAGGTTGAAGCACTATATCGATTATTAGTGCAGGACAAATTGGTTCACCCTCTCCCTGAAGATAAAGAAGACTTGCTAAGTATGAAACATAAACTCGCATTATGGATTCAAAAGCAACTGCCTGAGGGCCATGAACTGCTTAAATAGTGTTACTATTTTAGCCTCCTGATAATACTCCCCCTGTGCTGATTAATTTTAATTACTGAGTAGTAATTAAAATTAATCGTAGTTAGATAGAATAACTTTCAAAACGAATTAAAATGGGTTTAGAGTATACCGTTGTTGTTGCAGCAAAGCGTTAGCCGTCATTGCCGATAACGCCATTTCAACACTAGGTATTAAATCAACCTTATCAACACCTAAATAACTTGCCGACTGTCCGCAAAGGTATATTTTAACATCTGCAGCAAGCAACAAACTTACTAATTCAGCACTAACATTATCTTGATCAAATTTGTTTTTATAGGCTGCGTTTGTCATTAAATCAAATCCAGCTTTTCCGTGCACCACCATAGCCACATCAATATTTTCTAACGGGACTCCTGCTCGAACATGCATATTTATAAATCGAGCTACCGTATTAAAATTACCGTTAACGCCCCCATTTTCATTAATATTGGCAATATCAAATACTACTTTAAATGTTTGTTTTTCTGGATGAATTAACGCACCTTTAATTGCAACATTTTCACCATAGTTTTTAAACACAGGCCCTTTGGTAAAGTTTTCTTTGCCCGCAAAACTATTGAATGACAACAATAGCGTAACCAACATAATAAGATTTTTTTTCATCGTTCAGCTCTTAAAATAATAGTAAATACAACCATTTAATAAACCTAATTTAACTCAATGAAAACTCTTAAGCTACAGGGAAATCTTAAAAGCACAATTTTTTACTATACTTTAGCTACCCCTTAGCTTCAGTGCTTTGGTTATTCTCTGCACCTGCTAAGCCAGTGTATTTTTTACAATAGGTAAAGGAGGGTATTATGACGTTTACCAAATTGTCGATTTTAGCTCTATTAATTGGAGCCACACCTGTAACTTTAGCAAGCCAATATAAATTTGTTGCTACTGACAAAGATCCAAATACTAAAATATGTATTGCTGCAGCCGAAAACAACCTACTTCGTTATATGAGATTAGTAAAACATCATGGCTTTACTTATCAAGTAATTGCAGATCACCTTAAGTGTAATGAACAAAATATAGCTGACTTTGCTTACTCTTTTAGCTCGACACGAACGGCAAAATTCATTGACGCCTATAGGAAGGACTCAACTTCATTTAGCAATGTCGCTGTACATTCGCCAAGCCAAATAAATCAAGGTGTGAAAGTTATCTATATTACCGCAAAGTAATTAACCTTTAAGCAGCCATAATGAACAATGAAGCGACTTATAATATTGGTTTTAAGTCGAAAAAGTGACTATGACGGATAAAATAATAATTTGTAAAAGTGAACTATACTTAATCCACTTTTACAAAGGAGTTTATTATGTCTGATGAAAATTCTTGGGCATTATCCATGCACCAGATTGAAAGTTGTAGCTGTAGTCATGGATGTGGATGCCAATTTGGCGGCTTTCCGAGCAGTGCGAATGGCGGCTGTGATGCCATTTTAGGTTGGCAGGTAATAAAAGGTCATTTTAACGATTTAGATCTGTCTGGTTTAAAAGCTGTATTTGTCGCTATGTGGCCAAAAGCCATGCATGATGGCGACGGTAAAGGCGCACTATTTATTGATAGAGCCGCAAGTGAAGAGCAAGTAACAGCGTTAGCGACGATTTTCTCAGGCCAAGCAGGCGGTATGCCAGTTGAAGCTATCGCAACATTGTTTTCTGAATTTGACGGACCGATAATCAGCGATATTGAAATGGATCCACAAGATTATAAGTCTACCGTTTCAATTTCAGGTGTTTTAGAAACCGGACAAGCGCCACATATCAACCCAGTAACAGGTGATGAAAATAAAGTACACATTACCTTTCCTAGTGGTGGTTTTATGTGGAATGATGGTTTTGTTGGAAAAACAACATCGTTAAAAGTAGAGCATGGCAATTTATCGTTTAATTATTCAGACACATTTGCTGCCAAAGCTGTTGTTAATTGGCCTACTTAATTAAAATAAAGGTTAATAGTACTGTTGCAAAGCATCGTAAATAAAGGGTTGGTTTTAGTATCCATAGGGCTGCTCATATATTTGAGTTGGTATTATATGCTTTATGGGATGACCATGAATATGGAGCCAGTGGCTACTTGGTCATATGCTGATATTGGGCTTTTATTTATTATGTGGGCCATTATGATGGCAGGCATGATGTTGCCATCTGCCCTGCCTGTTATTTTACTTATTGATAAAATAAACCAACAACGTCAACAGCACGGAGCAAGCTTCACACCTACATTTTTCTTTTCTATCGGCTACCTAATTGCGTGGGCTATTTATAGTGTTCTGATCACCATCATTCAAACCTGGTTGCATCACTTGGAGTTGCTCAGCCCGATGATGGATAGTGCGAATATACAATTTAGTGCCCTCATCCTTATCGTTGCCGGTATATA
Organism: Thalassotalea nanhaiensis; assembly: GCF_031583575.1. NCBI lineage: Bacteria > Pseudomonadati > Pseudomonadota > Gammaproteobacteria > Alteromonadales > Colwelliaceae > Thalassotalea > Thalassotalea nanhaiensis. The sequence continues at coordinate 943,906 of NZ_CP134146.1, read as the reverse complement.
TCAATTCAGTGCTTTTAAACAACAATGTTTAAACTTGTGCCGCTCGCCACTTTCCCTGTTAACCGGAGACTGGCAAGAAGGGATAAAAGGTGCAGTCAGTTTAGGGATAAAACATGGCAGCTATTGCGTGGGTTGCTGTTGGTTTTTAATGGCAATTTTATTTGTTACCGGGGTAATGAACTTACAATGGATTTTAATTCTTACGCTAGTGGTGTTGGTGGAAAAGGCTTTACCCAAAGGGGAGATTATTAGTAAGTATTTAGGGGCTTTGTTAATACTGCTTGGACTTAGTTACTTATTCTAGCGTTAACTGTTTTGTTGGCCATTGTTTTTAATGAATTCAATGGAGTGTTGATTAAACTCTTGTGGTTTTTCTACATTACATACATGCCCACAATTACTAATCTCTGTTAATTGACTACGACTATGCTTGGCAACCATTTCTTTTACAGGCCGCATGAACATATGATCATTTTCTCCCATTAAATATAATGTTGGCGTATTGGTTTCATTCTCTTTGTAGTACTTCATTAATGGGTTCACATCAGCGGCAAGCTTAAACCAACGCTTAAACTCTTTTTGACACAGTTTTTTTGCATCTTTAATAAACATGCCTCGAGATTCAACCTGCCCCTTTTGAGGCATTAGAATATATGCGAATAATCGATATAACCACATATAAGGCATTACATGCTTAAAGAAGTCACCAATTTTAACCAGTGTATTCGAGCGAAAATCAAAGCGAGTTACGGCACCACCTAGCACCATTGTTTTAACTCGGTTAGGTGCAAGTTCAGCTAACTTTTGAATTAATATTGTACCAAGTGAAATACCAACAAAGTGAGCGCCTTTAATTTTTAAGTGATCAAGGACTTGCACAATATCCAGCGCAACATCATTAAAGGTGTAACCGTTTTTTAGCATCTCTTTGAAGGAAACCGCAGCCGAACGGCCATGACCGCGTAAATCAATAAATACCAAATTGAAGTGTTTTTTGTATTCTTTGATTTGCTTAAACCAAATACTAGAACTGCCGCCAGCGCCATGCACAAAAACTACCCATTCTTTGCTGTCTGGGTGTAAATAAGTTTTGTGATAAAGCATTGCAGTGTTCATGTAAGGTCCATAAAAAAATCAAGGAGGCATCATACCATGTAGATTTTAACTATTAGTACAACTTTTTAGTACAATTTTTGTAAAATTTAGTCAACACAGACTGAATACCCCACAAAAAATTAACGTTTAGTTTACTTGTTTTTTATTTTCACAATTATAATTTTGTTCTTAAAAACATTAAAACGACGTTATTTTAATGAAATATGCATTTAACGCTTTCACCAATCGGATCAAAAAAGATATATAATAAATTATTAAGCCCGAATAATTTAATCGGTTCAGGATGAGATATAAGCATGACCACTGATGAAATAAACTATAAAATTCAACAGATTGTTGATAATAAAAAAAACTTACCTGGTGCTCTGTTACCTATTCTTCATGATATTCAACATGAATTTGGCTTCATTCCTGAGCAAGCAATATCTATCGTTGCTTATTCATTAAATCAAAGCGATGCTGAAATTTTTGGCGTGATAAGCTTTTATGCTCACTTTAGAATGAAACAAACAGGTCGTCACGTTATCGAAATATGCCGAGGCGAGGCTTGTCAGTCAATGGGCTCCGGTGCATTAGAGGCTGCAGCTCAATCTCAACTTAACATTGAATATAATCAAACAACTAAAGACAACAACTTTACCTTAGAGCCAGTTTACTGCCTAGGCAACTGTGCATGCGCTCCCTCAGTAAAAGTTGCTGACAAAGTATATGGCCGAATGAACAGTGAAAAATTTACCAAGCTTACCGACACGCTTGCCACTTATAAAATAAATGTTGGGGAGCTCGCATAGATGGCTATTACTCTATTTGTTCCACGAGATACTTCAGCATTATCAATGGGTGCGGACGATGTTGTTCAAGCGTTAAAGTTTCAATGCCAAGACTTAACCGATGATGTAACAATAGTGCGAAATGGCTCTAGGGGCTTGTTTTATCTTGAACCTCTAGTAGAAGTGCTTACACCAAAAGGGCGCGTTGCTTACGGGCCAGTGCAAATTGAAGATGTTGAGTCATTACTTGCTCAAGGTTTATTAAATGGAAACTCCGATCATCCCTTATATTTAGGCTTGACTGAAGAAATTCCCTACCTTGCTAAACAGCAGCGCTTAACGTTTAGTCGTGCGGGGATTATCGACCCGATTAATATCAACGATTATATCGAACATGAAGGCTTTTCCGGCTTATCAAAAGCGTTAGCAATGTTTGAGCAAGGCAGTGACAACGGCCAGCAAAAAATAGTCGATGAAATAAAAACCTCAGGTTTACGAGGACGAGGCGGCGCGGCATTTCCGACAGGTATAAAATGGCAAACCGTACTAGATGCCAAATCAACCTCTGAAGCACAACAAAAATACATTGTTTGTAATGCCGATGAAGGCGACTCAGGAACATTTTCTGATCGTTTATTAATGGAGGCCGATCCGTTTAGTTTAATTGAAGGGATGATCATCGCTGGTTTAGCGGTTGGTGCCAACCAAGGTTATATTTATTTACGCTCGGAATACCCACAGGCTAACATTATTTTAGAGCAAGCGATTAATACCGCCTACCAACAGAATTTTCTAGGTAATAACATTCAACAAAGTGGCCAAAAATTTGATTTGGAAGTGCGCATAGGTGCTGGCGCATACATCTGTGGTGAAGAAACATCATTGCTGGAAAGCCTTGAAGGTAAACGAGGTTTAGTGCGGGCGAAACCGCCATTGCCTGCAATTGAAGGCTTATTCGGCCAACCAACAATTGTTAATAATGTGATTAGCTTAGCGACCATACCGACTATTCTTGCCCAAGGCGCTCAATACTATCAAGATTTTGGCGTTGGCCGATCGCGCGGCACACTACCATTTCAATTGGCAGGAAATATAAAGCAAGGTGGTTTGGTTGAACTGGCATTTGGTACCACGTTAGCTGAATTGATTAATGATTTTGGAGCGGGAAGTTATAGCGGAGTCCCATTAAAAGCAATTCAAGTAGGCGGCCCTCTTGGTGCATATCTTCCTGAAAATCAATGGGCTACTGAACTTGATTACGAAGCGTTTGCAAAAATTGACGCTGTGTTAGGTCATGGCGGTATTGTTGCGTTTGACGATACCGTCGACATGACCGCTCAAGCCCGCTTTGCAATGGAATTTTGTGTAGCCGAATCCTGCGGAAAATGTACTCCATGTCGCATTGGCTCGGTAAGGGGCGTAGAAGTTATTAATAAGATGACAAAGGCTCAACAACAAAGTGAAAACTCAGCAGAAGAGCTTGCCGAGCTTAATACCTTGTTGGTTGATCTTTGCGATACAATGGTCGATGGCTCTTTATGTGCCATGGGAGGTATGACGCCTATCCCTGTGCGCAGTATTATGAATCACTTTAGCGATGACTTCGTGGCTACAGCTGATAAATTCAATGCCAAGGAGATAAACTAATGGTTGCTATTTATGATCCAAAAGCAGAGCAAAACCAAGGGTTAAACTCGAGCAGCATTGTTGATTTAGGAACACCATTTGTTGATTCTGCTGAGCAGGTTACGTTAACAGTAGATGGTCAAAGTATATCGGTACCCAAAGGTACCTCGGTAATGCGTGCAGCAGCCTTGTTAAATATCGCCATCCCAAAACTATGTGCCTCAGATAATTTAGAATCATTTGGCTCATGTCGACTTTGTGCAGTGGAAATAGAGGGCCGTAAAGGCATGCCTGCTTCCTGTACAACTCCCGTAGAACAAGACATGCAAGTATCTACGCAAAATGACAAAATTGCGCGCCTGCGTAAAAATATCATGGAACTGTACATTTCTGATCACCCGTTGGATTGTTTAACCTGTGCAAGTAATGGCGATTGTGAATTACAAGACATGGCTGGTACGGTTGGTTTACGTGAAGTAAGGTATGGTTTTGATGGTGATAATCACCTTAGTGCAGCTAAAGATACGTCTAACCCTTATTTTACCTTTGAGCCGAGCAAATGTATTGTTTGCTCTCGTTGTGTCCGTGCCTGTGAGCAAGTGCAGGGAACCTTTGCTTTAACCGTTGATGGTAGAGGCTTTGACTCAAAAATATCAACCGGATATAACAACGATTTTATCAGTTCAGATTGTGTTTCTTGTGGCGCCTGTATACAAGCCTGCCCGACATCAACCTTAATGGAAAATAGCATTATTGAACAAGGACAACCCGAACATAAAGTTACCACAACTTGTGCTTACTGCGGTGTTGGTTGTTCATTTGATGCACATATGCAAGGTGAAAAGGTTGTGCGTATGGTGCCGTCAAAGGATGGCCAAGCCAACCATGGCCATTCTTGTGTGAAGGGACGTTTTGCGTTTGGTTATGCCACCCATCAAGACCGTATTACCACACCTATGGTTAGAGATCATATAGACCAACCTTGGCGTGAAGTGAGCTGGGAAGAAGCAATTCAATTTGCCGCCTCTAAGCTAAAAGGCATTCAACAAAAATACGGTAAAGATAGTATTGGTGGTATTACGTCTTCTCGTTGTACCAATGAAGAAACCTATCTAGTACAAAAGTTGATTAGAGCTGCGTTCGGTAACAACAATACCGACACCTGTGCACGAGTATGTCATTCACCAACCGGTTTTGGCTTAAAAGCGACACTTGGAGAATCTGCTGGTACGCAAACGTTTGATTCGGTAATGAAAGCTGATGCTATTATCGTTATTGGCGCTAACCCAACCGATGCTCACCCAGTATTTGGCTCTTTATTAAAGAAACGATTACGACAAGGGGCAAAACTTATTATTGCCGATCCTCGTAAAATTGATTTAGGCAAAAGCCCACATGTGCATTTGGACCATCACCTACCTTTACGCCCTGGCACCAATGTAGCATTTATAAATGCAATGGCACATGTCATTGTAGATGAAGGCTTAGAAGATAAAGACTTTATTGCACAACGCTGTCAAACCGACGCTTACCAACAATGGTATAACTTTATAAAAGACTCTCGTCATTCGCCAGAGCGTACTGCCGAAATTACCGGTATTGATGCTAACGAATTACGCCTGGCTGCCCGCTTATATGCCAATGCTAACAATGCAGCCATTTACTATGGCTTGGGAGTGACAGAGCATTCGCAAGGCTCAAGCATGGTTATGGGCATAGCAAACTTAGCATTACTCACCGGCAATATTGGCCGAGAAGGCGTTGGCGTTAACCCATTACGTGGTCAAAATAACGTACAGGGCTCATGCGACATGGGCTCGTTCCCTCATGAACTACCAGGATACCAACATGTAAGTAATGATTTATTGCGCGATAAATTTGAGCAGCATTGGCAAGTTACCATCGATTCTGAACCAGGACTGCGTATTCCTAATATGTTTGATGCTGCCATTGATGGCACGTTCAAAGGTTTATATTGCCAAGGTGAAGATATTGCACAATCTGATCCTAATACCCATCATGTACAAGCGGCATTAGGCTCTTTGGAATGTTTGATCGTACAAGATATTTTCCTTAACGAAACGGCAAAATTTGCCCATGTGTTTTTACCCGGGTCTTCATTTTTAGAAAAAGATGGTACGTTTACCAATGCTGAACGCCGTATTAACCGCGTCAGAAAAGTTATGACTCCACTTGCCGGCTTAGCTGACTGGCAAGCGACGATGGCACTTTCAAATGCACTTGGCTATGAAATGAACTACCAACATCCAAGTGAAATTATGGATGAAATTGCCCAGCTCACACCAACCTTTAGTGGTGTAAGTTATGAAAAGTTGGAGCAGCAAACTAGTATTCAGTGGCCGTGTAATGATGAAAATCCAATTGGCACACCAACCATGCATGTAGATAACTTCCCTATTGGTAAAGCTACATTTGCCATTACAGAATATGTCGCGACAAGTGAACGAGCGAATCGTAAATTTCCGTTACTATTAACAACTGGACGCATACTGTCGCAATACAATGTAGGTGCTCAAACACGACGTACCGACAACCAAGCTTGGCACGACAAGGATGTATTGGAAATTCATCCACATGATGCTCAGGAAAGAGGTATTGTTGATGGCGATTGGTTAGGCATAAATAGTCGCTCTGGTGATACCGTTCTTATTGCAAAAATTACTGAGCGTATGCAACCTGGTGTTGTTTATACCACATTTCATCACCCTGAAAGTGGTGCCAATGTGGTTACTACCGACAATTCAGATTGGGCCACAAACTGTCCAGAATATAAAGTGACTGCTGTACAGGTAAATAAGGTTTCATCGCCTTCAAAATGGCAAGAGCGAAATCAAGAACACCATATTAAGCAAACAAATTACTTGCCCAAAAAGAAAAAAATAACGCAATGAATGTTCAGCAAGTAACGAAAAAAACAAGAACGACAACACAAACTCAGGTAGACACTGACTGGGTTATTAGTGAGCAAGCTATTGCTTTGGTGTATAACGGTATTTCGCATGCTGTAATGATGGCCACTCCTGATGATTTACACGATTTTGCTCTAGGGTTTAGTTTAAATGAAGGCATTATAGAACGAGAAACTGACTTATTAGATTTTGAGGTTAAACAGCAAACAAATGGTCTAGAGTTAAATATTACCCTTAACTCTAGACAGTTTTCTGCCTTAAAAAACAAACGTCGTAGTTTAGCGGGTAATAGTGGTTGTGGTTTGTGTGGTGTAGAGTCATTAGAGCAAACGGTTAAATCACGCCTCTGTTTACCGAAAAGTTCATTGATCACTTTATCCGCGTGTCAACATGCTATTGAGCAGTTTATCGATAAGCAGGTACTTAGACAGAAAGTTGGCGGTGTACACGGCGCTGCTTTTTGCTCAACCGAAACGGGTGAGGTGCTGTTAATTCGAGAAGATGTGGGCCGTCATAATTCTCTTGATAAGTTAATTGGTGCATTAGTTAAAAATAAGCAGCAATTGACGCCTGATAAGGGATTTATATTAGTGTCCAGCAGAGCAAGTTATGAAATGGTCGATAAGACCATTGCTGCGGGTATTAATCATTTAGTGAGTATGTCTGCAGCCACAAGTAAAGCAATTGATTGGGCTGAGCAACATCAATTAAACTTAATTGCATTTGCAAGTAGTACCCGACAAGTTATCTATGCTGATAACACAATAAGCTAGTTAACCAGATCACATTCAGAGAAGTACATTAATGAGCACAAAACTAAACAACATTATCAAAATGTGTAATCAAATATCCGATAATATTGGCCATCATCTAACGCCAACACAAGCGGCAGATAAAGTAGTAAATCATTTAACCCTATTTTGGGCTAAATCAATGAAAACTGATTTGATAAAATATTATCAGAATGATGGCTCAGGGCTTAATGATATTTCAAAGTTAGCCGTAGCAAAGTTAAGCCAGTAATCCCTCTCACATTAAAATGACTCGACTTCATCTTGCTGGTGATGTTCATCAAGCCATTTTAATTGTGCTTATGGATATCCTGAGAAATGCATGAGTAATTGGCCGAGCGTTTTACAAGCTAAACAAAAACGTTTAGACATTGCCAAATAAATTGCCAATCACGCATGTTGAAACCCAGTTTTATTATCTATTGCCTCTAATTTCATCGAGTAAAGTTTCACACCTATTCATGCTGTACTCATTACCTAAATACTCGCGATACTCGTCTACGGTGATCAATCCTTGCTCAATTGTGTCCAAAACACCCCTAGTGTAATTATCCCCAGTTATGGCCCCATTGATTTCCAGACTAACCGCAGCAGTGATAAGCTCATTGGCCTCGGTTTTGTATCCTAGCCGTTCTGCTATCGTTGAACATTTTCCAATTTTGATCGCCTTAGAGTGCTCAGGCGTGCCAGTTTTTGCTATCACGCAAGTTGTCGTCCCTAACAAAAGGACAAGTAGTAGTTGTTTCATCGTTAAACCTTAAATTTGACCAAATTGGTTTGTTTATCAGTTGTCCGCATATTAATCGGATGTCATTGGAGTTGACTAAGTTGGTTGGGGGTAACCAAATCAAGATAACATAGGTACTTATTCACATACCCTGTCTCTTAGCCAGGGTAATAAATAGCAGTGTTATTGATAATTCCGCTTGATTTTGATCAAAAATTTTATAAATCGTTGGTCAATTATGAAATACCAGTAACAGCTTCACTCGCTAGAGTTACCTGATTTCTACCGTTACGTTTCGATTGATATAGCGCGTTATCAGCCATATCTAACGCTAACTTAATTGTCAGACCGGCATCAAGTTGCACCACACCAGCACTGAAGCTGATCCTAATATCGTTAGAAAAGGTATGATTTTCCACTAAGCTACGCAGTTTTTCAGATAACACTACAGCTTGATGACTGCTGGTATTTGGGCAGATTAAGATAAATTCCTCTCCTCCCCATCGCCCGAAGGAGTCATTGGTCTCAATATTTTTTTCAATTAATTGACTAAATTCAATTAAAATTTTATCACCAATGGCATGGTTATAACTGTCGTTTATGTTTTTAAAGTAATCAATGTCAAACATAACAACTGATGCAATAATATTATTGCGTTTAGCATCTGCAAAACAGCGACTTAGCAACTCTTGTGCATAACCTCGGCTATAGGTATTTGTTAGCGTATCTCTAATGTAAGCACTTGATAATGCTCTGTGTTTTTTCTTTAGTTTGCTTTGTCGAACAAACAACCCTATCAATAACAATAAAAGGATTAATACGATTAGATGAACGATTTGATCGTCGTGTTCAACCTGTAACTTATTGTGCAACCAAATGTCTAATATCGCCTTTTTCTCTGCTACTGTGATGTTATCAATTGCTTGGTTAACCACCTGCAGCACTTCAGGCTTATCTTTATTAATAAGAGCCAGCAATTCCAACTTTTCAGAAAAAACCCCTCCTATGTCTATATTTTTGTAAGACTTATCCCTAAGCCTTTGCATGAGTACCGGCAAAATATCTAAAACTGCATCAACTTGACCTTGCTCTAATAAGTCCAATCCTTGATAGGTTGTTGCAACGGGCACGATAATGACATCTTGATAGTCTGTTTCTAGTATGTGCCTAACGGTATACGTAGCACCCACGGCCACTTTTTTTCCCGCTAAAAATGAAATGTCGGCGAAAAACTGAGATTGATTTCGTGATGCAATGGCTAGCGGAAAACTAACATAAGGCTTTGATAACAGAAATTGTTTTTCCCAATCATCGTGTGCAGTACCACCTAAGGTTAAGTCTCCATTAGCTGATTCAATATTCTCTAGCACTTGCGGCCAGTATGGTACTTTAGAAATGTTTGCTTTATAACCAACTTTAGTCGAAATCAAGTTGGCAAAGTCAATATTAATACCCTGTAGTTTTCCTTGCTCATCAGTCCAATTTAGCGGCGACCAATTGGGAGAAAAGTAAAAATCCATTTGTTTATTTTCAGCGAACACTTTAGCTGAGAATAGAACGCTAAGTATTAATAATATTTGCGGTAGGTTTAGTTTCATTTGCTACCACGTTCCTTAGTTATTTTTGATTATATAATCCCCATTATTTACCAGCTAAAATATCAATACAATCAGACGCGTGTAACACTGATGTAACTAAGCAAAATTAAGTTTGAAAGACAAGTACTAACAAGGCTCGAATGTATAAGCTGCACTATCAACTAAAATGTTGAATTAAAGGTGTAAAGATAAAATTTAGACACAAAAAAACCAGCATTAAGCTGGTTTATTGTTTCCTTGTCTGTGGTAATGACAAGAATAAATGGTACCGGAAGCCGGACTTGAACCGGCACGCCCGAAGGCAACGGATTTTGAATCCGTCGTGTCTACCAATTCCACCACTCCGGCAACACGTGCTCAACAATCGCTTGTTGATTGCGGTAAATTATACGAGAAAAATAACTTAGGGCAATGATTTTCTCAGTTATTTATTTTGTTTGTTTATAAATCACCCAATTTATTAGTAATACAGCCTTAAAACGGTTTCTGCAACGCAGGCCAAGCGTTTTGAGCCTTCTACTTCAACGCTAATTTCATTCACGACTTCAATACTTTTCTTCATTGGTTTTAATTCAATTAATCGCGTTCTAGCTCGAACTCTCGAGTTTGCCTTTACAGGAAAGGGAAAACGAACTTGGTTTAGACCAAAATTAATCACCATACGAGCATCAGGGTATGGATTAGCTTCTGGCTCGACCGTATTGGTTAACTTAGGTATAAGCGATAACGTTAAAAAGCCATGCGCTATAGTTGCTTTAAACGGCGACTCTTTAGCAGCACGTTCAGGATCAGTATGAATCCACTGTTCATCATGGGTAACTTTAGCAAATTGATTTATGCATTCTTGATCTAAGGAGAACCACTCACCTAAGTGGGTTTCTTCGCCTATTTGTTCGCTTAATTGGCAATACGCTTTGGCAGCCGCAGGGGTTTGAACAACTTGTTCACTTTTTTGGTCTTCGTCTTGTTCTTGAAAACTTGCACGTGATAACCAAGGGTTATTTAGAGTGTTTGTTAACGGCTTAAATTTATCTGACAAAAGACCAGTAATGTTTTTAAACTTAGGCTGTAAACTGGCCCTAAATTCGTTGTTTCGTTGCTGAAACTGCTCCCTTTGTTCGCGAATAAATTCGACAACGTTCATACTGGTTCCATTAAAATTTAACTTGAAAGATAGACATGCTCCTATTGTAACGCCTGACTGCTGGCGAACAAAGCACACCTGTACGCTGAACCCTCACAACGAAACGAATTAACAAACCAATAAACCAACATATAAACTGCCCACAACAAACTATTGCGTACTTTTACATTTGGGTAACAGAGTTAATTTTGAGTTAGTGTATTATTAATCACAGTTAACTTTTATAGTTTTCCTCCCTGAAATGCTATATTTTTTTATGCCACCTCTTTAGGTGGCATTTTTTTTACCTGTATAAAAGTTAGCTTGTTGATGGCAGGAATGTGAAAGAATGGCCCTTGGCAAGTCGGCATTCCATCATCCTTGATGTAACAGAATTAATGCCATCCTTGGCAATTCTAAGTTAATTCATCCCTGAATTAAAAAAGGCGACTGTTACAGTCGCCTTTTTCGTAATTATTTTTTGTTGGCTTTTGCTTCTTCACTCCAGCCTTGGGTTTCGCGAGCTTTCTTCTTACGCTCGGTATAGGTAAGCTTACGTTTGTTAGCAAATGGGTTGGCAGTACCTCTAAACTCAACTTTAATTGGTGTCCCCATAATCTTTAAAGACTTACGGAAGTAGTTAATTAAATAGCGTTTGTATGATTGCGGTAAACTATCTACCAAGTTGCCATGGATAACATACAGAGGTGGGTTATAACCACCAGCATGGGCATATTTCAGTTTAACTCGATTTCCGCGAATAAGTGGTGGTTGATGATCAAACGCCGCCATTTCCATAATTTTAGTAAGCATGGCCGTTGAGGTACGTTTCGTTGCTGAGTCAAATGCTTCCTCAACTGATTCGAACAAGTTACCTACACCAGTACCATGCAATGCTGAAATAAAATGAATACGAGCAAAATCGATAAACCCTAAACGGCGATCAAGTTCAGATTTAACTCTGTCTTTTATATCTGTGTCTAAGCCATCCCACTTATTAATCACTAATACTAATGAACGGCCAGCTTCCAATACAAAACCTAACAAACTTAAATCTTGATCAGTGATCCCATCACGAGCATCGATAAGTAACATAACAACGTTCGCATCTTGGATAGCTTGCAGAGTTTTAATTACCGAGAACTTCTCAACTGCGTCAGTCATATTTTTACGACGACGTACACCAGCGGTGTCAATAAGGGTATATTCACGATCGCCGCGTTCCATAGGTATATATACGCTATCACGGGTAGTACCTGGCATATCGTAAACAACAACACGTTCTTCACCTAAGATACGGTTGGTTAATGTTGATTTACCAACATTAGGCTTACCTATGATAGCCAGCTTTATTTTGTCATCTTGTTGAGTTTCTTCTGAATCATCAAACTCTTCGCCTTCGGCTAGGTCGATAATTTCAGTTTCTTCAACTTGTGCAGAAAGCTCTTCAATGTGAGGTGCCAAGGCTAAATTAATTAACTGCGTAACACCGCGATTATGAGCCGCAGCAATAGGGTGAACTTCACCTAGGCCAATGTCATAAAATTCGGCAACGGCAGAGTCGGCATCAACACCATCAATTTTGTTAGCAACCAAAAATACTTTTTTACTTTGTTTGCGTAAATGCTCACTGATGGCAATATCAGCAGATGTCGAACCGGTACGAGCGTCAACCATAAATAGCACAGCATCGGCTTCATCAATGGCTAATAATGACTGCTCAGCCATTTTGGCATCAATACCTTGCTCGTTACCTTCAATACCACCGGTATCAATAACAATAAAAGGCAAGCCTTCAACGTTCGCTTGACCATACTGACGATCACGGGTTAGTCCTGGGTAATCAGCAACTAACGCATCTCGGGTACGTGTTAAGCGGTTAAATAATGTTGATTTACCAACATTTGGACGCCCAACTAGGGCTACAACAGGAAGCATGGCTACCTCAAAAATGAATATATTGAGCTATAAAAACTCAATAAAATTAAACAAATAACGGCCCCGTAAAAAATACGGAGCCGTTTATAATTTTAGCAAATTGTCAGAAAGACGATAGATTAATTATCGCTTTCGAATTTTACTCGGCACTTGCCTTAATAATTTCAGGTGTTTTAATCACTTCTAAATCACCATCTCGACTTTGTACATACAACAAGCCTTCGTGCACAACAGGCGTTACATAAATGCCACTTGAATCAACTTGATGACGAGCAACAATAGTACCGTCAGTTTTGCTCATCCAATGTAAATAACCTTCAAAATCACCAACAACGACATAATCACCAACGCTTACTGCGCCAGTAGTACCTCGGTTAGTTAACGCTAGATTACTCCATAACTCCATACCAGAATTACGGTTAATTGCATACAAATGGCCTTGGATATCGGTAGCAAAAATCTGATTTCCAGAAACCGTTAATTTACGGTAAGACGAATATTTACGCTTCCATACCTCACGACCACTGCGAAGGTCAATTGCTGCTAAATTGCCGTTTGATGAAATGGCAAAAACTTTATCACCGAAAATAACCGGGGTTACGTCAACATCTACGATACGTTGTAATTCAGTTGAACCACTTGGTTCACCTATTTCTTTTGCCCAGCCTTGCTGGCCATTTTCAACAATATAAACACCAACTTCACCTGATGCTAAACCAACAAATATACCGCCTGAATTAATGGTTACACCACTTACACCGCGTAATGATAACGGAGGAACAGATTGCTCTGCTTTCCATACTTCTTCACCGGTTGTTACATCTAATGCGACTAAAGCCCCAGAAGCCGTATTGATGATAACAAAATTACTATCAAACTCTGGTTTAGAAATTACTTCTCCAGGAACTTTCGCTTGCCATTCTAATTCGCCTGTTTCAGCATTTAAGGCAAATACATCGCCATTTTCACTGCCCCAAACAACCTTGTCATAACCTGTAGATGCTCCACCTGCGATGCGAGCAGATACGCGATCATCAAAAAAGCCACGTTCATCATTAACGTCACTTAAATCGATAGACCAAACCTCATCACCAGTAGCTAAATCAAGCGCGTATGCATCACCTAATCTATCTGCGGTATACACTTTGCCATAGGCGATTGTAGGAGATAAACGTGAGAAATAATGCTCAACACCATCACCAATACTTTCATCCCAGATAACTTCAGGCTCAAATAAAGCTTCGATTTCAGTTAACTCGGCAAAGGCCGGCGCCTCTTCTTCTTCATCATCAGATGAACAAGCGACTAAAGCGCTGGAAAGTAATAAAGCGGTTAAAATTCGTTTGTTAAAAAATGTCACAAAACTCTCCATTAACCGGCTACATTAACCGCTAAATCATCCAATTTAATTTGTAATGTTGGGTTAGCTTGTAAACCACCAGCATCCGCTGCAGCTTGATAAGCTGTTCGAGCAAGTTCAGTGTTGCCTTGCTTAAGGTAAGTATCACCTTTAGTTTCTTCAATACTTGCCTTAAATGTTTCTGGCATTGTTTGCGCTAACGTAGCTAATGCATTATCGAATGCTTCAAGTTGTATTTGTACTCGAGCTAAACGTAAGTAAGCAATAGCCTTTATATTTTCATTGGCTGCAAGTTCAACAGCTTTCTTTAATTGAGTTTCTGCACCAGCAAAGTCTTCGTGCTCAACAGCGTCTTTAGCTAAAGCAAATGCTGCAAAGGCTGAATATGCAGTTGTTGAATTGGCATCAATAAACGCTTGGGTATTGGCTCTGAAATCGGCTTCTTCACTTTCAAACGCTTGCATGGTCTGCTGATATTGGTAAGACGCAACTTGTTGTGCTTCAACTACGCTATCTTGATAGTAGTTCCATCCAATAAAACCACCTAAACCAATCACTAAACCAGCAATTAATGAATTGCCATTTTCTTTCCAATAGCCTTTAATTGCTTCTACTTGTTGCTCTTCAGTTTGATACGTTTCCACTTTTCTTCTACCCTTTAATTAATTCTTCTAGTAACGGTGCAACATTGCTAAATGGCACAGTTTGTTGTTCTTTATTCTCACGCAAATATTTAACCGTAGCTTGTTGCTGTTCTATTTCAGAGTCACCTAAAATAATTGCAACCAAAGCACCTGATTTATCTGCACGTTTCATTTGTTTATTAAATTTACCACCACCACAATGACTTTGAATGCGGATGCCAGGCACCTCATCACGCCATTGCTCGGCTAAAGCTACTCCAGCAAGTTCGGCATTTTCACCAACCATTGCGACATACACATCTGTAGTGGCTCTAATATTTTCTAATTTATCTAATTCAGTTAGCATCAACACTAAGCGTTCAATACCCATCGCAAAACCTACTGCGGGTGTTGCTTTACCGCCTAACTGCTCAACTAAACCATCGTAACGTCCGCCTGCACAAACAGTACCTTGTGCACCTAAGCTGTCAGTTACCCATTCAAATACAGTACGGTTGTAGTAGTCTAAGCCACGAACCAAGCGTTCATTGATAGTATATTTAATACCAGCTGCGTCTAAACGTTTGCATAAACTTGCAAAATGTTGAGTTGATTCTTCATCTAAGTACTCTGATAACTTAGGTGCATCAACTAGCAACGCTTGCACATCTCTATTTTTACTGTCTAAAACACGTAGCGGGTTTGCATGCATACGACGTTTAGAATCATCGTCCAGTTTATCTTCATGCAGCGTTAAAAATTCAACTAATGCATCACGATAATCTGCTCTTGCTTGATTTGACCCTAACGAGTTCAACTCTAGTGTGACAAAATCTTCGATGCCAAGTTCCCGCCAAAGTCGAGCACTTAACATAATAACTTCTGCATCAATATCTGGCGTTGCAATACCAAAGCTTTCAATACCAAACTGATGGAACTGTCGATAACGACCTTTTTGAGGACGTTCATGGCGGAACATTGGCCCCATGTACCACAGGCGCTGCTCTTGATTATAAAGTAAACCATGTTGGTTACCGGCGCGTACACAGCTTGCAGTCCCTTCAGGTCGCAGTGTTAGGCTATCGCCATTCCTGTCGTCAAAGGTATACATTTCTTTTTCAACAATATCGGTTACTTCACCAATGCCACGTTTAAAAAGGTTGGTTGATTCAACAACCGGCATACGAATTTCTGCATAACCATAATTACCCGCAACACGACGCATTGCGTCTTCTACCATTTGCCACTTATTGGTTTCACCGGGCAAACAGTCATTCATACCACGAATAGCTTGAATCGCTTTACTCACTTTTGATGTTCTCATCAGTTATCCCAATAGTATCGAGACTATTGGCAATTTATTAAATTAAAGGCGGCATTATAGGGTAAAAGTGCTCATTCTTACAACACATTACGCCATTAATAGCACTTACTAAGCTGGCTATTTACACTTCTTTAACGTCTATTTTATTTTTTTCGTCTAAAAGGCTGGCTCGAGCACGAATTTTTTGTTCAAGAGTATCTACAATATTATCATTTTCAATACGCTCACGTTGGCGTTCGCCATCTAGATAAAAGCCACTTTTACGAGCACTGCCGGTTAAGCCAATATCTGAAACGGTTGCTTCACCAGGGCCGTTTACAACACAACCAATAATTGAAACATCCATTGGCGTAATTAAGTCTTCCAATCGCTCTTCTAATGCGTTTACGGTAGAAATAACATCAAATTCTTGTCGAGAGCAACTTGGACAGGCAATAAAGTTAATACCTCGGCTACGTAGTCGTAATGACTTTAAAATATCAAAGCCAACTTTAATTTCTTCTACCGGATCAGCGGCTAAAGAAACTCGCAATGTATCACCTATACCTTCAGCTAATAACATGCCCATGCCTACTGATGACTTAACGGCACCAGAGCGGAAACCGCCAGCTTCAGTGATACCTAAATGCAATGGATTATTAATTTGCTTGGCAAGTAAGCGATAAGCACCCACAGCTAAAAACACATCAGACGCTTTAACACTCACTTTGAATTGATCAAAATTGAGTCTATCAAGAATATCAACATGTCTAAGGGCAGATTCTAACAACGCTTCTGGCGTAGGCTCTTTATACTTTTCTTGCAGATCTTTTTCTAAAGAACCACCGTTAACGCCAATTCTAATTGGAATGTTTTTATCGCGTGCTGCTTCAACAACAGAGCGAATTCTATCTTCTTTACCGATATTACCAGGATTGATACGTAAACAATCAACGCCGTATTCAGCCACTTTTAAAGCAATACGGTAGTCAAAATGAATATCAGCAACCAATGGAACCTTCACTTGCTGTTTAATTAACTTAAAAGCCTCAGCCGCGTCCATAGTTGGCACGCTCACCCGTACGATGTCGGCACCAACATTTTCCAATGCTCTAATTTGTGCAACAGTTGCATCTACGTCGGTGGTTAAGGTATTAGTCATTGACTGTACAGTAATAGGGGCATCGCCGCCTACCGGTACATTGCCTACCATTATCTGAGTGGATTTACGGCGTTTTATTGGGGTTTCACTAAACATAATTACTCAATAATTTGACCAATGTTACTTGGCCTAATTCTATCTATTTATAACACAGGCTTTGTCATTAAAACTTTATGACTTAGGCCAAGTAAACTTGGCTATTTGGCCCTGCTGAAATTGGCTCATATCGATTGCAACTTCATTATAATCTATTGACACCAATTCTGGTTTACCTAAAGTAATTGAAAAAGGTGCTTTACCATTTAGGGTCATAATATAATCTGCTTTTTTAATGCCCCAAGCCAATCGTTCGCCATTGGCATCAAAAATATTTACCCAGCAATCGCCTGAAAACTTAAAGACTAATTGCTCTAGCTCAATCACTTGTTCTAAAACAGGCTCCGGTTCACTCTCTGCAATATTTACACTATTTTCGGTAACAGCTGCAGTGTCAGTATTATTAGCAATATGCTGTTCAAAAACTTCATCGACTGGCACTTCTTCAGTAGCTATAACGACTTCTGCAGGAGTAGGTTCATTGTTGGTGTTACTTACATCTATTGTAGTATCTATAACAGGCTGTTGCTCTACAGGAGAAGAAATTTGGCTTTGTTCGGCATTATCTGTAACAGGTACAGTTTCTTTTTGCTTAGCTTCCTGCCACCACCAAACAACAAACAATGCTACTAAGGCAAAACCAATTGCATAAATGACCATCATTAAACGGTTGTTTTCAGCTTTTTTGCGAGTGCTTTGCGAGAAACTTTTCATTTCGTCGCCCTGCTTCTCAGCAACAGCCAGCATCTCATAACTGGCAATAACATCGGTTTGATTAACACCAACAAATTTCGCATAGTTTTTTAAATAACCACGTAAAAATGTTGTTGGGGTATTGGCATCAAATTGTTCGTTTTCAATATCAATGATAAGTGCAAGGCGCAGGTTTAAATGCTCAGCAACCTCTGCTTCTGATAATCCAAGCTCAGTGCGGGCATCTCGCAGCATCTGACCTGGGCCTATAACAACAATATCATCACTGATATCAATAGGTTCTTCGTTGTCGCTCATATTTATATCTAATTATGGTTTCGTTAGTCTTAGTACTTGCCCTACTTGTATGGTCTCTTCTTTTAGATCATTCCAACGGCGAATCGTACTAATGGTTATGTTATATTTTACTGATATTTGATAGAGATTTTCCCCCTTTTGTACGGTATGTACTGGGTTATCTAAATCAGCAACTCTAATACTTTTAGTTTGCACACTTGCAGCAGATGGAGCATTTACAGGACTGCTTACCTTAGGCTTAGCACTTGCTGCAACTGTTTTGACCGGCGCTTGCTTAACAGGAGCTGCTTTAGGGGCATTATTCACTGGCTTAGACGCAGGTTGAGAATGGCCTGTTTTAGCGTTCATTTGGCTATCAATTTGGCTATTCTTTGCAATACTCTGACCCGTTTGTTGGGCAATAGTTGCATCATCAACTAACTTTTCGTTAGTAAAATTAATGGTCGGTTGTTTTTGTTTAAAACCATCCGATTTTATTTTGTTAGGCACGGCTTTAGTCAAAACAACCACTGGTTTTTTGTTGATTTTAACACCAGAATTGAGCAGCTTATATTTACGGTATTTAAGCGCTAGATTGTCAGCTTCAATTTGCACCAGCTCATTATCTAAATACTCTTTCGCTTGGCTTGAATCAGGAAACATTTTAAGCAACATTGTCGCGTAGTTATTCGACACTTCTTCATTGCCCAGTTTTTTCTGTATCTTAAATGCTAATGCAATTGCTTGCGGAGTAAAGCGTCTAGTTGCTAATTCAAAACGACTTAAATAGTTAGCACTTTTTTCATAACTCCCTTTAGCATATTGCAGCTGCGCCATTTGCATTAAACTTGCCGAACTATTAGGGCTATGGGCAATACTTCGTTTTAAGGCCTTTTCTGCTTTAGTAAATTGTTCGACTTTTAAATGACAAAGCGCAATGTTTTGATAGCTTTCGGAAACGCGAATATAGGTTGGTACTTCAATCGCTTTTAAAAAATATTTTTCTGCTTCGTCTACACGGTTTTGACGACATAAGAATACACCAAAGTTATTTAGCGTGTCGGCATCTTCATCTTCTATAGACAGGGCTTCTAAATAAGACAATTCAGTTTTTTCAAACTCGCCCACACTCTCATAATAATGAGCAAAAGCGGTGTAAACATCGACGAGGTTAGGAGAGTACTGCTTGGCTTTCTCTAGGTTAAATTTGGCTTGCGCAGTGTTGCCCATTCGTAAATAGCCTAATGCTAAAGAAATACGGGTACGGGCTATTTGATCGTCATTAAAATCTCGTTCAACAACCGGTTTATCCTCAGCAAAGTTCTGAGTAACGCAGGCACTCAGCCCCGTAAGGGCTATAAAAATAAATGCTATCTTCCCTGAATTTTGTACTAATTTTCGCATACGGCAACTCACTGGTGTAATTGTTATTGTTATAAAGCAGGTGACACTTAACATCAGTGTACCCTGCTATTAAACCTATTACACCATTTTCACTGAAATTTCGTCAGCTTGCATCTGTTTTTTAACGCTACGTTTAGTTCTATCAAAAACATCCCCAGCCAATTGACCACACGCTGCGTCAATATCCTCACCTCTAGGGCGACGAGTGATAACTGTAAGCCCATAACTTTGTAGGACTTTATCGAACCTGTCGATACGAGAGTTACTTGGTCTTGAGTAAGGAGACCCTGGATATGGATTAAATGGAATTAAATTAATTTTACTTGGTGTACCTTCAAGTACTTTTGCCAGTTCATGCGCTTGCTCAGTTGAATCATTTACGTGATCTAACATTACGTATTCAACAGTTACTTGTTTATTGGCTTTAGAACCATCAATATAGTCACGACTTGCTTTTAAAAAGTCTTCCAGTGGGTATTTTTTATTGATAGGTACCAATACATCACGCAATGCATTATCTGGCGCATGTACTGAAATAGCCAAAGCACAATCAATTTTTTCTTTCAGCATAGCTAATGCAGGTACAACACCTGATGTACTTACTGTTACACGGCGTTTTGATAAACCGTAACCCAAGTCATTTAAAAACGTATCTAATGAAGGAATAAGGTTTTTCATATTAAGCAGTGGTTCACCCATTCCCATCATTACAATGTTGGTAATTGGACGAGTACCGGCTATACGAGTGGCACCAATGTCATTAGCGACACGCCACACTTGGCCGATAATTTCAGAAACATTTAGATTACGGTTAAACCCCTGAGTAGCGGTGGCACAGAACGTACACTCCAATGCACAACCTACTTGTGATGATACACATAGCGTTGCACGTTCTTTTTCAGGGATCCACACTGTTTCTACTTCTTGGCCACCTTCAAGCAATAATGCGTATTTGATGGTGCCATCTTCTGAAACTTGTTTTTCTGAGATAGTTGGCGCTTTAATTTCACATAATCGAGCAAGCTTTTGCTTTAATGCTTTATTAAGGTTAGTCATTTGCTCAAAGTCTTCATAACCAAAATGATAAATCCACTTCATCACTTGGTCAGCTCGAAACGCCTTTTCGCCAATAGATTCGAAAAATTCGCGCATCATCTGATGATCAAAATTTAATAAGTTAACCTTTTTAATAGCATTGTCGGTCATGTAAATCTCTTCACTTAATATTTTAAGGGTGCAAATTGTACACTTTTCAGGCAAGTGAAACAATTTAGCTTTGTTATGATTTTGTTACAGCCGGTAACATTTAAGTTAATAGGCCTTAAAACAACAAAAGGATTTTACTTTAAAAAGTAAAATCCTTCTGTGGAACAAGTAGAGGTAGTAATACCGCTTGTCTTATTCCTAGTTCAGTGCTCGTTTAAATTAACGAGTACGTGAACAAACTTCTTCGTCAGAGAAGAAGTAAGCAATTTCACGTGCAGCAGATTCTAGTGCATCTGAACCGTGACATGCGTTTTCGTCAATTGACTCAGCGAAATCGTGACGTAAAGTACCAGCTAATGCTTCAGCTGGGTTAGTAGCACCCATGATTTCACGGTTTTTAAGAACAGCGTTTTCGCCTTCTAAAACTTGAACCATAACAGGACCAGAAGTCATGAAGTCAACTAAAGCACCAAAGAAAGGACGCTCAGCGTGTTCTGCGTAGAAACCTTCAGCTTTTTCACGGCTTAAGTGAATCATTTTAGCTGCAACGATCTTAAGACCAGCAGATTCAAAACGGTTGTAGATAGAACCAATTACGTTTTTAGCAACTGCGTCTGGTTTTACGATAGAAAAAGTACGTTCGATAGCCATGATAAGCCCTCAATTAAATAAGTGTGTAAAAATTGGCGCGATTATAGATGAAATTGAGAACAATTACATTAATTAATTTGTGGTGGAATTGTTATGCTGTGCGCATTTAATTTTTCGTAAATGAAAGTGCACGGTTTAGCATAGCTAATATTAAATTAGTAAATTCATATTTTCTTAGGCATTATCAAATTAAAAATAATAATAATAAATCAACCAAAGATTATGTTTAAAGAGATCAGCATGTTAAGAGCACCTCTAATATTTACCGGTTTAACATTAATGTTATGTTCCTGTGTCCAACAGCAACAGCAACCTAAAACCGAAACCAACATAAAAGTTGTGTTACCTAACATCAAACCTGCTGACTTTGAGCCGGAAATGGATAAAATCGCTATAAAAGAGGTTGAAATAGCTGACGAAAGTACTTTGCCGCCCTCCTCAAATCCCCCAAAAGATAGTGATGCGCTGAACAGCAAAAGTAATCATTCAGGTTTCACCGTTAACCAAGAAATATGTCGTAATAGCAGCGTTACCTACAAAGTTGCCGATGAATCTGGGTATATAAATACACATACCGCTAAAGCTCAGGCACAAGCAACCGTAATAAAGGTTAATAACAAACAAATAAAATTGATGATAAGTGGCTGGTACAGCCGTGATAAAAACTTATTTAATTGGCAGCCTTATTTAAAGCAGCAACCGGTTATGGGCTTAATGAAACTTGAAAAAGGCAATGTTTATTGGGATGACAAAGCAAACTGGTATTTATGTAGTTTCAATGCAGGAGAAATGATCTAGCAGCTCTGGAGGATAAGCTCTTCCCTGAGAAAAAAAATCCCGAACAATGTCGGGATTTTTTATTTAAAACTTTATGAGTTTATTAAGCAACTCGAGCTGTCGCCATTTGACCTTCAACAGGTGTTTGAATTTCACCTTCTGATTTAGCCACAATAGTGTTAATCGCTGTATCACCAACCACGTTAGCTGTTGTACAGAACATGTCACAAATACGGTCAACAGCAGCAACAATAGCTAGTGCTTCAATTGGAAGACCGAAAGTGCTTAAACAAATACCGATAGAAACGATACCGCCACCTGGAACACCACCTGCACCAATTGATAGTAACAATACTGTAAATGCTAATGGTAACATTTGATCAGCAGCCATTGGCATACCGTATGCGTTAGCAACGAACATAGTTGCGATAGTTGTATAAATAGCCGCACCAGACATGTTCATAGTAGCGCCTAGTGGAACACCAAAACCGGCAACCGATTTAGACACACCAATTTTTTCAACAACGGTACGTAACGTAACTGGAATTGTTGCATTTGAAGAAGCACTTGATAATGAGAACATGATTTGCTCACGAATGTGCTTAATAAATGTTAATGGCTTAATACCGGTTGTTAGGTAAACAACTACAGGGTACACAACCATAAACATAAATATGAATGACGCAACAACAAGGGCAATGTAACCGGCAACCGCGAACATCTTGCTTGAGTCTAGTGTTGCACCTAATGAAATCATTAGAAAGAATACACCGTATGGCGCTAATGACATCACTAAGGTAATTAGTTTCATCATGATTTCGTTTGCCATTTTAAAGGTACGAATTGCTGGACCACCACGCTTATCAAGCGCTTGAATAGCGATACCAGTCATGATTGCCATAAAGATAATTTGTAACATATCGCCTTTAGCAAACGCTTCAAAAGGGTTTGATGGGATAATATTAATAACCATTTGCCACATGTTAGGCGTTTCTGTTGCAGCAAGAGTTACCGCTTCAGCGTGTGCACCTAAGTTAACACCAACACCAGGTTGTAACCATGAAACCACGGCGATAGTACCAGCGATTGCTACAATAGTATTAACAATGTAAAAGCCAAACGTTTTAGTGCCTAAACGACCAAAGCTTGATAAGTCTTTTAATTCACAAATTCCACAAGTGATAGAAATGAATACTAAAGGCACTACGATCAATTTAATCATTGATACAAACATACCACCTAAGCCACCAGCAGCTTCAGTTGTAAAAGAGGCCATTGCCCATGACGGTGGAACTACGTATTGGATCATTGAACCGATGATTAAACCAAAAATCAAACCAAGGAAAACCTTAGCTGATAAATTATCTTTTATTGCATTCATTATTTAACTCTACTCTTGTGGATATAATTTTAATGCCTCAATCATAATGAAATTAAAGAGTATCTCTACTAATAAAAGCCTGTAAAAACAAATCAAAACAGCTTGAAAACACCACGCTGACAACATAAAAACAACGTTCAACAAGAATGAAAACAAAAGTTACACTTAACCCTAAAAGCGACGGATTATGTAATCAGCATTAGAGTGTTTTTTGAACCACTGTTTAATTAGTGACCAATAAAAAATGACAAATAAAATATAAAAAAAGATATTTTTAAGAAAAAGTTAACCAAAAATATTCTATCGCTAAAACTTTGTTCTATAGTTAATAGGATTGATACAAACCTCCTCAAAACCATAAATGAAAATTTAAAAGGTTGATAATTACTCATGAACAATGTCATTGAAGTGGATGCGATAGAATCATTAATAATAGCAATATTGGTGCTCTTTATTGGGCGCTTTATTAACTATTCAATTAAACCTTTACAGCGATTCAATTTTCCCGAACCAATACTGGGCGGGTTAGTAATTGCAATTATTATCACCGTTTTACATTCAAATGGCACCACAATAAACTTTAACTTGCCATTGCAAGATACGTTTATGTTGTTGTTTTTTTCAACCGTTGGCTTGTCGGCAAGTTTCAAGCTTCTTGCCCAAGGCGGGGCAAAAGTATTTATATTTTTAGGTGTCGCTTCTTTATATATTATTGTTCAAAACGGCGTTGGTGTAAGTCTTGCTACTTTACTAGGCCTTGAGCCATTAATGGGGCTAATTGCCGGTTCTATTACTTTATCAGGAGGACACGGTACCGGTGCAGCGTGGGCTGCAACATTCCAAGAAATGTACGGTATCAAAACGTTAGAGTTAGCTATGGCCGCTGCAACCTTCGGCTTAGTGATGGGCGGTATCATTGGTGGCCCAGTTGCACAACGTATAATGGACAAAAATGGCTTGGAATCTGAGTTTGGTAAAGGTGGTCATCACCATGATACTCACCCTGAGCTAGTTACCTACAATCAGTTAGAAGAAGATAAAGTTACCGCAAAGAAAATTTCAGAAACATTGTTCATATTACTTATATGCGTTGGCGGAGCAAAGTATTTCAAAGAGTTTATCGACTCCTTCGAGATCAAATCGTTAATGATCCCTAATTTTGTCTACGCATTGTTTATAGGGGTAATTATTACCAATATTACAGAAACAACAAAAGCATATAAGATAAATAACGAAACTGTCGATATTTTAGGTACGGTTTCACTAGCCCTATTTTTATCAATGGCACTGATGAGCTTAAAGCTTTGGGAAATTTTTGATTTAGCTATTCCATTACTTATTATTTTAGTGTGCCAAACTATTATGCTGGCATTCTTTGCTTATTTCGTTACTTTTAAATTTATGGGCAAAAACTATGATGCTGCAGTTATGGCTGGTGGCCACTGTGGCTTTGGTATGGGAGCTACGCCAACAGCGGTAATGAACATGGGCACATTAGTGTCTCGTAATGGACCATCACCACAAGCCTTTATGGTTGTTCCAATTGTTGGCGCCTTCTTTATTGATATTGCTAACTTAATCATCTTACAGGGTTATTTAGCATTTATTGGCTAACCCTATTAAAATATTTCAAATAAAAAAAGCGCCTAAGGGCGCTTTTTACTTCAGGGATGATGGAATGCAAACTGCCATGGATGGCTTTAAGTTTGTAACTTCAGGGACGAAGTAATGCAAACTGCCATGTTGAAAACAGCTTTAAGTTATTCCCTTGGATCAGTTTCCTTCACTTCTTCTCGATTACTATTGTTTTTATAATACTCTAATAAAGCAGGATAAGGCGCAAAGTCAACGAGTGGTCTGAAGTGTGCCCAATCGATCAAACTATATAAACAAATACTTGGGTAATCCCATTCGTTAAAGTCCCCTGCTTTACATTGCTTTTCAAGCTGAGCAAACACCTTATCACTTCGTTGGCGTTGTAAATTAAAAAACATTTTATCTTCACTGGTATCTATTTCACTACGGCTAAGTAAAAACATAGACACAAGTGAGTCACTAATAGAATCGATTAACGTTAAAGTATTTTCTTGTTGCCAGGTAATTGGAGTTAATTCAAATTTATCCGTTATATAACGATGTATCACTCTTGAATCAAAGACATTAGTATCATCATCAACTAAAAAAGGTACTTTTAAGGTTGGATTTTTAGCGATTAAAACTTTACGATCTTCAGCTGAGAAAATATCCATCACCACAAAATCAACCGGAATACTGTGGGTAAACATACGAATACGACGAACGAAAGGAGAAGTTGTTGAACCATATAAAATCATGGTGTGTCCTATTAAAATAACAATATATTGCTTAGAGGACTACTATAGCTATAGTTAAGGCTTTATGGCAACATTGCGCCATTAAAATTAATACCGAGGTAAATATCCATGAGTGATATCAACAAAGATGAAAATAACGGCGAATTTGAAAGTGCAGAATTTGAGCGCCAAGAGCAAATAGCGCGCGAACGTGTTGGCGATGATAAAGTTGATCAACGCCTGGAGCAATTAGCTAATTTAAGCATAGAAGACACTATGGCGCTTAAAGAAAAAGCCGAAGCTTTTAATGCTGAACTTGCCCAAGCCACATCGTTTGCTATTGACTCTGATGAAATGCAAAAGGTAGTTCAGCACTATCTTGCTTACACTACGTTTGCATTATCAACCTTGCAGAAAAAATCAGTACTTATTAGTAAAGAAAAGTTTAATGCTATGGCCAATAGCATTGCCAATGATGCCGACCAAAAAGCAAACTTTGAACAGTTCTGCGAAGGTTTTGCAGAGCACTTTAGTAAAGCAATGCAGCACTATGCTGAACAGCATTTAAAATAAAAAGTTTCTCGCTTCTAAAAATAAAGGCCTAGTAATAAAAATTACTAGGCCTTTATATATGTAGATATTAACTTAGTGGATTATTATTCCCACTCGATAGTTGCTGGTGGTTTACCAGAAATATCGTAAACTACACGAGAAATACCATCAATTTCGTTAATGATACGGTTAGACACTAAACCTAAGAAATCGTACGGTAAGTGTGACCAACGAGCAGTCATGAAATCAATTGTTTCAACACAACGTAATGATACAACCCAATCATATTTACGAGCATCACCCATAACGCCAACTGAACGTACCGGTAAAAATACCGTAAACGCCTGGCTTACTTTTTTATACAAGTCATGCTTGTGTAACTCTTCAATGAAAATAGCATCTGCACGACGTAATAAGTCAGCATATTCTTTTTTCACTTCACCTAAAATACGAACACCTAAACCTGGTCCAGGGAACGGGTGACGATAAAGCATGTCGTAAGGTAAGCCTAACTCTAAACCTATTTTACGTACTTCATCTTTAAAAAGTTCACGTAACGGTTCAACTAAGCCAAGCTCCATATCTTCAGGAAGTCCACCAACGTTATGGTGTGACTTAATCACGTGGGCTTTACCGGTAGCTGAGGCCGCAGATTCGATTACGTCAGGGTAAATAGTACCTTGAGCTAACCATTTGGCGTTCTTTAATTTACCAGCTTCTTCGTCAAAGATTTCAACAAACACATTACCAATGATTTTACGTTTTGCTTCTGGGTCACTAACACCCGACATGCGATCTAAGAAACGGTTTTCAGCATCAACATGAATTATATTCAGGCCGAAGTGATCGCCAAACATATCCATTACTTGTTGGCCTTCGTTTAAACGAAGTAAGCCGTTATCAACAAATACACAGGTAAGCTTGTCGCCAATAGCTCGATGTAAAAGCATTGCAACTACTGATGAATCAACACCACCAGATAAACCCAGTACGACTTCATCGTCACCAACTTGGGCTTTCATTTTAGCAATTGCATCTTCAATGATGGTTGCTGAAGTCCAAAGTTTTTCACAGCGACAAATATCAACAACAAAGTGCTCTAAAATACGCATACCTTGCTTTGTATGAGTTACTTCTGGGTGAAATTGAACACCGTAAAATTGCTTGTCTTCGTTTGCCATAGCTGCGTATTTACAGCTTGGTGTTTGTGCAATAGTGGTAAAGCCTGCAGGAATTTCTGAAACTTTGTCACCATGGCTCATCCAAACATCGAGTAAAGCATTACCATTAGAACTTATTGAATCTTCAATAGCGTTAAATAATGCAGACTTACCGATAACTTCAACAGCAGCGTATCCAAATTCTTTATGCTCAGAGCTTTCTACTCCACCGCCAAGCTGCTCAGCCATAGTTTGCATACCGTAACAAATACCAAGTACTGGTACGCCAGCATTAAATACATACTCAGGTGCACGCGGCGAGGCGTCCTCTGTTACAGACTCTGGACCACCTGCAAGGATAATACCTGTAGGGTTGAAGCCTTTAATTTGCTCTTCTGTAACATCCCAAGCCCATAGCTCACAGTAAACACCAATTTCACGAACACGACGAGCAATAAGCTGCGTGTACTGAGAACCAAAATCTAAAATTAGAATTCGATGATCATGAATATCTTGACTCATTAGTCTCTTCTCTTTGTTTGTAAAGAACCGCTCTTGGCAGTTCTATAAATATTTATTAACGTTTTAATTTTTAAACTATTCAATATGCCCGGAGTGAGGGATTTGTTTCTAGTTCGGCTTTTAGTGCACGGAGTTTGCTCTTGCAAATGAGTACACTAAAAGTCGAAATTGGGACAAATAACCACTCCTATAGAAAAATCATCCCAACCTATAATTAGGCGCTTCTTTTGTGATGGTTACATCATGCACGTGCGACTCGCCCATACCAGCTGCGGTAATTTTGACAAACTGTGGTTTAGTACGCATTTCTTCAATATCTGCAGAGCCGGTTAAGCCCATTGCACTGCGAATACCACCAATTTGTTGATGAATGATTGCAGCCATCGGTCCTTTATACGCTACACGACCTTCAATACCTTCAGGTACCAACTTGTCGGCTTCGTCAGACTTTTGGAAGTAACGATCAGATGAACCTTCTTTTTGGTTCATTGCGCCTAGAGAGCCCATGCCGCGGTAAGATTTGTAATAACGCCCTTGATAAAGTTCAACTTCACCTGGTGCTTCTTCAGTACCAGCTAGCATTGAACCAACCATTACACAGTGTGCGCCAGCAACTAATGCTTTAGCGATATCACCTGAGAAACGAATACCACCATCGGCAATTACTGGAATGTCAGTACCCGCTAGGCCTTTAACCGCTTCAGAGATAGCTGTAATTTGTGGTACACCACAACCGGTAACAATACGAGTTGTACAAATTGAACCTGGGCCAATACCCACTTTAACCGCATTAACACCTGCATCTGCCAGTGCTTTTGCACCTTCAGCAGTGGCAACATTACCGGCAACAATTTGTAAATCTGGGAACGCTTGACGAGTTTCTTTAACTCTATCTAACACGCCTTGTGAATGTCCGTGTGAAGTATCGATAAGTAAAATATCAACACCGGCAGCAACTAACGCTGTGATACGTTCATCAGTTCCAGCACCAACACCAACTGCAGCACCAACACGTAAACGACCTAATTCATCTTTACAGGCATTCGGTTTGCTTTCTGCTTTTTGGTAATCTTTTGCAGTGATCATACCGCTGATTTCAAAATCATCGTTAACAACTAAGATTTTTTCAATGCGGTTGGCGTGCATTTTGTTAAGAATTTCTTCACGTTCTGCATTAGCTTTCACAGTGATTAACTTATCTTTAGGTGTCATTAGGTCTGACACTTTTTTCTCTAAGTCAGTTTCAAAACGTAAATCACGTGAGGTAATGATACCAACTAAGTTATTTTCAGCGTCTACTACAGGGAAACCTGAAAACTTTAATTCATCGGCAAGGTAAAATACTTCGCGAATGCTAATATCTGGACTAACTGTAACAGGATCTGTCACAATACCACTTTCATACTTTTTAACTTGACGGACATTGGCAGCTTGTTCCGCTATCGTCATGTTTTTATGGATAAAACCTAAACCACCTTCTTGCGCTAAGGCAATGGCTAAACGGGCTTCGGTTACTGTGTCCATAGACGCAGATAAAATAGGCACGTTTAATTCAATTTTACTGGTAAGTTTAGTTTTAAGGCTTGCAGTATGTGGTAGAACCGTTGAGTGGGCAGGTACTAGTAGTACATCATCAAAGGTTAGGGCTTCTTGGGCTATTCTTAGCATTGCAACATTCTCGCTTATGTGGGAGTCGTACTCCAATAGAGTGGAGTAATAATTGCGAATGGATTTTAACCACTTTGACCGCTTAGGTAAACTTAAATTTTGTAAAAAACCGTATTTATTTGAAAAATAATCACAAAAGCACCTTATGAACCATTTAGATCAGAGCAAACAGCATATATTACAGGTAAGTGAGCTTACCAAAAAAGTACGTTATATCTTAGAAAGTGAACTAAGAACCCTATGGTTATGTGGTGAAATATCTAATTTCATCGCCGCAAGCTCTGGTCATTGGTATTTATCGTTAAAAGACAGCAAAGCGCAAGTTCGTTGCGCCATGTTTAAAGGCAATAATCGTTATACCCGTATTAAGCCACAAAACGGTCAACAAGTATTAGTAAAAGCAAAAGTCTCGCTTTATGAACCTCGTGGCGACTTTCAATTAATCATTGAACAAATGGAAGACGCAGGAGAAGGCTTACTCCGTCAAAAATTTGAATTATTAAAAAATCAACTTCAAGGTGAAGGCTTATTTGACCAAAGGTATAAGCAGCCTATTCCTGATTTTGTAAAAACCGTTGGAATCGTTACCTCAAGCACTGGTGCCGCGGTTAAAGACATTCTTACCGTATTAAAACGTAGAAACCCAAGCATAGAAGTTGTGATTTACCCTACTCTGGTACAAGGTGATTTAGCCGCAGAGCAAATAAGCGACGCTATTTATAATGCCAACGAACGTGATGAATGTGATGTATTAATTGTGGGCAGAGGTGGTGGCTCACTTGAAGATTTATGGGCGTTTAATGAAGAGCCAGTGGTGAGAGCAATATTTGATTGCGACATCCCGGTAATAAGTGCGGTTGGCCATGAAGTTGACACCAGCTTGTCTGATTACGTTGCAGATATGCGTGCACCAACTCCATCTGCTGCGGCAGAGTTAGTATCAAGCGACAATCAACAATTGCTCACCCAAATTAGCCACTATCGTCAGCGCTTAACGCATTTAATTAAACAAGCAGTGCAAGACCACAAAGCTAATCATCAGTACTTTAATCATCAGTTGGCACTTGCCAGCCCGGTTAAACAATTGCAAAACCAGCAACAACACGCTGATGATTTAGCCATGCGTTTAAACCAAAAAATGATAGAACAACAAACGCAAAGAAAAAATCAATCTCTGTTATTACAACAACGATTAGCAAGCAAAAATCCAACTCAACAAATTCAATTAGCTAAAGTTAAGCTAAACGATCTAGATAGTCGTTTAACAAGAGCACAGTTACAGCTTAAAGATAACAAGCAGTTGCAACTTGCAAAACTTGCCCATAATTTAAATATTGTCAGCCCATTAGCAACAATAGCCAGAGGCTATTCAATTACCAGAGATGAACAAGGTAGAATTATGAAAAGTGTTGATGACGTAAAAGAAGGTGACACCATCACCACACAACTAAATGATGGCAAAGTAGAAAGTGTCGTATCTAATACCTGAGTAAGAGCTTCTACCTTCTCGTAAGCTTAAAGCCAGCGCCTTACTTGCTGGCAATATTCGCTGTAGGCTTCGCCAAATACTTTTGTTAATGCACGTTCTTCCGGTTTAATTTGAAACCGACTCATATACCAAATAAAAACAGCAAGCCAAAGAAAGGCAACTAAGCTTTGCATTTTAACCGCCATAGCTAACAGCATTATGGCAAATCCCAAGTACATTGGATTACGGGTATATTTATAAATGCCAAAATTAACCAACTGTGACGCATTTTTTGGGTTCACCGGATCAACAGTAGTGTTCGCTTTTCTAAAACAATATATCCCTAATACAATCACCAATGCCGACACTACAAATAAAACACGAGTGGTGTAATAGGCGAGCATAGGATCTAACGAAAAATAAACGATTGGGTTTGGTGAAAAGTACATAGCCAACGCCGCAATAAATACAACTATAACTGGTGGTACTTTTAGTTCTAAAAATGAAAGCAACATTTGTTCCTTTAGAAGATTGACGAATAATCATAATGTATCTAATTCGTTAGATTTTTGGAACTGCTTTGTCTTTTTTTACTCAAATGCTACACTTGCGCCATTACAGGTTTAGGAAAATTTAGAAGTACTTATGGAATCATATCCTCGCGCAGGTTTTAGGCGCCGTTTAGGCTCATACGTTTATGACTTTTTATTATCAATCGCTGTTTACATGTTTTCAGGTGCTATTGCGTTCGTAATATTTGCGCTTTTATTCGCCCAAGGTACTATTGATAACCAAGGCTTTGAGCATGCCATTGATTTAAAAAGTAGCTCGTTTTTATATGAAGCATTAATTACTGGTTGGGCGTTATTTTGGGTTGGCTTTTTCTTTGTATTTTTTTGGGCCAAAAGCGGACAAACTATTGGTATGCGTGCTTGGCGGTTACGAGTTCAAAATGTTGATGGTAGTAAAATTTCAAAGAAAACCGGCGTTAAACGCTTGCTGTTTACACTGTTTGGTTTAGGTAATTTAACCGTGATTTTTGATCGTAAAAATAAGTTATCGCTACAAGACAGGTTTACCGACACTGAAGTTGTGGTACTTAGTTTAGAGGCCAATAAAGCCCGAACTGGTGAGATTTAATAGCAAGTTTGGTAACTAAACTTGTGATTAACAAAAAAGGTCTGCTAAGCAGACCTTTATTTTTTATGCTTTGCGCCTTAACAAATATACGGCAACTATTACAAACAATAGACTCGGCAATACTGCACCAATAAAAGGCGGCAGTTGAAAGGTTTGACTAATAGAGCCAAACATTCGGTTGGCGAAATCGTAAGTGATACCTGTTCCTATCCCCATCATAATTCTTGCCCCCATAGATACCGAACGCAGTGGTCCGAATATATAAGAGAGTGCAACTAACAGCATTACCGCCACGGTGATCGGTTGCATAAGCTTACGCCAAAAGGCCAACTCATAACGGCTGGTATCTTGGTTGTTCTCTTCTAAATAGTCCAAATAGCTGATTAAACCTTGTACCGATAATGCTTCAGGTTTTACTGTTACCACACCCAGCTTTTCAGGCGTAAGTGAAGATTGCCACTCTTGGCTATCCTTAAGTGAATTATTGATGCGTTGCTCAGAAAATTCAGAAATTTCGATGTCATGCATTAACCAACGGTCTTCAACCCAGCTGGCACTCTTTGCAGTGAGCCACTGTTTCATCTGTAAATTTTGATCAAATTTATAAAGCGATATATTTTTTAAGGTGCCCGTATCTGCTACCTCGGTAATATGAACAATAAGCTCGCCATCTTTTGCCCACACCCCGCTTTTGGATGATATTAAGCTGCCCTCTGAAATGGCTTGTGCTCTTAACTCTCTGGCAGTAGCTTCACCTTGTGGTGCTAGCCACTCACCAACGGCCATACTCATTACAATAAGTATGGCAGCGGTTTTCATCACCGATTTAATGATTTGTATTTTAGACAAACCC
Organism: Thalassotalea nanhaiensis; assembly: GCF_031583575.1. Taxonomy (NCBI): domain Bacteria; kingdom Pseudomonadati; phylum Pseudomonadota; class Gammaproteobacteria; order Alteromonadales; family Colwelliaceae; genus Thalassotalea; species Thalassotalea nanhaiensis. Next base: position 910,659 of record NZ_CP134146.1, on the reverse strand, counting down.
GCCGCTTGCATAACCACCAATTCACTATTACTGGCCATCATTCCTAATCCAATCAAACCACCAACAAGTGCGGCCATAGGAAAGAAAATTTCAACATCTCTGGGCATTGCATAAAACGCGTATAGTGCGGCATCGATTAAGTCGTAACTACCACGCCCCACAGCCCTCATTTGCTCAACAAATTTTATAATACTACTTACACTCACTAATACCGCGAGCGTTAAGAACGTTGTAGTGGCGATTATCTTGCCAATATAAATGTCTAAAATACGCATTAGTTTTTGCCCCTAGACATTTTTGCTTTGAACCGTTTACCGCTGCCTCGGCTTTTGATCAGTAATGACCACCCTAAAAACAGTGCGGTTAAATGAATGGGCCACAAGCCTACTTCAGGTGCAATTTTACCATCGTCCATTGCCGAGCGCGCACTGGTTAATAAAATGAAATAACCTAGAAACAACATTAATGCAGGGAACATTTTGGCAAATTTACCCTGCCTAGGATTAACAACGCTCAATGGTACGGCGATTAACGTTAAAATAAATACTGAGAGCACAAATGAAAAGCGCCATTGCACTTCAGCGGCAGCTTCATGAGACGGATTATTGATTAATTCTAAGGTTGGAATAGCACTTAATTTTCGTAAACGCTCTTCTACTTTTTGATCTTTAATTTGCATTTCATAGTTGGCAAAAGACAAGGTTTGAAACTCTTTATTTATATTATCTTTTTGATATCGGTTGCCCATATCTAAAATCAACCGTTGAGCGCCATTTTCATCTTCAATAACCTTACCCTTGGCTGCATAAATAACATTTACATGGTCTTGTTTACCGTCATCATCTTTGGGCAATTGAGCAACGAACACTTTATCCAGTTCGTTGTTATCGTTAATGTTTTCTATAAACACTACGGCTTCATCGTTGTTTGTTTTTTGAAATCTGCCTGCCGATAATGCTGCAATACCAACATCTTTCGATAATTGTTCTTTGACTTGATACTCAGTTTCAGCGGCCAGGGGTGACAGATAAAGGGTGAATATTCCGGTAATAACTGAGGTAATAAATGCAATGACTAGCGTCACTCTAACCACATACCACTCACTTACGCCACAGGCATGCAATACGGTCATTTCGTTTTCAGCATAAATTCGACCATAAGCCAGTAAAATACCGAGAAATAAGCTAAGTGGTAACAGGATGCCCATAAGATGAGGAATAGTTAGCCCCATGAAGGTTAAAACCATTTGAGCAGGAAAGTCGCCATCGGACGCATCGCCAAGTATACGTACAAACTTCTGGCTAATGAAGATGGTCATTAACACAAAGAAAACACCAAGTTGTGTTCTGCCTACTTCATTTAACAAATATCGAAAAATAATCACTGATTTAATCCAAAAAACTTAGTTTTTTTCTGACAACTGGCCAATTTTTAAGTAAACTTACCGTTTTTATATATAATAAATTTTGACTACAATGAGTAATCAAAATGCAACAGCGCTGAATCTAGCTATAATAATAGCTTAAACAGCCAAAATAAAAACGAAAGGCCTTATTTAGTCTATCTGCTAAAGGCAGATTTTAGCAAGTTGAAAGTAACAAAATAAGCCAAAAACAAGTAATTAAACATAAAGTAAGTATTAAATAGGAGTGTTCATGGAGTTCAGTGTAAAAAGTGGCAGCCCAGAAAAGCAACGCAGTGCCTGCATCGTAGTTGGTGTGTACGAGCCACGTCGTTTATCAGCTGTAGCTGAGCAACTTGATGAGATAAGTGGCGGTTATATTTCTAACCTATTACGCCGCGGTGATTTAGAAGGGAAATCAGGTCAGATGTTATTATTACATCAAGTACCTAATATTCTTAGTGAACGTGTTTTATTAGTTGGTTGTGGTAAAGAACGTGAACTTGATGAACGCCAATATCGTCAAATTATTAGTAAAACAATCAGCACTCTTAATGAAACTGGTTCAATGGAAGCTGTGTGTTTCCTATCTGAACTGCATGTAAAGGGTCGCGATACCTACTGGAAGGTTCGCCAAGCAGTAGAAGCAACACAAGATTGCTTATACAGCTTTAACAGTTTAAAAACTCGTAAAGAAGAAGCTCGTCGTCCGCTGCGTAAAATTGTATTTAACGTGCCAACACGTCGTGAGTTACCTATGGGTGAACGTGCAATTAGCCACGGTTTAGGCATTGCTGCAGGCATTAAAGTGTGTAAAGACGTTGCCAACTTACCACCAAACATTTGTAACCCTGCATATCTTGCTGAGCAAGCTCAAGAGCTTGCCGCAGGTAATGATAAAGTATCGACTCATGTAGTAAACGAAGCTGAAATGGAAAGCTTGGGCATGGGCTCATACCTTGCCGTTGGTCGTGGTAGTGTAAACGAATCTTTAATGAGCGTAATTACTTATAATGGCGCTGGTGATGATTCTAAACCAATTGTACTTGTTGGTAAGGGCTTAACTTTTGACTCTGGTGGTATTTCATTAAAACCAGGCGAAGCCATGGATGAAATGAAGTATGACATGGGCGGCGCCGCCGGTGTATTAGGTGCAATGAATTCATTAGTGCAACTTGATTTACCGATTAACGTTATTGGTGTATTGGCCGGCTGTGAAAACATGCCAGATGCCAATGCTTACCGCCCAGGTGATGTATTAACAACAATGTCAGGCCAAACGGTAGAAGTGTTAAATACTGATGCTGAAGGACGCTTGGTTCTTTGTGATGCATTAACTTATGTTGAACGATTTGACCCTGAACTTGTAGTAGATGTTGCAACCTTAACCGGTGCTTGTGTTATTGCACTAGGTGCGCATGCAACAGGTCTTTTAAGTTCACATAACCCACTTGCCCATGAGCTTTTAAATGCTTCTGACCAAAGTGGTGACAGAGCATGGCGTTTACCTTTATGGGACGACTACGCAGATCAATTAGACAGTCCGTTTGCCGACTTTACTAACTTGGGTGGGCGTGCAGCTGGAACAATTACCGCTGCAGTATTCTTATCTAAGTTTACTAAAAAGTATAATTGGGCTCACTTAGACATTGCCGGTACGGCATGGCGCGGTGGCGCTAACAAAGGCTCAACGGGCCGCCCTGTTAGTATGCTTACCCAGTTCTTGTTAAACCGTAGTGGTCAAGAACAGGGCGAATAACATGACAAGTCAGGTTTTCTTCAATTTATTAGATGCGAATAGCGAACAATTAAGTGAACAAGATCACCTGCAGCTTGCCTGTGTAAAAGCCGCTGGCTTTTACCGCCAAAATCAACGGGTTTTTATATTTTGTGATGACCAACAAATGGCGCACAAAATTGATGAATTACTGTGGGCCTTTGATGCCGACAGTTTTGTACCACATAATTTACCTGGAGAAGGGTTACATAGTGGTTCACCCGTTGAAATAAGTTGGCAAGCGCCAACAAACAACAGAAATATATTAATTAATTTGTCTAGCCAAGTACCAAGCTTTGCTGGCCAATTTTCACAAATCATCGACTTTGTACCTACAGACGAAGCGCTCAAAAAATTAGCCAGATTGCGATATCGTGCATATCAACAACTTGGCTTTAATGTAAGCACAACTCCTGCCGTACAAGCTGCGTAAAAAAATAGAAGACCATGGAAAAAACATTTAATCCCGCTGATATCGAACAAACACTTTACTCTTCTTGGGAAGAGAAAGGTTATTTTAGTCCAACTACCGAAGGTGATGGTTACTGTATTGCTATTCCACCACCAAACGTAACTGGTAGCCTGCACATGGGTCATGCCTTTCAACAAACCATCATGGATACGTTAATTCGTTACCAACGTATGCAAGGTAAATCTACCCTTTGGCAAACCGGTACAGATCACGCTGGCATAGCAACGCAAATGGTTGTTGAGCGTAAAATTGGCGCTGAAGAAGATAAAACTCGTCATGACTATGGTCGTGATGCTTTTATCGATAAAATTTGGGAATGGAAAGAAGAATCTGGCGGCACCATTGGTAAACAAATGCGTCGTTTAGGTAACTCGATCGATTGGGGCAGAGAACGCTTTACCATGGATGCAGGCATGAGTAATGCCGTGCAAGAAGTATTTGTACGTTTATATGAAGATGATTTAATTTATCGTGGCAAGCGTTTAGTTAACTGGGATCCTAAATTACACACGGCAATTTCAGATCTAGAAGTTGAAAACAAAGATAAGAAAGGCCACATGTGGCATTTCCGTTATCCACTAGCTGATGGTGTTAAAACCGCTGATGGTAAAGATTACATTGTTGTAGCAACGACTCGTCCAGAAACAATGCTTGGCGATACTGGCGTAGCGGTTAATCCTGATGACGAACGTTATAAAGACTTAATTGGCAAAAACATTTTATTGCCATTAGTAAATCGTTTAATTCCAATTGTTGGCGATGAACATGCCGATATTGAAAAAGGCACAGGTTGTGTAAAAATCACCCCTGCCCATGATTTTAACGATAATGAAGTTGGTAAACGCCATTCATTACCACTAATCAATATTTTTGATAACAATGCGAATATTTTATCTGCCGCAGAAATTTACGCCAGCAATGGTGAAGTATCTACCGCTTACAGCCCTGCTCTACCACAAGAGTTTGCTGGAATGGATCGCTTTGTTGCCCGAAAAGCTATTGTGGCCAAATTTGAAGAGTTAGGTTTACTTGATGAAGTTAAGGACCATGATTTAACCGTACCATTTGGTGACAGATCAGGTGTAGTTATTGAACCACTACTAACAGATCAATGGTATGTGCGTGCAGAAACGTTAGCTAAACCTGCGATTAAAGCTGTAGAAGATGGCGATATTGAATTTGTACCGAAACAATACGAAAACATGTACTTTGCCTGGATGCGCGACATTCAAGATTGGTGTGTTTCTCGTCAGCTTTGGTGGGGTCATAGAATTCCAGCATGGTACGACAACACTGGGCGTGTTTATGTAGGTCGTAGCGAAGATGAAGTACGCGCGAATAATAATTTAGACGCGAGTGTTACGCTATCTCAAGATAACGATGTATTAGATACCTGGTTCTCTTCTGCGTTGTGGACATTCTCAACATTAGGTTGGCCTGATAACGAAGAAGCAATGAAAAAATTCCACTCTACTGATGTATTAGTAACTGGTTTTGACATTATTTTCTTCTGGGTTGCTCGCATGATCATGATGACCATGCACTTTGTTAAAGATGAAGATGGCACACCACAAGTACCATTTAAAAAGGTTTATGTAACCGGTCTTATTCGTGATGAAAATGGCGATAAGATGAGTAAATCAAAAGGTAATGTAATCGATCCGTTAGATATGATTGATGGTATTAGCCTGGAAGATTTACTGGAAAAACGTACTGGTAATATGATGCAGCCAAAGCTTGCGCAAAAAATTACCAAGTTAACCAAAAAAGAATTCCCTGAAGGTATAGAAGCTCACGGAACTGATGCGCTGCGCTTCACTTTAGCAGCATGTGCATCGACAGGCCGTGACATCAGTTGGGATATGAAACGCCTTGAAGGTTACCGTAACTTTACCAACAAGTTATGGAATGCCAGTCGTTATGTATTAATGAATACTGAAGAACATGATTGTGGATTATCTGGCGGTGAGATGGAACTATCTCTTGCTGATCGTTGGATCATTGGACAATTCCAACAAACAGTAAAGACGGTACATGAAGCGTTCGACTCTTTCCGTTTTGATTTAGCATCACAAGCATTATATGAGTTCACTTGGAATCAGTTCTGTGACTGGTACTTGGAGTTAACCAAGCCGGTATTATTCAAAGGTAATGAAGCTGAACAACGTGGTACTCGTCACACACTAGTAACTGTATTAGAAGCGTTATTGCGTCTAATGCACCCTATCATGCCATACATCACTGAAACAATTTGGCAGCGTGTTGTACCTCTTACTAATGCTAACTTCAGTGAAGAAAGCATCATGGTACAAAGCTTTCCACAATTTGATGCTAACCAGTTGGATGAGCAAGCAATTAACGATTTGGAATGGGTTAAAAGTTTCATTGTCGCGATTCGTAATATCCGCGGCGAAATGGATATCGCACCAAGCAAGCCTTTACCGGTTTTTCTTAAAGGTGTTGATAGCGAGGATGCCCGTCGTTTAGAAGATAACAAGCCATTTTTAAGTGCCTTAGCCAAGCTTGATACTATCGAAGTACTGGCTGAAGATGATAATGGCCCGGTTTCAGCAACAGCTGTAATTGGCAATATGAGTGTACTTATTCCAATGGCTGGTTTAATCGACGTCGAAGCAGAACTGGCACGCTTAAGTAAAGCGGTTGAAAAACTGGAAAAAGATGTTGCTCGCACTCGTGGAAAATTAAGTAATGATAATTTTGTTAGCAAAGCGCCAGCAGCTGTAATAGCGAAAGAGCAAGAGAAACTCGCTGAAGCAGAATCTATGTTAGCTAAGTTAGCAGAGCAAAAACAAACGATTGCCAACCTATAATTTACTGGTGATTTACCTGTAATTTACAGTTAAACAAATAAATAAAGGTCAGTTTTTCACTGACCTTTTTTTTTACTCTCACTCAAGTTATAGTAGCTTTAATGCTTTATTTAAAAATTTTAATACGTAGTAAATATGACAACTAAATCAATTATTAGCTTTGCTATTTTATCAGCAGCAATGCTAAGTACCAGCGCACCAGTTTTTGCACAGGAAGAAGTCAAATCAGCAACGCCGGAGTGGCCAATTAATGTGCCGGCAGTGCCGAAAAAATTTGACTGGATATTACTTAAGAATGGCGAATTAGTTGCTGGTGATATCATCTCTATGTATCAAGATAAAGTTGAATTTGATAGTGACGAATTTGGTATTGTCACCATTAAAATGAAAGACATCGCACAACTTAGATCAAAAGATGTGATGAGCATTCGTTTAGATAATGATGAAATCCATGAAGGACAATTATTGATCACTGAAGATAAAGTAACGTTTATTGACAAGCCAACGGTGTCTATTCCTAGAAGTACTTTATTAACAGTTGCCGCATCAGAGCACAGTGACGAAAGCCTATGGGATGGTAATATAAGCTTAGGTATGAACTTTAAGAGTGGTAACTCTGAACGCTTCGATTATACCTTACAAGCTAATGCCAGACGCTTAACTTCAACATCAAGAACAATGCTCAGTTATACCGGGATTTTTGCCGAAGTCGAAGATCCTGATACCGGTGATACGGTAAAAACAGAAGAGAATCATCGTTTAAATGCATCATATGATTGGTACTATTCAAGAAAGTTTTTCTTCCGCTTACCAAGTTTTGAATATTACACCAATGAATTTACTAATATAGAACATCAAGTAACGTTAGGTGTTGCTGCTGGTTATATTATTTATGATGAACCAGATTCAAAATGGGATGTGTACGCAGGTCCAAGTGTTCAATATACAACTTTTGACCATGTAGCAGAAAACGAAAAAGAAGATGATACCACGCCAGTGTTAATTGTCGGCACCAAATATGAACGAGATATCACCGATGATATTGAATATGTATTTGATTACAATGCAAAGTTCGTTAGTGAAGAGTCAGGCTCTGTTATTCATCATTTGGAAACGGGAATAGATATTGAAGTCGTAAAAGATTTTGATATTGAATTAAAAGCGATAATTGATCGCGTTGAAGATCCAATTCCAGATGAAAATGGCGTGCTGCCAGAAAGTAACGATGTACTACTAATTGTCGGCTTAGAATATTCTTTTTAGTGTTGGTTAACACAGAATCTACCAGAATTTAATCCATCCATGGTAATTCTAAGTTAATTCATCCTTGAATTTAAAAATCTAATACCGTTTTCAACGTGGAAGTTGTATATGCCACGCTCACATTTCAACATGGACGTTGTATATTAGGGTAATGCAGGGAGCAATTACCGAGGATGTGATGGAGTGGTCCATGGTGATTTGCATTGATTATTCCCTGAATCTACAAATCTAATACCGTCCATGGTGATTTGCATTGATTATTCCCTGAATCAAAAAAGCGCTATATAGCGCTTTTTTTATGGGTAAAGGTTAATCATTCTGCATCAGGGTCAATACCATTGCGTATTTTTTCCATACGCTCTAAATGTTCATGGTGAGCTTTTAACGCTTTATTACCAAAGATTGCAATGATTGCAATAACAGGGATTAATAACGCTAATATCTGTGGTTGAAAAATATTAGATATCCATTGCATATTTACCTCACTTTACCCTTTACAAGTTATTCTTCGAAATAGGTTCCCCAACCATCGTAATCTACATTACATTTTTTTGCCAACTCGAACATCGCTTTCGTTTCTATTTTGATATCTTCTTCATCAAGGTATTGTTCAGTAACAATATCAAAGGCAAATACTCGAGCGCCATTTTCTAAGACAGCCTCTTCAGGTTCTTCAACCTCTAAACCCAGTTTAAATGCAGCAATTGCAGCAGATTCAAGTATTTCAAAACTTGAACTAGCAAAGTGATGTTCGATGGTGTGCATTGCTTCATCATTAGAGCCATCTTCGAGTAATTCATTTACCAACGCTTCAGTGTGCGCGTACCACTCTTGTAGTTCGTTTAATTCTTCTTCATTTAATGTTACGTCGCTTTGCTCTGTCATTTCTCTATCCTGCTTTTGCTGTTTCAGCATTAATTAATTCGTTGCCTGCTTCAATACTGATATCGGTAATTTTAGCCAACATTATTTCGTGAGTGTTATTGGCAATGTGACGAATTGATTCACGAGAGCCGTCATTTACATTGATAGGTGCCAAAAATTCAATGATCATTTTGCCATTATCCCAACGATTTAAATCAACCATATCATGAGTATTACTAACACATACAGGAACTACTGGCACATCTGCTTGTTTGGCAGTATGAAACGCTCCAGTTTTAAATGGTAATAAACCTTTACCATAGCTGCGCGTGCCTTCAGGAAAAAGCCAAACTGATATTTTTCGTTGCTTTATTTTATCTGCGGTAGCGGTAATGGTGCCATGTGCCTTAGAACGATTATTTCTATCAAGTAAAATGTTGCCGGTAAACCAATACATTTGCCCAAAAAATGGTATTAACCTAAGGCTTTTTTTACCAACACTGACTGTACGTTTAGGTAAACTTGCACTTACAGTGAAAATATCATAACTATTTTGATGATTGGCAACATAAACAACTGGGCCTAACTCTTCGATTTCTTTTGGCATTCTGATCTCTACATCAATACCAAACAATTTGGCTAATGCGCCAACAAACTTAGCTGTATAATGAGCCTTATTACGGTTAGTAGGTACCAACATACACATAAAAATTGAAACAATACAAATCACTAATAGTGCAATGGTTACTAAAAAAATACGAACAGCTGCTAACACGATGTGCCTCATAAAAAACGATAAATCAGGAATAAGGGCGCAATTATACACACAATTACTAAATACTGCGATATTCAAAGTAATCACAAAGTTAAAGCGATGATTCGCACTATGTGATATAGGTCGAGTAAACAACGATGTATTAGAGCGCGGTCCACGGCGGTTTTCATTTAAGTGAATCAATTTCATAACATGATTTACAGGATGTAATGAATGCCGTGATCACATGGATGTGAATGAGCGGTCCATGTTTAGCTGGTATTCCTTTTTTTACAGGGAGTAATATATGCCATTTTCACAAGGATGTGATCAAAATGGTCATCCCTGAAGTGAATCAACTTCATGCCATCCATGTTTAGCTGCCATTCCTTTTTTTACAGGGAGTAACATATGCCATTTTCACAAGGATGTGATCAAAATGGTCATCCCTGAAGTAAATAACCCCGGAATAAATTCCAGGGTTATTGTCGTTGTAAATTATAAATTGTTATTAAGAATCGGGCTCATTGCCTACTGTAATTCTTTCAACGCGTTGCAGCCCTCGAGGAAGTTTATTACCTCTACGTCCTCGTTCACCTCTATAGTGCTCAAGATCGCTCGGTTTAAGCGTTAATTTACGCTTGCCTGCAAAGAGCGTTATTGGTTCATCAGTACCGATAATACTTAAAATTGTGACATACTCTTCTCTAGCTTTTGCTCGTGCAGTTGGAATACCAATAATTTTATTGCCCTTACCTTTACTTAATTGAGGTAAATCTTTTAACGGGAATAACAGCATCCTACCTTCAGTGGTAATTGCCAGACATAATTGGTTGTCAATATCGTTGACTTCTTGAGGAGCTAAAACTTGAGCACCTTGTGGTAAACTCAACAACGCTTTCCCGTTTTTATTACGAGATACCATATCAGCAAATTTACCGATAAAGCCGTAACCACTGTCAGATGCTAATAGATATTTCTGCTCGTCACTCGCCATCACAACTTGTTGGAACGTTTCACCAGCAGCTAGGTTAAAGCGTCCGGTCAATGGCTCTCCTTGGCTCCTCGCTGAAGGTAAGGTATGCGCGTCAGTTGCAAATGCCCTACCACTAGAATCGATAAACACCGCCGGGCTGTTACTGCGACCTTTTGCTGAACATAAATATTCATCACCGGCTTTATAACTTAAACCTACGGCATCAATATCATGACCTTTAGCGGCCCTTGCCCAACCTTTTTCAGACACTACGACCGTGACTGGCTCTGATGGCATTAAGTCTTTTTCATTTAATGCTTTAGCTTCGCCTCGTTCTATAAGTTTAGAACGACGATCATCGCCATAATCTTTCGCGGCAGCTAAAATTTCTTTTTTCATTAACGTGTTCATACGCGCTTTTGAGCCTAAGGTTAGCTCTAATGAATCACGCTCTGCAGCGAGTTCATCTTGCTCTGCACGAATTTTTATTTCTTCAAGTTTCGCTAATTGACGTAACTTTATTTCTAAAATTGCTTCAGCTTGCGTTTTACTTAACGAAAAACGGCTCATTAATTCAGCTTTAGGATCATCATACTCACGGATAATCGCTATCACTTCATCAATATTTAAATAGGCAACCAATAAGCCATCTAAAATATGCAAACGCGCCAAGACTTTATCCAAGCGATACTGCAATCTTCTACGAATAGTCTCTCGGCGATACTCTATCCATTCAGCTAATATTTGTTTTAAATTTTTAACCGCCGGACGGTTATCCAAACCAATCATGTTTAAGTTAACACGATAGTTTTTCTCTAGATCCGTTGTGGCAAACAGATGCTGCATCAATTGTTCAATATCAACACGGTTTGAACGAGGTACTATGACTAAACGTGTTGGGTTTTCATGATCTGACTCATCGCGTAAGTCGACTACCATAGGCAGCTTTTTCGCAGTCATTTGTGCTGCTATTTGCTCTAATATTTTTCCACCAGATGCTTGGTGCGGCAATGCTGTAATTACAACATCACCTTGTTCAATATCATAAACTGCACGCATCTTAATGCTGCCACGACCAGTTTGATATATTTTTTCAATATCATTTCTCGGCGTGATAATTTCAGCATCGGTCGGATAATCAGGCCCCTGAACATGTTCAAGCAAGTCAGTTAACTCGGCTTTGGGTTGCTCAATTAAATGTACACAAGCATTAGCCATTTCTCGAGCATTATGTGGTGGAATATCGGTAGCCATACCTACAGCAATACCGGTAATACCATTAAGCATAATATGAGGGAGTCGAGCAGGCAGAGTTTTTGGCTCTTTCATCGTACCATCAAAGTTCGGCGCCCAGTCAACTGTCCCTTGACCTAATTCTGATAAGAGAAGCTCACTAAACTTAGATAGTTTAGATTCGGTATAACGCATTGCAGCAAACGACTTAGGATCGTCTGGCGCACCCCAGTTTCCTTGGCCATCAACTAATGGATAACGATACGAAAACGGTTGTGCCATTAATACCATGGCTTCATAACAGGCTGAATCGCCATGCGGATGAAACTTACCTAATACATCACCAACGGTACGAGCAGATTTTTTATATTTAGCCCCGGCATGTAAGCCAAGTTCGCTCATTGCATAAATGATACGTCGTTGTACAGGTTTCAAGCCATCACCAATATGTGGCAAGGCGCGATCCATGATCACGTACATAGAATAGTTTAGGTAGGCATCTTCAGTAAATCGTCTAAGTGGGAGCTGTTCGATCCCATCTAAACTTAATTCGATTGCATCAGACATAACGAATAGTGTTCCCTATAGTCGGCAATGTTTTCATTGCACTGCTAGTAAGTTTGTTATTATTTTAATTTATACAAATTTGATTATGTATGTGTTCTACTTTTTCATAAGGAAAAAGGGATAAATACAAGGCATCAATTTTACTAAGTAGTTATTTTTTACCTTTCAAAATGAGCAAATATTCAGTCAATTTGGTATATAACTACTTTATCTCAATTTACTCATTCACAAAATAGAAATTATGGATAAATTTCTAGATTCAGCTATTTTTTACCGTATATTTTATCTGCAAGCTCAACATCCCAGAAACTCGCCTCTATTTTATGGCCGTCAAGGTCTATTACAAAACACCCATAATACGGTTCACCGTATTCGCTCCTAGGTCCGGGTTTACCATTACAAGTTGCGCCAAGCTCTAAGGCTAATTGATAAAACTGTTGCACTTGTGCTTTGCTGGTAGCCATAAAGCCAATGTGTGAACCATTTCCAACAGAGGCCTTCTGTTGATCAAAGGGTATTTGAACCCAGAAGGTAGGGTAGCCGTTTTTACCATAAGCAACGGCTTGTTCATGTTCAACTACTCGATTGATATTTAATGTAGGTAGTAATGCATCATAAAATGCTACCGCTAGTTCTAATTGATTTGTACCAATAGATATATGACAGAGGGTTTTGTCAGCTTGATTGCTCATTTTCAGCCTATAAATGTATGTACTTAATGATATTGTACACATAAATCCATTTGCAGCCATGGCGATTTACATTACTTCTTCCATGAGTAACAGAATTTATACCCTCCATGGTAATTCTAAGTTAATTCATCCATGAATAGAGTCGACTTTATTGCCGTTTTCAACATGGAGGTTGTATATGCCGTGATCACATTTTCAATATGGATGTTGTATATTAGAGCAATGCAGGGAGCAATTGCCGAGGATGTGATAGAGCGGTCCATGGCGATTTGCATTCCTTCTTCCATGAATTGAGTCGACTTTATTGCCATCCATGGCAAGTCGACATTCCATCCTCCCTGATGTAACAGAATTTATACCCTCCATGGTAATTCTAAGTTAATTCATCCATGAATTAAAAAAGCCGGAGACATTTTAAATATCTCCGGCTTCTTTTATAACTGTCAATGTTAATTCAAATCTTCACTTTTGGAGAAGCGAGTACCTTTTAACATGGCGTGTAGATTTACACCGGTTTTAGTCGATTGATACAAAGTAATATCGCCAATTTGTTCACCATTTACAACAGAACCATTACCGCTTGCATCAAGCTCATTATCAAAAATCCAGCCCTCTTCAGTAAATTTTTCTAGCGACTCCATAGTGTTAAATACCAAAATCGTATTCACATCTTTACCACCAATTCCTACACCTACACCACTCTCAAATACGTCCATATATGTTCTTTCACCGGTTTCATTATTATAAACAGCGCCATGGCCTGTTCCGGTAGAGACAACCAGCAAATTTACCTCTGCAGTACTAAATACCGCAAAACCAGGCGCTTCATTAATTTCAGTTAGAGCTCCAGGACTAATCTCTTCAATATTACTAATTTGATTCATATGATTGTTCGCCATTGCATACCTTGTATCACCAACAGATGAACAGCCGGAAACGACAAAAGCAACGAGTAGTGCAAAAAATGTTTTCATATAAACGCCTTGTTTCTTTGAGTGTTTTTATCCTAAATGTATAAGGCAATTATAAATTTTATTGAAACGTTAAGATCGATAGATTTGTTAGCATTATGTTTTTTAAATGTAACCAATAAAGGAAGGGTGACTAATTTAATCTGTCACTTTGCCAAAATCTAGCACTGTCAACAGTGATTAACGCAGCTTTGCCATCAATATCAACTTGATAGATTTTGATGGCTCTTGCACTTAAATCTATTTTTGGGTGTGAAGACATCAATGTCTTATCATTAATGACCTTGGCATAACTGATAAAGCTTTGCACTTCGGTGTCATTTAAAAACAATACAATAAATCGACTGTTCGGACTCTTTACTAATTCAGTATCAGCAAGCAAATAATAATTCGATCCATTTACATTATTATGGATAACACCAATCCCAATCCCTTCGGGCAATTTGATTTTTTTATTTTTTTGATTCGAAAATATGGCATAACCTGAAGCAGACTTTAATTGATAAGTTAACTCTGGTTCATGCTTATCAATTTGATCAATTGTTAAATCACGTATTTTTAGGATCTCTGCACGTTGATGTCCAGCGGGAGGACTTGAGCTTGTGCAAGAAAATAAAGCGAATAACAGAGTTAATATAATATGTTTCATCATTAATATTTTTTATTAATCAATTTTGTTTAGTTTAATGCCCAAAAAGCTGCCAATTTTTTTGGCAGCTTACAACAGTAAACAGCAGATGAAATTAATTTAATTCTTCATTCTTGACGTATTTAGTGCCTTTAACGGTTGCTTGTATTGCTAAGCCAGTTTCGGTTAACTGATATACTGTAATGTCACCAATGGTAACACCACCACCGACTTCACCACCTTTTTCATCAGCTTTTGCCGCAGCATCGGCTTCAGCGCCAAACGCCCAACCTTCTTCAACAAACATGTTCATTGATTTAGCTGTATTAAATACGAAAACAGCCCTAAAATCTTTAGCACCTAAACCAAAACCAATACCGCCTTCATACATATCCATGTATGTTTTAGCGCCAGTTTGATTATTGTTTACAACACCGTAGCCGCCACCAGCAGCAACAAAAATAAGATTGATTTGAGCATTACTAAACGTTGCATAACCGGGCGCCGACTTAATATGGTTCATAGCACCGGGACTGGCTTTTTCGACATCAGCGATAACTTGGTTATTCATCGCAGCAATTGCGGCTTTTTGTTCGCCTGGGGTATCCCCTGTAGCAGAACAAGCGGATAAAACGACAGTAGCGAGTAGTACAATTAATTTTTTCATCAACATTACCTTTTTTATTGTTACTTTATAATATTTGCTAAAAGTTTACAGTGAAACAAAAAACTAACTCACTGAAATAACTAGACTTGTTATAAAGTATAGTTGTTAATTTTATGTTGTCTGTATGTGAATAGTATTTATTTGTATGAAAAATGTAATTAATGAAATGTATGAGGATAGAACCTAGGTAATTCGGGGGTTACCTAGGTATAGTTAAAAGCTAAAGTTTTGATTAATTAGTCAAAATCGACCAAATTCCCCTTATCTTGCAGCCATTCTTTGCGATCACCAGAGCGTTTTTTAGATAACAACATATCCATTATCTCCATAGTCACATCAAAATCGTCAACCGTAAGTTGTACTAGGCGACGGGTGTTAGGATCCATTGTGGTTTCACGAAGTTGCAGAGGGTTCATTTCACCTAATCCTTTAAAGCGCTGCACATTAACTTTACCGCGCTTTTTCTCAGCTTCTATTCGGTCAAGCACGCCATCTTTTTCTTGCTCATCTAAGGCATAGTAAACTTCCTTGCCAATATCAATCCGATATAAGGGCGGCATAGCAACGAATACATGGCCAGCTTGTACTAATGGTAAAAAGTGTTGAGTGAATAGTGCACAAAGTAATGTGGCAATATGTAACCCATCCGAATCGGCATCAGCTAATATACAAATTTTGCCATATCTTAGTGTTGATAAATCTTCAGAGTCAGGATCAATTCCTAACGCAACAGAAATATCGTGAATTTCTTGTGAGGCTAAAATTTGCCCTGATTCAACTTCCCATGAGTTAAGAATTTTACCGCGTAAAGGCATAATTGCTTGAAAGTCTCTGTCGCGAGCTTGTTTAGCACTACCACCCGCAGAGTCACCCTCTACTAAAAACAATTCTGTTCGCTCCGGTTCGCCAGAACCACAGTCGGTTAATTTCCCTGGCAATGCTGGGCCTTGTGTTACCTTTTTACGAACGACCTTTTTACTCGCTCGCAATCGACGTTGCGCGTTAGAGATACAAAATTCGGCAAGCGCTTCAGCAATTTCAGTATGTTCATTTAGCCATAAACTAAATGAGTCTTTTACCACACCTGATACAAAGGCAGCACATTGACGTGATGATAAACGTTCTTTAGTTTGTCCAGCAAATTGCGGGTCTTGAATTTTAACCGAAAGAATATACGAACATTTGTCCCAGATATCATCCGGTGTTAATTTAAGGCCGCGCGGGATTAAATTTCTGAACTCACAAAACTCGCGCATTGAATCGAGCAGACCTTGACGTAAACCATTTACATGAGTACCGCCTTGGATTGTCGGTATTAAGTTTACATAACTCTCACCAACGCTTTCACCACCTTCTGGCAACCAACACACAGCCCAGTCTACAGCTTCATGTTGTGACGTGAACGAACCAATGAATGGTACTTCCGGTAAGCTCACATACCCCTTAAGCGCTTCAACTAAGTAATCTTGTAAACCGTTTTGGTAACACCACTGGTGTTTAGTATTAGAAACCTTGTCATTAAACTTTATATTTAAGCCGGGACAAAGTACCGCTTTTGCTTTTAAAATATGAATAAGTTTAGAAACTGAGAATTTATGCGAATCAAAATAGCTAGCATCCGGCCAAAAACGGACTCTAGTTCCTGTATTACGTTTGCCAACCTCACCTACAACCGTTAGATCTGAAACTTTTTCGCCATGCTCAAATGCCATCTCAAATACTTGTTGATTACGCTTAACTGTTACTTCAACACGATTGGATAATGCATTAACAACCGAAATACCAACACCATGGAGACCACCAGAAAATTGATAGTTATCACCAGAAAATTTACCACCGGCGTGTAATCGGCAAAATATTAATTCAACGCCTGGGACACCTTCTTCTGGATGTATATCAGTTGGCATACCACGACCATCATCAATAACTTCTAATGATTGATCTTCATGTAATATCACTTGAATATTTTGTGCATGGCCGGCTAATGCTTCATCGACTGAGTTATCGATCACCTCTTGGCCAAGATGGTTAGGGCGAATGGTATCAGTGTACATGCCCGGTCGGCGACGTACTGGGTCTAAGCCACTTAAGACTTCAATGGATTCGGAGTTATATTGATCAGTCATGGATTCTTCTAGTTATTTTATTATCGATAACACTGTTTATATTTTTACTTCAGTTAACCCGTTGAATCAAGTTAACTGAACGGTTTAGATATTAATTATATTATTGAATTAATTTCAATTGCTAATGGTTTTATTTAACTGAAAAAAATTAACAATATCTGGCAGCATTTTGTCAAAATTAATAAAGCTATGATCACCACCTTGCTGCACACAAAGCTGGCTTTGTTGGTATTTATTAACTGCTTGTTGATAATCTAACACTTCATCACCTGTTTGTACCATAACTAAAAGATTTTTTGCGTTTATTTTATCAATTTCAAAGGTCTTTAAATGGTGCATGTGCTCAAGAGTGACTTGATACACTTCATTGGTATATGGGTTGGTTTGTTCACCAAGAATATCGTCTAATAATTCATAAGGCTTTACTGCCGGGTTTATCAATGCCGCTTTTAAATTATATTTATCAGCCAAATAGGTGGCAAAGTAGCCACCAAGTGATGAACCGGTTAAAAACCACCGACATTGATTATCACTGTCAATAATATTGCTTAATTGCTCTATAGCGGCATTAGGATTTGATAACAACTGCGGACAAATCACTTCGACACTCGGGAAGTTTTGTTGGATATATTGCTTGGTTATTTGAGCTTTTAGTGATTGTGGTGAACTGTTAAAACCATGAATCACCAATATTTTTTGTTTCATTAATTATTCTGCTAACGGTTTATTGTGGTAAATGATTAATCGACGTTTTTATAGTGCCGTCGCTAAACAACTCCAGCAAACGATACCCTGGGCCGCTGTTCAATGCTGAAACAGTATCAGCTTGTGGGTCAAATTGTATTGAAGTAGCCGGGCATGTATATAGTGGCACTGAATATTGCTCGTTTGCTACGATATTTAACCCTTGATGTATATGTCCACAACAAATGGCTTTTATCGTTTTATTATGATCGACCGCCATCCAAAATTCTTGTTGGTTTTTCAGGCCATGTTTATCAATAAAATAACCAACATCAATGGCGTGATGATGCATAAAGATTAAGGTGTTTTCAATATCCTTAGTTTTACTTCGAATTCTCCCTTGTTGTTTTTCGTTGACCAAACCTGCAGGCGTGTCACTTTTAGAGTCGATTAATAACAAACGCCAATCATTCATTGTTATATCTTTGTCCGCTTGAATATTCATTGCTGTTAAGTGTTTGCTTAGCAACAAAGTGTCATCATGATTTCCCGCTAACCAATAAATCGGGCAACTCAGGTTGCTGTCAATAATTACTTGATTAAACAGTTGATACGATTCATCACTATGATCTTGAGTTAAGTCACCAGTGAATACAGCGGCATCTAAGTCTTTCATACTAGCGAGTTCAGAAAGTACGCTTGTAAGGTTGGTGAAAACATTATGACCATAATGCATACCACCTTTAGTCGAAAACAAATGGCAATCTGAAAATTGAGCGATAGTTATAGAATTCATCGTTATGTTAGGCTTTATATACTATTTGATATCAAGGTGTATGTTTGCTTTACCTTCTGTTAAACAAAGGTGCAGCCATTCAGTAAGAAAATGCTGAGTTTGCTGTTTTTCATCAGGTAAATGCATTTCCTGATTAGGGTAATCATATCTAGGTTTAATTTGCTTTATGTATTGGCTTTCTATTACTTCGGCTAAACGCGCATCGTGATAAATACGAATTGTCATACTTGGCTTAGGTAAATGTACTTTACTCGCTAATGATTCTGTTTGACTGACCAGTTGTTTAAACTCAACCACATGAGTGTATTTAGTTTTCTCGGTTATCGCTATTTTATATTCCAGTACATCGGTAATAAAAAAATATCGCTCATCACCCTCAATATCCATATCCCCGAGTAAACGGGTTATCAGCATATAGTTTTTTTCAAATGATTGATCAAGCCCTTTCAAGCTTGGGCGATATTTTGCCATTTTAATTTATATTCCAATATTAATTAATATTTAGACCAGTTCTGTATGATTCAATGCCAACCACTGTAAGCCAATAATTGTTGATGCATTATTGATCTTACCATCATTTAACAAATTAATGGCGCTATCTAACTCCATTAAGTGCGACTTTATATCCTCATTCTCTTCATCAAGGCCTGAAACGCAACCATTAACGACTTTAGAGAGGTCCATTAACGCGACGTACATATATAACTTCTCACTTGTTCCACCTGGGCTGGATAAATAATTCATTACATGTCGTATTTGATGCTCATTAACAATCAGATTGGCTTCTTCTTCTGCCTCTCTAATTGCCACATCTATTGGGCGCTCATTCTCGCCAAACATACCGGCAATAAACTCAAAACACCAAGGACATGATTCTGTTCGAACAGCACCAGGGCGAAACTGTTCAATTAACAATACATTTTTGTTAACAGGATCGTAGGGAATTAACACCACAGCATCACCACGTTCAAATATTTCACGTGAAATTAACCCGCTCCATTGTCCATTAAATAATCTATGTTTAATTTGATATTGATCAATACGAAAAAACCCATGGTACTTAATATCGCGTGCCATTACGGTGACATCGCCAGAACAATATTGTTTAATAGTGTTACTCTTTGTCATATGTTGTAATACTTTTTAGCTATAACAATGTGTTACAAAAAAAATTCTGTTACACTTTATTCAGGTTGAATTGATTTATTATTGTTCAGCATAGCATTAAAAAACGCTACACTAACTAGCAAATATAAGGCAGTTTGTGTAAATAATGGAAAAGAAACTCATGACAAACAAATTTAACTCTTTATTTATTGGTGTTGTGTTAGCTAGCTCTAGTTCAATAGTAGCCGCACAAGATTTACAAGAAATATACCAGTTAGCACTACAAAATGATCCTACAGTTTTAAGAGCTGAAGCTCAGTTTAAATCGGCTCAAGAAACGATTGAACAGTCTCGTTCAGTATTAATGCCTCAATTAAATGCTATTGCATCTTTCGGTACTCAAGAAGTTGAAATCGAAGGCAATACAGTACAAGACAGTGAAACAACTCGTATTGCATTAAATTTGAATATGCAGTTATACCATCACAATAGCTGGTTAGGTTTAGACACAGCGAAAAAACGTGCGCACCAAAGTGATATTAATTATCAATTTGTTAAACAACAAATGATCACTCGCGTTACTGAAGCCTACTTTAATGTTCTAGCTGCCTATGACGGATTAGATTTCGCCCAAGCAGAGAAAAAAGCAATTGAACGTCAATTAGAACAAACTAAACAACGTTTCTCTGTTGGTTTAACAGCAATTACAGACGTTCATGAAGCTCAGGCTCAATTTGATAACTCAATTGCCGAAGAAATTCGCGCACAAAACGCGGTTTATACCTCTGAGGAAATTCTTCGCGAAATAACCGGTGCTTACCCAAGAGATTTAAACGTATTAAACACTGAACGTTTTAGTGCCGTAATGCCTTCTCCAAGTAGTGCTAATGATTGGCAAAAAATGGCAGAAGCGAAAAATTTACAGTTGATTTCACAAAAAATCAGCATGGATATATCGAAAGAAGCCATTGATATTGAAAGTGCCGGTCACTTACCGACTCTTAGCTTGACTGGTAGCATTGGCCAAAGTGATGTTGATGATGATTACTCAGCATTAACATCTTATGAGCAAGATGATCAATCAATTGGTATTCAATTAAACGTACCAATTTATTCTGGTGGCAACACCAGCTCAAAAGTTCGAGCTGCCCAACATAACTATGTTGCTGCTAGCCAAGATATGCAAATTACTTACCGTGGTATCGTGCGTGAATCTCGTAATTCATACAATACTATCGTTGCCACAATCTCAGGTGTTAAAGCCTTTGAGCAATCGGTAATTTCAGCTGAAAGTGCGTTAAAAGCAACAGAAGCAGGTTTTGAAGTTGGTACTCGTACTATTGTTGATGTGTTAGAAAGTACACGTAACTTGTATAACGCTAAACGTAATCTATCTACGACTCGTTACCAATACATTACCAACATGCTACGTTTGAAAGAAGCTGCAGGTACTATTTCAGAACAGGATATTGCTGCAATAAACCAAGGTTTATCTGAAGTAAATTAATCTTAAATACTGTAGATATAATAAAGGCGACCAAATGGTCGCCTTTTTACTTCAAGGAAGAAGGAATGCCTACTTGCCATGGATGGCATCAAAGTCGGCTCACTTCAAGGAAGAAGGAATGCCTACTTGCCATGGATGGCATCAAAGTCGGCTCACTTCAAGGAAGAAGGAATGCCTACTTGCCATGGATGGCACTAAGTTCCTAATTCAGGGCCAGACTCGTGTCTCGACTAGTCTTCTAAACGAATAGTGTTGATAATTTCAGTTGTAGAAATACCTTCTTCAAAGTTAAGCACTTGCACTTCACCGCCTGCTGCTATGACTTCTTTGCCACCAGCAATATCTTCAACTTTATAATCTCCACCTTTAACTAAGGTATTTGGTAATAAGTTGGCAATCAAACGTTGTGGTGTATCTTCAGAAAAACTTACCACCCAATCAACAGCTCCTAGGCCGGCTAATACCGCCATACGTCTATCCATAGGATTTACCGGTCGGCCACTTCCTTTCAAGCGTTTAACCGAGTCATCATCATTAACAGCGACAATTAATCGATCACCTAATTTACCTGCATGGCTTAAATAAGAAACATGACCGGCATGTAAAATATCAAAACAACCATTGGTCATAACTACCTTCTCACCACGTTGTTTGGCTTGAGCGATCATAATTTTTAATTGCTCTTCACTTACCACACCTGAGCCACTTTCTTGTCCAGATGAAATGGCTTGAGCGATCTCAACTTCACTGACAGTAGATGTACCAATTTTACCGACAACCACACCTGCAGCAATATTGGCTAACGCGCTAGCTTCACAGAAAGATGAACCCGCAGCAATAGCCAAGGCTAATGTTGCGATAACGGTATCTCCTGCACCAGTAACATCATAAACTTCTTGAGCTTGGGTAGGTAAATGCAATTCTTCTTCATTTGCTCTAATTAAGGTCATACCATGTTCAGAACGGGTTACCAATAATGCTTGTAAATCTAGGTCAATTAACAGTTGTTGCCCTTTTGCGACTAATTCAGCCTCATCTTTACACGGTCCTACAACCCCTTCAAATTCAGATAGGTTTGGCGTAATTAATGTTGCACCTCTGTATTTTGTAAAGTCAGAGCCCTTTGGATCGACTAGTACGGGAATATTGTTTTTCTTGGCCAGGGCGATTAATTCACTTACGTTAGATAACGTACCTTTATCGTAATCAGACAATAATAAAAGGTGGTGTTGACGAAGGTTTTGTTCAACTAAATTATTAAGTTCAGTTTTGTCTAAATGATGCAGTGATTCTTCAAAATCTAAACGCAGTAACTGTTGATTACGACTTAAGACTCTCAACTTTGTAATAGTTGGCACATCAACACTGCGTGAAAATTTACAAATAACATCCATCGCAGACAAATTGGTATCTAAATTATCGGCCACATCATCTTCACCAGTAAGGCCTGAAAGCGTCACTTGCCCACCCAAACTGGCAATATTTAATGCTACGTTGGCTGCACCGCCGGGTCTATCTTCATGATTATTAATTTTAACCACAGGTACTGGTGCTTCCGGTGAAATTCTTCCCGTAGGACCAGACCAATAACGGTCTAACATAACATCACCAACAACGAGAACTCTGGCTTTATTAAAATTTGGGATATCTACTTTCATACTGGTTTCCAAAATGGATATAATAGCTGAATACATTAAACACTAATTCAATACTTCAACTTGGACCTTAACAGGCAATTATTTGTGTTATTGAGTATAGTGTAACATAAGCTTTTCAATGAGTTGATGAATCCTTGAGCAAAAACAAAGTTATACAAGAAAAATTTAAGCTTAGCTTCCTATTGCCAAAATATTGGCTAACTTGGCTTGCTGTTATTATTTTATACGCTATTTCATGGTTGCCTTATAAAGTCCAACTATTAATGGGTCGTATCGTTGGTCGGTTAATGATGAAAATTGGCGGTTCCCGCTTAAAGGTTGCCAAAAAGAATATTGAAGTTTGCTTTCCCGAACTTTCTGAACAAGAACGCCAAGTAATGCTTAAAAAGAACTTTGAAAATACTGGCATCGGTTTGTTTGAAACAGGCATGGGCTGGTGGTGGCCAGACTGGCGAGTTAAGCGCAAAATTAATGTGTCGGGTTTAGAACACTTAGAACAAGCAAAATCTGATGGCAGCGGTATTTTATTGCTCACGCTGCATTATCTGAGCTTAGAATTCTCTGGCCGTGCAACTGGTCATGTACATCCAACAGTAGCTTTTTATCGACCAAACCATAATGCATTAATGGAGTACTTCCAACATAGTGGACGTTCACGCTCAAACAAATACATGATTGATAAAACCGACGTTAAAGGCATGATAAAAGCCCTTCGTTCAAAAGAAACATGTGTATATTTGCCAGACCAAGACTATGGCCGTAAACGTTCTATTTTTGTGCCTTTCTTCAATGTAGAACATACCGCATCGACGTTTGGTACGATGTTGTTTGCTAAGGTTAAGAATGTTAAAACATTGATGCTGATACCAAGGCGCTTACCCGATGATAGTGGCTATATTCTTGAGTTTTTACCGGCTTTGGAAAACTTTCCAAGCGGCGATGATGAACAGGACATTATCAGAATTAACAAACTGGTTGAGCAGGCTATTTTGCGCGAGCCAGATCAGTACATGTGGCTGCATCGTAGATTTAAAACACGCCCCAATAAAGCTGATCCTAAGTTTTACGATTAAACAAATAAAAGGGGGCTCCCCCCTTTTTCTTACAAGTTATTTTTGTGCTGTAATTAACTCATATGCAGCTTGAATATCCTGTGCTTTTTGCTTGGCATCTTCCATCAACTCGGGCGGTAAACCTTTAGCAACAAGTTTATCTGGGTGATGTTGAGACATTAATTTACGATAGGCTTTCTTCACTTCTTTATGCTCTGTATTGGCCGTTACGCCAAGTATCTTATAAGCATTTTGCAGTTGATTTTTTGCTTGCGCAGGGGTTTGACTTCCGCCTTGATGGAACTGTTCACCAGCAACAATTCTATCTAACAAAAAGTCCAACTCTCGCGCTGAAATGCCTAAACTTCTCGCTATTTTATGAAGAATTTGTCGCTCTTTAGGATGTAATTCGCCGTCAGCAAATGCCGCTTGAATTTGAATTTCAATAAACATCTGCAATAAATCATGGCGACCAAAACAAGAGCTTTTCAATTGCCTTAGTTGCTTTTCTAAGTCAAAAAATTCCTGTTTGCCTTCATTAAATGCTTGCTGGGCTATTGTGGTGGTATCTTGATTTAGTCCCCAACGCTTCATCGCGCCACTGGCGAAGGCGATTTCATCTTCGGTGACACGGCCACTTGCTTTAGTAATATGCCCCATTACTGAAAAAGTAGCCTTAAAAAAGGCATTTTGACGGTCACTATCATTTTGCTTATTGAAGGCATTAAAGTCCATGCCCATGCCTTGGTCAAACTTATGTCCCAGCCATAATCCAATAATTGCTCCAATTATTCGACCAGCCATAAACCCAAGCGCAAAACCAAATACTTTACCCCAAATTCGCATATTACTTTTCCATTACTAATTTATTTATTTGCGCTAACCGCTGTGGAGTACCAATATCACTCCACAAACCAGAATATAAACTACCGCTGATATTATCATTTTTCATCGCAGCAATTAAGATGGGTGCTAATGGCGCTTTTTCAATCTTCAAATGAGTAAATAATTTAGGTTGATAAAGTCCAATACCGGAATATGTGTATTTATTGTTAAATTCTTCGCCCCACTTTAACTTGTCATTGTTAAAGGCAAAATCCCCTTTGGGATTATGCTCAGGATTTTTGACCAAAATTAAATGAGCAAGCTCCCCCTCTTTTAATGAAGGGATTTTTTCAAATGGATACTGACAATAAATATCACCATTAACGATTAAAAAAGGTTTACTTCCTAACAGCGGCAATGCTTTCACAATCCCGCCTGCAGTTTCTAATGCACCTTCACGTTCGGCGCTGTATTGAATAGAAACACCAAATTCTTGACCGTTGCCAAAGTACTTTTCTATCTTTTCCCCAAGCCAGGCATGGTTTATAACAATATCTGTTATTCCAGCAGCTTTTAAGTTATTTAAATGATGTTCTATTAATGGGATCCCTGCCACTTTTAATAACGGCTTTGGGCAATCATCGGTGAGAGGTTTCATCCTTTCCCCTCGCCCTGCAGCTAATATCATTGCCTTCATATTTTAACCTCTGGCTGATAGGAAAGTTTAGTAACACTGGGCATTATTTTACTTTGCACTAAATCACTTAAAAAGGTTAACTCCGGATACCTTGCCGCAATGTCTATTATATATGACAACGTCAACGGAATATCTTGCAAGTATCCAGGTTTATTATCACGATGATACAAACGAGCAAAGATGCCACTCGCTTTTATATGTCGCTGTAGTCCCATAAGGTCGAACCAACGTTTAAATTGCTGATAGCTCACTTCGATTTTATTATTCAAATAATAAGTACGAATGTGTGGTTCAATTAATTCATCATCCCAACGCACATAGCAATCTCTAAGTAATGAAACCAAGTCATAGGTAGTTGGTCCTGTAACAGCATCTTGGAAATCTATTACCGCAATATCATCATTATCAATTAACATTAAATTACGGCTGTGAAAATCCCGATGTACTGTTACTTGCGGTTGTTCGAGCGCACTTGCTGTTAATAAATTAAAGCATTGTCGTAGTTGTTTTTCTTCATCACTGGTTAAGGTGATATTTAAGTGTTTTATTACTAACCACTCACTAAAGATTTCCATTTCCAATTGTAAAAATGGTGCATCATAAATTGGCAGCGGCCACTGTTCTTGCGCTGAAGTTTGTTGAATTTTTGGTAACAGCTTTATCGCTTTTTCATATAGTGCGGTTATTGTCGACTTGTTAAGTTTCTCACTTAATAACGTATCGCCAAAATCAGATAAACACATAAAGCCATTGATTTCATCATAATGAATAATTTCAGGAACGACTAAACCAGAAGCTCGAAAACAGTGCGCTAAACTTACAAATGCTAAATTGTTTAATTTTTCTGGTGGCGCATCGACAACGATATAGCTTGTTTCAGCCAAAATTAAACGATAATAAACTCTAAAACCAGCATCTCCTGACAAAGGGATAATGTTGATCTGTTCGTTTGGGAAACTATGAGCTAACCAGGTTTCAAATTTTTGCTTACGAGTTAGAGCTGACAACAAAAACACTCCACATTTGAGGTGAATAAACTAGAATTAATTACAATATACTTTAGGGCGTGTTGACCTTTCAAGTTCAAGTTTTGTTCAAACGAAACTCATCTTGAACAAGGCGATTGGAATGTAGCATAGTAGTGCTCGGCTTTGTCTCCTGAGTCGCACTATCTCCTGCGTCCATGCAGTCGTATGTAAATGACAATCAACGCAGTTCAAGGTGTGTTTAGTCGAACCCTTTGGGCAGCATTTTTTTGTCATTTTTACTGCGTTAATTACAGTTTATGTAGACTACTACACGTCACCATAATTGTCTTGTAAAAATAACAAAACCCCGGCTGCAAAAATGAACGGGAAAGGTTAAAACGCCCTAACCCAAAAACTAAAATATAAATTGTTGAATTATTACTAAAATTATTATCTAAAGCTATGTTAAACTAAAGATTAATACGGATTGGTATAATACCGCTGTATTGCAATAATAATTAGAAATCTGTAAAAATTCTATTAGTCTTAATATATTTACAGAACTCAGCAGCATTTATTTACCGGACTATGCATGCCACACAACCGTAGTTTATTTTTTGTCATTTTTTTAGGCGTAAATAGCTTCGCTATTGCTGCCGAAGATGGCACTCAACCATTGATAGTTAAGTGCCCTATTCCTGTTCCAGATCCTATTACTTTAGAAAATCCAACGGTACTCGAAGAACAATCGATATTAATAGAGTCAAAAAAATCATATGTTGAAAAAAACCAGTCAACCCGTTTCTCTGGTGGAGTGAAATTAGCCGCTGGTGATAAGAAAATAGCCTCTGACACAATACTGGTTGATCGAGTAAGTGGTAAAATATCGGCGATCGGTAATACCCGTTTTCAAGATAGCTCAATGACTATTGATGCCGACGGTCTAGAGGCAAGTTCTCTAGATAAAAAAATGGTATTAACAAATTCCCGTTATCAATTGCACGAGTCAACCGGAAGAGGCGCAGCTGGTGAATTAAAAATAAGCGAGCAAGGTGCCAGTTTAATAGACTCAAGCTTTACAACGTGTATTGAGCCTGTACCCGCTTGGCAAATATCAGCAAGTGAAATTAATTTATCTACTGAAGATAATGAAGGTGAAGCTTGGAATACGATTTTTAAAGTAAAAGACGTACCTATTTTTTATCTGCCTTACTTTAATTTCCCCCTTACCGATGAACGTAAAACCGGCTTTTTATATCCAGTTATCTCTTCATCAAGTAATAAGGGCGCTCAAATTGGCGTTCCTTACTACTGGAATATTGCCGAAAATATGGATGCCACAATCACTCCATATTACATGTCAAAACGCGGAACCCAATTAAACACAGAATTCAGGTATTTATCAGGCCAACAATTTGGTCAAATTGATGTTGAGTATTTAGAAAAAGATGAAGAATTAATTAATAACGATGATTCTCGTTATTTAGCAAGATTTCAACATGCAGGTACGTTTTCCGACAATTATCGTGTTTTTGTAGATTACAGTGATATCAGTGATGATAACTATTTAGTTGATATTGGTAGTAAACATTTCAGCAAATCAGAAGCGTATTTATGGCGCATTGGCGAACTATCATATTTCAGTAATAACTGGCATTCGACCGTTAAAGTGCAAGATTTTAAAGTATTAGGGGATAACAACCCCAGTTACCGTACCTTACCGCAAATAGAATTTGACCTTTATCAACCATTAGGCTTTCTAAATAGTACCTTTAATGTTTATAGCGAATATTCTCATTTTGATATTTCTAATGATGATTTGCCTACGGCTGACAGACTACATGTAGAAACCGGAATTTCAATTCCATACTCTAAACCTGGTTGGTTTATTAATTCTGATTTTAGAGTCATGCATACTGCCTATCAACAAGATAATGTTGATACGATCAATTTAACAGGGCTTAATATTGCTGAAGATACTGAACGTACGTTACCAAAGGCGAGGATACACACCGGCTTAAACTTTGATCGCGACACTTCTATTTTTGTCGATAATATGACTCAAACATTTGAACCACAAATACAGTACTTATATATCCCTGAAAAAGATCAGAGCGATATATTTATTTATGATACTTCGCCCATGCAAGATGATTTTGACGGGTTATTCAGGGACCGAAGATTTAGTGGTTTAGATCGTATCGCAGAAGCAAATCAAGTATCTGTCGGCGCAACAACCAGGTTATTAGATAAAACAAACAAGGAACTTTTTCACCTGAGTTTAGGTCGTATATTTTACTTAGATAATAGTAATATTACCTTTAATGAAGATGGTGAACGTGAAGATGCATCGGCTTTGGCAGGAGACTTGTTTATTCAGCTTGCCAAAAGATGGCAATTACAAACAGAGATACAATACGACACCAAAAATAAACGAACAGATAAAAGCCATGTAAGCATAGATTATCGTAAAGATAGTCGAAATGTCTTTCAGTTAAGTCATCGTTACATTGAAAATGTTTCAGGTGTACCTATTGAGCAAGCATCAGCTCTGTCTAGTTTTCCAATCAATAAAGATTGGCAATTTGTTGGTCGGGTTACGCATGATTTACTCAGAGAACGTTCACTTGAAGCCTATGGTGGCGTTCAATATGAAAGCTGTTGTTGGGCTGTTCGTTTTGCCGTTTATCGTAATATAAATACCAATTTAGATGAGCAAGATGTTAATAATGAAAATCGCGATGAATTTGATAATGGTTTTATGCTACAGTTTGTTCTTAAAGGATTAGGTGGAAATCAAAAACCACTTCCTATAGATGATATGTTAGAATCAGGCATATTTGGCTATAAACGCCCGTATTTTCTAAGTAACTAAGCCATAGTTTGGCTAATAATTAATATTCAAGAAAGTTTAAGAAGTTAACATTCTAATAATTTTAACAAATTCGAAGTAAATAACCGTAGATTTTATTCCATGAAAACAATAATCAAAATTGCCTTTATCATTTCAGGCATAGTAAGCAGCGCTATTACAACATCTGTTGTTAATGCAAAAGAATTAGAACTGGATAGAGTAGTAGCTGTTGTAAATTCAGGTGTCGTACTTGAATCTGAAATAAACGATCTAGTAAACAATGTAAAAAAACAAGCTCTCGCCGAAAAACAAAGTTTACCCTCTGATGCGGCTCTTCGTACCCAAGCGATGGAAAAATTAATAAACGATAGTTTATTAATTCAAATGGGCGAACGTATGGGCGTACAAATTGGTGATGCACAGTTAGACACAGCTATTGCATCAATCGCCAACGATAATGGCGGTATGACGACCGAACAGTTTAGGCAAAAATTAGTCGCTGACGGCATCAACTATGAAAGCTATCGTGAAGGCATTCGCACAGAAATGATCACTAACGAAGTTAGAAGAGCCAACGTACGTCGTCGTGTTGCCATTAGCCCACAAGAAATATCAAACCTTGTAGATTTAATGAAACAACAAAAAAACGCTGATGTTGAATATAATATCGGCCATATACTGATCAGCTTTCCAGATGAACCAACTCAAGATGATTTGGTTGACGCAAAATCTCGAGCAGACAAAGTTATTGATTTATTAAATAACGGCTCAGATTTTAAGAAAATAGCGATTGCCTCTTCGGGTGCCCCTAGTGCATTAGAAGGTGGTGATATTGGCTGGCGCGGTATTAATGAAATGCCAACCTTATTTGCAGAATTGGTTGACGGTCAAAATAAAGGTGAAGTCTTTGGGCCGATACGTACCGGTTTAGGCTTTAACATTATTAAAATATTAGATATTCGTGGTAAAGAAACTGTTGAAGTAAGTGAAGTTAAATCACGTCATATTTTAATTGAACCATCAATCATTCTATCTGAAGAAAAAGCAGAGAAAATACTAATAGATTTCTTAGCACAGATAAAAGCTGGTGAAGCAGATTTTGATACCTTAGCTAAAGAACACTCAGAAGGTCCATCAGCTTCTCGTGGTGGAGATTTAGGTTGGACAGATCCAAATAGTTACGACCCAGCTTTCAAGAATGCATTAGCGACGTTAGAAATAGATGAATATCATAAACCATTTCGTAGCTCTTTTGGCTGGCATTTAGTGCAACTAACTGGCCGAAGAACGTTAGATGCAACAGATCAAAATAACGAAAATCGTGCCTACAACCTACTATTCAATCGAAAGTTTGGTGTTGAAGTTATCCGCTGGATGAAAGAGACTCGCGATGAAGCTTACATTGAGATTTTTGACGAAGAAGGTGAATAGTGATGGTAAATAAAATTGCCATTACTCCTGGAGAGCCAGCGGGCGTTGGTCCAGACATTTTAGTGCAACTGGCCCAAGAAAACTGGCCAGTGCAGCTTGTTGCGATTGCTGATCCAGAGCTACTGGAGCAACGAGCAAAACTGTTGAACTTGCCATTAGCTATTAATATTTATGACTCTGCCGCCTCACCAAAGGCGCATAAGGCTGGTACCATAGAAGTGCTACCAGTAAGGCTGGCTCAACCGGCTCAACCTGGCGTGCTAGATGCCAATAATGGTGCTTACGTGGTTGAAACTCTAAGGCTTGCCTGTGAAGGCAATATGTCAGGAGAGTTTAAAGCGATAGTTACCGGCCCAGTTCATAAAGGATTGATTAACCAAGCTGGTATTCCTTTTAGTGGTCATACTGAATATTTTGCTCAACAAGCAAATTGCATTGATGTTGTTATGATGCTTGCAACGGAAGGATTAAGAGTGTCATTAATGACAACACATATCCCTCTGGAGTATGTCTCAAAAGCGATAACTTTCGAGCGAATTCAGAAAATCACACGTATACTTCATAAAGATCTAAAAGAAAAATTTGGTATAAAAGAACCAAAAATTTATGTTTGTGGTTTAAACCCACATGCCGGCGAAGATGGTCACTTAGGTAAAGAAGAAATTGAAGTGATTAGCCCAGCCCTTGAATCGTTACGTGAAGAAGGAATGAATTTAGTTGGCCCGTTAGCCGCAGATACCATCTTTCAACAAAAATACCTAGACGATGCTGATGCAGTATTGGCTATGTATCATGATCAAGGCTTGCCAGTGCTTAAATACAAAGGATTTGGCTCCTCTGTAAATATTACCTTAGGTTTACCCTTTATAAGGACTTCTGTAGATCACGGTACTGCTATCGAACTTGCTGGCTCATTGGACGCCGATACAGGAAGTTTTAGAGCAGCAATGAATAATGCAATTAACTTGGTACAAAATCAGCAATGAGTAATAAAAGCCATTTAGGTCACCAAGCCAAAAAGCGCTTTGGCCAAAACTTCTTACATGACGATGCAGTAATTAGCCGTATTGTTGATGCAATTAATCCATGTTCTGGCGAAAACCTGGTTGAAATAGGCCCAGGTTTAGGCGCGTTGACTGAGCCGGTGATTGAAAGAGCTGGTGATATATCTGTCGTTGAACTTGATAGAGATCTTGCGCATAGGTTACGTCATCACCCTTTTATCGCAAAGAATTTAACCATTCATGAGACAGATGCATTAAAGTTCGATTTTGCTACTCTTGCAGATGAGCAAGCCTTAAGAATCTTTGGTAATTTACCTTATAATATTTCTACCCCATTAATATTTCACCTTCTGACTTTTAAAGATAAAGTTAAAGATATGCATTTTATGCTGCAAAAAGAAGTTGTGAATAGAATGGCTGCAGAGCCCAATTCAAAAACTTATGGTCGCTTGTCGATTATGTGTCAATACTATTGCCAGGTAATACCGGTAATGGAAATTGGCCCTGAAGCATTTCAGCCACCGCCAAAAGTAGACAGTGCAATTGTACGGTTAATACCGCATAAAGAAATTATGTATCCAGCTAAAGATGTAAAATGGTTAGAGCGTGTAACCAGAGAAGCATTTAGCATGCGACGTAAAACCATTCGCAACAGTTTTAAGAAGCTGATCAGTGCAGAGCAGTTAGAAGCGTTAGGTATAAAAGCCAGTTTAAGACCTGAAAATTTGAGTATGCACGACTATATTACTGTTGCGAATTACTTAACGGATAATCCACCAGAGTTGTAATAAAAATAACTGGAGATTTGCGATGGAAGCAGAACAGTCAACACCGGGACAATTAGTTAAAGTTTCGACACATGTCGACTTTATTGAAGAGCAATCCGATCAATATCAAGATAGGTTTGTTTTTAGCTATACCATCACCATAGAAAACAATAGTGATAAAACCCTACAGCTAATTTCTCGTAGCTGGCTTATTACTGATGCTGATGGTAATAAAGTCTCTGTTGAAGGTGATGGTGTTGTAGGTCAACAGCCAATTTTACAAAGCGGTCAACGCTATCGTTACTCCAGTGGTTCAATTATAAAAACTCCTTTAGGCACTATGGAAGGATTTTATATTATGAAAGATTTGCAGGGTAACAAGCATAAAATCAACATCCCTGTTTTCGGCCTAGCCATTCCTAATATAGTTAACTAACTTTGAATATCTACCTGGTAGGCGATATTCAAGGATGTCATGCTGAATTATGCCAGCTTATGAAGTTGATTAATTTTGATCGTCAAACCGATCAAATTTGGTTTACTGGTGATCTCGTCGCTCGAGGTCCAGACTCGCTAGCAACACTAAGACTGATAAAGTCGTTAGGCAATAGTGCA
This sequence comes from Thalassotalea nanhaiensis, assembly GCF_031583575.1. Classification (NCBI taxonomy): domain Bacteria; kingdom Pseudomonadati; phylum Pseudomonadota; class Gammaproteobacteria; order Alteromonadales; family Colwelliaceae; genus Thalassotalea; species Thalassotalea nanhaiensis. The sequence continues at coordinate 877,471 of NZ_CP134146.1, read as the reverse complement.
AAAATTGTATTAGGTAATCATGACTTACACCTACTTGCTGTTCATGCAGGCATTAAAAAAGTTAAAAAAAATGACCGTTTAGATGACTTACTTCGTTCACCTGATATAGATGAGTTAATGAACTGGCTTGCACAGTACCCTCTTGTAGAACAACTGCCCAATGAAAACGCCTATATGAGTCATGCTGGCTTATCGCCACAATGGCAGCCTGAGGATGCGTTAGCACAATCAAACTTTGTTCAACAGCGCATATCAGGTAATCAACGTGAGCATTGGCTTAATTTGATGTATGGCAGTATGCCAAACAGTTGGAAGGATGCTAACACTGAAGAAGAACAGTTTAGATTCAGTGTAAATGCCTTAACTCGCATGCGTTTTTGCTTTTCTGACGGTTCATTAGAGTTTACTCATAAAGACTCTCCATCATTGAACCAAGATCCAAACCTTTCTCCCTGGTTTGATTTATCTAAATCTATAGACAAAACACAATGGGTATTCGGTCATTGGGCAAGTTTAAATGGTGAAGTAGGTAACTCTAATGTATACGCTCTTGATACTGGCTGTGTTTGGGGTGGAGAATTAACTATGCTACGTTGGCATGATAAAAAATTATTTTCGGTTCCTGCACAACGTTAAACCGACGACACTTCTCGTGTATCCTTGCTAGTTTCTAAACTATCAATATTTTTCTTTGTTAAACATAAATAAACTCATATACTTAAATTAAATTTATGATTTGAGAATGTTTATGGCTAGAGAACAATTTGGCATTTGTGCCGAGCCAAATTTACACAGTTATTATTTAATGTTTAATGTATTAGATAATAAAAACAAATTTATACGTAAAGCACTCGCGGCCCTACCTGAGCTTTTTGATGATTACGCCGATCAATTTTCAGAATCAAACTTAAATGCAGTCATCGCTATTGGTGCAAGTTATTGGGATGAGTATTACCCACAAGCAAGACCGAATGGCTTAAAGCCCTTTGCTCATATGCAAGTTGAAGACAGGTTTGCACCGGCAACAAATTATGACTTATTTATAGAGATCCGCAGCGACCGGGCAGATGTAAATCACGTAGTTAGTACCAAAGTATGTGATTTATTAAATGATGGTGTTGAGCTTGTTGAGCAAGTAAAAGGCTTTCGATATTTAGACGGCAGAGACTTGACTGGTTTTGTCGATGGTAGTGAAAACCCTAAAGGCATGCATAAACGCGAAGTTGCCTTAGTTAAAGAACAAGATCAAAGCGAATTTTGCAAAGGTAGTTATCTGCACATACAGCGTTATCGCCACAATATGAGCTTATGGCAAACACTTGAAGAAAAACAACAAGAAGACATTATCGGTAGAACCAAACGCGATGACATCGAATATGCCTCTGAGGATAAGCCACATACTGCTCATATTAAGCGTACAAACTTAAAAGATAAAGAAGGTAACTCTTTAGAAATTGTTAGGCAAAGTATGCCATATGGTCACATGAAAATTCAGGGGTTGTTTTTTGTTGCTTACTGCCACACACCTGTAAATTTTGAGCTACAGTTAAAAAGTATGATTGAAGGTGACGGCCATGGTAACTTCGATCATTTGCTGAAATACACTCAGGCTGAAACAGGTGCTGCATTTTTTGCCCCATCGTTAGATCTAATCACGAAAATTGCTAAAGAAGACTAAAAAGTTTAGTGCACTGAATCCGACATAACAAAAAAGGCGCAATGCGCCTTTTTCTATTTATAGAAACCTGAAACTTCTCGTTTCTATGCATTAATACATTTTTTGAAACAACAGATTAAGCTTCTCTTTCGTTTCTTCAATATCACCTACAGCAGTTGGTGCGATAAATATAGTATCATCACCAGCTATGGTACCTAATACGCCATCAGCCTTACTCAATGAATCAAGTAAACGTGCAATCAATTGTGCAGCTCCAGGACTGGTACGAACAATGATCATTACATCATTACTTTCAATATCCAATACAAGCTGCTTCAGAGGACTTTTGGCAGTCGGCACACCTAATTCAGCGGGCAAACAATAAACCATTTCTTGTCTGGCGTTACGTGTTCTTACCGCACCAAACTTACTAAGCATACGTGATACTTTTGATTGGCTAATATTATCAAAGCCTTCGCTTTTTAATGCGTCAACGATGTCACCTTGAGAGCCAAATTGTTCTTGTTTTAACAGTTCTTTAAATGCATTAACTAATGCTTCTTGTTTTTGTTGTGAGCTCATATTCTTGTCTTTTACTCTGAAAAAATGGTCTTTGTTAAGATTATCTTACACATAGAGAATATCTAAACTAAAGTATCATATCAGCCTTTGTACAGATATGACAAAATAGTTTGTAATTTAAGGCGCAATTGGGTATCTTCTGTGGCATTAAAAAATAAAGTAATTACTCAACTAAACGAACGGTAGTTACTTCACTATACAAATATTATTTGGAGAGATTCAATGAAAGTTGCCGTTTTAGGTGCTGCCGGTGGTATCGGTCAAGCATTATCATTACTATTAAAAACTCAATTACCAGCAGGTTCTGAGTTATCTTTATATGACGTTGCACCTGTAGTACCAGGTGTTGCTGTCGATCTTTCACACATCCCTACCGATGTGACGGTTAAAGGTTACGGCGCTGATTCATTGGCTGATGCATTAACAGGTTGTGACATTGTTATCATTCCTGCTGGCATGCCTCGTAAGCCAGGTATGGACCGTGCAGATTTATTTGCTGTTAACGCTGGTATCATCAAAACTTTAGCAGAAGGCATTGTTGCTAACTGTCCTAAAGCACTAGTTGGCGTTATTACTAACCCAGTTAATGGTACTGTGCCAATTGTTGCTGAAGTATTCAAAAAAGCAGGTACTTACGAAGCTAACCGCGTATTTGGTGTAACTACTCTTGATGTTATCCGTAGTGAAACATTTATTGCTGAGCTTAAAGGCTTATCAACATCAGACGTTAAAGTTCCAGTAATTGGTGGCCACTCTGGTACAACTATTTTACCTCTTCTTTCACAAGTTGAAGGTGTTGAGTTTTCTCAAGAAGAGATTGATGCATTAACTCCACGTATCCAAAATGCGGGTACTGAAGTAGTAAATGCGAAAGCTGGTGGCGGTTCTGCTACATTATCTATGGGTGCTGCTGCTGCTCGTTTTTGTATGTCTTTAGTTAAAGGCTTACAAGGTGAAGACGTTATCGATTACGCATACGTTGAAGGTAACACTGGCGATGCTGCATATTTCGCTCAACCTGTACGTTTAGGTAAAAATGGTGTTGAAGAATACTTACCTTACGGCGCGTTAAGTGCATACGAAGAAAATGCAAAAAATGAAATGTTAGCAACGTTAAACGCTGACATTCAAGAAGGTGTTGATTTTATCGCTTAAATTTAAGTTGATAAAGCATCTTAAAAACCGGTCAATTGACCGGTTTTTTTTACTTCACGGATGATGGAATGCAAACTGCCAAGGATGGCATTAAGTTTGTAAATCTCAGGGAAGAAATAACTTAGAATTGCCAAGGATGGCTTAAATTCTGTACTTCACGGATGATGGAATGCAAACTGCCAAGGATGGCATTAAGTTTGTAAATCTCAGGGAAGAAATAACTTAGAATTGCCAAGGATGGTATTAAGTTTGTAAATCCCTGCAATAAAAAGTCTCAGCATCAAATTTAATACACAAACTAAAAAAGTTTGTTCTACACTAAAAGTATCTATCACTTTCCAGTTTTCTTTTATGCTTAATAAACTATTAGGCTTTTCATTAATGCCTCTAATTTACTTGCAAGGAATTAAAGTCCGAAAAACTGTACCTGAGCTTCCAGAGCCACAGGGATTAAGAGAGGGCATAAACGGCGCTGGAGCACAGCTAAACTTATTAATCATTGGCGACTCTGCGGCTGCAGGAGTAGGTGTTAACCATCAACGTAATGCATTACTTGGCAATTTAATTAACAACTTACAACACCGCCATAGAGTTAATTGGCAGCTACACGCTAGCACTGGCGCAACAACAGCAGATACAATTAAAGCCATTGATGATTTAAAGTCACAGAAAATTGATGTGATTGTTACTTCATTGGGGGTGAATGACGTCACGTCAGGAATTAGCGCCAAAACATGGCTTAATAATCAGTTGCAACTAAGGCAGAAATTACTAAGAAAGTTTAACCCCAGACTGTTACTGTTAAGTTCACTTCCACCCATGGGAAAAATACAGGTATTACCACAACCGCTACGTTGGTTTGTTGGCACACGCGCCGAAGAATTCGACCAACTTTTAAAACAAAGCTGTAAAGGGGTATGCCAATATCTGCAAATTAACGTAGGAAAAGTCGACGACATGCTTGCCATCGATGGTTTCCACCCTAGCGCAAGGTTATATCAAATATGGGGCCAACAAGCGGCTAAGCTCATCCAAGAGCAAGTTTATTAGGCGTTTCTATCCACAGATAAATGTGCGAGTGAAACAAGCGCTTGTTTATATGCAGAGTCATCAAGAAGATTAAGGGCCGCAATAGCCTTTTCAGCTTCTTCTTCGGCCATTTGTTGGGTTAACTCTAACGCACCTGTTTCTTGCATGGCAGTTAAGATCTCATTAAGGTTTTCCATGCCATTACCCGTCTCAATCGCTTCACGAATCATTACACGCTGAGCTTCATTACCGTTATGCATAGCGTGCAATAGTGGTAAGGTTGGCTTTCCTTCAGATAAATCATCACCAACATTCTTACCCATTTCTTGAGCATCGGCGGTGTAATCAAGTAAATCATCAATGAGTTGAAACGCTGTACCTAAATGCATTCCATAAGCAGTCATGGCTTTAACCATGTCATCTGTTTGCTCCGTTACAACAGCAGCCAGACGAGTAGCAGCTTCAAATAATTTGGCTGTCTTGCAATAAATCACCTGTCTGTAGCTTTCTACCGTAGTGTCAGGGTCATTACAGTTCATTAATTGCAGTACTTCACCTTCAGCGATAACGTTAGTTGCATTAGAAAGCACTTTCATAATACTCATATCATCTAATGTGACCATCATTTGAAACGAACGTGTATAAAGAAAGTCACCTACCAATACACTGGCACTATTACCAAATAGCTCATTAGCTGTTTCTTTACCACGGCGCATTGATGATTCATCAACCACATCATCATGCAACAATGTGGCAGTATGAATAAATTCAATTATGGCAGCTAAACAAATATGTTTATCGCCTTGATAACCCATAGCACGAGCTGCCAATACAGTTAATAGAGGACGAATACGTTTACCACCAGAGTTGACTATATACATACCAAGTTGATTAATCAGAACAACGTCAGATTCTAGTTGCGAATATATAAGGGTATTTACCGCACTCATGTCAGAGCTGGCAAGTTCTTGGATTTGATTAATGTTCATAGTCTACTGGTTTATAATGATTGTTTAGGTATTTTTATATAGGCGATGATTTTACACTATTTTACCTAATAACAAAGTTATCTATACAAAATAACAGCAAAATAAGCTTAAATAGACTGCAATTAAACCCCTTACCCACCCTGCTTTGGCTTAAGAAAAAGCAAAGGTAACTTTTTGTAATTTATTTTTCATAAAAAATTACAGTAAATTTGCTAATTAGGCTTGCTAAGCCCTAAATCTTCGCGTAGAATCCGCGACCTATTATTTTAATTTGTGCGTCACTATTAATGGCGCAGTACGGAGTAGCAAATGTACGCTGTATTCCAAAGCGGTGGTAAACAACACCGTGTAAGCGAAGGTCAAACTGTTCGCTTAGAGAAACTAGAACTAGAAATTGGTTCAACAGTAGAATTCGAAAATGTTTTAATGGTTGCTAATGGCGACGACATCAACGTAGGCGCACCTTACGTTGCTGGTGGCAAAGTTACAGCGGAAGTTGTAAGCCAAGGTCGTGGCGATAAAGTTAAAATCGTTAAATTTAAACGTCGTAAGCATTCACGCAAGCAGCAAGGCCACCGTCAGTGGTTTACTGAAGTGAAGATTACTGGTATCAACGGTTAATAGGAGTAATTAACGATGGCACATAAGAAGGCAGCAGGTAGTACTCGTAACGGTCGTGATTCAGAAGCGAAACGCTTAGGTGTTAAACGCTTTGGTGGCGAGTCAGTTTTAGCGGGTAACATAATCGTTCGTCAACGTGGTACTAGATTCCACGCTGGTACAAACATGGGTATTGGTAAAGACCACACTTTATTTGCATTAACTGACGGTAAAGTTCAGTTTGATGTTAAAGGTCCTCAAAACCGCAAGTTCGTATCAATCATTGCTGAATAATCAGTAAGCGATAACGAATATAAAAACTCGCTATTTAGCGAGTTTTTTTTTGCTTAAAGAATCAAACGCTATAATTTCATTTTTAGAAAGTAAGTTTGGTTATGAAAGGCAACCATTTCAAATTAGTGGTTTTTTTAATCACTGGTTATAATGAATACATACATTTATGTTTGGAGCTTAATTAAAGCTAATGAAATTTGTAGATGAAGTTGAAATTCGCGTAGAAGCTGGAGACGGTGGTAGCGGATGTGTAAGTTTCCGTCGTGAAAAATACATTGAGTACGGTGGACCAGATGGCGGCGATGGCGGCGATGGTGGTGACGTATTCCTAGTTGCCGATGAAAACTTAAATACTCTAATCGATTACCGATTCGAACGTTTCCATAATGCCCAGCGTGGCGAAAATGGTAAAGGCCGTAACTGTACAGGTAAAGGCGGTGTAGATTGCGTACTTAAGGTTCCTGTTGGTACCCGCGTTATTGATGAAGATACTGGTGAACAAATTGGCGACTTAACCAAGCATAAGCAAAAACTTATGGTTGCTAAAGGCGGTTGGCATGGTTTGGGTAATACTCGTTTTAAAAGTAGTACGAACCGTGCACCAAGACAAAAAAGTTTAGGTACTGCTGGTGAAATTCGCAATTTAAAACTTGAGCTATTGCTTCTTGCAGATGTTGGTTTATTAGGCCTGCCAAATGCAGGTAAGTCTACCCTTATACGTAGTGTTTCTGCGGCAAAACCGAAAGTTGCAGATTACCCGTTTACAACCTTAGTACCAAACTTAGGTGTTGTGCGTTTAAATTCACAGCGCAGTTTTGTTATTGCAGATATTCCTGGTCTTATCTCTGGAGCAGCGGATGGCGCAGGTCTGGGCATTCAATTCCTTAAGCATCTAGAACGTTGTCGTATTCTCATTCATTTAGTTGACGTATTGCCTAGCGATCAATCTGATCCTGCTGAAAATGCATTAACTATTGTTCGTGAGCTTGACCAGTACTCTGAAAAATTAGCCGGTAAGCCACGTTGGTTAGTGTTTAATAAACTTGATTTATTATTGGAAGATGAAGCTGAAGAAGTTATGCAGCGCGTAATCGATGCACTGGATTGGCAAGGTGAAGTGCATAGCATTTCAGCATTCAATCGTGAAGGTACTAGCGAATTAACCAACAAAGTAATGACCTTTATTGAAGAGCTTCCTGAAGAGGTTGTCGAAGAAGAAGTACCAGCTGAAGATGTTGAGTTCAAGTGGGATACATACCACGAAGAAACCATTGCTGGCTTTGGTGATTTATCTGATGATCTTGATGACGAAGATTGGGATGAAGATGATTATGATGTTGAAGTAGAGTATCGTAAGTAACGGTTCACTCTTTTTGCATACAAAGGCCAGATATTATGTCTGGCCTTTTTCGTTTCAGCGAGAGTAAAACTCAATATTATAGTGCAGCATTAGGATTTTGAAATGCACAGGCTGTTTATCCACGCCAAGCAAGCTGCCTTTTCAGTGTTTTTTGCTGAAATGTTTGATATTCTAGCGCCATCAAAAAATATACTTCAGTAAGAGTTTTTTCATGACCACATTATCTATGATTGTTGCCCACGCGAATGGCCGTGTTATTGGTAAAGATAATCAAATGCCTTGGCACATGCCTGCCGATTTAAAGTACTTCAAACAAACAACCTTAAAAAAGCCGGTGATTATGGGACGAAAAACCTTTGAATCAATAGGTTTTCCATTACCTGGTCGACGGAATATTGTTATTAGCCGCGATGAAAGTTATCAGGCAGATGGTATTGAAACAGTAACATCTGTAGATGCTGCTTTAGCCCTTGTGACGGACGTAGAAGAGATAATGGTGATAGGTGGTGGCAGTATTTACGAACACTGCTTAAAAGCAGCCCAGCGCCTTTATATTACCGAAATTGACCTAACTGTAGATGGTGATACCCTATTTCCAGATTATAACGTCAATAATGACTGGCAATGCGTTAAAGAAGATGCTCACAATGCTGATGATAAAAACCCGCATAACTACAACTTTAAAGTGTATGAACGAATTTAGTTTTTAATTCTTGTACATAAAAAAAAGGGGCTTACGCCCCTTTTTTATTACAGTAATTTAATACTTTATGCTTCCACCTCGTGGGTTAACACTGGCTCAACAGCTTGGCTCGATTTCTTCCTTTTAAACAAGCCTTTGATATCCGTAACCACAATGTACAAACAAGGTATCAACAATAGCGTTACCACTGTGGCAAATAATACACCGTAGCCTAACGAAACAGCCATTGGAATCACCATTTTCGCTTGCATGCTGGTTTCCATCATAATTGGTACTAAGCCAATAAACGTGGTTAACGAGGTAAGTAAAATCGCTCTAAAACGACTACACCCTGCATCCACTACGGCAATCGTAGCTTTAATACCTGCTTTTTTCGCATTGTTAATATAATCAATCATCACCAGAGAGTCATTTACCACTACCCCAGCAGCTGCAATAATTCCCAATATCGATAAGGCGCTTAAGTCTATACCCATGATCATATGACCAAGCACAGAGCCAATAACACCAAACGGGATCACCGACATAATAATTACCGGTTGACTGTAAGACTTTAATGGCACGGCAAGTAAGCTATAAATAATCAACAACGAGATGATAAAGTCACGCATTTGGGTATTCTGGCTATCAATCTCTTCCTGAATTCTTCCCGCCACTTCACTTTTCACCATAGGGTACTTTTTAAGTAAGTTAGGCATAAAGTTTTCACGAATGTCTTTGGCTATTTCAAATGGTTGCGCTTGTTCTGCGTCCACATTAGCCCATACGTTAATAGTTCGGTTACCATTTTCTCGGCGAATCTGAGTTACGCCGTCCGTTACCATAATGTCAGCAACTTCAGATAATGGAATTTCAGCACCATTGGCAGCTTGTATAAGAACATCTTCCACATGCCCAATCGAGCTGCGATCTTCTATTGGATAGCGCACCATCACTTTAACTTCTTCACCATCACGTAGTATACGCTGTGCCTCAAGGCCATAAAAACTATAGCTAACTTGTGAAGCTACATCTCTTAATGTAAGCCCCATAGAGTAGGCTAGTGGCTTAAGTTTAAACTGTACTTCTCGAGCTGAATTCATTCGAGAGTTGTTTACATCGCTAACCCCTAACAAAGAATTAAGCTTAGCCGTTAACTCCCTTGACGCTTGAATAAGCTGATCTTCATCATTCCCTTCGAGGCGGAAACTAATGTCACCATCGTCCCTGTCATTACCAAATAAATTATCTTGAGTATTTAAACTTTTAACGCCAGCAATTAATGGCATATTGGCGCGCCAACGATCAGCAAGCTCAAACGTATTCATAGGACGTAATTCAGGGTCAACTAATTTCACCATGATGCGGGCAGACGTTCTTCGTCTTAAATCAACCTGCATATCAGAAATCATTTTGGTGCCAAATTCTTCTTCAATTTGAGCATCAACCTCAAACAATGATTTTTTAATTGCTTGAATTGCCGATAATGTTGCTTGCTCAGATGAATCTAAATTCATTTCTAATTGAATTCTTGGGAAATCATGAGGTATTTTCGGTTGACCAATAAATCGTACTAAACCGCCTTGGAATAAGCCTGCACAAATCAACATAAACGCGATAAATGTACACACAACTACATAACGATATTTCACTGCTTTGCGTAGAAATGGTCGATATTTATTTTCGATAAATGCTCGTAAATTACGATCAATAAACGCTCTTAATCTATCAAGCGGATTTTTGGGATTAAATACTTTCGGTTTCATACGAGCTAAATGGGCAGGCAGAATTAATTTAGATTCAACTAACGAAAATAAAAGACACAGTACAACCACAAAACCAATTGCTTTACCAAACGCTGACGTTGGACCATCATCAAATAAGAATGGTAAAAAAGCAGCAATCGTTGTTAAAACACCGAACGTGGCAGGCATGGCAACCCGTTTTACTCCACGTATCACATTATCTAAACTGTGCCCCTTAGCTTCGACCTCACTATGGGCACTTTCTCCCATCACTATGGCATCATCGACGACTATACCGAGGACAAGAATAAAAGCGAATAAACTGATAACGTTAACTGTGACATCAATCATGCCTGTTGGCATAAACAGTAACGTACCTAAGAAACACACCGGTAGCCCCATCATTACCCAAAACGCAAGTCGAACTCTTAAGAAAGTTGCCAACATTAAGAATACTAAAATACCGCCACCAATAAGGTTGTTAAACATTAAATCGAGTCGGCCTTCAAGGTACTCTGTCATATCGACCCAAGTTTCCAAGTGAACGCCATCTGGTAATTGTTCCTGTTTGTTATCAATGTATCGATTAATAACTTTAGCGACATCAGTAATACTTTGATCGTTGGCTGCACCAATGAAAAACGTTACTGAATTTTTGCCATTAAACTTGGAATATTGAATACCTTGTTCAAAATCATCGGAAATTTTCGCCACTTCGCCAAGCAAGATAGTAGAGCCATCTGCACGGGTAATTAAAGGTAGGTTCTCAAACTCATGCCCAATATAAGCCTGGTTTTCTACTCGTAAATTTATATAGCCATTTTCAGCACGTATTTGTCCTGCGGACATATTACGTGACCAGTTGCGCACGGCCTCTGCAACTTGAGAAAATGAGAGCTTATATTCCCTAAGTTTGTCTTTACTTACTTCAATGCCGATTTCATAATTCAGACCACTGTGAAATTCAGATACATTAATTAAAGGCAACTGTTGGATTTCATCATGTATTTTACGACCAAACGCTTTCAATTGCTTTTGACTCATATCTCCATACAAACTTATGTACTGCACTTCTTGGCGCAGTTTAATCCGTTCAACGGTGGGCCTTTCCATACCTGCAGGAAATGACGAAATAGAATCAATTTGTGACTTTACTTCTTCGAGTACAATTTGTGGATCATACGTTTCACTAACTCGGAACCAACCGTAAGAAACATTACGGTTTGAATAAGTGATCATTCGCTCTAAACCTTGTATAGATTCAAGCGCTTCTTCAACTTTTATGGTTATGCCCTCTTCTACTTCTTGCGGAGCAGCACCAGGGTATAAGGCTCGATACTCTAGCCAATTGATTTCAACTTGGGGAAAGAACTGCTTACGAATAGTCCCCATAGTTAATAAGCCACCAATAATAATGATGATCATCAGTAAGTTGGCAGCTACTGGATTACGCGCAAACCAAGAAATAATTCCTTTATTTGTATCAATCATGTTTATTGACCTTTTTGCGCTAATTGCGTCTCGGCATTTTCTGCGTCATCGTCTTGACCATCTGCATCAATCAAAGCAAGTTTCATCCCTGATACAGGAAAATCTAATGCTGAAGTGATCAACAGTTCGCCTTGCTCAAGCCCTGCTGAAACAACTACTTTGTCACCTTGTTGGCGTACAATAGAAACCGTTTTATAGCGCAACTTAAATTCTTCGTCTAACACTGCAACTTGATTGGCGATAACTAAATGTCTTGGTACTAGCACTGCTGATTCCATATTAATACCGGCAATATGAGCATTTACATAAGTACCATAGCGAATTGGCGTAGTACCATTTTTTAAACCGTAAGGGTCTTGAATTTCTGCAACCAGATAATTCATTCTTGAGCTATTATCGATAACCCCTTCTGAGCGCGCTATTGTTGCATGCCATTGCTGCTTTTTACCGGAGTAATCACTGCTCAATATAACTTTAGCTTGCTCACCACTTGCCAATAAAAACTGCAATTGATTATCTGCAACAGGCAATCTTACCTTCGCAACCGAAACATTAAGAAGTTTTCCTAATTTACTACCCACACCAACAAATGAGCCTAAGCCAATTTCTCGGCTAGCTATCATTGCATCATATGGAGAGATAATTTTAGTTCGTTCTAAATTTCTTTTTGCGCGTTTTACCGCAGCTTGAGAGGCTTTGACTCGTGCCATTTCTTGAGCAAGTTGAGGCTTACGTAAACTAAGCTCTGTTGGGGATGTATCTTTAATTCGTTGCCATTCTCGTTCAGCAACTTTACCTTGAGCTTTCTCCAGCTCAAGCGATGCAATAGCAGAGGCGTAATTTGCCTGTGCTTCAATAAGCGCAGCTTCATAGTCACTAGGGTCAATAGTTGCGAGTATTTGACCTTTTTTAATAAAACCACCACGGACGAAATCGTCTGACAATGACAATATTTGCCCACTTACTTGCGCAACCATTTCTGTTTCGTACTTTGGTTGCACTACACCGTAAGAAGTCACATCCAAGTTAATTGGCATAACATCGACTTCTTGTACTGAAACAATTGGTGTTAAATCAACGTCCTTTTTCTCTTCAGGCGGTTTCTTCATCGAAGAGAAAAACATCATTGCACCAACACCAGCGATTAAGACTATGATTGGAATGATTATTTGTTTTTTCGTGGCCACAACTGCTCACCTTAGTAATTTTACTTATTTGCCGCGTATTTTACGCAAATTGTAAAAAAATGTAATCAAGCAAAATGTTACGAGGTATTACAAATAATATATTTGTACAAAACTAACGATATTTTTCAAAGTAACTTATCTCAACAGGTACACAGTTTAAGACATTTTTCACGACTCTAAAGTTGATAACCCCTTGAATTTAAAAGGCCCATTAACGATGTTAACGGGCCTTCTTTATTTGATGGTAAAGCTCAAATGATCAGACTTTAATAAATATCTTATGGCGATACATCCAGGCCAGTAATAGCCATTGTAGTAACAATAAAAACACAATAGTCCACAATGCTTGCCAGCCTTCACTAAGGGGAGACAATATTCCGCCAAAAAAGCTGTTCACTAGATATTGCCAATTCATTAACGATGTACCAAGGTAAATTATGATTGAATTCATCCCAATAATAGCAAAAGGCTTGGCCCATGTTTGCCAGTTTTGCATATCAATCAACCAATAAAACAGCGCTAAAAACAATGTACTCCAACCACAAGTCACTAATACGAACGTTGGTGTCCACAATGTTTTGTTTACCGGTAAAAACGAGTTTAATAACCAACCCGCGCTTAATGAAACTACACCAATAATGAGTAAATTACGTAGCAAGACATTAGCAACTTGTTTCTGTTTACTCATTAATCGGCCGATAAAAACACCAACTAAACAATTTAATATCGAGCCTAAATTTGACAATAAACCTTCAGGGTCAACCGCTAAGTTTTGATAACGAATACCCGGTAACATCGTTTGATCAACCCAGGCATTAATAGAAAGTTCAGGGCCTAGATTACTGCCACCAAAATCACCAATACTAACAAATGATAAAATTATCCAGTAGCCAACAAATATAGCGGCGGTAATATAAAGTTGAGTTTTTGTTTTAAAGTGCCAAACCAGCATAGCAGCAACAAACCACGCCAAACCAATGCGTCCGAGTACACTTACGTATCTTATCTCGCCAAAGTCTGCAGGAATACCAGTGCCCCAACCATGGTTATAAAGCACACCTAATACGATTAGTAACACTAAGCGTTTTATTGCATGGCGATATTTTTCATTTTTTTGCTGCTTAGATAATCCAGCTATTGGTTTTGCTGCAAGACCAAGGCTCACGCCCGAAAGTAAAATAAATAATGGGAAAATTAAATCGTAAAATGTAAATCCATGCCAAGCTGAATGCAGCATTTCATTAGCGGCTAAATTAAAAAATGATAGACCGGTAATTATAAATAATGCTGAAAATAGTCCTTCCGCTCCCAGGATCCAGAACATGTCAAAGCCCCTAAGAGCATCTATTGACAGTAAGCGTTTAGTTTTTTTTGTTTTTATTTCGGTTTCAATATTAGACATTTAAGCAATCTTTGACTTCAATGGGACAATATAATCTATACTAAGTAGGAAAATATTTACAGCAATTAAACAATATCTATATTGCATAAATTATGATTATATATTCCTTTGCGAATGTATATTTATGGGATAACCCCGGTGATGCTTAAAAAAATATCAATAAATACATTAATGAAATGGTCATGGTTTCTTTTGACGTTATTGATGATAATCATCACTATAAATTATCGCTATCATGTTGAAATACCGACTGAAGAACGGGCTATCCAGAAACTGTATAAGCGAGAATTAAACGCTCTTTATTACTCTCTAAGACAAACATTTAATAATTTGTACATGATGAACAAGGACTATGCGCTTTGGGACGATACATATGCATTTATTACCGACCAAAACAACGAATATTTAATTAGCAACTTTGCCGATCAAACGTTTATTAACTTAGGAATTGATGCGGTATTTATTGTCGATCTTAACGATAATATCCTATTCAAAAAAGGTTGGGATCATAGTCGTGAAAAGCCTCTTGAGTTTAGCAAATTGGATGAAAACGGAAAATTTTCGTCCGCTAACTTACTCAACTATAAGAATGGTAGTGATGCCAATCCTGTGGGTTTGATCAGCACAGAACATGGCGCGATGATATTTAGTGCTTCCAATATTACCGACACTGATGCAATAAAGAAAAGTAACGGTAAAATGGTATTTCTCCAGCGCTTTGATCAAAATACGGCGGATATTCTAAGTAAAGAAACGCAACTAAGCCTAACAATCATTCCCTTTAGCCCTAAATATAAGCACACACAAAAAATAAACTTGATGCTTCAAGATAAAGACATTCAGTCATCTGACAATTGGTTGGTGGAGGACATTAACCAACAGCCCTTATTTGTGCTTAATGTAAAGCACCAACAAAAATACGCTCCGAAAATTTTAACCACCGAGATTATCATCTCTATATTAGTGCAAGTAAGCATTTTAGCGTTTATGTACTTGTTGATACGACAACTGTTTTTAAAAGCAATTAAAAACATCAACAGTGAAATTACCACGATGGCGAATACCAAATCCATAGCGCCAATAGAAAGCCACACAAAGATCACTGAATTTCAATTTTTTTCTACCGAGTTTAATCATCTGGTCAACACAGTAAAACATCAGCAACAACAATTAGAAAAACTGAGTACAACAGACTCTCTCACCCAAATCCCCAATCGCATGGCATTTGAACAACATTTCGCTAAAGAATGGGCACACTTACAGCGTAATAATACTCCGTTTGCTATCGTAATGTGTGATATTGATTACTTTAAAAAATACAATGATTCTCTCGGTCATTTACAGGGTGACGAAGCCCTCAAACAAGTAGCAAAAGCACTGGCTATGTCGAGCCGTAGAATTAATGATATTGTTGCACGTTACGGCGGGGAAGAATTTGTAATATTATTCGGTGGGATTGATTTTGCCGGACTACAAATGAAACTCAATGAAATTATCGAGAGCATTAACGCCCTTAATATCGCTCACCCTGATTCAGACGTTGCACAGCACATCACATTAAGTTTAGGTGCAACATTAATGACGCCCCCAAGAAACATTGATGAACAACCTAATTTGATCCGCGCAATGAGTATTGCCGACAATGCACTTTACCTCGCCAAAAGCAAAGGACGCAACCGCGCCGAAATTGCTATTGATAAATAAACGACTACAATCAAAAAAACACTTAAAAGAACTCCTATTATGCTCACAAGAATCCGAATTTTTATCCGAAACCTGCAACAAGACAGCGTTGTAAATAACACCCTCTCCCTTGAAATAGCCACTGCGGTATTACTGTTTGAAGTAATGCGTGCTGATCATAAATATGAAGAAGAAGAAAAAGCAAAACTGATAGAGCTTTTGCAACACCATTTTCAGTTAGATAAAAGTGAAGTTAATGATGTATTAGCCCTTGCTGAAGATGAGTCACATCACGCTAATGACTTTTACCGTTATACCACATTAATTAACGAACAATATGAACTGAGCGATAGAATCAAAATTGTTGAGTTGTTATGGAAAGTTGCCTATTCAGATGGACATTTAGATGTCATTGAAGAACACATAATCAGACGAATTGCTGATCTATTGCATTTACGCCATGGTGAATTTATTCAATGTAAATTGAAGGTGCAAAATCAACATTCAGAGGGCTAAAAAATACCGCACAGTTAAAGCATCATGCTACAATTGCGCCGTTAATTATAATCATTAGGAAACCCAATGGCAGAAATAGGCAAAATCAATACGCTAAAGGTCGTTAAACTCACCGAATTTGGCGCCTACTTGGATGGTGCGGACTTAGGCGAAATACTTTTACCGACTCGCTATTTGCCAGATGGTTGTGCTGAAGGCCTTGATGTTAGCGTGTTTATTTATTTTGACTCTAATGATCGCCTTATCGCTACAACTGAAACACCTAAAGGCCAAGTTGACGACTTCGTCAGCTTAAAGGTATTACAAGTAAATAATACTGGCGCTTTTTTAGATTGGGGCTTACCTAAGGACTTATTAGTACCTTATAACCAGCAGCATCATAAAATGGTTGTTGGTAAATACTATTTAGTAAAGATTTATCGTGATATACAAACTGACCGTATTGCGGCTTCGAGCAAGTTAGATAAATATCTAGATATATGGCCAGCGAATTATGAAATTGGCGAACGCGTAAACCTAACCATTGGTGATAAAACAGATCTAGGTTTTAAAGCAATCATCAATGATAGAAATTGGGGTTTGTTATACGATAATGAGATATTCCAACCATTGAGAGTTGGTAAAAAAATATTAGGTTACGTTAAAACTATGCGCAGTGATGGCCGAGTAGATCTAACCCTAACACGCCCCGGCATTGGTAAAGTAAATGACTTTGCACCAACCTTTATCGCATATTTACAAGATAACGATGGGTTTAGTGCAATTAACGATAAAAGCTCGCCTGAGCTTATTCAACAAACTTTTGGTGTAAGCAAGAAAACCTTTAAAAGCACTGTTGGAAATTTATTTAAGCATGGCCGAGTCAGCATTGAAGCCGACGGTATTCGTTTTGTTAAAAACCCACAACCGAAAAAGCCAGCAGCAAAAGTTAACCCAAATAAGGGTAAGTCTACCCCAGATAAAACTAGTCGTGGAAAATCAAACAAATCTTTTGCTAAAAAGCCACAATCGAGTAAACCGAAAACTTATAAGAAACAAGCTAGCGATAAAGCGAATCCGTACAAAAATAGCTCTAAATAGAGTTTAAGATTTGTTAATGAGATAAATGGGCGCCTTGGCGCCTATTTTTTTGAGGAATGGTTAAGTTTTTATTATAGAAAACTTATGCATCAGCAAAGTAACAATAATCGCGACCATAGCTAATGACCAAACTATTGCAGAGCCACTTGGTAAATCCCATGTTGCCGAGGCGATTAGACCAATTAAATAAGCTAACACGCCAATAAGGTAGGCAAAACGCGTTTTAAACCTTGCCAGCTTTACTGTAGCCAACGCTGGAATAATCAACGTACTGAACACTAGAAATACACCGACCATTTGCACTGAGCTGGTAATAGCAATAGCGAAAATAAAGTAAAACCATTTGCCAGATAATAGCACTGGTTTAAATACCATAAGTGCAACAATGCCAGCATATAGAGCCATATGAAGATATAAGTCTGAAAACGTCACCCAAAGAATTTGCCCTGATAATACTTGTTTTAATAAATCACCGCCATGGGGATCATTGGCAAGCAATAAAAACGCTCCGGTTGCTGACAACACATATAAACAACCAATTAATGCTTCTAACTGCTGCTTTGCAAAGCGTTCAAATAAAGCAATAATTCCAGCGCCACTTAAGGCAAACAGAGCAGCAACAATATAATTGGCACCGGGTAAGTGATGACCAATATCAGTTGTTTGTACCACTACAGCGCCAAGCCCGGCAATTTGAGCAATGGCTAAATCAATAAATATAATCCCTCGCTTTAACACCTGATAGCCCAAAGGCACATGGGTGCTAAGCACCAACAGGCCAGCAACAAATGCCGGGAGTAAAATATCAATTAATTCAACCATTAAACTTTAACCTTATTACTTCTGTTCTAACGACAACAATAGCATTGAAATATGCTGTTCCATCATAGTAAACAAATCAACGCTCTGTTTATTGCCACCGACCGTATAAGGTAGTTGCAGGCTTACAATATCCGTCTTATCTTGCAACCAATCTGCAGCCTTTGCATCTTGATAACTGGTATATACGACCAACTTCACCTGCTGTTGATTCACAATATCAAGTACACTGAGTAAATGAGAGCTGGTAGGTGGCAAACCGGGTTTAGGTTCTAAATCACCAACTTGTTGCATGCCTAAAAACTCAAATAAATACTTAAATGATGAATGGTAAGCAACTACCTTCATACCCTGCAAAGGTTCAGCTTTTTTCTGCCATTTAGCCGTGGCAGTTTTCCAGCGTTGGCTAAAATCTGCTAGATTTTTCTGATAAACAGCAGCGTTTGGACCATCGAGTTGCACTAACTTTTCAGTAAAAGACTTGGCCAGGCTAGCCACTCTAAATGGGTCTAAATGTACATGCGGGTTACCCAATACATGGACATCCCCCATCGAGCGATCAACCTTAACCGGGATATCCAGGTTTTCAACATGATCAGATGCTAAAAATAAACCTTTCTCTGTAGATTGAACATCACGATTATTAGACTTCATTTGCAACATTGGCAACCAACCTATTTCTAAGTCGGCGCCAGCACAAATAACTACATCCGCACGACGCATTTTAGAAATCAAGCTAGGTCTTGCTTGTACAAAGTGAGGATCTTGTTTAGCAGTAGTTGCACTAAATATATTCGCATCGTCCCCTGCCAGCTCTTTAGCCAGCGCTGCATATTCAGGTTCACAGGCAAATATATTCAGCTGTGCCTGAGCTGGTAACATTGTTACCAGCAATGCAGTGCAAACTAAAGCAAACTTTTGTTTAAAATTGATGCGCACCATGAGCTCCTAATGCCATATTAAATTGTAGCGTAACTTGGTCGTCAGTGAAGTGTTCTACCGACTTATCCTGACTGTATTGCAGTCTAATCGTTGAGAAGTGTGAATGGCGATACTCCATCATAGCCGTAGATACTTTCGGCTTAAAGCCATCCGAATAAGGTTCATCAAAATCTATCTCAGAGTAACGTAAACCCGCAGCCCAATTAGGACTAAATTGATAAACACCGCTCACATAAAAGCCGGTGTGCTCAACGTCAATTTCATCATGATGCTCTTCATCAAACACATTTATGTGTTCTTCGTGCTCTTCTTCATGGTGCAATTCGCCTTTTTCTTCAACGATGAAGTATTCGGCAGAAAGTGCAAAATTTTGATACTTGTAATTACCGTTAGGAGCCCACTTCCACGTAGCATCTACGATGTAATAATCTTTGTCACCACTAAAGTCACAGGCGCCAAATGCTTCACCATGTTCATCTTCTAAAGCATGAGGTTCGTGATCCTCTTCTCCATGGTCATGACTACTACAATACTCTTCATCGTTTTTAAAACCGATATAAGATGCCCCTAACTGCCAGCTATGAGATTCATTGAAATCTCCGCCGGTTTTTACAAACAGTGAATGCGCCCCTACTCCTTCGCCATCAGAATAAGCTGGCATTGTTGCGCCTTTAAACACTTCGGTCCCTAACTCAATATAGGTTTCCGTTGGCGCTAACCAAGATAAACGAGCGCCATCATCATAATAATGGCCATTCATAAATGCTCGATAAACTAATGGTCTGTCAGCAAAGCTGTCGGTGTGCGCATGTTTGCCATTTAAATAACCTACATTTGATAGAAATCGTCCAGCGCGAAAAGATAAATCATATGGCATAGCTGTGGTTTGAATAAATGCTTCTTCAAGCTCAACCTCGGTTTCACCATCGTGCTCATCTAACACCATAGTTACTTTACCGAAAAACATATCATCGATAGGTGCACTGATAGCAATTTCAGTATGGTCAGTCCAAAAGCCATTTTTTAGACCTGCAGCATGGTCATCAACTCCGTAGCCGGCAATTCCTTGGAAGTCTTCTCGTTCTGTATAACCAACATTGATAATGGCACTTACGTTAATATCGTCTGTAGCCGCATGTGTTTGAGCAGCAGCAACACCTAAAACTACCGCAGTAGTTAATTTACTTAATTTCATTAAATTGATCCTAAAAATTTGGTATTAAATTACTCAGCAATTGATGAGTAACGTTAAAAATAAAATTTAAAGGGTGCTGGGCGGTGCCCGTGAAGAATAAAACGTTATGCGTACGTTAGGTTTAGAGCGGTAATGTTGCGCATGGATTGAAGCCGTGTGATAAGGCTCTAGAGTTTGCTCATCGCCATCAATAATATAATCATCATCCATAACAGACGATAAACACACCTGACAGTGAACATCTTCAATTGAAAAGTCGTGCTCGGCTAAATGACTACTTTGAGCTAACGGAGAAAACAATAAAATAGCTGCAATGATAATTGCAGATAGCATATTACTGTTTTGTTGGAAGCGTTTAAAAATCATAGTAGTTAAGTATAGTAGATTTGATTAATTCAATATTAAGACTGTTTTCTATTTTGTTATAATATAACACTAAAACAATTAAGCCAAACTAATTTTGTTATGTATGCAATGAAAAATAGTATAGGCTGAGTTATCTCATAAGAATAAAAGATAACTAGATATGACGTCATCCCCCCTTATTTTGCCCATGCTGTCTTTGATGGTACTTACCTTTTTTGTATGGGTATACATGTACTTTTTAAGATTGCGCTATGTAATCGCTCATAAGATAGCTGCTCAACAATTGCATTCTCCGGAAAAAATCCCTGAATTATTGCCTGAAGAAATAAATAGACCGGCAAATAATTTAAAAAATTTATTTGAACTACCGGTCATTTTCTATGGCCTTGTCATATTAGGATTACTTACAAATATAAATACACCAAGTGTAACTTATTTAGCCTGGGGGTTTGTTGGCTTAAGAATAATTCACAGTTTTATTCAATGTACCAACAATAATGTAATGCAAAGGTTTAAAGTTTATATGCTAGGTGCAATTTGCCTATGGGCTTTATTAGTAAATGTTTTTATCATCTTAATTTAATGGAATAAGAAAGTGACTGAGCAACGAATCACCCTAAAGATCGAAAACAATATAGCAATTGTTAACTTAAATAGAGCTGATAAACATAATGCTATCGACATGGCAATGTTTCATGCATTAGATAAAGTAAGTAAAAAATTAAGCAAAAACAAAGCAATAAGGGCAGTGTTTCTATCTGGCAATGGCGAAGATTTTTGTAGTGGTTTGGATGTAAAGTCAGTACTGAAAGCTAAATCGAATATATTGCAATTACTGTTTAAATTTATTCCAGGCAACTCCAACCTCGCGCAACGTGTCAGCACAAACTGGCGTAAAATCCCAGTTCCTGTGGTAGCAATTATTCAAGGAAGATGTTGGGGTGGTGGATTACAAATTGCCCTTGGCGCCGACTTTAGAATAACTACGCCTGATGCTTCTTTATCGATTATGGAAGCTAAGTGGGGGCTTATACCTGACATGGGGGCAAATCTTGCACTAAGAGAGTTGGTTAACATTGATATTGCCAAGCATTTGGCTATGACAGGCGAAATAATTAATGCCCAGCAGGCACTTAAGTACGGGTTAATAACGCAAGTTAGTAACGATCCTTATCAGGCAGCATTAAGGTTGATTGAACCTGTTATTGAACGTTCACCAGATTCAGTTGCTGCCGTAAAAAAACTTTATAACAATAATTGGCACAAAAAGTCCTGGCATATGCTCGCCAAAGAAAGTTTATATCAAATAAAAGTAATCTTAGGAAAGAATCAGCAGCGGGCCGTAAAAAAGCAACTAAGCCCTGAGCATGCTAAAGATTTTGACAACCGACAAAACTGGTAGTGTCGTCGGCTCTAAATTAGTTAAGCTTTTTTGTTCGGCTTTTTAAGATGTAGTAGGTGAACGCCACCAAATATTAATATTTGCAAATAATGTTTCATATTGTCACCTTCTGCTTCTTCAACTCTTTTCTTGAAAAGAAAACACTCAATTAGATGAGCAATAGGCAATACAATAAGTACCCAGTGTAGAACATGCTCTAAGCCCTGTTCAAATGGCAAAACTAAATTGTAAAAACAGGCTAACCACAAAGCCACGATAATTAATTTCATAAACACTCCAAAAAAATTTCGATAATTTTATGCCAATAAACGGGCACAAATCAAACTAATATAAGATAAGCAATAAAGCCTAACCAAGATATAGCCAACAAAACCCAAGCTAACTTGGACTGTTGCACGTCTTGTAGCTCAACGGCATTAGTCTCGCTATTTTGTGACTTTGCTTTTTGTTGCTTCTTCTTGGCTTTGTCTGCATCTCTAGCTTTGGCTTTTTGCTGCTTTTTATATTGCTCAATGCCCTTTTGGATACCTTGTGCAATTAACTTTGTTTGCTCTTTGGTTTGGCCTGGCTTTTGTATGCTTTTAGCCATAGTTTCAGCTGCCTTAATACTTTCTGATGATGGTGCTTTTGTTTTGGAAGTCATAAATTAATGCATAATTAAAAAATCAAAGAGTAAAATAATTAGTAAATACTTTATACAGTTCTGTTCCTTGATTTACACTTGCCGAAGCAAAATGTAATACAGGAATCACGTCTTCATCTAGTGTGAGGTAATGCAATGCATCACCGTCACCATAGTTATCCATACGTAATATTCTGGCTAAAGGCTCACCTTGTTTCAGTATTTGGCCAAATTCACCTAAATAGTCCACCATGCCCCCCATAGGAGAATAATAAACTTTATAGTCTTTAAGATAGCACGCATAACGTGTCATTTCTGCAGGTTGATAATCACTACCGTTAATCACATCTTTATGTTGTAAATAAGATAAAATACTTTGAGCATCTATCAGCGCTTCATCCAAATTTATTAATTCTTGAGACCCTAACTCAACAGTAAAGCTCTCTTTACCAAAATTCAGTTCTCGACCAAGTTCTGCAAATTTTTCAGTTAACGTCCACCAGGGACAAAACGTCGCCTCATCAAGAGCGCCGGCAAAGTCATTTGGTATTAATATGGTATGTTCAATATTAAAATAACTTGCGCTTTGTTGTGCATATTCAGCGCAGTACAAGTGCTTTGAAGATATAGGGCCGGTATGTAAATCGAGTACGATATCGTGTTGTAACGCCATTTGTTGTAAACGGTAAGCAATGCGACGACCGGTTGTTAAACCATAATTATTATGATCTAATTTATTGTCTATATCATTTAGCATCAACTGCTTAAATTCAGTTTTAATGGTATCAATATCGCTGTCACTGTGTTTATTGATTACCTGCTCAATTAACGTTTCATCAAAGTGATACATACGATTCCAATTAACCCCGGTAATAGGGTCAAATCGGCCTAGAGTGTACTCACCATTTTTATGATTACAGCCAACCGGATTCGCATAAGGCACTAAAGTAATATTACCATTTAAATTACTCTTCTGTAGTAATTCTAATAATTGATAAATTACGGCGTTGCCCTGCACCTCTGCCCCATGGATATTGGCTTGTATATATACAGAAGGCCCTTCACCAGAGCCGGTTAACCGATAAACAGGAATAGTGAGTGAGACACCACTTGCCATCTCACCTACAGTCAATACTTGCTTGCTAAAATTACTCATTGAAATTAACTACTTTACTAGGCGTACATTGGTACGGCTTTGACACAGCCATTCAGTGATATCCAGATCAGCCGCTAATATTGCGTTATCTGATTCTAGCTCAAGGTGCGATAAAGGCGCACGTAAGGTTGGTGTGTTCAGCACCGCTTGTTTGTGCATCAACACTTTTACCGGAACTGGGTTGGCTTCTTCAAACAATGACGAAATAGCGTTATACCAAACAGGGGTCAGATTTGCACCTTCGCCTGCCAATGATTTTTGCACATATAAATTAGTTGCTTCTGGCCATGCATTTGCACAAACAGAAACTAAGCCTACAGCACCTACCGGAGCTAGGTAAGGTATTAGTGCGTCTTCGCCAGAAAACATTTTCATTTTTGGTGCTGCTGTAGCATAAGCGAGAAACTCATTTACATCACCGCTGGCTTCTTTCATCGCCCATAAGTTTCTGTGTTCAGCTAAATTTTCAACTGTTTTTACCGGAATACTGATACCAGAACGTGAAGGTACGTTGTATAACATACAAGGATGTTTTGCAGCATCAAGTAACGCACTAAACCATTGTGTTTGGCCAATTACTCCTGGTTTTGCATAAATAGGCGCGGTTAATAAATAACTGTGGACAGGTAAATCATTACACGCTTTAATCCAATCAACTTGAGTTGGAAGGTTAAAACCACCCACCGAAACCATTAAAGGTACCGATGGGTTTAAGTCACAAATAAACTTTATAATGTTCAATTGTTCACTTTGTTCAATGGCAAGGCCTTCACCGGTACTACCACATATTAAAATACCATTACCAGCTTGCTGCTGGTCGTCTACAATTTTTGCCAGGCTGTCATAGTCAACAGCGCCATTTAAATCAAAAGGCGTAACTAAAGCTGTCCAAAGGGCAAAATCATTAAGTTGAAAAGTTGTCATGTTAAATCTCATTACTTCTTAATAATACGCAACGCATATTATTAATTTTATCGTTAAGCAGATAATTGTTTGGCTAGGTATAAGACAAAGGAGGAGAGGTCCTTGCACAACGAAGTACAAAAACCAGAAGCTCTCCACTTAAAACTAAACCGACCCTGTTTGGGTATTCGTTTATGTGCTGTTAAGTGACAGCCGAAGGGATTCAACCCGTTCGTCCGACAAAAGCGTTACCTTAATCACTTATGCCTCGGCGCTAATCCCCCTCATCATCTATCAATGGGGTAAAGGCCCCCTAAAGATAACTACCTGGTTAACGCTCCTCTTCTGAACCCTAAAAATAGGGCCGTTCAATGGTGGCTATTTAACCATTTCGTTAAATATAATTCAATGTTTAGCACCGAAAAAGTGAATCAATTTAGCTATAAGTTATAGTAAGTGCACTGTTTTATGATTATTTACTTTACTAATCTATGCTTAATTAAGAAAATAGCGCCTAAATATTTAATTGAGTAAATTTAATGTCATTATCAAACCCATCACAACTATTGCTTCGAAACGAAGATTTACTAGAAAGTAATAACCCACTGGTAGTTGGCTGTCCCGACAATGAATTTTTTACTCACCTTCAAAACGCCTCACCACAAGCGTCGATTTCCAGCTACAACGTAAACTTTGCAGAATATAAAAGTATCAGCTCAAAACATGCAAGCAAGTTAAACTGTCAATTTAGTGAGCACTATCAAGCGACACAATTACACGACTTGGTGATTATCTATTTTCCAAAATCAAAAAAAGAATATCAGTTTTTGCTGGCAATGCTTGCACCAACGCTTACTGATAACGCGGTTATTCTAGTTGTAGGTGAAAATAAAGGTGGGGCTAAGTCAGCCTTAAAATTAAGTAGTGACTACACACTCAATGCAACTAAGGTTGATTCAGCAAGACATTGTATTTTGTTTGAAATAATCTTCAACAACCATGCTCCAGTATTTAATTTAAACAATTGGTATGAGCAGTTTAGCTTAACTGTCGGTGACACTACAATTCAAGTAGCGTCGTTGCCAGGGGTGTTCAGCAGTGGCGAGTTAGATAATGGCACTAGGTTATTACTAGAAAAATTACCAAAGAAAATTTCCGGTAAAGTATTGGATTTTGGTTGTGGCGCAGGGATTATCGGCAGTTTTGTTAAAAAATCATGCCCTAACGCTGACATAGAAATGCTAGATGTAAATGCTTTAGCTGTTGCCAGTACGAATAAAACTTTAGCGCTAAATAACTTATCAGGAAAGGTTTATGCGTCTGATGGTTTATCGAATGTTGTAGGTAAATACAATGCAGTATTATCAAACCCACCATTTCATCAAGGTATTAAAACTAACTACCATGCAACAGAGCAGTTTTTAAAGAGTATCAAGAAACACTTATTAAAAAATGGCACGCTAACCATTGTTGCCAATAACTTCCTAAAGTATGCACCAATTATAAAAGCCGAAATTAGCCAGCCAGAGTTGTTAGCTAACGAAAAAGGTTTTGCAATCCATCATTGCCAACTTAAATAGTGCGGGTTGCTTTTTCAACAAAAGTAACAAACAGCTAAAAATAGTGTTAATTCAAGGTTGATAGCAACAGT
This sequence comes from Thalassotalea nanhaiensis, assembly GCF_031583575.1. Classification (NCBI taxonomy): domain Bacteria; kingdom Pseudomonadati; phylum Pseudomonadota; class Gammaproteobacteria; order Alteromonadales; family Colwelliaceae; genus Thalassotalea; species Thalassotalea nanhaiensis. The sequence goes on along the minus strand of NZ_CP134146.1, from coordinate 850,963 downwards.
GCATTAACCTAAATGCAATCGTATTTTTTCCAAATTCATCTCTGACTAACCTAAAAAACCCTTGCTGTTTACAATTTGTTGCAAATTCAAATTTTGATCTCACAATTTAAGTACAATTATTTATTCTTTAATTTCATAAACTTAACTGGATAAAAGGCAATCTCATTTACATTTTTTAACTTACATTTTTACAACAATTTTACCATTGTATACTTGGCCGCTTGCTCTATCATATGCAACATATATTTTTGAACAGAAAATCAATTGTCTGAAATAACAACGATTTCTGAACAACAAGTGAACAAATATTACTTGTTATAGTTTATTAAACAGAGGTAGATATGATCAACCAAGCACAAGCTAAAATTTTAATCGTTGAAGATGAAGAAGTAACACGCTTGAACCTAAAGAACTTATTTGATGCAGAAGGTTATAATACTTTAGTTGCAGCAAATGGCGAAAGCATGACTCAGCAACTACAAGATAACGACATTGATTTAGTATTAATGGACATCAATCTTCCTGGTAAAAACGGTTTATTACTAGCTCGTGAGTTGATTGAAAAGAACAAAACAGGATTAATCTTTATTACTGGTCGCGATAGCGATGTTGATAAAGTGTTAGGCTTGGAAATTGGTGCTGATGACTACATCACTAAACCATTTAATCCGCGTGAATTAACGATCCGCGTACGTAATTTATTAAAACGTATGGCTCAATCAGAAAAATCAGCGCCTGTAGCAGATACTGCAATGATTGAATTTGATCAATGGCAATTAGATCCGAATTCTCGTCAAATGACGTCGCCACAAGGTAATACTTTCCCTATCCCTCGTGGAGAATATAGAGCATTACGCTTATTGATGGCTAACCGTGGCAAAATTGTAACTCGTCAAGATCTTATCCAAGAAATGACTGGTCGTGATTTACGTGAAAATGACCGTACCGTAGATGTAACAATACGCCGTTTACGTAAGCACTTTGAGACTGATGAGTCTAGCCCTGAATTTATTAACACAATTCATGGTGAAGGCTACCGCTTTGTTGGTAACCTAAACGCTTAATATTGATTATTAATCATTGAAATGGCTAGCTCTGTGCTAGCCATTTTTGTATTTGTACAATGCTAACGTCATTGAGTTCATGCAACTCATCTAAATCTTTAGCTAACTGTTCAAAATTCTGACGTGAATACTCGACATCGCCAGCCTTGTTAAATACCTGTTTTAAACCTGTATTGCCTGATGCAGATTTCAATATATGGCAACTTTCTTGCCAAAGGGAATAGTCTTTAGTGCTGATTGCGTTGCTTAATTGATTTAAGTATATTTTCGATTGTTCAATATATAAATCAACAGTTTGGTTGAACACTTCGTTTCCCAACGCATCCATATATTGTTTTATTAATTCTTTATCAAGAATATCCATTACTTCTTTCTCCGGGAAATATCTAAGTGAATCTTAATTATTATTATCTATAGTTATATTCGTTACTCTTCAAATCGTATTTTGAACCTACATATTTAAAGGTGACGGGGTTTTATTCTGAAAAACATAGCATGAAAAATAAGCTTGTGCTGCATTAAAATACAATTAAAGCCCACAGTTACCAACAAAGAACATCCTTGCAACTAAATACTAACAACATCTTTAGTTTATTAACCTTTAACCCAGTTAAATCCCTTATAAACATTGATTTTAGCTTACAATTCATTCAAAATAACCGACCTTTTTACTAGGTCTTTATAAAAGTAGATAAGTTTTTCTTTTAATCCCTAAAAAAAGATAAAACAATTAGCGAAATTCCGCTAAAATATGCGCCTTTAAAAACATCGCAATTAGTAAATTAACGAACTCATACAGGAAATACGATCGATATGCCTACATCAATGCCAGATATAGCCAACCAAACCGCGGCACAAACCGAAGGTACTCTTGATAGAGTAGGTATGGGTAATATCGAGATGCCAGTAATGGTTGCTGCTAAAGATGAAGCAGAACGTATTGTTTCTGCACATATAGATGCATTTGTTAATTTGAACGATCCAAAAGCGAAAGGCATTCATATGTCGCGCTTATATTTGTTACTAGACGATTTAGCTAGCAACAACACACTAACCTACTCATCACTAACCAATTTACTTACTGAGTTTATTAGCTCTCATGAAGACTTAAGTGATACTGCCTATGTTAAATTTAACTTTGATTACCCAATGCGCCGTGAAGCATTAATTAGTGGTAAAAAAGGTTGGCGTGTTTACCCAGTAACAATTATTGGTAAAATTGAGCAGGGAAAATTAGACATTGAACTTTGTATTGATATTGCTTACTCATCTACTTGTCCATGTTCAGCCGCTCTTGCTCGACAGTTAATTCAGCAGGCTTTTGCCAGCAAATTTGAACAACAAGACAGCATTGCCAAAGAAGATATCCAACAATGGCTTGGTAGTACAGAAGGTATTGTTGCTACCCCACATAGCCAACGTTCTATTGCTGAAATTAAAGTTAAACTTAACTCAATGGTAAGCTCTTTCCCGATCACCGATATTGTTGACACAATAGAAGCGTCACTTCAAACTCCGGTACAAGCCGCAGTTAAACGTGAAGATGAGCAAGAGTTTGCTCGCTTGAATGGCCAAAATTTAATGTTCTGTGAAGATGCGGCTCGTCGTGTCCAACATGCAATGAATTTAATTGAAGGTTATGATGACTTTTGGGTAAAAATCAATCATCTTGAATCTTTACACGCTCATGATGCTATCGCCATCACAACTAAAGGCGTTAAAGACGGCTATAAAGCTTAATCTTTTACATTAGTGAATTTAAAAGTTGGCGTTTCTTCTAATCGAAGTTAGCCAACTTTAATAACGTTTTGTCAAATTAGAGATCCAATCCCCCCTCACGAACACCAAATCGTACAATAATCAAACAAATATTATTCATCTTTAGTCTAATTGAATAATTATTTTATCTTTTTTTTTGCTCTGTATGGAATAACAGGCAAAAGTTTCCATAGTTAGAAACAAATCTTTCATGCCCTTATTTTTACTGGTTTTTGTAAAACACTGAAAAAATAGCTTTGAATAAATGCTTCCTGTTACTTGCAAACTATGAAGAGTAATAACTCTAATTTCTATTGACCTTTGCTGAACATCCTTATATCTTAGAAAGTTCCCCCGTTGGCATTTGCAATAATTATTCAGTTTTCAGGTATTATTATTCCCTTTATTGCATACAACATCGCCAACGAGAAAGTATTCAGGAGAACGATGCATGCAACTTTATGATCCCAATTTTCAAAAAGATAATTGTGGTTTTGGTTTAATCGCCCATCAAGAGGGCGAAACAAGTCATAAGCTTATTAAAACTGCGATTTCTGCGCTAGATCGTATGCAACATCGCGGCGGTATTGCTGCTGATGGAAAAACCGGCGATGGTTGTGGCTTGCTAATGCAAAAGCCAGACAGCTTCTTTAGAGCAATTGCAGAAGAAAATGATTGGAACTTGAGCGCTAAGTATGCGGTTGGTACTATTTTCTTGAATCCAGATCCTGTACAAGCAGAACTTTCAAAGAAAATTCTTAAAGAAGAGCTTGAACAAGAAACGCTTGAAATAGTCGGTTGGCGTGTTGTGCCTACAGACTTAAATGTATTAGGTTCAATTGCTAAAGGTAATTTACCTGGTATTGAGCAAGTCTTTGTTAATGGCCCTTCAGGATGGCGCAGCCAAGATTTTGAACGCCGCCTTTACATGGCAAGACGCCGTGCAGAAAAACGCATTGAAGACAGTCGTTTTTATGTTGCTAGCTTATCTTGCTTAGTTACGATTTATAAAGGTTTGGTAATGCCAAAAGATTTACCAAACTTTTATTTAGATCTAGCAGATATTCGAATGCAATCGGCTATTTGTGTATTCCATCAACGCTTCTCAACAAATACGTCACCACAATGGCACCTTGCCCAACCATTTAGATATTTAGCTCATAATGGTGAAATTAATACCATTAGTGGTAACCGTCAATGGAGTCGAGCGCGTACTTACAAATTTAAAACACCACTTATTCCAGACTTACAAACGGCAGCGCCGTTTGTAAATGAAAGTGGTTCAGATTCATCATCATTAGATAACATGCTTGAGTTATTTATGTCTGGCGGTATGGATTTATACCGAGGTATGCGTTTATTAATGCCACCAGCATGGCAAAATAATCCGGCAATGGATGATGATCTTAAAGCATTCTATGAATTTAACTCCATGCACATGGAGCCGTGGGATGGTCCTGCGGGTATTGTAATGACGAATGGTCGTCACGTTGCCTGTAACCTTGACCGAAATGGTCTGCGCCCTGCTCGTTATGTTAGAACAAGAGATGGTTTTATAACTCTTGCATCAGAAGTTGGCATTTGGGACTACGGTGAAGATGAAGTTGTAGAAAAAGGTCGTGTTGGCCCAGGTGAAATGCTTTCAGTAGATACCTACACAGGTAAATTATTGAAATCTACCGATATTGATAATGATTTAAAAAATCGTCACCCATATCGCGATTGGTTAAATAATAATATTCGCCAGTTAGTTCCTTTTGACAAGTTAGAAGCTGAACAAATTGGTCAACGAGTATTTACCGATCAGCAAATGAATGAGTTTCATAAATTATTTAATTACTCTTATGAAGAAATTCAGCAAGTAATTAAAACCATGGCTGAAAACGGCCAAGAAGCTACTGGCTCTATGGGTGATGATACACCTATGGCTGTGTTATCAAGTAAATCTCGTACCCTATACGATTATTTCCGCCAGCAGTTCGCACAAGTAACTAACCCGCCAATCGATCCATTACGTGAGCGGTTTGTAATGTCTTTAGCTACCTCTGTTGGCCGTGAGCACAATGTGTTTAACGAAACTACAGGGCATGCAGATAGAGTACAGTTTGATACTCCGGTATTAATGTACACAGGTATTAAACAGCTTCGTGAGTTCGATCCAGAACACTATCACTCAGAAACTATCGACCTAAATTACTGTCCAAGCGAAGGCTTACAACAGGCGATTGAGCGCATTTGTGACGAGTCAGAAAGCTTAGTTCGTGACAAAAATACCGTTATTCTAATTTTATCTGACCGTGAAATTGCTAAAGATAAGTTACCAATTCCGGCGGCTATGGCTGTAGGCGCAGTTCAAAAACGTTTGGTAGATCAACAACTACGTTGTGATTCAAACATTGTAGTTGAAACTGCCTCTGCCCGTGACCCACACCACTTTGCCGTATTATTTGGCTTAGGGGCTACTGCGGTTTATCCATTTATGGCATATGAAACAATCGAAGTTTTAGTCGAACAAGGTCAAATTGATGTTCCTGTTAGACAAGCGGTTGAGAATTACCGTAATGCCATTAATAAAGGTTTGTTGAAAATCTTATCTAAAATGGGGATTTCAACCATTGCCAGCTACCGTTGTGCTGGCTTATTTGAAACAATTGGTTTATCTGATGAGATCATGGATTTATGCTTCCCTGGCATTCAGAGCCGAATTCAAGGCAGTAAGTTTAAAGACATTGAACAAGACAATATTAACCTAGCTCGAAAAGCTTGGTTACCACATCAAAAAATTACCCATGGCGGCTTATTAAAATACGTGCATGGTGAAGAGTATCACTGTTTTAACCCTGATGTAGTATCTAGCTTGCAGCGATCAGTCCAAACGGGTAACTACGCAGATTACAAAGTGTATGCTGATGCTGTGAACTCAAGACCCCCTGCAACATTAAGAGATTTAATCGGCTTTAAAGAAGACACTGATTCTATAGATATTGACAGTGTTGAAGCCGATACAGAAATGTTCAAACGCTTTGATAGCGCAGCAATGAGTATTGGTGCGTTAAGTCCTGAAGCACATGAAGCATTAGCCATTGCGATGAATCGATTAGGCGGTTATTCAAACTCTGGTGAAGGTGGTGAAGACGCTAGCCGTTTTGGTACGGTACGCAATTCACGCATTAAACAAATTGCTTCTGGTCGTTTCGGTGTAACTCCGCATTATTTAGTTAATGCTGATGTGTTGCAAATTAAAGTCGCGCAAGGAGCAAAACCGGGTGAAGGTGGTCAACTTCCAGGCGATAAAGTAACGCCACTTATTGCAAAACTACGTTTCTCGGTACCAGGTGTAACGCTTATATCACCACCACCACACCATGATATTTATTCAATTGAAGATTTAGCACAATTAATTTTCGATTTAAAACAAGTAAACCCTAAGTGTATCGTTTCAGTGAAATTAGTATCTGGTCCTGGTGTTGGCACTATCGCTTCCGGCGTTGCCAAAGCGTACGCTGACTTTATAACTATTTCAGGTTATGACGGTGGTACCGGTGCAAGCCCACTTACTTCGGTTAAATATGCAGGTTGTCCTTGGGAATTAGGTTTAGCAGAAGCGCATCAATCACTAGTCGCTAATGGGTTGCGTCATAAAGTACGATTACAAGTTGACGGTGGCTTAAAAACCGGTGTTGATATTGTTAAGGCCGCTATTTTAGGTGCTGAAAGCTTCGGTTTTGGTACCGCGCCTATGGTAGCACTAGGTTGTAAATTCCTACGTATTTGTCACTTAAATAACTGTGCAACCGGAATTGCTACGCAAGACCAGTTGTTACGCGATGAATACTTTAAAGGTTTACCCGATCAAGTTATGAATTACTTCCGCTTTATTGCAGAAGAAGTACGGGAATTATTGGCAAAACTTGGCGTACCATCATTGAACGAATTAATTGGTCGCACCGATTTACTAGAATTACTGGACGGCGTAACTGCAAAACAGCAAAATTTAGATTTATCCGGCATAGTGGCGCCAGTTGTAGCACCAGAAGGTACTGCTATTTATCAAACTGAATCTAACCCTGCATTTGATAAAGCCAAATTGAACAACAGCATTTTAGCGCAAGTACAAGATGCGATTTTAGATAAGTCGGGCGGTGATTATTATTTCAATAGTAAAAACACTGACCGCTCTGTTGGCGCACTAGTTTCTGGCGAGATTGCTCGCCATCACGGTAACCAAGGCATGAGTTCTAACCCAATTCATCTTCACCTAACCGGGACTGTTGGGCAATCTTTTGCCTGTTGGAATGCTGGCGGCCTTAATATTACTTTAACCGGTGATGCAAACGATTACGTTGGTAAAGGTATGGCTGGCGGCAAGGTAACTATCATGCCGCCAAAAGGTGTGACTTATCAAACTCACTTAACACCAATTATGGGTAATACCTGTTTGTACGGTGCAACTGGTGGACATTTATATGCTGCAGGTACTGCTGGTGAGCGATTCGCAGTTCGTAACTCAGGTTGTAATGCCATAGTTGAAGGCGCAGGCGATCATGCTTGTGAATATATGACAGGTGGTATCGTTACAATTATTGGTCAAGTTGGGCTTAATTTTGGTGCGGGCATGACCGGTGGTTTTGCTTACGTATTAGATGAAGCTGATGATTTAGACTCGCGCCTAAATGGTGAATCTATAGAAATATTAGAACTTGACAAATTAGCGATTCACCAAGAACACCTTCGTGGTCTAATTAACCACCACTTTGAAGAAACAGGTAGCCTTAGAGCAGAGTTTATTCTCGAGAATTTCAGTGAATTTGCACCGAAATTTAAACTAATAAAGCCAAAAGCCACTGATGTGAAAACATTATTGGGTCATCGCAGCCGTTCATCAGCTGAATTAAGAGTACAGGCCCAGTAGGCACGTTAATAGCTAGGAAAGTTTTATGAGTAAAAATGTTTATCAATTTATTGATGTAAAAAGAATTGATCCACCAAAAAAAGCTATCGATTTACGTAAAGCTAATTTCGTGGAAATCTATCAACCACTTAGTGATGGACAAAGTGCTGGTCAAGCCGACCGCTGCTTAGACTGTGGTAACCCTTATTGTGAATGGAAATGCCCGGTACATAACTATATTCCGCAATGGTTAGAGCTTGTTACTGAAGGTAAGATTTTAGAAGCTGCTGAGCTTTGTCATGAGACCAACTCATTGCCTGAAATGTGTGGCCGAGTATGCCCACAAGACAGGCTGTGTGAATCAGCCTGTACATTAAACGATGAATTTGGCGCAGTTACTATCGGTAATATTGAAAAATATATTACTGATTCTGCGTTTGCCCAAGGCTGGTCTCCTGATTTAAGCCACGTAGTATCTACTGGCAAAACAGTCGCAGTAATAGGCGCTGGCCCAGCGGGCTTAGCCTGTGCTGATGTACTGACACGTAACGGTGTAAAAGCAGTTGTTTATGACAAGCAAGCTGAAATTGGTGGTCTTCTAACCTTTGGTATCCCATCATTTAAGCTTGAGAAAGATGTTGTTGTGCGCCGTCGTAAAATTTTTGAAGGTATGGGTATTGAGTTTAAGCTTAATACTAATGTTGGTACCGACATCAGTTTTAGCGACATTAGCGAGCAGTATGATGCCGTATTTTTAGGTTTAGGTACCTACACGGACATGACTGGCGGTTTCGAAAATGAAACAGCACCAGGCGTATACAGTGCGTTAGATTACTTAATCGCGAATACGCAAAAAACCATGGGCATTACCGAAAACGTAAAACCTTATACCAGCTTTAATGATAAAAAGGTGATTGTTTTAGGTGGTGGTGATACTGCAATGGATTGTGTTCGCACAGCGGTTCGTCAAGGTGCTACTAAGGTGACATGTGCTTATCGTCGTGATGAAGCAAACATGCCCGGTTCTCCTCGTGAAGTACAAAACGCTAAAGAGGAAAGTGTAAATTTTGAATTTAACATCCAACCTTTAGATGTTGCCGTTGATGACAATGGCAATGCTTGTGGCGTAAAGTTTGTTAAAACCGAGCTTGGGCAACCAGATGCTAATGGCAGAAGAAGCCCAGAGCCAATTGAAGGCAGTGAGTTTATCATGGAAGCTGACGCTGTTGTTATTGCCTTTGGTTTCTTACCTAGTCCACCACAATGGATGAAAGATGCCGGTGTTGAAGTAGATTCACGTGGTCGTGTATTAGCAACTGAACAATCCAGCTTTGCCATGCAAACCAGTAAGCAAAATATCTTTGCCGGTGGTGATATGGTTCGCGGCTCAGACTTGGTGGTTACTGCAATCGATGAAGGTAGAAAAGCGGCAATAGGCATATTAGATTTTGTTTTAGCTGAAGAATTGATTCAAATTCAACAAGCTTAAATTTTAATTTTTGTCATCATCAAGGCGGGTTTTTACCCGCCTTTTTTGTGCCTTATTAATAATACTAATTACATTTAAATTATTGATATATAAATATTAAAAAAGTAATCTAAGATATTAATTAAAGGGATGATAATAATGAAAAAACAAATAAAAAGACTCTCACCACATCAAAATGGCAAAGTGTTCGGCGTGCTAATGGCCGTTGCAACATTACCGATGTTTATTCCGATGTTTCTAATGATGATGGCCGTATCACCAAACATGGATGCCACAGGAAACCCAGTCTCATTCCCTTCATATGCGATGATCATTTTTCCAATTTTTATCTTATTTTTGGCTATATCTCTGTAGCACTTATGTGTTTGGTCTATAATTTTTTACAAAAATATATTGGTGGTTTTGAATTTGAAACCACTGAAGAACAAAGCGCTGAGTTTTAAATGGCTTACCCCACTAAACTAACATTTGATGTATTTGGTAAAAAAATGTCTGTGCACCGAATAAATAATGAATGGTTACTATTTACTGAGTCAGATGTAGGAATGCGCGTTAGAGTATATGATGTGATTATTCCTGCTGACATGGAATCAGCTAAGTTAGCGATTTATTTAGATGATATTTATCATGAATTTTCAAGCGAAAATCATCCAAAAGTTTTATTGTTAAACGGCTGAGAGTTACAAGGAAAATATTATGATGAAAATCTTTAGCCTTATTTTATGTTTAACGTTAACTTCCTGTAGTACTTTGGAATATAAAACTAATGCTGGCCCATTTTTACGTGCAGAGGTTAGTGCTCATGTTGTTGAACAATATACTTTACAAGAAATAAAATTTTATGAAGGTGATTTTCTTGCAAATGTTACATCTTCACAATGCATACACCCGGTAGAAAGGACTGAAAAACAATCTGATAGCTTTCGCTCAAATGATAGTTTTTCAGAATCTCATTTGATCAGGGAACTGCAAGTTAATACCCAATCACAAGGCGGTAATGGCCTTGTCGTCCATAGCTGTAATATTGCAACAACCGCTGATTGTTTTAAACATATGCAGTGTAACGGCAGCGCATACTGGATAGAACGTGGTAAATAAGGATTAATATTGTCTTCAATTAAATTTTCAAACGCACAAAAAGATGGGTTAGTGGTCAAACTTCAACGTTACTTTGAAGCTGAACTTGATCAGGAATTAGGCCAATTTGATGCAGAGTTTTTATTAGACTTCTTTGCTAAAGAAATGGGCGCTGTATACTATAACCAAGGTTTGTATGATGCACAGGCGATATTAAACGATAAAGTTACTGATATTTCTGATGCGATTTATGAAATCGAAAAGCCTACCGATATTTAAACAGAGATATACAGTTTATGAAAATTTGGGTTGATGCCGACGCTTGTCCCGTTGCAATTAAAGAAATTTTATTCAAAGCAGCAGACAGAACACAACTACATACCACGCTTTTTGCTAACCATGCTATGCGAATTCCCCCTTCAAAATTTATCTCTTTTGTCAGAGTATCTTCCGGGTTTGATGTAGCAGATGATGAAATTGTAAAACGAGTAGAACACGGTGACTTGGTTGTTACGCAAGATATCCCTCTGGCAGCTGAAGTTATTGAAAAAGGGGCTACCGCACTAAACCCTCGGGGTGAGCTATACACCACCAGTAATATTCGCGCTCGTTTAAACATGCGTGACTTTATGGATACTATGCGTGCCAGTGGTGTTCAAAGTGGTGGGCCTCCACCATTAAATCAAGCTGACAAGCAAGCCTTTGCGAATAATCTAGATCGGTTAATTACTAAATTTAAACAAGGTTAACACTCATGGCACACAGTGCAATTAGTTAAACGAAAACTTGTTGATGCTTAATTAAAAGATTATGGTAAATACTCTTAAATAAAAAATAATAATAAAAGTTAACGCTATGACCTCTCCAGAATTATCCGAACGACTCAAACTTCGTGAACAGCTTTGGTTTAAAGTAATTATCGGCCTGTTTGCAGGATTTATGGTTGGTGCCTTGCTAGGTGAAAACTTCGCATTTGTGCAACGAGAAGTTGCCTTAACAATTGGTGAGTGGATCGCACTGCCCGGCTATATCTTCATGACGTTACTTAAGTTTGTGGTTATTCCGTTAGTTATAAGCTCGGTCATTTTGGGTATTTACCAGGGACAAAACAATAAAGCGTTAAACACCTTAGGTTTCGGGCTAATATATATCCTTTGTACGTCTGCATTAGCAACAGGCTTAGCCTTCTTCTTAGCCGGTATTATTGAACCCGGCAACGCAATCAATAATAGTTTCCTTGGCGCTATTGAAGAACACAATGTAAAACAATTAAATGTTATCGAACATGGTGTAATTGGCATCATCAAGGGTATATTCCCTGACAACCTGTTTAGGCATATGAACAATACCGATATGCTACAACTTGTAGTAGCTGCAATTATTGTTGGTTTTGCGCTGTTGAATATGTCAAAACAGGAAACTAAGCCTTTAGTAGACCTGATGCAATCAATTCAAACTGTATGTATGAACATCGTACTTTGGTTGATGAAATATACGCCTATTGTTGTTTTTGGCTTGATCGCCAACACGGTTATTAATAAAGGTTTAGGCGCGATAACTGCAGTATCTCTGTTTTTTTTGAATGTAGTTATTGGTTTATTGGCACTGTTGCTTATATACATGCTACTGATTACTTTTTTAACTAAAAGAAACCCTTTTGAGTTTATGAAAAATTGCCGAGAGGTTATGGCTCTTGCTCTAGCAACATCGTCCTCAAGTGCAACAATGCCAGTCACATTAAGAGTGACTGAAAATGTTCACAAAGTATCGCCACAAGTTAGTCGATTAATTATTCCATTAGGTACGACTATTAATATGGATGCTACAGCCATGTATCAAGCGACGGTGGTGCTATTTATCGCGCAAGCATTCGGTATCGACCTATCGACAATGCAACTTGTGTCTATTGTGCTACTCGCAATTGTCGCTTCAATCGGTGCCCCTGGCATTCCTTCATCTTCAATTCCTATACTTGCCGGCACTCTTGCCAGTCAAGGTTTGCCTGTTGAAGGTATTGCGTTGATCTTAGGCGTAGACCGTTTATTAGATATGGGCAGATCAGTGGTAAATGTCACAGGTGATATGACCGCAGCCACCGTGCTGGACAGGTTTATAAAATAGCGTTAAATCTGTAGCAATGCGGCTCGTTTTACGGCAAAATATTAACCTTAAAATTAATTATAATTTATCCAACTTTAGGACCTACGATGTCTGATTTATCTACTTCTATTAAGCAAATTAAACAAATGCTAACCATGCAAAATGCAATGAATACTCGAGTGAGTGATACATGGCGAGCTGATAACTTTGAATGGTACCGTGCCATTTGGGTTGAATGTGCAGAAATGCTTGATCATCACGGTTGGAAATGGTGGAAACATCAAGAGTGTGATGTACCACAAGTACAGTTAGAGCTTGTTGATATTTTTCACTTTGGCTTATCTTTACGATTAATGAAAGAAAGCAATGTCGACCTAATCGCAGAGCAATTAGCAACAGAATTACAACAATCTGTTGAACACACTGATTTTAAACTGGCGTTGGAAGATTTGGCTGCTGCCGCCGTTGCCAACAAAGATTTTGATGGTAAAAGTTTTACAGCCTGCATGGCGCTGATGAACATGGACTTAAATGAATTATTCCGCCAGTACGTTGGAAAGAATACACTTAATTTCTTCCGCCAAGATTATGGCTATAAAGATGGTACATACATTAAGATCTGGAATGGCAAAGAAGATAACGAAGTATTAGCCGATTTAGTTACTGCACTTGATACATCGTCAGATGATTTTCAAAGCAACGTATACAATGGCCTAAAAGCTGCCTACCCGGCATAAATCAGAGTTCATTCTTTAGTAATATAACGGAGTCAATTTGACTCCGTTTTTTTATATCTCGTCCCGTACCAGTTTCAATAATAAGTACAGTAATGAGTAGTACATTAATAAAATGAATATCGATGATTATCGTATTATTTAATGACTAAAAGGGTGACTTAGCACTATAATTGCGCCATAAACATTCCCACACAAAGAGTATAATGATGAAAGCAGGCATTATTGGCGCAATGGAGCCAGAAGTTGCAATTTTAAAAGCCAAATTAGAAAACTTTGCCGAGTATCAACACGCCGGCTATAACTTTTTTACCGGCGATATCGACGGTACTGAAGTGGTACTGGTGCAATCTGGCATTGGTAAAGTTGCATCCGCGTTAGCAACTGTTTTGATGATAGAAAAATTTTCACCAGATTACATTGTAAATACCGGCTCTGCAGGTGGGTTTGAACAAACACTAAAAGTTGGCGACATTGTGATCAGCTCTGAAGTGAGACACCACGATGCCGATGTAACAGCATTTGGTTATGAAATAGGTCAACTACCAGGTATGCCGGCAGCGTTTGTTCCACACCCTACTCTAGTAACCGCAGCCCAAGCAGGCATAGATAAACTCGTTGGCATTAAAACTCTGACCGGGCTTATTACCACTGGTGATACTTTCATGACCAAAGATGATGATATTGCCAAAGCCCGTGCTAACTTTCCTACGATGGCGGCAGTTGAAATGGAAGGCGCTGCTATCGCACAAACATGTCACCAATTTAACGTACCATTTGTGGTGATACGTTCAATGAGTGATATTGCCGGTAAAGAATCACCAACATCATTTGAAGAGTACTTAGAGACCGCATCAGTTAATTCTTCTGAATTAGTGATTAATATGCTCAATGAGCTAAAAGGTAAAACGCTTTAACCATCCAAGCTAAACAATGCAGAATTATCAGTTACCCTGATATTTCTGCTAGTATTTGTTTTATATAAACAAAATCAGAGCATTTCATGCACAAATTCATTGCCATTATCTTAGCTACTTTAATTACCGCTTGTTCTTCCGTTACGAATACTGAGCAGCCTATACAGATTAGTAGTGAAATTGATCAACAGCAGTTGTTAAAAATGCAAACTGCAAATGAAGACTTTTTACTTCTAGATGTACGAAGTCGCGAGGAATTTGATGAAGGCCATATACCTGGTTCAGTGAATATTTCGCATCAAGAATTAGCAGATAAACTCGACCAAGTCTCTCAGTTTAAAGATAAAAACATTGTTGTGTATTGTCGCTCAGGTCGTCGCGCCGGTATAGCAATAGACATTTTAAAAGAAAACAACTTTCAGCATACCAGTCATTTAGTTGGTGACATGCAAGGTTGGAAAAAGTCTAATTTAGAAATAACAAAAAACGTGGGTAAATAACTTATGGTTACTGGTGATAATCCAATCAGTACTTTTATCTATTTTGCTGACATATTTGGCGTCATTGTGTTTGCATTATCAGGCGCGCTTATGGCGGGTAGATATCGTCTTGATCCGTTTGGGGTTATGGTACTAGCAGCGGTTACTGCTGTTGGTGGCGGCACAATTCGCGATATTATCTTGGGCGCGCCAGTATTTTGGACTGTGCAAAATGAATATGTTGCCGTCATTTTTGTGACTGCCTTATTAACAATTTTACTGATTAGGCAACCAAAATTGGTACCCAAACGGTTTATGCATGTTGCCGATGCCTTCGGTTTAGCATTGTTTGCCGTGCTTGGCACCCATAAGGCATTAAGCTACGAGCAAACAATTCTGACTTCAGTGATTATGGGGACTATTACTGGCGTTGCCGGCGGTATGATCCGTGACATTATTTGTAACCGAATACCACTCATTTTACGACAAGAGATTTATGCTTTAGCTGCCATGCTAGGCAGCTTTTTATTCGTAGGATTAACTTACATAGGTCTATCGGAGCCAATAGCGGGTTCATTGGCTATGGCAGGGGCATTAATATTACGTTTAGCGGGAATTTATTGGAAGGTATCTCTTCCTGCGTTTCATTTTGATGATGAGTTGAAGGATTAAGCCCCTTCAATTACACCTGGCTATCAATCGTCTTGTTGCACGCCCCAACCATCATTAAAGCCGTTAAATTTGTTTGCTAACTTTTCAAACTTTTCTTCCATGGCGACTATGTTTTCGTAACTTGGAACCATTTCAATTTGACAATCGACATCCCAAACATTTGGTGTTTGGTCAGGGTGAACGTTAACAACTGCATTCATATCACTATTTTGCACAAATTCAGCCAACGCTCGTGCGTCTTTTTCTTGCTCAAATAGTTGGAAAAATTCAACGGTAAGAGATTTACTCAGGTCGATACCTGCTTCTTGCATTTCGGCTAATACCGAACCGTTTTCATCATTTGGAAATGTCATTAAGTTGCTCATTAAACTGATATATTAGCGCTATTATAGCGCTCAATATTATTTATTAAAAATTAAAAGTTTGTATTACTTTTTCGGTGATGGTGGAAATTGAGATAAAATTAACTGAACAGCTTCTATAGTCTCTTGCTGATTCTCTTCACTGGTGTTTTTAGGATCCAAGTCTACTTTTGTATAGCCTCTAAATATCGATCGTTTTTTCTCGCTATCAAGCACATCTAATACCAACATTGATGTACGTATGTCTTTATTCAATGCAGCCTGTTCATTTTGACTACAACCTAGGCATGCTTTTACACCCTTATTGTACTTTTGTAATTCTCTTAAACTGTTACCAACCAAAAAATAACTAATGATTACGTCAGCCTGTTCAAAGTGAGTATAACTAAACTGCTGAAGCTCCATCTGTTGTTCAACAGCAAGTTCAATGCGGTTGCGTTGAAAATCACTCATCTCTTGCAGTTCAGTAAATTTGGATTCACGGGGAAACAAACTATAGGTTTTCACATTGGCAAAATTAAACTCATTATTAAAACTGGTGTCGGGACTCGTCGAACAGCCAGTAATAAATAGCGCAGGGATAAACAAAGCAATTATGAAGATGATTTTTTTTATTATTGGCATTAATCAAGTCATTAAAAGGTAGGTAATAAGTTTACTTTACGTGAATAGCAAATAAAAACAAGCCAGTGCTATTAACGAAATGAGCACTGGCTGAAGATTTTTATAATTTTCCTGACTTAGCTAAGTGTTACTTTAGCAAATTTGCGTTTACCAATTTGATAAACAGCCGTTGTTCCGGCTAGGCATTGCAATTTGTTATCAGAGATTTTGTCACCATCAATTTTAACAGCACCTTGCTTGATCATACGCATAGCTTCAGATGTACTGGCGGCTAAGCCTGCATCTTTAAGCAAATTAGCAATACCAATTACACCGTCGGTCGTTGCAAGGGTCTTCTCATCAATTTCATCCGGCATGGCACCTTTTTGAAAACGATTGATAAACTCTTGATGGGCAGCTTGTGCAGCATCGTCATCATGGAAACGAGCGATAAGCTCTTTCGCTAATTCTATTTTTACATCACGCGGATTTGAACCTTGTGCGATGCTGTCTTTATAGCCTTCAATTTCACTGAGTGGCTTAAAGCTGAGTAAATCATAATAACGCCACATCAACACATCTGAAATTGACATGATTTTACCAAACATTTCTGTTGGTGAATCAGTAATACCAATGTAATTGCCTAATGATTTTGACATTTTTTGAACGCCATCCAAGCCTTCAAGTAACGGCATCATTAATACGGTTTGTGGACGTTGATTTTCACCTTTTTGCAATTCACGCCCCATCAGTAAGTTAAACTTCTGATCGGTTCCGCCAAGCTCTACGTCAGATTCAAGGGCAACGGAATCCCAGCCTTGAACAAGCGGGTACATAAATTCATGAATAGCAATTGATTGACCTTCTTTAAAACGCTTTTTAAAATCATCGCGCTCCATCATTCGAGCAACAGTTTGGCGAGAAGCAAGTTTTAGCATACCCGCTGAACCCAGCTTTTCCATCCAAGTAGAATTAAACTCTACACGGGTTTTTGCAGGATCAAGAATTTTAAATACTTGCTCTTTGTATGTTTCAGCATTTGCTAGAACATCAGCTTCAGTTAATGGCTTTCTGGTTACGTTTTTACCAGTAGGATCACCAATCATGCCAGTAAAGTCACCGATAAGGAAAATAACTTCATGACCTAATTGTTGGAATTGGCGCATTTTATTAATCAACACCGTATGACCTAAATGTAAGTCAGGTGCTGTAGGATCAAAACCCGCTTTAATTTTTAACGGCTTGCCTGTTTTTAATTTTGCCAGCAATTCATCTTCAAGTAAGATTTCTTCTGCGCCACGTTTGATTTCGGCAAACGCTTGCTGAATATCGGTCATTTATTTCGCCTTTTAGTAATTCATACACTCATCGTTTAGTTCAAGAACGAGGTGTTTTTTTAATCTTAATGTTCGGATTCTACTGCAAATATACGGCTTGTGGGAACCCTAGGGTTGCGAGTTTTTTCATTTATTTGGTATAGTATTGTTAGCAAAGTTATGAATAATCACCTTATATAGCAGTAAAGCATTGATTAAATTAAAAAATATATTCTTAGAACTACCAAAAAAACATCAACTGTTGATCAGTTGTTGTAGCTTATTTTTATTAGTTTTATTGGTTTTTCCTTCAGAAAAAGCCTCGGCTAGCCGAAACAGTGAAAATCCAGCAATAAAAGTTGGTAAAACATATTCGTTAGAAATTCCAGAAGAAACCCAGGTTGCTCTTGAAAAAGCGGAGCAAAATAAACCTGCCCCTATTTCTTGGCAAACGGCTACGGTAAAAAGTGGTGACTCTTTAGGTAAAATTTTTAAACGCTTTGGCTTTAGTGCAGCAACAACTCACGCGGTAGATAAGACTGAAGGTGGTAAGTCATTACGCAAACTTAAAGTTGGGGATAAAATACAAATCGCCAGCAATGACGATGGCGAATTGCTAAAAGTTAAATACAAAATGTCGATTACTGAAACCTTATTAGTGACTCGAACTGATAACGGTTTTGAAAGCAGTGTTGATGAAAAGCAAATTGAAACTCGTATAGGCTATGCACAGGCAACCATAACCAGTAACTTTTGGAATTCAGCATTGAACGCTGGCATGAGTAACAATCAAATAATGAATCTGGCAAATATCTTTGGTTGGGATGTCGATTTTGCTTTAGACATTCGCGAAGGCGATAGCTTTAGTGTGATGTATGAAGATCAATATATTGATGGTGATTTTGTTGGTCATGGCAATATCTTAGCTGCTGAGTTTATCAACCAAGATGAATCGTTTAAAGCGGTGCGTTTTAAAGATGGTGAATATTACGCTGAAAATGGTGACAGTATGCGTAAATCGTTTTTGCGTGCACCAGTAAGCTTTCAATACATCAGTTCAAGCTTTAAACCTAAGCGCTATCATCCAATCCTTAAACGCGTAAAGGCTCATAACGGGGTTGATTATCGCGCTCCAACAGGCACACCAGTTAAAGCTGCGGGTAATGGTCGAGTTATCGCCGCTACATATAATAAATACAATGGTAATTACGTATTTATTCAACACGCCAATAATATTGTTACTAAATACCTACACTTTTCAAAACGTGCAGTTAAAAAAGGCGCGAGAGTAAAACAAGGGCAAGTAATTGGCTATGTAGGTTCTACCGGCTTATCGCAAGCGCCTCATTTACACTATGAATTTTTATTGAACGGTGTTCATCGTAACCCTCGTACAGTTAAGTTACCTGATGCCGAGCCGATTAATAAAAAGTATAAAGCTGAGTTTGCTTCTATAGCGAAACAAGCGCTCCTAGATTTAGAAAACTCTAAACAAACATTAATTGCAGCCACTGATAACGCGCAGCAAGGTGTTAGTGAATAACGCTGATAATGGCCAATATTACATTGGCATTATGTCAGGAACCAGTGCCGATGGAATTGATTTGGCACTGGTACAATTTAAAGAAAATAGTCATCACTTAGTCGCATCACATTTTCAAGCGTATAACAAATCCACACAAAATTTAATCACCTCTTTGTACACGCCTAGTGACAATGAGATTGATCGCATGGGCGAACTGGATAAACTCTTAGCCCATGAATTTGCCTCAGCAATCAGTGCGTTTTTGATTGAAGAAAACTTATCCCGCGAAAGCATTATAGCTATTGGTAACCATGGCCAAACTATTCGGCACCGACCAACTTCAACCTCACCATTCACTCTACAAATAGGTTGTAATCAAACGTTAGCCTGTTTAACCGGCATTAGAGTTATTGGTAAATTTAGAGATAAAGATATTGCACTTGGCGGTCAAGGCGCGCCATTGGTTCCTGCTTTTCATAAAGCTATCTTTTCAACTGATAAACATAATGTTTGCGCGGTAAACATTGGTGGTATCAGTAACATTACTTTCTTACCAAAAGATAACAAACAAAACATTTGTGGTTTTGATACTGGCCCGGGAAATGCGCTACTTGACGATTGGTATCGTAAGCATCATCAAGATTGCCCACATGGCATTGATATGAATGGTAAATGGGGTTTAACTGGCAAGGTAAACACGCAGTTATTAACGAATATGTTAGATGACCCTTACTTTGCCATGCCTACACCAAAAAGTACTGGTAGAGAATACTTTCATTTAGATTGGCTGAAAACCATCAACCATCTTGATGATGTTAGCCCTGAAGACATTCAGGCAACATTGCTCGCTCTTACGTGTGAAACCATAGCTAATGATTTAGATAAGCTATGTTTGAACTCAGAGGTAGTATTATGTGGAGGTGGGGCTAACAATCCAGCGTTAGTTAAGCAATTAAAGCAATTACTCCCTCAGCATAATATCACTACAGCTGAACATAAAGGCGTTGAAAACGATAGCTTAGAAGCACTCGTTTTCGCTTGGCTTGCTTTCGCCTTTGACAATAAACTTCCGGGTAACTTACCTGAAGTAACCGGCGCTTCGCGTGCAACAACATTAGGTTGTGAGTACTTGCCTTAAAAATCCAGGCGATGTGAAACCTCAACAAAATTGTACATTTTTTGAACTAAACCTTTCAGTTACCGTCTAAACCTTGTTCATTCGCTTAAACGGGGGATTTATGGATTTAGATAAAGTACGCATTGGCATGGTATGCGGCACACATAAGGGCAGTGGCACAGTTACTTGGGTTGATGGAGCCACACAGACGGTTTATTTAACTGACTTAGTCGATAACCACAACATTGAAGTTGGTATTGAAGAAATAATTGACGACCCACAAATTCATAATCATGATGACTTTTATTACTAAACCTGCCAAAAATTAAGTTTACTCTCCGGCTAAAACCTTAGCCGGGGTCAATTTCTTATATCTCATTCAGAATTGTTTAGTTATGATTACAATACAAAAACTTATTAGTGATCGTAACTATGCGCCACGGCCATCATGCATCGACTGAAGCGGACAGCTTCA
Source organism: Thalassotalea nanhaiensis (assembly GCF_031583575.1). Classification (NCBI taxonomy): domain Bacteria; kingdom Pseudomonadati; phylum Pseudomonadota; class Gammaproteobacteria; order Alteromonadales; family Colwelliaceae; genus Thalassotalea; species Thalassotalea nanhaiensis. The sequence continues at coordinate 830,384 of NZ_CP134146.1, read as the reverse complement.
ACTGGAAAATAATCCAACACGTTATACCCTATTTATTTGAATATAAAAGGCGAATCTTTAGTGCATTGATGTTTATGATTTTCGCCAAACTTGCCAGTGTTGGCCTGCCCTTTATTTTAAAATACATTGTTGATGATCTAGATGCATCGACAAGTGAAGCCAGCGCCTTGGTTATTGCGCCTATTGCACTCGTGATCGCCTATGGAGTCGTCCGCTTTTCAAATGTGCTATTTGGAGAGATAAGAGATACGCTATTTGGCCGTGTTACCGAGCGTGCTATTCGCCGCATAGGCTTAAAGGTTTTTCAGCATCTGCACAGTTTAGATTTAGAGTTCCATTTAAATCGTCGCACCGGCGGTTTATCCCGTGACATAGAACGTGGTACCACTGGTATCAACTTTTTGATGCGGTTCATGGTATTTAATATTATTCCTACCTTATTAGAAATTGGCCTGGTCGTTTTCATTTTATTTTTCAATTACGGGATCAACTTTGCAGCAATTACACTAGCTTCAATCATTATTTATGTTGGTTATTCGATAAAAACAACCGAATGGCGTACCGGCTTTGTCCGTCAGGCAAACAAAGCAGATTCTGCCAGTAATTCTCAGGCCATAGACAGTTTAATTAATTACGAAACAACGAAATATTTCACCAGTGAAGACTATGAAGCAAAACGCTATGACGACGAACTTGCTGATTGGGAAATTGCCAAGCGTAAAAATCGTCTTTCGCTTTTTGTATTAAACGGTGGCCAAGCATTTGTTATTGCTGCCTCAATGACGGCTATGATGGCATTAGCGGCAACTCAAGTTGCTAACGGAGAAATGACATTAGGTGACTTTGTTCTAATAAACGCCTTTATGATGCAAATATTTCTACCGCTCAATTTTCTAGGTTTTGTGTATCGTGAAATGAAAGGTTCGCTTGCCAATATCGAACTAATGTTTAACCTACTTGCCATTAAACCGAAAGTAGTTGAAAAAAATAACGCCACAGAACTAAAAATTACCCAGGGCCGTGTTGATTTTAATTCGGTATCGTTTAACTATCATAGTAATAGACCAATTCTAAAAGATGTAAACTTCACCATAAACCCTGGTGAAAAAGTTGCCATAGTTGGTGCCAGTGGCGGCGGTAAGTCAACATTGGTGAAATTGTTGTTTCGTTTTTATGACTTATCAAGCGGCTCAATACAAATCGATGGCCAAGATATTAGCTCCCTTACATTTAAATCACTGCGCAGCGCTATAGGCATAGTGCCGCAAGATACGGTATTGTTTAACGATAACATTATCGAAAATGTACGTTACGGTAAGCAAGGCGCCAGTGATGACGAAGTACTTAATGCGATTAAACTCGCTCACTTAGATGGTTTTATTAAATCGCTACCTGATGGTGTTAACACTATGGTAGGTGAACGCGGCTTAAAACTATCTGGCGGAGAAAAACAACGGGTGGCTATTGCCCGAACGATCCTCAAAAAACCACCAATTTTAGTATTTGATGAAGCAACATCATCACTGGACAGTAAATCCGAACAAGCAATTATGAGCGCCCTTAAAGAACTATCCGAAGGTGTTACCAGTATGGTAATCGCCCATCGTTTATCGACAATTAGTGACGCCGATAAAATAATAGTGATTGAGCAAGGCGAAGTAGTGGAATATGGCGATCATAATCAACTGCTTGCACAAAACGGCGCTTACGCTAAGCTATGGACAATTCAACAGCAAAATGAAGATGAATAACTAATGATTAAATTTAAAGTACAGATGATAACTGCATGTACAGTTTTTTTCTTAACGGCATGTAATGACGCCGATGATATCAAATCAACAGATCAATTAACTGACAGTAGAGTTGTTTATGTTGGCACAGACAATGAAGCAGTATCCATGAGAGAAGATGGTAGAGGCGACAGAGTTGTTAGTGCACCTTGGGCCACTCGTTCGGCCGTACTGGCGACAAATGGCATGGCAGCAACATCTCACCCTTTAGCGAGTCAAATCGCCATTGATATTCTTAAAAAAGGCGGTAGTGCTGTAGATGCTGCCATTGCAGCCAATGCCGCAATAGGTCTAATGGAGCCAACAGGTAATGGCATTGGTGGCGATCTGTTTGCCATTGTTTGGGATCCTAAAACTGAAAAGCTGTATGGTTTAAATGGTTCTGGACGATCGGCTAAGGGACAAACTCTGGCGGATTTAAAAGCTAAAATTGGTGATGTCACTGAAATCCCTAACTGGGGTACTGCACCTGTAACTGTTCCAGGTACGGTTGATGCGTGGTATGAGCTACACGACAAATTTGGCACAATTTCAATGACCGATAACCTCGCGCCAGCAATAAAATACGCAAACGACGGTTTTCCAGTTACTGAAGTGGTTTCTTATTATATGGGCATCTATCAAGAGCGCTATGAGAAGTTATTCGAAGCTGGTGAAATAGAAGAAATCGCTAATTATCAAGCAACTTACCTTATCGATGGCGAATACATTAAAGAAGGGCAAATATTTAAAAACCCTGACTTAGCCAATACGTTATCGATGATCGCCAAAGGCGGCCGTGATGCATTCTATGAAGGCAAAATCGCCGATACTATCGATGCGTACTTTAAACGCATTGATGGCCCACTTCGTAAAGAAGACTTTGCCTCACACACAAGTACTTGGATTGAGCCGGTATCGGTAAATTATCGTGGTGTTGATGTTTGGGAATTGCCACCGAATGGGCAAGGCATAGCAGCATTGCAAATGTTAAATATTCTTGAAGGCTATGATTTAAAAGCGATGGGCCATAACAGTGCTGATTACTTGCACGTTATGACTGAAGCGAAAAAGCTGGCGTTTGAAGATAGAGCTCGATTTTATGCCGACCCTGATTATTACAATGTGCCCTTAGATGGCTTGTTATCAAAAGAATATGGTAAAAGCCGACGTGCATTAATAAACATGGATAAAGCCGCTCAAGAAGTTGATCATGGCGATCCTAAACTCCTTAAAGGCGATACCATATACATGACAGTTGCCGATAAAGACGGGATGATGGTGTCACTTATCCAAAGTAACTATCGAGGCATGGGCACAGGTCTTGTTGCCGATGGTCTTGGGTTTATTTTTCAAAACCGCGGTGCTCAATATTCTTTATCTGAAGATCATCCAAATGTTTATGCACCAAACAAGCGTCCATTTCATACCATTATTCCAGCGTTTATGACCAAAGATGGTAAACCATTAATGAGCTTTGGCTTAATGGGTGGCGCTATGCAGCCGCAAGGTCATGTACAAATGGTGGCGAATATCATCGACTTTGGTATGGGCGTTCAACAAGCAGGTGACGCGGCACGTTATCACCATAACGGCTCTACAGAGCCTACTTGGCAAGAGCGAATGAAAGATGGTGGCGTGCTAGAATTAGAAAGTGGTATTAAAGCTGATGTAGTACGAGAGTTGCAAAAGCGAGGCCATAAAGTGAACATTACCAGTGGTCCTTTTGGTGGCTATCAAGCAATATGGTTAGACCCAAAAACCGGTGTTTATCACGGTGCGAGTGAAATGCGTAAAGATGGTATGGCGATAGGCTATTAAATTACCATTAGGTTGTGCCCTATTAAGTGGGCACAACTGTTATTTTTTATTCTGACAATTGCAGCTCCATGAGTAAGTCGTCCATAACAAACCCTTCCCCTATATCAGCACAAACCTCCCCCGTTTTAACAAAGCCCAATTTATAATATGCGGTAATGGTATCTAGGTTATTTTTATTCACCGTTAAGGTAATTTTGCTAAGGTTGTTTTCTGCTGCCACTCTTTTAATAAATGCCATAGAACGCTTACCAAGCCCAAGACCTCGCTCTGTTGAAAGAAGGTAAATTTTACTTAAAAACAATTCGTTAGCCTGTAACTGAAAACCTATATAGCCTACGGTAACACTGTCATTTGTAATCAAATAATATTGATAATTATCATTAGCAATTTGCGCGGTTATAACCTGTTTCGAATTAAACTTTTCAAGCATGTACTCTACTTGCTCAATACCTATAATTCGCGTGTAATGTTCTGTCCAAATTTTTCGAGCTACAGTAACAACTTCATCTATGTCACTAGTAGAGATAACTAATTTGAACATATTTCCTACCTTTATAAAGTCATAATATCGATGGTTAAATAGATCTATTCAGAAAGTGAATAAATACAATTGCTATCGCCGTAGGGCAAACAAATTTCACGTACCAAGGCCAAATTTTCCAAAACAAGCTATGTTCAACACCTGCATTGCCTTGTTGTAATTCTTTTAATATTTCACTTCTATGCCAAATCCAACCAACAAAAATACAGGCAAGCATGGCAACAATCGGTTGTCCATATTCGGTTGCAATAACGATAGCCAGCCCAAGTAACTCTTCAATATTACTGATAATAATCACGCTTATCATAAAAATTACTGCGCCAATAATCATACTTGCTTTTTTACGCTCGAAATTATGGCGTTCAACTGCGTATGAAACTGGAGTTTCAAGCATTGAAATTGAAGATGTTAAAGCGGCAACGGTCATCAATACAAAAAATGTAAATGCGACTACAGAGCCAACAACTCCCATACCATCAAAAAGTGCAGGTAAAACGGTGAGCACCATACTTGGTCCTGCAATTAAGGAGCCATCAGCGGCGAAAATAGCAACCCCTTGATGCTGCGCGACATACATTGCCGGTATAATTAATAAACCTGCTAGAAATGCGATTGAAACGTCAATGAGTGTAACTTGTGCACCCAAGCTAATTAAATTCTCTTTCTTTGAAATATAGGAACCATAAATAACCATAGTACTGGTGCCAATAGATAACGAGAAAAAAGCCTGACCCAATGCGCTAATTAGCAAGTTCGGCTCTAAAACTCGACTAAAATCCGGATTTAAATAAGCTTTCAGACCTAAGCTTGCCCCATCTAAAGTAAACACATAAATGATCAAACAAATGAGCAGCATTATTAATAACGGCATTAACCGTTTTGACCATTTCTCTATACCTTCTTGCACCCCTTTTTTGATTATGTACAGTGTTAAACACATAAAGAACGCAGTAAACAACAGGTTTCGAGATAGTGACCCGACAACAACCCAATCAGCAATACTTTCAAAGCCAATTGTTCTAATAACAGGTTCAACGGCAAAAGACATCATTTGCCCAGCAAGAATACCGTAAAAGCTTAAAATTAAAGACGCAAATATAATGCCGCCAAAACCAACGATGAATGCAAAGCGTTTTTGCAATAATGTTTTGGACATTTTTTGTAGAGAAGTCACGGCATTTGCCTGACCGTAGCGACCAATTAATAACTCAGCCATGAATGCGGGGTATGCTAAAGTAAACGCTAAAATCAGATAAACAAAGACAAATGCTGCGCCACCATTACTCGCGGTTTGTGTGGGAAAGCCCCAAATATTGCCTAAGCCAACGGCAGAACCTGCTGCAGCTAGAATAAAACCAATACGAGAACTGAATTCACCTCTTGCATTTGCCATAAACACCATCTGTTTTTTTTATTAACCTGAAGTTAGTGTACACAAAAAATACAATTTAGAAAGCGCCAATAGTTTGAACGGTCTATATTGGAATAATGTAGCAGATACAAAAAAGGCCTGATAGATCAGGCCTTTATTTTTAAATATTAGTTCTATTTAGAACGGAATATCGTCATCAAAATCCATTACAGGTTCTTGTGGGTTTACTTTAGGTGCTTGTTGCTTTTGGAAGCCACCTTGTTGTTGCCCTTGTTGCTGATAACCGCCCTGTTGAGGAGCTTGCTGTTGGAAACCACCGCCCTGTTGAGGCGCTTGTTGCTGATAACCACCTTGTTGCATACCTGAAGCTTGTTGTGCTGCCGGCTTGCTGTAGTTGTTTTGTTGTGCCGCTGGTTTATTAAAACCACCTTGAGGAGCTTGTTGTTGGAAACCGCCAGCTTGAGCACCTTGACCTGCACCACGTGAATCTAACATTTGCATTTCGTTAGCACGAATTTCAGTTGTGTATTGATCAACACCTTGAGCATTTTGCCATTTACGAGTTTGTAAACGACCTTCAACATATACTTTTGAACCTTTTTTCAGGTACTCACCAGCAATTTCAGCTAAACGGTTGTTAAATACAACTCGATGCCATTCTGTGATTTCTTTTGGCTCACCTGTTTGCTTGTCTTTCCAGCTTTCAGATGTTGCAACTGTTATGTTACAAATTGAACCACCACTAGGGAAAAATTTAACTTCAGGATCTTGTCCTAAGTTACCTACAATAATTACTTTATTTACACCACGACTGGCCATGAAAAATCCTGTTTTACTTTTTAATTTATAATAATAACTCGCCGATAAGGAGTGTGTACGAGCTACGCAGTTTTGTTTTTTATTATTCGGAATATTTATTAAATATGTTCCGAATTAGTCGATCAGTGTATCACTGAAATTTGATTTAAAAAAGCTATAAAATAGAGTTAATTTGTATTTATGAAAAGGTATTTGAGTACAAACCTAATGCCATCCTTACTGATTTAGGCTCCCTTATCTTTGAAGTAAAAAAAAGCCTTAATATAATCAACAATTAAGGCTTATCGATATACAGAAATTTTATAAAAAATTAAAAGCTCAACTGCCAACCTAACGTTGCTTGCCAATCAGTTTTTAGTTGTGTACCTTCAAAGTCTTGCTCTATCGGTTGCGAATATTCCAATGAAATTTGCTGATTTTTAAGCATACCATCAGTAAATCCATAAACTGTCACTATTGCCCAATCAATTTGGCTTACGCCGCGTTGTTTAGGATCAGCCGTTGGCATCATCATAGGGTTTAAGCGTTGATCATGGCCTGAATAATTTCCCTTATCCAAATAACTTAAACGCATGGATAAACTAAATGATTCATTTACCCCATAACCTACCCAGTTGTGCCATTGAGTTTTATCACCAGGTTTGTAATCAGCATCATTTTCTTCGATAGCTGTTTCATAATTTATTTGTGTGCCTAATTGCCATTTATCTAAATCATAAACGTAGGTATAGCCCGCAAGGATATTTGTAGTGTCAGTGCCTACTTGCATCGGGTAACCCATAAGAGTTTGTTCACCCATCATATTGGTGCGAGTTTGATCAATATCTCCAGTAGGTAAACGTATCCCTAAAGTAAAGTGGCTACGATAATTGTCACCATTAAAGCCATTAATTAGTGCACTAACCGAAATATCTGCCAAACCGTCGCTTTCCATCTCCATTGAATGGGTCATCATAGACATTTCTTCCATGCCTGAATTCATTCCCATACTATTCATTCCACCTTCCATTGGAGCCGGCATTGATGGCATTAATGAGGTCATTTCTTGAACAACAAAGTTTGCCATAAGCATCAAGGTAACATCATCACTCGGTGCATACATTAAACCGAGCATATGCATATTCATCGTCATTTCATCTGGCACCATAGAATAATTTTGCAGTGCATCAGTCGAATTTGTGCTGGATGTTCCTGTTTGTAAGCCTTCCATTTCCATCGTCATATAACGATAAGTTGCCATCCAGCCACCTTTATGGTGCAAATGGTTTCCCATAATGGCAATCGGAGTTTTTGAAACAGGCATTGTCATGCTACCGCTTGCATCGGACATATTATGGTGTTGGTGAGGGTTTGCCAGAGAGGAAAAACTAGTTGAAGCAAATAAGGATAAAACGAATAGCGCAGATTGAGATATTTTAAATGATTTCATGGCTGTTTTCTTATTGTTAAACAAAGCAGTAAGGGTTTGTTAAAAATAAGTTAACAGGCTAAGAAAGACTTGAAAAGTAAAAATTAAAACGCCGCCTAAAATAATTAGGCGGCGTTGATACAAGTCAAAAGTTAGCGTTTACTGAAAGTAGAAAGCTTCACGTTTGTTGTCGTAGTTACCAATTTCATTCATTGAGTCGGCATCATAAATACGACCATTGATCATTACATGGCTGACTTTATCACTAACACGAATGTCTTTTGCCACATCACCATCTACAACTATGATATCGGCAAGCTTGCCTGCTTTTAATGAACCAATGCTTGCATCTAAACCTAAGTGCTTCGCAGGGTCAATGGTTGCTGTTCGTAATGCTTGCAGTGGTGTCATACCACCTTGTGCCATCATCCACATTTCCCAATGAGCAGCTAAGCCCTCTCGTTGTCCATGTGCACCAATACCTACTAACACACCCATATCTTGCATTTCTTTGGCAATACTTGCCACGCTGAAATGATTATAGTGATGATGAGGCGCGGTAGTTCTGCGCATTGAACGCGGTGCTAAAACATCTGCCGGAACATACTTGCTTAAACGAGGATGTTTCCACACTTCTGTTTTATCATACCAGTAATGCTCACCTGAAATACCACCATAAGATACAACTAATGTCGGTACATATGCTGTTTCAGATTGTTGCCAAAACTGACGAATATCGTCATAGATTTTAGCGGTAGATATAGAGTGCTCTAAAGACGTGTGTCCATCTGCAACCATAGATAAATTATGTTGTAGTAATGAACCACCTTCAGGTACAACCATCATGCCCATTTCACGACCAGCTTGAATAATTTGCTGACGTTGGTTACGACGAGGTTGGTTGTATGATTTTACTGAGAAAGCACCAACCTTTTGTAAACGCTCTAATTGGAACTTAGCATCGTCTAGGCTATCAACATGTGAGGTATAACCCGCAGCTGATGCACCGTATAAAATACTACCAGTAGAGAAAATACGAGGACCAACTATATCACCGGCTTTTTGCAATTCACTTGCTGCAAAAATTTCAGTCGTGTCATTAGACGGATCATGAATGGTTGTTACACCTAATGAAAGTGATGCGTAGTTTTTCCAGTTTTGCTGTGGAATGATTTCACTAGAACCTTGCGGACCATGCGCGTGAGCATCAACCAAACCTGGCATTACCGTCTTACCAGTAACATCGATAACCTCTGCATCAGATGGTATGTTTACTTCACCTTTTTTACCAACCGCTTTAATGTGCTTGCCTTCAATAAGTACCACACCGTCGGTAATAACTTGCTCACCTTCCATAGTAATAACTTGGCCACCCACTAAGGCAACTAGGCCTTTCGGTGCATCGGCTTTTTTACTAAAGCCTAAAGAAGTAATTTTCGGTTCTAACTCTTCATCAGCTTCATACCCAATATCAAACATACCGTTTAAGCTTGCTTGATATAAATCAGGTCCTAAACTCCAATAAATTTCATCACTGTTAGAATTAAAACTTATGCTTTCGCCTGCGCGAACTGACAGTTTACGAACAGGAACATTCTTTGCTTTTGGACCAATATTAATAACATCACCGCGTTCGGTTAACGGTGTAACAAATACTTTAAATCGTTCTGCAAAGGCTAAGTATTTACCATTAGGAGCAACTTTAAATTCAGTTGCGTACTTGCCAGTGTAAAGTGTTTTCTCGTTTTGACCGTCTAAATCGATACGGGCTAACTCAGGCATTTCACCATAACGTTGTACATAAATACGATCGTTTCTATCAGCAAATTGTGGCGCACTACCATTTTCAGTAATTAGCTTAGCTTCACCACCTTTAGCAGGTACCTGGTAAATACCAGGGTTTAAGCCCCACTTAGGACTGGTAATATAGCCACCTTTAACTTTCGAATAAACCACGGTTTTACCGTCAGGAGAAAATGTAGCTTCTACATACTTACCTGGCTCTGATAATAGGTTTTTACCTTTACCTGATTTAGCCGATACTACGCGGATGTTACCTTGTTTATTATCATCCCAAGTTGAAAATACAATTTTCTTGCCGTCACGAGAAAAGCTTGGGTTAAGTTCAAAATGATCCGTTTGTTTGGTTAAACGCTTCGGCTTACCGTCAGGCAAAGAACGGGTATAAATGTGACCTAACGCTTCAAATAATACTTTTTTACCGTTTGGAGATATTTCAACATCACGAAGCATTTTCACATCAAAGTTATCAACATCAATGTTTTGGCTAAAGCGCAATGCTTTTTGCATCTGCTTTTCTGCCGTAACGTTAAATTCAATAACTTCAGTTTCTTTATCTTCAAGGTTTAGCTTGTTAATTTTACCACCGGCCCAAAAGATAATTTCTTCATTGTCTGGTGTCCAAGCCATAGTTGGGTAAACACCATGAATTGCCCAAGTTTCTTGCATGTCACGATCTAGTTTGTTGTAAACAGGTTTTTTCTCACCAGTTTTTAGATCATAAATAAATAATGTACTTTGAAAGTCTACACGCGAGATGTAAGCGATTTTTGTACCATCCGGAGATGGTGTTGGACGAATGGCGCCACCGCGACCAGAAAGAATTACTTCAATTTCGCCAGTTTCGCGATCAAGTCGTTTAATTTTATATATGCCTTTTTCACTATCCTTTGAATAATGAAAGGTTTTACCCGGGGTAGCATCTTGTGAAAAGTAAACATAACGACCATCCGGTGAAAATGCAGGTTCACCTAAATCTTTTTGTTGGTTTGGACGTTTGGTTAGCATCATGCCGTCACCACCGGTTTTGTGGTACATCCACACTTCACCAGCACCTAACGAACGGCTACCGGTAAAGTGTTTACGAGCAACAATGTAGTTACCGTCAGGGGACCATGCCGGAGAGTTTATTAAACGAAACGTTTCATTAGTAACGGCAGTTTGATTAGAACCATCAACTTCCATTACCCAAATATTGTCACCACCGCCTTGGTCAGACGTAAAGGCAATATGCTTACCGTCAGGAGAGAACGTCGGCTGCATTTGCCAAGCGATATCAGAGGTAAGCACTTTAGCTTCACCACCGCTTACCGGCATAATGTAAATATCACCAAGTAAATCAAAGACAATATTTTTGCCATCAGGGCTAATATCAACGTTCATCCAAGTACCTTGGTCAACGTTTACTTTTGCAGTAATAAACTCACCTTGTGGTTCGTCTACTTTCCACTCAGCTTTTTTATCTTCTTTGTTACTAGCTTCTGCTTTTTCTGCAGCAAAAGACGATGTAGATGCCAGCAATACACTTAGTGTTGCAGCAATAATTGAAGGTTTTGTTTTCATTTTCAAAAATGACATGTATCTGCCCTATTTCGTGCTTAATTAACTCGCCTACATTGGCTCGTTTTTTTAGTTGTACAAAATAGAACACATTGAAGACAAGGTGTAAAGAAAGGTTACAAAGCGCTGATCATTTTTAAGATGAGTAACAGGGTTTCAGCGGTGAGTTACTGAGTATTGTAAATGGCTTGATTTTCATCCGCGTCAGCTAACAGAAGTTGTTGTTTAAATTCAGCTACTTTTCTTGCAAGTTTTTGTTCTGCGATAAGTGTAATGTTATTGAATTTTTCTGTATGTTGAAGCTCTTCGAAAATAGCAAAGTGCCTTAATATTTCGATATTTGCAAAACTATTATGCTCTATATAAAGACTTTCTAACCTATCAACAGCACCATCATTATCGCCAAAAGCTGACTTTAAGGCAGATACCATAAAGTTAACTTGTAGATCGTTTAAATTATTATTATCAAGATTTTTAATTATCTTAGCTATTTTAACTTTAAGGCCTTCACTCCTAGGATCTTCAAGCTTTCTTAAAGCCAACAATAAATAGGTCGCATCAATTAAATAAAAATCTAACTTTGTTGATTCGTCTAGTAACTGTGGGTAAACATCTAATATAACATTAACTGCATGTTCATATTTTTTATCCAACATATAGGCTTCAGCTAAAAGCCATTGGACCTCTTCTTTTTCTTGACCTTGCATAAAGTCTTTTAATTGATCGATGAATCCTTGTTTAGTTATTTTGCCACTGTTTATTTGATAGCAGCCAAGAGAATAATACATATTTGCTAACTCACTAGGATTAAAGGAAGTATTCTTCAAATTTTGGTATATATTGAGAGCTTCTTCATATTGATCTAACGCTAGAAAGAAATAAAAACTTTCTCTAAGAAAAAATGGTGCTTTTTCCACATTATCACTATTTGCAATTTCCCAGGCCTTTTTCCAATTTCTACCGGTATTCCAAAAGTGATAAACCGCAATGGAATTACTCCTTGCTGAATTGGGGGCAACTTCCAGCATCCTATTTAAATAATTTTCGGCATCTAAAATTCTGCCACTCATTAATTCAAATTTGTATAAATTAGAAAGTATTACACTAGAATAGGGATCTAACGAAAGCGCTTTTTCGAAATTTGATAAAGCTAGGTTATCTTTATCCTCAATACCTTGAATAAAATCCCAAGTTTGGCTAACTCCTAGCCAATGATATGCTTGCGCATAATTTGTATTTTTTACTATAGCTTGTTTATACATAACTTGGGCTTGGTCAATTTTATTTAACCTGTAATAATACTCTCCTATAGAGGTGAGCATTTCAGCACTGTTACTTTTGTTATCAAAGTAAGGGGTTAATAATAGCTCAGCTTTACTTTCAAAATCCTTAAGAGATAACTCAGAATAAGATACTTGTAATGCATAGGTATCTACTAGACCTGATATTGATAATTGATTATTCGAATCTATAGCAAGAGATTTTTTAAATGCATTGGCTGCTTTTTCAAGAGATTCTGGCGTTCTGGCTTGCATGTGATAACGTCCGAGAAGGTATGCATCTTGAGCATCAGGATTCTTAGTACCATGCTCAGTTAACACAGTAAGCTGCTCATTAAGAAGTGTTACTTTTAACTGTTTTACCACTTCAGCAGAGATCTCATCTTGAATTTTAAACACATCATCAATTTCATAGTCGTATGTTTCTGACCATAAGTGATAACCGCTGTCAGCCTGAATAAGTTGCGCTGTTACTCTTAGTTTTGTACCTGACTTTCTAACGCTGCCTTCAAGTACGTGTTCAACATCAAGTTTGCTGGCAATTTCTTTAATATCCATATTTTTGTTTTTAAAGAAAAATGAGGATGTGCGAGCAGCCACTTTTAATTGTTTAATACGTGCTAAAACATTGAGTAACTCTTCTGATAAGCCATCGGAGAAATATTCTTGCTCAGGGTCATTGCTCATGTTTACAAAAGGGAGAACAGCAATAGAGGTTACTTGCTCAGAAAGAGCGGTTGTTGATTGTTGTGTATTCGGGTTTGTTTGGGTAGAACTGCTTTCTGCTACTTTATCAGCCTGGATATCTTCAGAAAAATAAGCTTCATAGGTTAAAAATACAACCGCGATGGCCATCGCAGCAATTATGCCAAAATCGAGCTTTCGGCCAGTAATAGTACTAATTGAATCATCAACGATTACATCTTTACTGCGTTTTATACCCTCTGGAGTGAGCTCAAATGCCCAGGCAAATAAACAGGCTATTGGGAAGCCAACAACGAGAAAAACAATAATAACCGGGGTTACCCATTCAGGTAGTTTTAGGTGTGGTTCGAGTACAGTCACTATCTGGATAATTAACCAGGCAGTAATTAGATATGCTGTAGCAACTTTAAATACGTTACGTCGTTTTAATTCCTTAAAAACGGTCACGGTATCCCTTTGTTATTTTAGATTTTATTTAATAAATAAAGCTTAGTCTAATACAACAAAGTTTGGTTAAAAAATCAACAAAATTAATTTAACAAAAGTATAAGTCAATTAATTCGAATAGCCCCAGCGCGGCATAATTGTTTGCTCAATGCCAATATGATCAAGCATTCGGCCCACCATAAAATCAATTAAATCGTTAATTGATTCTGGGTTGTGATAAAAACCAGGAGCTGCCGGCATAATCGTTACGCCCATTTGAGACAGACTATGCATGTTTGCTAAATGAATGGTTGAAAACGGGGTTTCTCTTGGCACCATAATTAATTGACCACGCTCTTTTATAACCACATCGGCTGCACGTTCAATTAAATTATCACTCATGCCTTGGCTTATTGCTGCCAGAGTACCTGTTGAACACGGGCACACTATCATTTGTTTTGGCGCAGCAGAGCCGGAAGCTACAGGAGAGAACCATTGTTCTTTGCCAAATACGGTAATTTGTTCCGCTTTGGCTTGGTATTTTTCGGATAAAAATTTTGTCGCTGCTTCTGGATTAGCAGGTAATTTAACGTTTACTTCTGTATCAAGAACTACTCGCGCAGCGCTTGATATAAGTACATACACTTGGTAATTAGCCGCAACTAAGCATTCTAATAAACGCAATGCATATAAAGAGCCAGATGCACCAGTAATTGCTAAGGTTATTTTTCCGTTAAAGTCTGCCAATGTTATTTCTCGTTTTTTGATTGATGGTTCCCCAACGTCGCGAGGATGATGGTAAAAATGAGCTTCTAGTTTCTAGTTTCTAGTTTCTAGTTTCTCTATCAGTTTAGTATGGAAACCGCCAAAGCCGCCATTACTCATCACCACAATATGATCGCCTGCTTTTGCTTCCTTAGCAACCAAGGCGGCTAAATCGTCAATATTATCGTTACACTGAGTTGGCGCTTTACAATCGTTAATGAGGTCACTGACCGACCATTTAACATTTTCATCCTGATATAAATAAACCATATCAGCATTATCTAAAGATGCTGCCAACGTGTCTTTATGAACACCGGATTTCATCGTATTTGATCTAGGCTCTAATACAGCGAGTATGCGCTCATCACCAACTTTAGCTCTAAAGCCAGCTAAATTCTTACTTATTGCCGTTGGGTGATGGGCAAAGTCATCATATACTTTGATACTGTTTACATCTCCAACCAACTCTTGCCTGCGCTTGGTGTTAACAAATTCTGCAAGGGCATCAATTGCTACATGACTAGGTACTCCGGCATGACGACTGGCGGCTATTGCCATTAATGCATTGTCTATATTAAAGTCACCAATTAGGTTCCATTGTACAGTGCCTTGCAATTGTTGATTAAAATAAACCTTAAACTCACTCCCGTCAGTATTCGTTTTTTCAGCACGCCAACCTGAATCATCACCCGAAAATTCAACAGGGGTCCAACTTCCCATAGCCAAGGTTTCAGTTAATGCCTGATCATCTTTAGGTGCAAGCAGTAAACCGTTCCCAGGCACCATTCTTACAACATGGTGGAATTGACGTTGAATATCTTCAATTGAATTAAAGATGTCAGCATGGTCAAACTCCAAATTATTCATAACTAAAGTACGTGGACGATAATGAACAAACTTGGAGCGCTTATCAAAGAAAGCGGTGTCATATTCATCAGCTTCAATCACAAAAAATGGTGAATTACCAAGTCGAGCCGATGTGTCAAAATTTTGCGGAACACCACCAATTAAATAACCTGGTGTTAAATGTGCATACTCTAGGATCCAAGCAAGCATCGAGCTTGTAGTAGTTTTTCCATGAGTACCCGCAACAGCTAAAACCCAACGGTCTTTTAATACGTTTTCTAATAACCATTGCGGCCCAGACGTGTAAGGAATATTGCGTTCCATTACATATTCAACCATGGGGTTGCCGCGCGACATGGCGTTGCCAACGATAACCATATCTGGCTCATCTGTTAGATGCTCAGTTTTATATCCTTGCATCAATTCGATGCCCAGCTCTTGTAGCTGAGTACTCATTGGCGGATAAACATTTACATCGCAACCTGATACTCGAAAGCCAAGTTGTTTGGCAATAGCAGCTATGCCACCCATAAATGTGCCGCAAATTCCTAAGATATGTACGTGTTTGCTCATTAAAATCTACTTATGTTATTGCCTAGTGCGAAGATGCCCCAATAGGAGAGCCAGGAGGCATACTTACCGGTACTTCTTTAATGATAGTTTTACCTTGTTGTAAGCTAAAAGCAATCTGTTGTTGTAATAAATGGTACTGAGCATACAAAACATTACCCTTGAAATGATACGAGGTTTTGCCTTTTAACCACTGTTGTAAATCGAGCAAGTTTGCATAAACCTGAGTTCGAACCTCGGCAACTAATTTATCATTATGAAATAGGGCTAATATGCTATCGAGTACTTGTTGATTAATACGTTGCTGCACGGCACTGTGTAATCCGGTTTTGCTATCTTGTTTAATTGTTGCAGTAACAATTTCAGTAATTAGATCATGAACCGATGGAATACTGTCATCTAGCATATGCTGCTGATTTAAGCGCGCAAGCCTTTCTGGTTTAAGCATTAACGATAAAGTATGTTTAGCACTCGCTTGAGCTGCCGTTACTGGATCAAATGCTAATGAGGTATTTGAACTAAAGCTTTCTCGCGTGCGGTAATAGCCATATGCCTTTGGCGGAATAAGACTGATAATGTCATTAGATAAGGTTAAAAATTCAGGTTCTATGGTCGTTAATAGCGCCTTGATTGCTGCTTGTTGTTTTTCGGCTGAAACCACTGACTGAGCGATATCGTCTTCGCCTTTTATTGCATAAGAATAGTTAACGCCAGCAATTATTTTTGCTGCTGCTTCAACTTGGTAACGATGAAAGTTATAAACAGGTACCAATGTGTTTTCAAGTTCAGAAAATGGTGTACCTTGGGCAATACTGTTTATGCCAAAGTTACTTAATGCTTTAGCGCGTACAGCCATAACACGAGTTAACTCTGTTACCGGGTCAGCACCATTATCCCATAAATGACCTGCTGCCTCTGCGCCCGACTTTGGACGAGCATCAGGGTCAGACATATATTGCAGACCTTGTTGTTTAGCTGCTTTGATCACCTGAGCTAACCCTTGCTGCTCATTATCAAAATCAGCGTAGGCATAATTAATTACATGTTTATCCCACACACCAATATCGGTTGCATATGCATTAGATAAATCGATATCACCTTGAGCATCTAAAGAAATTAACGGATGTGGGTAATCCATTACCGATGCGCGATTGTTCACACTGGCCGAAAAGTTGTGCGCGATACCCAAGGTATGCCCTACTTCATGAGCAGATAATTGACGAATTCGAGCTAACGCCATTTCTTTTTGCTCAGTTGTATTAACATCATTACTTTTAAATGGAGAGGTTAAACCCAGAGCAATTAAATAATCTTGGCGTACTCGTAACGATCCTAAGGTTACATGACCTTTTAAAATTTCACCACTGCGAGGGTCTACAACTGATGCACCATAAGACCAACCACGAGTAGCACGATGAACCCATTGAATAACGTTATAACGAACGTCCATTGGGTCAGCATCTTCTGGCAACATTTTTACCTGAAAGGCATTTTTATAACCAATTGCTGCAAAAGCCTGATCCCACCATAAAGCACCATCAATTAATGCCGAACGAACTGGCTCTGGTACGCCAGGATCAAGATAGTAAACGATAGGTTCTACCGCTTCACTTACTGCTGCATTAGGATCTTTTTTAACTAACCGATGTCTTGGGATCACTCGTTGTAATAACGGCTGATCAATGTCGCTGGCATAATCTGCATATTCCACAGACCACATGCCAGAGTATGTATGAAATTTTCGTGGTTGATACTGCTCATCAGGCAAGCGAATTAACGAATGATGAAAGTTAACAGTAACAACATTAGAATCAGGCGTGACAGAACGTAAATGTTTCCCAGCACCTGTGCCTTTAAACGTTATTATTGCTTCTAGCTCTGTATTATCAACAAATGCCTTTGTGCGTTTTTCATATAAACCACTACGAGTCGCATCAATTGCGTAATTGCCCTGTTTGCTAGATTTTAAAGACGCTCCAAGATTGTGAATATCTGATAATAAGAAAGGCGTGTAATCAATAATAACTTTGTCATTAATGACTTTCTCTACTTTAAACCCCCAGAGGATAGAAGAAGCGAATGCTTCATCTATCGCTTGTCGTTCGAGGCTATTATCACTGTCGGCTCGATAATAGGTATTTAGCTGACGTAGAAAAACTTTATTGCCAACTTTCTCAAATTGCACTAACCGTGTTTGACCTAGCTGACCACGATCTAAACCAATATCGTTAGAGCCAACGCCGTGCGGCATGCTACTTTGAAACAAAAACTGCTGTTCAAAACTACTGATTTCAACAAACACTTTTCCGCTTTCTTTATCAATATAAAACGGAATAAAACCTTGTTGATAATCTTTATTTTTGCTGAAGTTTTCTTCTGCAAATGCAAAACTATTGAAGCTAAAGGTGGTGAGAATGCAGAATAAAGCGACAAAAACTGTTTTCATGGTAAGCCTTTTGGATCTTATTATTTTTTAATTTGCTAGCAATATACCTTATAGGCAAGAGTTTGAATACTCAGATGCTTTCGAATTTATTGCCAAAATTCATTTATTTTTCATAAAATAAATGAATTCCTGCGAATAAATAGACTTTTATTTAGAGATTTACAGTATTGTTTAGTACAATAGAGGGATTATTTATTGTGTTAACTTCATTTAATTATTACATAACCCTAGGTATCCCATGCAACGAATTGCTCCCGCATTGCGCGAAGATAAAGTTCCTTTAGATCTGATTTCATTAATAAAAACCATCCTTGCCGCCACTAAAGAAATTTCGTTTCGAGTTGGCCAGGGTCAATTAAGCGATGTATTAGGCTCTACTTTAGATGAAAACATCCAAGGTGAAGTGCAAAAACAATTAGATGTTGTTGCCAACCAATTATTTAAAGACATTACGCTGGAATCAGGCTTTGTAAAAGCGATCTCATCTGAAGAAGAAGATACTTCTGTTGCCGGTAACGAAAATGGCAAATACATTGTTTCTTTCGACCCACTTGATGGTAGTTCAAACATTGAAATAAACTCACTAATTGGTACTATCTTTTCGATTATGGAAGCGCCTGAAGGCATGAGCGCTGATAACCCAGATTTGTTCAAACAACCAGGTACTGCCCAGGTTTGTGCAGGTTATGTATTGTACGGTCCTTCAACAATGCTTGCGCTAACAACCGGTGCTGGCACACACTTTTATACATTAGATAAAACTCATGGTAGCTACATGCTTACTGAGCGTAATGTTCAAATTTCTCCTGAAACGTCTGAGTTTGCTATTAACATGTCAAACCAACGCTTCTGGCAAGCACCAATGCAAAACTATATCAATGATTTAGTTGCAGGCAGCGATGGCCCTCGTGAACGTAACTTTAATATGCGTTGGATTGCAGCCATGGTTGGTGATGTACACCGTGTTTTAGTTCGTGGTGGTATTTTTACTTATCCTGCCGACAACAGAAACCCGAACAAACCAAACAAATTGCGCTTAATGTATGAAGCAAACCCAATGAGCTTTTTAGTTGAACAAGCTGGTGGTTTAAGTGTAACGAGTGAAGGCCGCATTATGGAAATTCAACCAACAGATATCCATCAGCGAGTTGAAGTTATCTTGGGTGCTAAAAACGAAGTAGAAAAGTGTTTAAGTTACTATAAATAATTACTTGGTTTTAAAAGAGTTAATTTATTTAAAGAATCCAGCCTAGAGCTGGATTTTTTATATCCTTTATAAAACAGATTTAAAATAACCTTTTATTACAGCCATTTACTAGCAAAATCAGCAATCTAATACATACTAATAACTAATATATATTTATAAGAATAAATTTTAGTTGAGATTGTTTATGAGTTTTCCCCCTAAATACAGCTTATCGTCTAGTAAATTAGGCGAGCTCCTTCAGGCTTTATTTATCGTTTTGTTACTTTGTTTTAGTAACCAATCGTTAGCTTCTAGTGAAGTAACAAAAACAGATGAGACTCCTAAAACAGTAACGGCTAAACCAGAACCGCAAAATACTGAATCTGAAGTCAAAGATAAAACTCAGCCAGAAAAGAAGAAAGACGAAAACACCTCACAAGCGAATACTGATGAGATCGTAGACGATAAAGCAGAGCCAAGTGTTGATGAAAGTGAATCAAATACCGATGACAGTGAACTTGATTCAAGTATCGATGAAACTGGAGAAGGCGATATTGAACAGCAAGAAATAGCTGAACAAAATGACGAAGATATTCAATATGAACCTCAACCGATAAACTCAGAATATCTTACCGACGATAGTTTAGAAAAGTTTGAGCAAGAATTTTACATACTACAAGATAAAGTTGCCAGTTTAAGCCGAAGTGCTGATGACTACGAAGAATTATATAGTCGTATTAGGCCTGTTATAGCCGATAAAACAGCGCAATTATATGAAAAAGTAAAGCACAAAAATGTCGATTTAAGATTACTTACCCAAGTTAGAAATGACGAAGAATTTATTGAATTGTTTAGCAGGGCACGGGAAATTAAAAACTTTTATTTATTACGCAATAAAATTTTCGCTGAAGCCACTGATGAATTTAGAGAGTTACTAACCAGTACAAAACTTAACGGTATTAATGAAGCAAAACTTGAATTTGAATATGTTCGTTTACAGGTTTTGGTTATATTAAAAGCTAGCTTCCAACGTGTTATTGAGATCCCTGAAAGGTTCCAATTGGCACCTGTAGATATTTTTATTAATTTAGTGATGATCTTTATTGCCATTGTTGTGCTAAAAAAATGGCGAGTATGGGCAAAAGTAGGATTGCCACAATGGCGTCAAAAGATATTAGCGGTGCGTCCTAGAACCTCAGGAAGAATGAAAGCTGCGAGAGCAATTTGGTACTTCGAAAATACACGCACTCCTATTGAATGGCTAATATTTATTAATTTCATTTTAAAAAGCATTGATATTGTTCAAATACCAATCCTTATTGAAGTAATAAGTACTCTTACCCTATGGATTTGCTTAACTTATTTTGCATTTAGTTTCCTCAGCAAAATGATAGAACGTGGTAAGCAAAATGTATTAAAAAACATTACTAAAAAACAATCAGCATCACTAAAGGTCGCTGTATGGTGGGTGGGTTGGTATAAATTGTCATTCGAATTGACTGACATTTTTATTGCTAACGGTACCATCTACTCCTGGTTAGAAACGGTTTTCTTATTATTACTATTACCTGTTTATATATTCTTTATATTGCAGTGGCGTAGCGATTGTTTCAACTACATCGACGAAGAGCGAGATGCACCAGAGTTAATTAAAAAATTGATCACTGAACGCAAAGGGGTTAAAGGTTTTATTTTTGCTAATGTTGCTCTAGTGTTTGTTGTTTATTTCGTCGCATCAAAAGTTTTTCTAAGCTTAATTTCCAAAGTTGAATCTGGCCGTAGGATCACCGCTGAAATTTATCGTAAAAAGTTATTGAACGATAATACTGAACTGTTAGAAAAAACTAAATCCGCAGCAAGTTTGTACCCAGATATCTACAAAATACTTATCGATAGTAATAACTCCAATGTTACCTCGGTATTTAAAGGCCCTGTAGATAAAGTGATGAAGATGCTAGAAAATAAAGAACGCAGTCATATCGCAATCACCGGTGAAAGAGGCATTGGAAAAACACAGTTTTTACAGGATTTAGCTAAACAACATGGCAAAGCGATCATTTTAAATTGTACAGAAGATTTTAGTGATATTTTAAAGTCCACCAAAGATCAACTTGGTTTAGATGGCGACAACATTAAAACATCTGAAATTGTTAAAGCAATTAAAGAACAAGAAATTGATTTGATTTTACTCGATAACTGCCATCGTTTATTAACTGCAGAAGCCAGTGGACAGCGTGAAATTCGCCGCTTATACGGTTGGATAAATGAATTGAAAGGCTTAGCACTTTGGGTACTTACCTTCGATAGTAGCTCTTGGAGTCTTTTAAATGCCCTTGGTATAGCAACCGGTTTCTTTTCAAGCAATATTCAACTAAAAAACTGGTCTGAAGATCAAATCAGCGAGTTATTTGAGCAACGCTGTAAAGAAGCGGAAATAAAAATTGATTTTGGCCAACTCATCATTCCACGGCAACTCGCTGATATAGAAGATGACTCAATTGAAAGCAGGAATAAATCAGGGATTTACCGAATTATATGGGGATATGCCGATGGCAACCCCGCAGTTGCCTGTCGAGCCTTTGCTGACTCCATTATTTACAATGAAGGTAAACTTGTCGCTAAGTTACCTATATCGCCAAATGGTAAAATAATTGAAAACTTCGATATTAATTCACTACTAGTGTTGCGAGTACTGTGTCAATTTGGTCGTTGTAGCGTCAATGATATTGTTAAAAACTTACGTCTACACGGCTTAGTTGTTAATAGCGCCCTTGCTGCCTGTGTTGCTCAAGGTATCGTTGAACAAGTTAATGGCCGATACCAAATCACTTGGTTTTGGTTTAGAACTGCATCTAAATACTTAGCCCGTCAAAACTTATTAACACGCTAGAGGACAAAATATGCTTGGTAAAATAGTACAACTTTTAAAAACTAGCGGATTAATGGTATTCACGGCTTTAGTCAGTTTTACTGCTAGTGCACAAATGGCAATTCCTGATTCAAAAGAGCTTCAGGTGATCACCACATTAGCTGAGGTAGTTAAACCTGGCGGTCTGTTTATGTCGGTTATTTTATTTATTGTTGTTTGGGCAATATTAAAAGTAGTAAAAACCATAGTAAATGATTTAAGTGAAGTGTTTGCAGAGCGTCGTTTACTACTGCAAAAAGCGTTGGTGTTTTTTCAATTCCTAATTTATTTTTTCGCCATTTCAACAGCCGTATTAATGAGCTTTGAATTTAGTAAAGAACTATTAGCTATTCTTGGTGGTACGTTAGCTGTTGCCGTTGGTTTTGCAATGAAAGATCTAGCTGCATCTGTAGTTGCAGGCATAATCATTATGTTCGATAGACCCTTTCAAGTAGGTGACAGGGTTTTATTTGGCGGTGAGTACGGTGATATTGTTGCTATTGGATTACGCTCTGTAAAAATGAATACACTTGATGATAACGTGGTAACCATTCCAAACAACACATTTTTAAATCAACTAACTAGCTGTGGTAACTACGGTGAATTAGATATGCAAGTGGCTATCGTATTTCATATTGGTATAGATGAAGATTTGTCACAAGCACAAGGAATTATTCGTGAATGTGCCGCATTAAGTAAATTTGCTTATCTGAATAAACCTATAAATGTATTAATTTGCCAAGTGTTAACGAATAATTTCATCGCTTATAAACTGACCGTAAAAGTGTATGTGTTGGACACCAAGTATGAAAAAGCGTTGGAGACCGATATAACTTTGCGAGTAAATGAAGAGTTTAGGAAAGCTAACATTCTAGCACCAACAATGCAGGTGAATAATACCGTGCAACGGGCTTAACTATTCATCAATAATATCAAAAATACCAATTCATTTTGTGTATTCACGATTCTCTCTACTACACTTTAAAATAATATTTAAAAACTTGAGGTTATATTGTGGTGGAGCAAGAACCCCTTTCAGAATCACCTGTTGAAACGGCTAATACACAAGCTGAAGAATTTAAGGCCTTTTTAGTCATTATCATTTTCTTTTTTCCAATTCTTACAACCTTAGCTGCCGGAGGTTATGGTTTTATTATTTGGATGTCACAACTTATTTTAGGTCCTCCTGGGCACGGTTAATGTTTTAAATGCCCATTGCAATTAAGAATTTCTAGGAACTATTATGCTTATTAAAGTAAAAGAATTTTTTTCTATTATCAAAAAACCAAGTGTGCATTACAGCTTAGGTACGTTAGCGTTTGGCGGCTTTATTGCTGGAGTAATTTTTTGGGGTGGTTTTAATACCGCTCTCGAAGCAACTAATACAGAAAAGTTTTGTATTAGTTGTCATGAAATGGAAGACAATGTTTATCAAGAATTGAAAGGCACTGTTCATTGGTCTAATCATGCAGGTGTTAGGGCTACTTGTCCTGATTGTCATGTACCACATAATTGGACAGATAAAATGGCGCGTAAGATGCAAGCGTCTAAAGAAGTGTGGGGAAAAATATTTGGCACAATCAATACTCGTGAAAAATTTATTGCACAGCGTGGGCGCTTAGCTCAAAACGAATGGGACCGATTTACCTCAAACAATTCTCTGGAATGTAAAAATTGTCATAATTATGACTCGATGGATTTCACTGCTATGAGTGAGCGCGCAAAAGTGCAAATGAAAATGGCGGCAGAACGAGATCAAAGCTGTATAGATTGTCATAAAGGCATCGCCCATGATCTCCCTGAAAATATGGATTCAGGTGAAGGCATGTTAGCAGAGTTGGAAGCAATGGCGACAAATAGCTTTGACGAGGGTGAAAGTTACTACAGTGTACGTCAGTTAGCCTTGTTTGAAGATGAAGGGTTAACTAAAGATGCTGGCGAACTAAATGCAGCTACTAAAGTTACTATCATAGAAAATACGGGCGATGCAATGAAGGTTGAACTGAGTGTTTGGCGTAAAAACAAAGGTTTTGGTCGTGTTTTATACGAAGATTTTGCAATGAATATAAACTCAGGATACTTAACACCTGAAGTTGCTCAATCAGAAAATTTTGTTACGGTGACTGGCGAAGAAAAAGAAGATGATTTAACCGGACTGCCATGGCAAGAAATTAAAGTTAATGTGTGGATGAGACCAGAATCCTTGGCTGAGTCAACTGACGATTTATGGTTTTTTGCAAAATCAACTTACGATAAAACCTGTAGTGTTTGTCATTCACAGCCGGCTGTAAACCATTTCGATTCGAACACTTGGCCTGGCATGTTCAATGGTATGTTGTCATTTGTAAACCTCGACGGTGATACTCAAGCACTAGTGCTTAAGTATTTGCAAAAGCATTCTTCAGATTTTAACAAAGCTCACTAAGCAGTAAGGGGACTAATATGGCAATTTCAAGACGCTCGTTTTTAAAAGGCATAATGGTAACTAGTACTGCGGGTTTAATTGGCCCTAGCCTGTTGTCTATTGCACAGGCTGCAGGTAACTCTCCCGAAGGCACGTGGAAAATAACAGGCTCTCATTGGGGCGCATTTAGAGCAAGAGTTTTAGGGGGTAAAGTTCAAGAAGTTAAAGCATTTGAATTAGATAAATACCCAACGGACATGCTAAATGGAATTAAAGGCATAATATACAGCCCGTCACGTGTACGTTACCCGATGGTTCGTTATGACTTTTATTTAAAAAGACATAAGAGTGATACCACGCAGCGCGGCGATTTTCGCTTTATTCGTGTTACTTGGGATGAAGCGCTCGACATGTTTTATGAAGAGTTAGAACGTATTCAAACGACTTATGGCCCTTCAGGATTATATGCTGGTCATACGGGCTGGCGAGCTACAGGTCAGGTACACTCTTGCGGTAATCATTTATTTAGATCTATGGCGATGCATGGCAATTATGTGCGAAAGGTTGGTGACTACTCTACAGGTGCAGGCCAAACAATTATGCCTTATGTTCTGGGTACCACAGAGGTTTATGCACAGGGCACGTCATGGGAGAACATTTTAAATGAAAGTAAGATTGTTGTGCTTTGGGCACAAGATATCCATAAAAACCTACAGGTTGGTTGGAACTGTGAAACCCATGAATCATACGAGTATTTAGAGAAACTCAAAGACAAAATAGCGAAAAAAGAAATTCGCGTGATCAGTATTGATCCGGTGAAAAGTAAAAGCCAAAACTACTTAAATTGTGAGCATCAATATGTAAACCCGCAAACTGATGTCGCTTTAATGCTTGCTCTCGCCCACACCTTATACACTGAAGATCTACATGACAAAGAGTTTATTGAAACTTACTGTTTAGGCTTTGAAGAGTTTGTCCCTTATTTACTCGGCACAGCTACAGACAAATTAGAGAAAACACCAGAATGGGCAAGTAGTATTTGTGGCATGAAAGCTGAAGATATAAAGCAGCTTGCAAGAGACATGGCTGGCAATAGAACTCAGCTATTATTTGGTTGGTGTATTCAACGGCAACAACATGGCGAGCAACCGTACTGGATGGGTGCTGTTCTTGCCGCTATGTTAGGCTACATTGGTCTCCCTGGAGGTGGCGTTAGTTACGCGCATCACTATTCTGGTATTGGCGTATCTTCTAGCGGTGCAGCAGGTCCAGGTGCATTTCCAGGTATCCCTGACTCAGATGAGCATATAAAACATAAAAGTGATGACTTTAAAGGAGCAAGTGCCACAATTCCTGTCGCAAGATGGGTGGATATGATCCTTAATCCAGGAAAAACTATTGAAGCAAATGGCTCTAAAATTACTTACCCTGATGTTCATATGGCAGTATTTTCAGGTAATAACCCTTGGCACCATCATCAAGATAAAAACAAGATGAAAAAAGCTTTTCATAAGTTGCAGACAGTTGTGACAGTAGACTATAACTGGACAGCAACTTGTCGATTCTCAGATATAGTTTTACCAGCTTGTACTCAATACGAACGTAATGATCTAGATTTATATGGCAGTTACTCTGCCCGAGGGGTTATTGCCATGCAAAAGCTCGTCGATCCGTTATACCAATCTAAAACTGATTTTGAGATCTTTACCGAATTTAGTAAACGTATGGGTAAACATCGTGAATACAGTAGAAATAAAACAGAGATGGAATGGGTTAAAGAGCTTTATGATGGCTGTGTAGCAGCGAATAAAGGCAAGTTCGAAATGCCTGAATTTGATAAATTTTGGCAAGATGGTTTTGTTGATTTTGGTAAAGGTCCTGCATGGACAAGGCAAGAAGATTTCAGAAAAGACCCTGAACTTAACTCTTTAGGCACTCCTTCTGGTTTCATTGAAATATTTTCTCGAAAAATAGACCGGTTTGGCTATGATGACTGTAAGGGCCATCCTGCTTGGATGGAGAAACTAGAGCGTTCCCATGGCGGGCCTGGTTCAGATAAATACCCTGTAGCACTACAGTCGTGTCACCCAGATCAAAGGTTACATTCACAGATGTGTGAATCTACTGAATATCGCGAAACATACTCAGTTCAAGGCAGGGAGCCTATTTACTTAAGCCCTGGTGATGCAAAAACTAGAGGCATTAAAGATGGTGACTTAGTTAGAGTATTTAATGAACGAGGGCAGTTGCTTGCTGGTGCCAGAGTGTCTGATAACTACCCTAGTGGTGTTGCTCGAATCTACGAAGGCGCATGGTATGGCCCCGTTGATGAAACAATTGGATCTTTAGATACTTATGGCGACCCTAACACCTTAACAATGGATGTAGGTACATCACAACTTGCACAAGCATGTAGTGCATTTACTTGCTTAGTTGAAGTAGAAAAGTTCAAAGGTAAAGCACCTGAAGTTACAGCGTTTAACCAACCAACTGGGATGGGTTAATGATAGATAAAGAATTAATTGAAACCAGAGCAAGTATTTTATGGTGGTTTTCTACCGTTTTGAGTAATGAATTAAACGAGCAACAGTTTAATTCTTATATTAATGAACAAGGCGCTATCCTACTTAACCAGCTTGCAACAGAAGATAAACTAACCGAAGCAATAAAATCTATTCAACAGAGTTTGCAGTTGTTAAAAAACAAACCCCATCCACATTTAGAGTGTGCAGTTGAATTCAGCCAATTATTTTTAATGGACTCAAAAAAGGGCGCACCACCTTATGCTTCAGTGTATTTATCAGACAATGGTTTAATGTTTCAAAAAGCACATGATGAGATGATCGCTCTACTTAAACAACAAGGTCTAAGTGTAAACAAAGAATTTAATGAACCTGCTGATCATATTGCCATTCAACTGGATTATTTAGGTAACTTGATTTTGGCAACTTTAAACAGCACTGACATTAGTGAAGCTTATGATAGCCAACTGCAATTTATTAATAATAATTTAATGAATTGGCTGCCAAAATTTATAGAGCAAATGAAAAATACCAATAACTCAGGCTTTTATCAGAATATTTCAAAACTACTATTATGTTACTTACAACTCGAAGTGACTTTCTTAAACGCTGAAATTAAGGTTTAACTCTATAAATTAAACCACGTCATTTCTTGTTTAAAAGCACTTTGTGAATATAGGAAGTCCCGTGTCTCGCTTAAGCTCGCACAGGATGACGGTGTACTTTTTCGAAAGATATTTGAGCATTCACAGTACTTATTAACTTAAACCACGTCATCCTCGAGGAGCTTTAGCGACATCGGGGACCTCCTTCAGCGTGTTGTAGGTATAAAAGTATAAATTTTTAAAGCACGATTCGCGGCAGGAGGTTCCAAATCTCGTTCCACTCGTTTGGAATGACGTCATATTTTTTCGAAGAATATTTTAAATCTCCTAAACGAAAAAAGCCCTTAGCGTTAGCGAAGGGCTTTTCGGAATTAGGAGCCTGGCGGTTTTGGCCATGGATGGCCTATATAGCAAAATTGCAGGAGCAATATTTTGTAGACCTCGGCTCTGGCATCCTGCTTCGCTCTACCTCCTGCATCCATGCAGTCGTACTCTCACATGGGGGAAATGAAACGTTTTTGACGAAACATGTTTCGTGTTTCATTTTCGGGAGCAACTTGTTGAGAGCAGGAACTCCCCTTCGGGATCGTGTGAACGCGTGATTGGTAACACATGCTCTGCTTAAAATGGAAACGGCGTCCGTATATACGGGATAATGTATGTGCGGTTAATAATATGCAAGACAAAGAAAAAGGGCCCCCTTACGGATGCCCTTTTCATTTTCAATTAGGAGCCTAGCGATGACCTACTCTCACATGGGAACTCCCACACTACCATCGGCGCAACTGCGTTTCACTTCTGCAAGTTTTGGTATTAGCGCATGGGATCAGGTGGTTCATTTTTCAAATAACAGAAAGCAAAAAAGGCTACCTGTTAGGATAGCCTTTCTCTTAATTAGGAGCCTAGCGATGACCTACTCTCACATGGGAACTCCCACACTACCATCGGCGCAACTGCGTTTCACTTCTGAGTTCGGCATGGGATCAGGTGGTTCCACAGTGCTATTGTCGCTAGACAAAAGCGGTTACGTTAATCATTTGACTAAACGTTAAGGTAAATTAGCTTTATTAAAATAATTTATCTTAAAATTTAGAGTAAAAAGCCCGTCATAAGACGGGCTTTTTGAATTAGGAGCCTGGCGATGACCTACTCTCACATGGGAACTCCCACACTACCATCGGCGCAACTGCGTTTCACTTCTGAGTTCGGCATGGGATCAGGTGGTTCCACAGTGCTATTGTCGCCAGACAAAAACTGTTTCGTTAGAAACACCCTGAACTTGTTTCAGGGTCTCCTGACGCTTATTGTGCATCAGAGTTCTAACGTATTTAGAAAGCTGTATTAATGACTTACTCAAGTCGTATTCTTTAATGCGTGATTTTCATCAGACCATACAAACTCAAGCAAAACTGCTTGGGTGTTGTATGGTTAAGCCTCACGGGCAATTAGTATCAGTTAGCTCAATGCCTCACAGCACTTACACACCTGACCTATCAACGTTGTAGTCTCCAACGACCCTTTAGGGGACTTAAAGTCCCAGTGAGAACTCATCTCAAAGCCTGCTTCCCGCTTAGATGCTTTCAGCGGTTATCAGTTCCGAACGTAGCTACCGGGCAATGCCACTGGCGTGACAACCCGAACACCAGAGGTTCGTCCACTCCGGTCCTCTCGTACTAGGAGCAGCCCTCTTCAATTCTCAAACGCCCACGGCAGATAGGGACCGAACTGTCTCACGACGTTCTAAACCCAGCTCGCGTACCACTTTAAATGGCGAACAGCCATACCCTTGGGACCGACTTCAGCCCCAGGATGTGATGAGCCGACATCGAGGTGCCAAACACCGCCGTCGATATGAACTCTTGGGCGGTATCAGCCTGTTATCCCCGGAGTACCTTTTATCCGTTGAGCGATGGCCCTTCCATACAGAACCACCGGATCACTATGACCTACTTTCGTACCTGCTCGACGTGTCTGTCTCGCAGTTAAGCTGGCTTATGCCATTGCACTAACCGTATGATGTCCGACCATACTTAGCCAACCTTCGTGCTCCTCCGTTACTCTTTGGGAGGAGACCGCCCCAGTCAAACTACCCACCAGACAGTGTCCCCAAGCCCGATAAGGGCCCTAGGTTAGAACATCACGCATACAAGGGTGGTATTTCAAGATTGGCTCCACCACATCTAGCGACGCGGTTTCAAAGCCTCCCACCTATCCTACACATGTAGGAGCAATGTTCACTGTCAAGCTATAGTAAAGGTTCACGGGGTCTTTCCGTCTAGCCGCGGGTATACGGCATCTTAACCGCAAATTCAATTTCACTGAGTCTCGGGTGGAGACAGTGTGGCCATGATTACGCCATTCGTGCAGGTCGGAACTTACCCGACAAGGAATTTCGCTACCTTAGGACCGTTATAGTTACGGCCGCCGTTTACCGGGGCTTCGATCATGAGCTTCGCAGAGCTAACCCAATCAATTAACCTTCCGGCACCGGGCAGGCGTCACACCGTATACGTCATCTTTCGATTTTGCACAGTGCTGTGTTTTTAATAAACAGTTCCAGCCACCTGGTTACTTCGACTCTCCTGTGCTTACTCCGCAAGGGATTCACACTAGAGAGCGTACCTTCTCCCGAAGTTACGGTACTATTTTGCCTAGTTCCTTCACCCGAGTTCTCTCAAGCGCCTTAGTATTCTCTACCTAACCACCTGTGTCGGTTTGGGGTACGGTTCCTATATATCTGAAGCTTAGAAGCTTTTCCTGGAAGTATGGCATCAACAACTTCAATTCCGTAGAATCTCGTCTCGTATCTCAGCCTTAAGAAGAACCGGATTTACCTAATTCTTCAGCCTACATACTTTCACATGGACAACCAGCGCCATGCTTGCTTAGCCTTCTCCGTCCCTCCTTCGCAATATATAGAAGTACAGAAATATTAATCTGTTTCCCATCGACTACGCGTTTCCGCCTCGCCTTAGGGGCCGACTTACCCTGCCCTGATTAACATGGGACAGGAAACCTTGGTCTTTCGGCGGGGGAGTTTTTCACTCCCCTTATCGTTACTCATGTCAGCATTCGCACTTCTGATACCTCCAGCAAACCTTACGATTCACCTTCAACGGCTTACAGAACGCTCCCCTACCACTTGAACCTAAGTTCAAATCCGCAGCTTCGGTGCATAGTTTAGCCCCGTTACATCTTCCGCGCAGACCGACTCGACTAGTGAGCTATTACGCTTTCTTTAAAGGATGGCTGCTTCTAAGCCAACCTCCTAGCTGTCTATGCCTTTCCACATCGTTTCCCACTTAACTATGACTTTGGGACCTTAGCTGGCGGTCTGGGTTGTTTCCCTTTCCACAACGGACGTTAGCACCCGTAGTGTGTCTCCCGCATATCACTCATTGGTATTCGGAGTTTGCAAAGGGTTGGTAAGTCGGGATGACCCCCTAGCCTTAACAGTGCTCTACCCCCAATGGTGTTCGTGCGAGGCTCTACCTAAATAGATTTCGGGGAGAACCAGCTATCTCCCGGCTTGATTAGCCTTTCACTCCGACCCACAAGTCATCACCGCATTTTTCAACATACGTGTGTTCGGTCCTCCAGTTGATGTTACTCAACCTTCAACCTGCCCATGGGTAGATCGCCGGGTTTCGGGTCTATGCCCTGCAACTAAACGCGCAGTTAACACTCGCTTTCGCTACGGCTCCCCTAATCGGTTAACCTTGCTACAGAACATAAGTCGCTGACCCATTATACAAAAGGTACGCAGGCACCGGACTAAATCCGGCTTCCACTGCTTGTACGTATGCGGTTTCAGGTTCTATTTCACTCCCCTCACAGGGGTTCTTTTCGCCTTTCCCTCACGGTACTGGTTCACTATCGGTCAGTTAGGAGTATTTAGCCTTGGAGGATGGTCCCCCCATATTCAGTCAAGATTTCTCGTGTCCCGACCTACTCGATTTCACTATTAGGTTGTTTTTGTGTACGGGGCTATCACCCTGTATCGCTGTCCTTTCCAGAACATTCCACTAACGCCCAAATAGCTTAAGGGCTGATTCGCGTTCGCTCGCCGCTACTAACGAAATCTCGGTTGATTTCTTTTCCTCGGGGTACTTAGATGTTTCAGTTCTCCCGGTTCGCCTCAATTAGCTATGTATTCACTAAAAGATACCCAACTTACGTTGGGTGGGTTCCCCCATTCGGACATCTGTGCCTATAACGCCTTTTATCGGCTTAACACAGCTTTTCGCAGATTAACACGTCCTTCATCGCCTCTAACTGCCAAGGCATCCACCACATACGCTTAGTCACTTAACCATACAACCCCAAAAAGTCTTGCAACTTCAAGAATGTCCGGAGACTAATCCGAACTAAGTTATAGGTCTGACATTTTCACGCATTCATAAGAATGTTGACATCTTCATGTCAAACCCACAGTAAACTGTGAGCCTTGAGTAAGAACTAATGACAACACGATAAGAGTTGCCATTAATAATGTTGAGCTGTTGTATAAAACAGCTCGGTTGATAAACAACAAGTTGTTTATCGTGGTAATTCATTGAACGTTTATGATTGGAGGTCATAAACATGAATTACCGGGTTTAATATCAGCTTTCCAAATTGTTAAAGAGTTAATCAACACACGCATTCGGTGCAGATTTTGGTAAAAAACCAAAGGTAAGCTGTGCTTACCTTTGATTTCTTATTCTTTACTTTCGTTATCATGTAATTTGTGTGAACACTCGCAGAGCCTAAGCTCTCATTAAGTTGTCTACTTAAGGTAAGGAGGTGATCCAACCCCAGGTTCCCCTAGGGTTACCTTGTTACGACTTCACCCCAGTCATAAATCACAAAGTGGTAACCGTCCCCCCGAAGGTTAAACTAGCTACTTCTTTTGCAACCTACTCCCATGGTGTGACGGGCGGTGTGTACAAGGCCCGGGAACGTATTCACCGTGGCATTCTGATCCACGATTACTAGCGATTCCGACTTCACGGAGTCGAGTTGCAGACTCCGATCCGGACTACGACAGACTTTCTGGGATTCGCTCCACCTCGCGGTCTTGCTGCCCTCTGTATCTGCCATTGTAGCACGTGTGTAGCCCATCCCGTAAGGGCCATGATGACTTGACGTCGTCCCCACCTTCCTCCGGTTTATCACCGGCAGTCTCCTTAGAGTTCCCGACACTACTCGCTGGCAAATAAGGATAGGGGTTGCGCTCGTTGCGGGACTTAACCCAACATTTCACAACACGAGCTGACGACAGCCATGCAGCACCTGTCTCAGAGTTCCCGAAGGCACTAATCTATCTCTAGAAAATTCTCTGGATGTCAAGGGATGGTAAGGTTCTTCGCGTTGCATCGAATTAAACCACATGCTCCACCGCTTGTGCGGGCCCCCGTCAATTCATTTGAGTTTTAACCTTGCGGCCGTACTCCCCAGGCGGTCAACTTATCGCGTTAGCTGCGCTACCCACAGATCAAGTCTACAGACAGCTAGTTGACATCGTTTACGGCGTGGACTACCAGGGTATCTAATCCTGTTTGCTCCCCACGCTTTCGTGCCTCAGCGTCAGTATTTGTCCAGGTGGCCGCCTTCGCCACTGATGTTCCTTCCAATCTCTACGCATTTCACCGCTACACTGGAAATTCCACCACCCTCTACAATACTCTAGCTTGCCAGTTCAAAATGCAGTTCCAAGGTTGAGCCCTGGGCTTTCACATCTTGCTTAACAAACCGCCTACGCACGCTTTACGCCCAGTAATTCCGATTAACGCTCGCACCCTCCGTATTACCGCGGCTGCTGGCACGGAGTTAGCCGGTGCTTCTTCTGTTGCTAACGTCACAGCTAGCAGTTATTAAC
The DNA here is from genome assembly GCF_031583575.1 of Thalassotalea nanhaiensis. Classification (NCBI taxonomy): domain Bacteria; kingdom Pseudomonadati; phylum Pseudomonadota; class Gammaproteobacteria; order Alteromonadales; family Colwelliaceae; genus Thalassotalea; species Thalassotalea nanhaiensis. Next base: position 796,771 of record NZ_CP134146.1, on the reverse strand, counting down.
TACTAACCTTTCCTCACAACTGAAAGTGCTTTACAACCCGAAGGCCTTCTTCACACACGCGGCATGGCTGCATCAGGGTTTCCCCCATTGTGCAATATTCCCCACTGCTGCCTCCCGTAGGAGTCTGGGCCGTGTCTCAGTCCCAGTGTGGCTGATCATCCTCTCAAACCAGCTAGAGATCGTCGCCTTGGTAAGCCTTTACCTTACCAACTAGCTAATCTCACTTGGGCTAATCTATAGGCGAGAGGTCCGAAGATCCCCCCCTTTGGTCCGTAGACATTATGCGGTATTAGCAGTCGTTTCCAACTGTTGTCCCCCACCTAAAGGCATATTCCCAAGCATTACTCACCCGTCCGCCGCTCGACGCCAGAGTAGCAAGCTACCCTTCGTTTCCGCTCGACTTGCATGTGTTAAGCCTGCCGCCAGCGTTCAATCTGAGCCATGATCAAACTCTTCAATTAAAAAGTTGTTACATATGCATCGACAAGCGATGCTACTCAATGAATTCTGAATGTTTCGTCTAACCAGAAGCTGGTTAAACTAAAACGTACTAATTAACTTCATCGCTAAATAAAGATAATTAATTTGTTTGTGTGTTCATCATCATTAAGTGATTTTTGATACCGAAGTATCTATGTTGTAAATCAATCTTAATGTGAGTGCCCACACAAATTGCATGATAACTAATTGTTAAAGAACCGTTCTATTTGAACGAAGAGCTAATCGCATTCGTTAGTCTCCTTTGCTTCAAACCGGCTAGTAGCCTTGCCTGAAGTGGATGCGCATTGTACGTCATCCAGTGTTGATGTCAACAGTTAATTTCAATATTTTCGAATTTAATTGTTGTTGTTTGTAACTCGGTAAAACTTACCTTAATGAGTACAAACCATCTACACCACTTGCCGCTGGTTGCTCTGCAGTAACGTTGCCGTAACTTGTTGAGATTCCCTGTGGAAGTGGATGCGCATTTTAGGGATTTTTGCGCCGCCGTCAACACCTTTTTGCAATTAAATTGAAATAACTGTTTGTTCGCTTATTTTATAAACAATACGTTAACTAATTTGCAATATTTCACTAATTCAAAGAATCGATTTCACATTCCGTTGTGATATTTAACACTATCTTTACTCAAATGGACTATTGCTTATATATTGAACTTATAGTTAGATATATGTACTAAAAACTATAAGGCTTAAAAAGCTATAGATTTGCTAATATAAGTGAACATACAATGAAAGCGCTATTAATGACCCTAACTCTATTGCTAACAAGCACTCCTGCTTTAGCTGGAGACCTGCAATCTAAAGAAAAATTCCTTGGACGACTGCTTGAGAAGCATGTAGACAAAAATATTTCAGTAGAAAGAAGTGTAAGCAGTTTATTAAAAAGTTACCCAGCCGGTGAAGAAATAATACTAGATACCGCATTTACCAAATATCCAGAGCAATATAAACAGATCATTAGAGGCGCATTACACGTCAATCCAAATTATAGTGAAGATGTTATTAAATTAGCTTTAGAACATGAAGTGGCCGCTTGTGAACAAATAATTAAAACAGCGATTAATGCAGAGCCTGCTTATGCCGACGATATTGTACTAGTCGCAACTAAGCTGCACCCTGAAGATAAAGATGCAATTTTTAGAATGGCGTTAAATACTAAACCAGTAATGGCATCAAGTATTGTCAACGCTTCTGCTAAAAAGTATCCAAATGATTTCATCAGCTATATAACAATGGCATTTGAAGAGTTACCCGAAAAGTTCATCTCATTACTTGATAATGCTTTTAATAATTTTCCGGATCAAAGTGATGAAGTGGTAGAAATTGCTGTTAAGTCTTTAGACAAAGAGCATGTTAGAGCCATTATTGATAATGCCGTTAAATCAGGGCTAAGTGAAAAACAAGCAACAGATGCAGCAATTAAAGGTGGCGCTGAATTAGTAGCTTTAAACCATGAACATTAATTCTGTAGATTCATCCTTGAAATAAACAGAATTTAAACCATCCTTGGTAATTCTAAGTTAATTCTCCCTGAATTAAAAAGGGAAGCAAATGCTTCCCTTTTTTATATTTTTAAACAATATTCTAATTAAACACGTTCGAATACTGTTGCAATACCTTGCCCTAAGCCAATACACATAGTCGCTAAGCCTATATTGGCATCCTTTGCTTCCATAAGGTTTACTAACGTGCCGGAAATACGAGTTCCAGAACAACCTAATGGGTGACCTAATGCAATAGCGCCACCATTAAGGTTAATTTTATCATCAAGCACATCCATCATATCTAGTGATTTAATACATGATAACGCTTGTGCTGCAAATGCTTCATTGAACTCAGCCAAGTCGATATCGGCAGTAGTTAGGCCTGCACGCTGTAATGCTTTTTTCGTTGCAGGAACTGGACCAAAGCCCATAGTAGCAGGATCGCAACCTGATACGCCCATGCCACGAATTTTTACTCTAGGTGTTAAGCCAAGTTCTTTTGCTTTACTGGCAGACATAACTAACATCGCACTGGCACCATCAGAGATAGCAGACGAGGATGCAGCAGTTACTGTGCCATTCACCGGATCGAAAACAGGGCGAAGCTTAGATAAACTTTCAGCTGTACATTCAGGACGAATAACTTCATCTTGTGTAAAAACTTTTAATGTACCATTTTCATCGTGCCCTTCTACTGGCACTATTTCATTATCCCAACGACCTTCAACTTGGGCTGCATGAGCACGTTGATGAGATCTAGCAGCAAATTCATCCTGCATTTCTCGAGTGATACCATGTTGACGACCTAACAGCTCAGCCGTTAGTCCCATATTACCCGATGCTTTAGCAATGTGTTTTGATAAGCTAGGGGCAAAATCAACATCGTACATCATTGGTACGTGGCCCATATGTTCGACACCACCAATTAAGAAGACATCACCTTGGCCTGCCATAATGCTAGTACTGGCGTTATGCAACGCTTCCATAGATGAACCACATAAACGGTTTACCGTTACGCCACCAATTTGTTTTGGCAGGTTAGCAAGTAATGCTGCATTTCTGGCAATATTAAAACCTTGCTCTTTAGTTTGCTTAACACAACCCCAGATAACATCTTCAATGTCATTAGGATCTAATTTTGGGTTACGCTTTAAAATTTGTTTCATTAAACTTGCAGATAATTGCTCTGCACGAACATTGCGGAACATGCCGCCCTTTGAACGCCCCATAGGAGAGCGAATACAATCGATAATAACTACTTCATTCATAATAATTCTCCGCTCTACTTAGCTGTGTTAACGTTGGTGTTAAAGTATGACTTGCCAGAAGCAGCCATTTCTCGAAGACCATCGGTTACTTGGTAAATTTCGCCTAAATGAGCATACTTGTCTGCTGTCTCAATGAAAGCTTCTAAGCCAACAGTTTCTAAATAACGAATTGGACCGCCTCTAAATGGAGGGAAGCCTAATCCATATATCAAGCCCATATCAGCTTCGGCTGCAGTTGCAACTACACCTTCTTCTAAACATCTCACTGTTTCATTAACCAAAGGGATCATCACTCGTGCAATAATTTCATCATTAGTAAATTCAGTTTCTGCAGCACAAATCGGGCTAAATAATTCTAACGCCTTTGCGTTTACTGCTTTTTGTGGACGTCCTCGTTTATCTTTTGAGTACTCATAAAAGCCAGATCCAGTTTTTTGACCTAGTAGTTTTTCGTTATATAAAACACTTGATGGGTCATTACTAATTTTTGCCATACGAGTTGGGAAACCAGCAGCCATAACATCAGTACAGTGATCAGCGGTATCTATACCTACAACATCTAATAGATATGCAGGTCCCATTGGCCAACCAAACTGTTTCTCCATTACCTTATCTACTTTTTCATAATTAGCACCTTCAAGTACTAGTTGAGCAAAACCTGAAAAGTAAGGGAATAATACGCGGTTAATATAAAAACCAGGACAATCATTTACTACAATTGGCGACTTGCCCATTTTTGCAGCGTAAGCTACAACGGCAGCAACCGTTTCATCAGAAGTGTCTTTACCACGGATAACTTCAACTAACGGCATTTTATTTACCGGATTAAAGAAATGCATGCCACAAAAACGCTCAGGTTTTTCGATGCTTTGTGCGAGTAAATCGATAGATATCGTCGAAGTATTTGACGTGATAATGGCATCATCACTAACATTAGCTTCTACTTCTTTTAATACTGCAGCTTTTACATTAGGATTTTCAACTACCGCTTCAACAACAATATCAACATCTTTGATGCTGTCGTAAGTTAATGTTGGCGTGATGTTATTTAAAGTTTGCGCCATTTTCTTGGCGGTCATTCTACCTTTGTCGACTGACTTAGTTAATATTCCTGCGGCCGTGTTTAAACCTAAATCAAGGGCAGCATTATTAATATCTTTCATAACAATAGGCGTGCCTTTATAAGCAGATTGGTATGCAATACCACCGCCCATAATACCGGCACCTAATACAGCGGCTCTTTCAACCTTTTTAGTGGCGATTTTAGCAGCTTTTTTAGCTTTACCTTTTACGACCTGATCAGATAGGAATAAGCCAACTTGTGCAGCACAGGCATCAGTTTTAGCAACTTGGCCAAATGCAGCATTTTCTAGCAGCATTGCCTGGGTTCTATCTAACTTAACAGACTCTTCAAGCAAGTTAGCTAAAATCATAGGTGCAGGATAGTGCTTACCGGCTTTAGCGAAAATCATACCTTTAGCAGTATTAAAGCTCATCGCATGCTCAATTGGTGTTAATGCAACTGGCTCTAACTTCTCTTGTCGTTTAGCTTGCCAGTCAAATTTTCCAGCGATGGCATCTTTTAGCATTTCAATTGCCGCTGATTTAAGGTTCTCTGGTGCAACTACGGCATCTACAGCACCAAATTCCAATGCTTTCGCAGCTTTGTAAGGCTTGCCTCCGGTCATCCATTCAAGCGCATTGTCGATACCAATAACACGAGGTAAACGAACCGTACCACCAAAACCAGGAATAAGTCCTAATTTAACTTCAGGTAAACCAACACTTGCGGTTGTATCGGCAACTCGGTAGTCACACACTAGAGTAACTTCACAACCACCACCTAATGCAAAACCATTAATGGCGGCAATGGTTGGCATATTGAGATCTTCAAACATGTCGAAAATGTCACTGCTATTTTTAAATACGCCAGCAATTTTATCGTCAGGAGTTTTAAATAATTCGGTAAATTCAGTGATATCTGCACCAACAATAAACGTTGATTTAGCTGATGTAACAACAACACCTTTTGCATCGATACATTCACCAATAGCAATGATGGCGCTTTTATATTCTTCTAATGTTGCAATATTTAATGCGTTTACTGATCCTTTAGAATCGAAACATAACTCAACGATGCCATCGTCAAGTAATTGGGCAGAAAGGCCATTGCCTTGATAAATCATGCCGAAACTCCTTCGTTTTAATGAGGTTTGCAAAATATTTAGATCCAAAAATATAATAAAAATGAATAGTAAAATATCTTAACGGGTATATTTATAGATGCTTGAGTTTGCCTTGTCTAATTGAGCAAAGCAACCATTTTTTCAAACAAGCGTTTAAATCCATCGTTTTATTGCCTACGTAATCCTTTAAAAACAAAAAAACCGCCGAAGCGGTTTTTTGTTTTACAGATACATAAACGAGCAATTAGAAAGCTGGTTTATCATCCGTTTCTTCGTAACGAGCAACACTTGAAGTAATTTCATCTTTTGCAGCCTGTGCATCTGACCAGCCTTCAATTTTAACCCATTTGTTTGGCTCAAGATCTTTGTAATGCTCAAAGAAGTGAGAAATTTGGTTTAATAACAGCTCTGGCATTTGCGTTGCTTCATTAATACCACGGTAAATAGTTGATAATTTATCAACAGGTACCGCTAAAATTTTTGCATCTTCACCAGATTCATCAGTCATGTTAAGTACGCCAATAGGACGACAACGAATAACAGAGCCCGCGATTAATGGGAAAGGTGTCGGTACTAATACGTCTACCGGGTCACCGTCTAGTGATAAAGTGTGTGGTACGTAACCGTAGTTAGTTGGGTAGTGCATACAAGTTGACATGAAACGGTCAACAAACATTGCACCTGATTCTTTATCTACTTCGTATTTTACCGGATCAGCATGTGCTGGTATTTCAATGATAACGTTTATTTCTTCTGGTAAGTTCTTACCAGCTGGTACACTATTAAGGCTCATGGCTCTTCCCACTTAAGTACAATATTTAAAGGGCGCTATTATAACGACTTTTAATTTAAATTCGACGTTTTCTCAGCAAATAATTGAAAACTTTAGTCTAATAACCATAAATTTTCCTGTAAGCCATTCAAAAATTAACTATTTTTTAACAACTTTAGCTACACTTTTATTATTGGTAGGAGTAATGTAAATATTGCTTCTATATAAAAAGTGTTTTTGTTGTACTCCACCGCATTGTTTTGATGTCTATACGGTAGTGTTTTTAACACGTAAATCGAATAAATAATTAAAATTGCCATAAATATGATTTTTGTGGCCAATAACAATAATAAATGGGGATTTTATGGATAACTTGTTTTACTTGCCACCAGTTCTTGGTGTAGCAGGCCTTATTTTTGCTTTCATTCTTTATAATATAATCAAATCGTATGATGCCGGAGGGGATGCGCTTAAGAAAATTGCTGACCAAATCCACCTCGGCGCCATGGTATTTATGCATCGTGAATATAAAATGCTCTTTGTATTTGCCGGTGTTTTATTAGTTTTGCTTTACCTGTTCGTTGATCCGAATACCGCTTTGGCATTTTTTGTCGGTGCAGTATCTTCGGCTCTGGCTGGTTATATCGGTATGTTTACCGCTACAAAAGCGAATGTAAGAACAACCAATGCTGCCCATGAAAAAGGCGCTGCTCCGGCATTAACCGTTGCCTTTTTTGGAGGTTCGGTAATGGGACTGTGTGTTGCATCCTTAGGCTTAATCGGGCTGGGCACGCTTTATTGGTATTTTGGTGGCGATCCAACCACAACTCATTATATTCATGGCTTTGGCATGGGTGCTTCTTCTGTTGCCTTGTTCTCACGTGTGGGCGGTGGCATATTTACAAAAAGTGCTGATGTTGGTGCAGACTTAGTTGGTAAGATTGAAGCGGGAATTCCAGAGGATGACCCAAGAAATCCGGGTGTTATTGCTGATAATGTAGGTGATAATGTTGGTGATGTAGCCGGTATGGGTTCAGATATATTTGAGTCTTACTGTGGTTCAATGATTGCTTCAATCGCAATCGCATCAACCATGGCAGTAGCAGCGCTTGGAGATCGTGCAGCGCTTATGGCGTTACCGTTGATGCTAGCGTCAGTTGGTTTGGTTTGTTCAGTACTTGGCATTCTATTAGTTAAATCTATGTCTGGCAGTAAAGCTGAACTTGCACTACGCACCGGTACCATTGCTGCGGCAGTCCTGTTTATTATTGCTTCTTATTTTACTATTGAATTCTTAGGCATTAGCACCCAAGTTTGGGGTGCAGTATTGGCTGGTGCGATTGGTGGAATAATTATCGGCTTAGTAACCGAGTATTATACCTCGAGTACGCCAGTTACAAAAATAGCTAAAGCCGGTGAAACAGGCCCCGCAACAGTAATGATCACCGGGCTCTCGGTAGGTATGGAGTCTGTTGTTGTACCGATATTAACTATTTGTGCCATTATTTTTGCTTCGACGCAAATGGCCGGTTTGTACGGAGTCGGTATTGCTGCAGTTGGCATGTTAGCGACCGTAGGTATCACAATGGCTATTGACGCTTATGGCCCTGTTGCAGATAATGCAGGTGGTATTGCCGAAATGGCAGGCCTTGGCGAAGAAACTCGCCAAATTACCGATTCATTAGATGAGTTAGGCAACACAACAGCTGCCATAGGTAAAGGGTTTGCTATTGGCGCTGCAGCGTTGGCAGCATTGGCAATTATTGCCGCTTATGTTGAAACTATGACGCTTAAAATTCCGGACTTCAGCCTACATTTAGGCGATCCTCAGGTACTTATCGGCTTATTTATTGGTGGTATGGTGCCATTCTTAATTGCTTCATTAACAATGACCGCTGTTGGCGATGCCGCATTTGAAATGATCCATGAGATCCGTCGTCAATTTAAAGAAATAGACGGATTACTTGAAGGCAAAGCTGATCCAGATACAGCTCGTTGTGTTGATATAGCAACGACCGCAGCGTTGAAGAAAATGATCTTACCTGGTGTTATCGCAGTAAGCGTACCGGTTATTGTTGGTTTTGGTATTAGTCCTGAAGCACTTGGTGGTATGTTAGGCGGTGCGTTATTAGGTTGTGTACTAATGGCACTAATGATGGCTAACGCTGGTGGTGCTTGGGATAACGCGAAAAAATACGTTGAAAAAGGTAACCTTGGCGGTAAAGGCAGTGATACTCACTCAGCAACAGTTGTTGGTGATACCGTTGGTGACCCGTTTAAAGATACTTCAGGCCCATCAATGAACATTTTAATTAACGTTATGGCCATTGTGTCTTTGGTTATTGCGCCAGTGTTATAAACTAACTCTACAAACAACAAAGGGGTCAGTACTATTTAAAAAGTACTGACCCCTTTTCATTTCTGAGCCCTATTAATTTAAATACCGTCACCATCAGTATGCAGTCCACACTCACGTTGCATGCCGTTGAAGCGAGTATCTTGCTCATCCATTTGCGCTGACAATGGTAAAGTCGAATGCTCATCACCTACAGAAACATACCCTTGCTCCCATAACGGGTGATATGGCAAATTATGCTCGGTTAAATATTGATGAACATCTTTGTTTGTCCAATCAATAATTGGGTGTAGCTTAAAACGACCACGTATAACTTGTAATACCGGCAGTGATTTTCGATGATCTGTTTGGCTACGCCTTACACCTGAAAACCAAGTATTCGCACCAATCTCATCCAAGCCATTTTCTAGCGGCGTTACTTTATTAGTTAAGTTATATTGCTTTAACTCTGCTTCACCTTGTTGCCATTGCTCACCATGCCTTGCTCGTTGCCACGCAGGAGAAATGTCTGCACGAAAGACTTTTAAATTTAAATTCAAGCGTTCGGTTAATTCATCAATAAAGCGATATGTTTCTGCAAATAAATATCCTGTATCCGTTAATAGCACAGGTATATCAGGTTTTATTTGAGTCATCATATGCAGCATTACCGCCGATTGAATACCAAAGCTTGAGGTTAGTGCAAAATTATTAGGCAAGTGTTCAAATGCCCATGCAACACGTTCACTCGCGCTCATTTGCTCAAGCTGTTCATTCCAACTTTGCAATAATGAATCTGGTAAAGATGCTGGAAATCGATTATTGACTGCTAAGTTAGCCATGAAAATCCCGTTTGCTTACTTTCACTTCTTTAACAACGCCTTCACGTATGACAAAGTCGCCAAAACATTCTTGCTCAGTGCGTTTTTCTACCCATAAGCCAATTAGTTCATCTAAGTGGGTTAACACTTGTGCTGAACTGATATTGTCTTGGTATAGTTTTGGTACGCGAGTACCTGCAACATTACCACCTAAATACATATTGTATTTATCGGGTCCACGCCCTACCAAGCCAACTTCAGCAAGCATTGCTCGGCCACAACCATTAGGACAACCCGTTACTCGAAAAATAATATGTTCGTCACTTATATTATGTTTGACTAACAGGCCTTCGATATCTGTTACGTAACTTGGCAAAAAGCGTTCAGCTTCTGCCATAGCTAACGGACACGTTGGAAAAGCCACACACGCCATAGAATTTTGACGTTGACTCGATTGTTTCGTATCAATTAAACCATGTTCGATAGCAATACTTTCAATAACAGCTTTTTGCTCTTCGGCTACACCAGCAACAATTAAGTTTTGATTGGCGGTCATTCGAAAATCACCATGGTGGATTTCTGCAATCGCTTTTACACCACTCTTAAGTTTTGCCTCTGATGTATCTTTTATACGACCATTTTCAATAAACAACGTTAAATGATGCTTATTATCGATACCTGCAACCCAGCCAATTTTATCGCCGCGGTTGGTAAACTCATAAGGTTTAGATTGTTCGAAACTAACTCCAGCGCGTTGCTCTACTTCAGCTTTAAAGGTATCAATACCTACTCGGTCTAAGGTGTATTTAGTTTTCGCATTTTTACGATTAACTCGATTACCCCAATCACGCTGCGTGGTTACAACCGCTTCGGCTACAGCCAAGGTATCTTTTAATGAGATAAAACCAAAATCATCGGCGCGGCGAGGATAAGTTGAATCATCACCAAAAGTCATGGCTAAACCGCCACCAACAAGTACATTAAATCCAATTAACTTTTCCCCATCACTGATCGCGACAAAGTTTAAGTCATTTGCATGCACATCGATGTCGTTATCTGGTGGAATAACTACCGTTGTTTTAAACTTTCTAGGTAAGTAATTGCTTCCTAAAATAGGTTCTACTTCATCAGCTGTGCTTTCTTCAACCTTCTCACCATCTAACCAAATTTCAGCATAAGCTCTGGTTTTTGGTAATAAGTGCTCACTAATTTTTGTTGCCCATTGATACGCTTCTTGATGAAGGTTTGATTCTACCGGGTTAGAAGTACACAACACGTTACGATTAACATCACCCGCAGTTGCGATTGAATCAATGCCAATTTTATTTAATGTTTGATGCATAAGCTTAATGTTTGGCTTTAATACTCCGTGGAATTGAAACGTTTGGCGCGTGGTCAAACGGATGCTGCCATAAGAAGTATGATCATCAGCAAAAGCATCAATCGCCAACCATTGGGTCGGCGTTATAATGCCGCCAGGCATTCTGGCTCTTAACATTACGTTATGTAGAGGTTCTAACTTTTGTTTCGCACGTTCGGCGCGAATGTCACGATCATCTTGCTGATACATGCCATGAAAACGGATCAGTTGAAAATTATCACTGGTAAAGCCGCCAGTAATTTCATCATTAAGATCGTTAGCAATAGTGCCACGAAGGTGATTACTTTCACCTTTTATACGTTCATTTACCGCTAATGTGCCTTGTACCACATTTGGGTTTTGTTCAATTTTATCGGCTAAATTAGACATTAATATACATCCTTCTGGTAACGCTTATTAATGCGTAATTGCTTTAAATAATCTTCGGCTTGTTCAACAGTTTTATTACCGTGCTCGCTAACAATCTCAACTAAAGTCTGATGTACATCCTTTGCCATGCGAGACATGTCGCCACAAATATAAAAGTGCGCGCCATTTTCTAACCAGGCAAATACTTCTTTGCCATTAGCTTTTAACTTGTGTTGTACGTAAACCTTTTCAGCTTGGTCTCTTGAAAATGCCACATCTAAACGAGATAACACACCTGATTTAAGGTAACTTTGCCACTCAACTTGATATAAAAAGTCTTGCGTAAATGTTTGATCACCAAACACTAACCAGTTTTCACCATTTGCTTCTTGTGCTTCACGGTGCTGTAAAAAAGCTCGAAATGGCGCTACGCCAGTACCTGGACCAACCATAATAATTGGCGTGTCGGTATTTTCAGGTAAACGGAAGTTATTGTTATGCTCGATGAATACTTTTACTTGATCGTCTTCTTGCAAACGTTCAATTAAAAATCCTGATGCACTGCCTAAGCGACGTTCATCAGCGCCGTTTACTTGTTCAGCGTACTCAACTAAACCAACAGTTAAATGAACTTCGTCTTCAACTTCTTCTTGGCTAGATGCAATTGAATATAAACGCGGTGTTAACGCAGCCAGACTATCAACCAAAGCTTGCGCTGAAACGGTAGCAGAATAGGTACTAATTAAATCGATAAGTTGTTTGTTATTGATAAATTCGCGTAAGGAGTCACCATCAGAGAGTAACTCAAATAATGCTTGGTTATTTGCTAGCTCTGCCCATTTAGTAATGACGACTTTACTTAAACCAGTCACTTCAAGCTTTTCTTGTAAAGCAAGTTGCAAAGTAATTTTGTCAGCATTTACTGTAACTAGCTCAGCTAAATCTAAGGTTAGCGCGTTAGCTATTTGTGCTATTAAATTTTCATCATTAACCGGCCATACTCCTAGAGCGTCTCCGGGTTGATAGCTAATACCAGAGCCTTCAAGATCAATTTCAATGTGCTGAACAGTTTTGTTCGAGTCACGACCAGTAATTTTCTGGTTAGCAACTACTGTAGCTAAAAACGGGTTTTCCTTACTATAGGCACTTACGTTTGCCGATACAGCAGCATTCCCAAGTGGTAATTGCACCACTTCAGCAGAGCTAGAAACTAAACTTTCGGCAACTATTTTCAAATTTTGTTCTTGCCAAGCTTTAGCTTGGGCAATGTAATCGACATCACAATCGATACGTTCACTGATACGATTAGCGCCAAGTTTTGCTAATCTTTCGTCAAAATCTTTCCCTGTTTGACAAAAATATTCATAACTCGAATCACCAAGAGCTAAAACAGAATACTGTAATGAATCCAATTTAGGCGCTCTTTTGGAATCTAAAAACTCATGTAAGGCCATAGCATCATCTGGTGCTTCACCTTCGCCATTGGTGCTAGTAACAATTAATATGTGAGTTTCTGATTTTAACGATTTTGGTTTGTAATCAGCCATGTTAACTAAACTTGCATTAATACCTTGGCTTATCGCATCGCTATGTACCTGCTCAGCAACTGCTTTGGCATTTCCTGTCTGAGAGCCAAAAAGAATGGTTAACTTACCTGCAGGGCTAGCACTTGCCTGCGGCATTAATTCACTTACTGGGCTTTCGCTTTTAGCCGCTAAATAGCCACTTGCCCACGCAAGCTGTAAAGGCGAGTATTGATGAATGACTTGCTGCAGCTGTAGCAGCTGATCACTACCTAAACTTGCTTGTATATCATTATTGGCTTTTACCAACATGGCGTTTATCCTGAGTTACATTAATCTTACAATGGCTAAAGGATATACAGGCTTAAGAAAAACATAAAAGAATAGATAACGATTTTTTATTCCAAAATAGAATATCAGTTCATTAGGCTGAATCGTTATAAGTTAGAGCGAAAATAGTCATTTGATCTAAGGTTTAGATTCTGAAACGAATTCAGCAAGGTGGAAGTCTAGCCTTTCCTCAAACAAAAACGCCTGAACAGCTTCGCTGTTCAGGCGTTTTTTATTATAAAGATGTACAGCAGGTTTATTAGAAGTGAACTTCTACACCGGCAAATGCACCGTCAAATTCTAGATCAGCATACACATTATCAAGGTCATCTAACTCTAGATCTACCTTACGGTAACCTGCAGAAAGATTAACATCGATAAGCATGTTATCAATTAATGCGTACGCGATACCAGCTTGATAATCAACTAAGGTGTGGTCATCTATGCTTAAAAAATTACCTTCAGCAAAAACACTCAACCCGGTCCCCGGAAATGCAACCTGTGCATACGCATAGGCCATTGGAATAATTTCATCGACAGAATCTTCGTCCAAGCCCGTAACGTCGCTAGTTAAGAGTTCACCTTCGAAATCTTTGGCCGTTAACCCTAAGTCAAAAGAGAATAAACCATTATCAAACAGTTCGTAGTAAAGCGTGTAATCAGTGTATGTAAAGTCGACTTCAGAACCTTCAACAACTAGGTTTGCAAATTCGCTGTTTGTATCAACTTCTAAGCCCTTTGTCATTAACTCTGAATGAGCAATTTTAATGTTAGGAATAAACGGAATTGGATGTTCAAAAGCTAGGTAAAACCTACCTTGCGACTCATCTTTAAAGTTATATTCAACTAAATCGTTGTTTTCACCATGGCTACCTTCTGCAGCCATATCCCACCCCTGAGCACCAACATAAACACCGATTGCATCGGCGGCAGCTGTAGTACTTGTTAACAACATTAGCGAGCTAATTAACGCAGCTGTTTTATTCATTTTATTATTATCCTATTTTAGATTTTTATACTTTATATTTTTGATTAGCCTTGACTTAATAACTCTCTCAAATCGATTAATGCCGCATTCGCTCTGGAAATATAATTGGCCATTACCAAAGAGTGATTGGCACCAATTCCAAAGCCACTACCATTTAAAATCATTGGACTCCAGACGGTCGCTTGAGTAGATTCTAACTCTCTGATTATTTGACTCACACTTACAGTGGCGTTTTTATTTTCTAACACATCAGCAAAATCAACTTCGATTGCTTGCAACATATGCAACAATGCCCAACAAGCGCCGCGTGACTCATAAAATACATCGTCTATTTTCCACCAACTTGTTTTTACAATAACAGCAGATGCTGAAAATGTTGACTGTACGGCATCTTTATCGCCTGCTAAATCGGTATTCAACTGGTTACGACCAACACTGGCACTTAACCGTTGTGAGTAACTGCCTAAGCGCTTTTCGACTTCACGTAAATAATCACGAAGGTTATCTGCACGCGCATAAAATTGCGCATCTTGAACAAGCGGATCTGCTAAATCTTGTCGATAAGCATACAAATCATCAATGGCAGAACTGTATTCGCCTTCTGCGCTTGGGATTGCCCATGTATAGGCATCAATATTAAATTTTGGCTGTGCACCTTTTAAGTGCTTATTTTCAAGTGACTGTGATTGCGATCGGCTAAATGATTGACGCATAACTAACGACATATCACGAACCATTTCCAGCACACCAAATTCCCAAGCGGGGATATTATCTAAAAAGACCGAAGGTGGGGTCATATCATTAGATAAATACCCTCCTGGTTTATCTTGCAGCTTTTCTGCAACTCGAATTAAAGTAGTCGTTGTTGTATAACCGACCACTGGCTTTACATTTGCAACCTTAGCATCGTTGACGGCTTGTTCTCGAACATCAAAAGGGCTTGGTTCAAAACTCCAAAACACACCCAAAATATAAAAAAGAAATACCACAATAATTGACGCTATAGTGATAGATTTAAACGAGAAATTAAAAGTCATAATTTGTCCTTTAGTGTTGATGACGTTTTTTGTTTAGTTGCTTAAGCCCTTGTACTGGCACCGCAATAGTAACATTTTCTTTATTATCAAAATGTAACGTCATAGTCATTTCAGTATCAGCTTGTAATGGTTGTTCCAAATTGAACACCATAATATGATAACCGTGAGGTTGTAAAACGACACTGTCGTTTGCTTTTATAACTATAGAATCGACTTGCTGCATTTTCATCATATCTTCTGTCATTATATGTTCATGCATTTCTATTCTGTCACTTATAGAAGAAGTTATATTGGTTAAAGTCACAGGTTGATTAGATTGGTTTCCTATCTTCATATACGCAGAACTAATGCTTGTACCCGGTATGGTTTCCCGAACATACTGTTCACTAATATTGATGTCTGCAGCTAATGATGTGAATGAAATAATTAAAGATAAGAATATTGTGGTGCAAAAACGAAATTTCATACTAGCTAACCAATTTGATCTAATTAGCTGAATAATCGCCTATTTCAACAGATTCGACAATAAAATTTATTGAAAATCATTAAATAAATGTAAATCCGCATTAACATTGCCGAAATAAACCATTTAATTGATAGCCGTTTTTTGTCGAGTGCATGCCCAGATAACAACAGCAATTAAAATAATTGGCCAGAAGATACCAACTCCAACCATTAATACGCCTCCACAGACTAATAAAATGGTAAAAATAATTGTCCCAAAAACACTCAATACTATTGCTAACGCTGCAACAACTAAAAGCACGGCAACAATCGCAGATAAACTAATCACCTTTAATGGCTCTACTTCGTGGTTGTCCATATAAAAGCTGAGGTTAAACAACTCGATTAAACTAATGCCAAAAGCATAAGTAAGTAATAATGTTGCAAATACAGCTAATAACAATGATTTAAAAAATGTCATGTTTATTCCTTAACTAACACAATTTAATTTGAGGTTATTAATGACGATTTGGCATTAATAATGCTGCTACAAAATAAGCAACAACTGTAGCCATTGGCATAATAAAACCGACCACAACTACTGCAGCTCTAACACCAAATTTAGGTAATTCAAAATGGCGTGCTAGACCGGCACAAACACCACAGATTTTTTTATTAACTAAATCTTTGCTTAGCGGGCTTTCTACACGGTATTTATTGGTATTCATAACTTACTCCTAACAAGTAAACTTTATTAATATTTAAAAATATTTATGCTTGTACGTATCTGGCGATACTAAATACGCCAGCGCCGATAAAAAAAGTTACTACCGGCACAAGCCATAACGTAAAAATTATTGAAAATGGAAACATAATTTATTCCTACTTTACCTTTCCTGTTTTGGTTTAAGGAAGTTAACGACCTTAGCCGTTAACTACTTTCTTCTTCATTTGTTGTAATTGCTCTTCAATCAAATCTTGATTTTCAAGCTCTGCAAATTGACTCTCTAAACTTTGATTTTTACCAAGGTCATAAGCTTCAACTTGTGCTTCAACTTCATCAACTTTTTGTTGGTAACGCTCAAATTTTGCAATCGCATTATCAATGTTACCCGTGTCAATTGTTTGACGAGCTTTCAATCTAACTTCTGCAGATTTTTGACGTAACGTAAAAGACTCTTGTCGACGTTTTGCTTCAGCTAATTTTTCTTGTAAGCGGCTGCAATCATCCTGTACACCATTTAACATTTCATCAATGCTGATCATTTCTTGTTGTAGTGACTCCAGCTCTTGTTCACATTTTTGTTTTTCAACTAAAGCACTTCGAGCTAGATCTTCACGACCCTTTGTTAATGCGAGTTCAGCTTTGCTATTCCAATCAGAAATTTTCGATTCTAAACTACGCAGTTTACGAGTTAGAGTTTTCTTTTCTGCAATGCTCTTAGCAGCTTGAGAGCGAACTTCAACTAAAGTTTCTTCCATCTCCTGAATGATTAAACGAATTAATTTTTCTGGATTCTCTGCTTTTTCTAATAAGCTATTAATATTGGCGTTAATGATATCGGTTAATCTTGAAAACATACCCATGATGTTGCTCCTTATTCTTCTGGTGAATCTTCTTCATCGTTAAGTTTTGTTGTTTCAGAAATGCTTACTGTCGGTAAACCCTTTTCTGAAGCGAACATTGAATCTAATGTAAAGTTGCCAACTTCTTGCTCGATGCTATTGGCTACTTGTTGAGTTACTTGATAAAACACAGCTTTAGATTGTTGAGATACCATCATTTCAATGGCGCTCTCAAGTGACACAAGTTCTTCAGCTTTAGCAGATGTTGCTGCCATTGCACTTGCTGCCATTAATGCTGCGAATACTGATGCTTTAGTAGTTAACGTGTTCATGTTTCAATCCTTATTTACTTTACTAACAACTCGTTAGTGATTAGTGATGGTTGTAAATTTTGCTAATAATGATTTATACAATACAAGTGCCGTGCCAAGTTGAAATTATTTTTTAAACACTTGTTTTTAAAGGGTTTTAAATACTCATTGCTAGCCAACAACTAAATTAACATTTATTTAACAGCTTACTGTTTGGTGTTTTTAACCACCTAATTGGTTAATTTAACCAACTGTAATTATTTAGTTAAAAAACAGCATCTAGATCTGATGTTCTGGTGGAACACAGGTACGCAAGAGTAGATATAGAAGCTCATAGGAGCTTTAGGAAGAAGGTAAATAGTTGTATTGAAAGGTAATAGTCAGAAGTTTAAACTTGCAGGAAGCTTTCATTCTCGCCAGTTTGAGTAGGCTCTTCAATTAAACTGACCACCACTGAGCAACCGATTAAGCAAAGTACCGGTAGTAAAAGCATTAAAAACATTTCGACCAAACTGAACATTTTATTCCCCCAAAAAATTATGATGTTATTAGTTAGTCGCAATAGGTAAGAAAAAGGTTTAGTTTTTATAACAAATATTTAACATTTAGAGTATCAACCAAAAAAAATCCCCATTTGCAGACTTAATTGAGCAAATGAGGAAGTATTCGTTTGGTGCTGTTTATGCAGAGTTCAGGCTAAATAGAGGTAGAGCTGGTATTTCCGGTTAACGCAAAGGCTTCTCGTAACACATTTGAGTTTGCACCTTCTCGCCCTGCGTTTTCACTTAAATAGCGACGATACTTACGTGCCCCTGGTAAGCCATTACATAAGCCAAGCATATGCCTTACTACATGCCATACTCGCCCCCCATTTGCGACATTTCGATCAATGTACTCACACATAACATCAACAATTTCTTCCCGAGTTATTATTGGCTTTTCATCTGCAAAAATAATTTGATCTGCCTGACTTAACATATACGGGTTTTGATATATTTCACGCCCTATCATTACGCCATCAATATGAGTTAAATGATCTACGCTTTCGGCCAATGTTTTAATGCCACCATTGATTGAAATATCAAGGTGATTAAAATCTTGTTTTATCTGGTACACACGAGAATAATCTAGCGGCGGTACTTCACGATTTTGTTTTGGGCTTAAACCGCTTAACCACGCTTTACGAGCATGCACGATAAAATGCTTACAACCAGCTTTACCAACAATATCGACAAAGTTATGTAGAAATTCATAGCTATCCAAATCATCAATACCAATTCTCGATTTAACCGTAATAGGAACATCAACAACGTTTTGCATGCTTTGCACGCATTCAGCTACCAGTTCTGGCTCTGCCATTAAACAAGCACCAAAGCGACCATTTTGAACACGATCAGACGGACAACCAACATTTATATTAATCGCATCATAGCCCTGTTGCTCTGCCATTTTTGCACATTCGGCAAGGGCTTTTGGGTCACTACCGCCAAGCTGCAGAACTAATGGGTGCTCTTCTTGGTTGTAAGATAGGTAATCACCTTTACCAAATAAAATAGCGCCTGTGGTTACCATCTCGGTATACATCACAGTATGACTAGATAATTGACGTAAAAAATAACGACAATGTTTATCGGTCCAATCAAGCATTGGGGCGACGGAAAGTTTCTCTGAAAACATAGTGTTGAATAACTCTGGAAATTTGCAATAATTTCGGTACTAAAAATTATGCTGAATTATAATGTAAAACTGCTTATTAAACAAAACCGTGATTAACTTTATATCTAACGTAAAACAATATATAAGCTGTGATACACTATAAAAAAATATAAAATTATTGAATGAAAATGAATGCTCAACAGCTTTTACAACAAGCCAGATTAACTTGCCAAAAATCAGGCGCTCGCTTAACAACAGCGCGTGAACAAGTATTTTTATTACTTGCAGAAAATGATGGTGCAATTGGTGCTTACGATTTATTGGAAAAGCTTAAAGCAGTAGATCCAGGAGCAAAACCAGCGACAGTTTACCGCGCATTAGATTTTCTAGCCGCACAAGGCTTTGTACATAAAATAGAATCTATCAATTCGTTTTTGTTATGTGATCACTTCAGTGAATGTAACCACCCGGTACAACTGTTAATTTGTGATAATTGTGGACATGTTGAAGAAATTCAATCAAATAATTTAGATTTAGCGTTAAGAGCAATGGCTGACGCTAGTGGATTTACAATTAATAAGCAGGTCGTGGAGGCACACGGCAAATGTAAAATCTGCCAATAGTACAGATTAAATACGTTATGAGTTAGTTTTTAACGATGTATTTCTATTTATTCACTGTAAATAAAGATTAAGAGTATATCGCTCTATCACCCAATGAATTACGAACCTGGCAATCACCATCTAACACCGCAATAATTATTTTATCATCTCGGTATGAACTTGGAAAAATTACTCTATCATCTGTTTGTACTTCAAGGTTATTTAGTACATCTGAACAAATAGACGTCATGTCGTTTTGGTCATAATACAACACAGTGACCGTACTAGTATCGCTTCCCATCACACTATCCCTTTGATTTCTAATAGTTTAACAGCTCAAATGCTGATACGGCCTGTTTTCAGCATATTTAAAGCCTATTAATTAATATAGTCCGGGATCAAAAGAATACCAATTTGCTGTATTTAAATCTTTGCTGTTTTGGTGCTTTATTACTAAATTCACCTCTTGGCAGTTTGCATTCCTTCGTCCCTGAAGTAAAAAAAAAGCAGCTACATAAGCTGCTCTTAATTATTTTTAAAATTAGCTTAATGCTAATCTTCATCCATAATTCCGCCAGGGCCGGCAAAGTTATCAAAACGAGAAAATTGACCTTGGAACGTTAATCGCACCCGTCCAATTGGACCATTACGTTGTTTACCTAAAATTATTTCAGCCGTTCCTTTGTCGGCAGAATCATCGTTATAAACTTCATCACGATAGATAAACATGATCAAATCAGCATCTTGCTCAATTGAGCCAGATTCACGTAAGTCTGAGTTTACCGGCCTTTTATCTGCACGTTGCTCAAGACTACGGTTTAGCTGTGATAGCGCAACAACCGGTACTTGTAATTCTTTCGCTAACGCTTTTAATGAACGTGATATTTCAGCAATTTCCAAAGTACGGTTATCACTAAATTGTGGCACTCGCATCAGCTGAAGGTAATCAATCATGATCATTGAAATACCACCATTATCACGAGCAACACGTCTGGCACGAGAGCGAACTTCTGTTGGGGTAAGACCTGCGGCATCATCAACAAACATTTTACCTTTTTCCATCAACAATCCCATTGTTGATGAAAGGCGAGCCCAATCTTCATCACCAAGTTGACCGGTACGAATTTTGGTTTGGTCAATACGCCCAAGAGATGCAAGCATACGCATCATAATTTGATCGGAAGGCATCTCTAGTGAAAATATAAGTGCAGGCTTATCTTGCATCATTGCCGCGTTTTCAGCCAAGTTCATCGCAAACGTTGTTTTACCCATTGAAGGACGAGCAGCAACGATGATCAGATCTGACGGCTGTAAACCAGCGGTCATTTTATCAAGATCAGAAAAACCGGTAGAAACGCCTGTTACACCACCATGTGGTTGGCCGTAAAGTTTTTCGATTTTATCAACGGTCTTTTCCATAACCGTATGAATATTTTCAGGGCCTTCTGATTTACTTGCACGCTGTTCGGCTATTTGGAAAACTTTTGATTCGGCAAAATCCAGTAATTCACTGCTTGGTCTACCTTGAGGGTCATAACCTGCATCAGCGATTTCATGAGCAACTTTAATTAATTCACGAGTAACAGCACGCTCACGAACGATATCGGCATAGGCACATATATTGGCCGCACTTGGAGTGTTTTTCATCATCTCTGCAAGGTACACAAAGCCACCAACATCATCGATTTGTTGTTGGTTCTCTAATCCTTCAGATAATGTAATAAGATCGACTGGGTTGCCTTTTTCGATCAACTCACCAATGCTTTCAAAAATAATACGATGGGCACGTGAATAGAAGTCATTACTAACAACACGCTCAGCAACATTATCCCATGAGTTATTATCAAGTAATAAACCACCTAACACCGACTGCTCGGCTTCTAATGAATGAGGAGCAATTTTTAGCTGATCAACCTGTTTATCATTTGCTTTTTTAAAGTCTTTCTTGAAGTCTTTTTTGAAATCTTGCTGTTGAGCCATTATTACTTGAGTCCCACATCGAAAATATATTTGGTATTTGTATGAATGCTATTATCGCTAATTTAACAGTTCAAGATAAGCTATTAATGAAAATAATTGAAGAGAAACTTACTTAGTTTAGAAAATTAACCAATAAACTAATTTAATGTTCAGGGTCCTGTGGACAATGGCTTAATATTTTAGTGCGCATTTCTTTATCTTGCGTTACTAAATTTACATCAAACTGCCAAAGGTAATGTAAGTGTTTTATAACTTCGTCTTTATTGTCAGCTAATTTAACATTGTTGTGCGGAATATATTCCAAAGTTAACGAACGATCCCCTTCAATATCTGCATTAATAATTTGAATATTGGCTTCGATATGACTCAAATCGTATTGTTTAGCCAATGCGCTGCGAATTTTCTGATAGCCTTTTTCATTGTGTATCGCACTCACTTCTATGTGACTTTTGTCTTCATCGTCGCAAAGTTCAAAGAATTTAAACTCTCGTATTAAGTGCGGGGAAAGGTACTGACTGATAAAACTTTCATCCTTGTAATTTTGCATCGCTGATGTAACCGCATCAAGCCAATTACTACCGGCAAGCTCTGGAAACCACTCTTTATCTTCCTCACTAGGATGCTCGCAAATACGGCGTATATCTGAAAACATGTTAAACCCCAAGGCATATGGGTTTATACCTGAATATTGTGGCGAATTATAAGCCGGCTGATTGATCACATTTGAATGGTGATGTAGAAACTCGAGCATAAATTTATTCGTCAGTAAGCCTTCATCAAATAGGTGATTAATAATGGTGTAATGCCAAAAGCAAGCCCAGCCTTCATTCATTACTTGCGTTTGTTTTTGCGGATAGAAGTATTGAGCGGTTTTTCGAACGATTCGTACAATTTCCCTTTGCCACGGGGCAAGCAAAGGGGCATTTTTTTCAATAAAATATAATATATTTTCCTGTGGAGATTCAGGAAAAATCAATTCATTGGATCTCATTTTAGCTCGTTCTGTGTTATTGCTATCGAGCTTTTGCCATAATTGATCCACTTGTGATTGCAAATACCTCTCTCGCTCTTGTTGTTGCTCTAACTCTTTTGCTAACGACATCTTTTGTGGTCTTTTATAGCGATCTACACCATGACTCATTAATGCATGACATGCATCCAGAGTAGCTTCTACTTCATTTATGCCATGTATTTGTTCACATTCATGGATATAGTTTTTTGCAAACAATAAGTAATCAATAATGGAGTCCGCCTCGGTCCAAGTACGGAATAAATAATTCCCTTTAAAAAAAGAATTATGCCCATAGCTTGCGTGTGCCATAACCAAAGCCTGCATGGTTAGGGTATTTTCTTCCATCAAATAAGTAATGCAAGGATTCGAGTTAATTACTATTTCGTAAGCTAGCCCCATATGACCGCGCATATAGTTTTGTTGAGTTTGTAAAAACCGCTTACCAAAGCTCCAATGATTATATCCAATAGGCATACCGATGCTGGCGTAAGCATCCATCATTTGCTCCGAGGTGATCATTTCAATCTGATTAGGATAAGTATCCAGTTGATAAAAATTTGCGACCCGCTTTATCTGCTGCTTATATTTTTCCAGGTAGTCAAAGGTCCACTCGGCACAATCGGGTAATTTTTCAAAGTTAAAATCAATGGCCATATTGCCCCCAAGCAGCATTTATACTTGCTGTCTTTTTAAATAAATCCCTAAATACCGGGTAAATGTCTGCTACTTCAGTAATTTGCCTCATGGTGAAATTTGGATATTTATCAATAAGTCTTTGATACTCCAGCCATAATGATTTTGACTCATTGTTATTAATCTCTATATAACTATAAAATCGAATTATCGGTAGTATTTTCTCAGCTAATAATTGATAGCACTTGGGTGTATCATCCTGCCAATTATCACCGTCTGAAGCTTGTGCTACATAGATATTCCAGTCTTTAGAGTTATAGCGTTTTTTGATAATTTCATAGAGTAATTTCAGTGCGCTTGAAATGATGGTTCCGCCAGTTTCCTTTGAATAAAAAAAATCTTGCTCATCAACCTCTGTGGCTTGGGTATGGTGAATGATATACACCACATCAATGGTTTTATAATTTCGTGTTAAAAATAGATACAGCAAAATATAAAAGCGTTTCGCCATGTCTTTAGTGGCTTGTACCATAGAGCCGGAAACATCCATTAAGCAAAACATCACTGCCTTTGAAGAAGGGATCGCTTGTTTATCATAATTTCGATAACGCAAATCAAACGTGTCAATAAATGGTACTTTGGCTATTTTGTTTTTCAGCGCTGTAATTTCTTCTGTTAACCGAGTTTTTTCTGCTGTTTTTTGACTTCCCTGTTGTTCCAGCAATGCAAACTGTTGCTGACAATGTTTAATTTGTTTACGCTTATCACTCGTCATTGCCATTCGTCTTGCGATAGAGCCTTGTAATGACTTCACAATATCAATATTGGCAATAGCGCCCTCGTTACAAAACCCAGAGCGTACTGTTTTGTAGTCAATTAATTTATCAATTTGGTTAAATTGCAAGTTAGGTAACTCTAAATCGTCAAACAGTAAATGTAGATATTCATCTGCCGAAATTGAAAAAATAAAATCATCCTCACCTTCGCCAGTATCGCTTGCTCCACTCTCGCCAGTTCCTTTGCCTTTAGGTGCATTGGGCCTTGGTATTTTATCTCCCTCACTAAACTGATCATTACCGGGATAAATACGCTCTTTAATGCCTCCCTCTCCTTGCTTAAAGCTAGGTTCTGTTAAGTCTTTTTTGGAAATGCTGACATCTTCATCAGATTGATGATCAGTAACTTTACGACGATTAATGGATTCGGCTAAAGAACGCTTAATTTGGCTTTTATAACGACGTACAAACCTTTGGCGATTGACCATAGATTTGTTTTTTGCATTCAAACGTTTGTCGATAAAAACAGCCATTATTCATTCCCCCTGCCATTAAGATGATTTCCTAACTCGTAAGTACCATTCAGACAATAGTCGTACTTGTTTAGCCGTATAACCTTTGGTGATCATTCGTTGTACAAACTCATCGTGTTTTTGTTGGTCCTGTGACGATGATTTTGTGTTAAATGAAATTACAGGTAGCAAGTCCTCAGTGTTAGAGAACATTTTTTTCTCGATTACTGTGCGAAGTTTTTCATAACTGGTCCACAGCGGATTTTTGCCGTTATTATTCGCTTTCGCTCGTAGAACAAAGTTAACAATTTCATTACGAAAATCTTTAGGGTTAGAGATACCTGCTGGTTTTTCAATTTTTTCCAACTCATTGTTCAAGGTTGAACGATTGAGGATTTGTCCGGTATCCGTGTCTCGGTATTCTTGGTCCTGTATCCAAAAATCTGCATAAACAACATATCGGTCGAAAATGTTTTGCCCGTACTCAGAATAAGATTCAAGGTATGCGGTTTGGATCTCTTTTCCAATAAACTCTATATATTCTGGGATCAAATACCCTTTTATAAACTCTAAATACGAATCCGCTGTTTCTTTCGCTAATTGCTCTCGCTCAATTTGTTGCTCAAGTACATAAAATAAATGAACGGGATTTGCTGCTATTTCTAGATGATCAAAATTAAATACTCGCGCAAGAATTTTAAAGGCGAACCGAGTCGATACACCCGACATCCCTTCATCAACACCGGCAAAATCTCGATACTCTTGGTATGATTTTGCTTTCGGATCGGTATCCTTTAATGATTCGCCGTTATAAACCTTCATTTTCGAATAAATGCTTGAATTTTCTGGCACCACTAAGCGAGATAAAATCGAAAACTGCGCCAAAATATTTAGTGTGGACGGCGCACATTGCGCATCACTTAACTCACTGTTGTCGAGTAGTTTTTGATAAATCTTCACTTCCTCTGACACTCTTAGACAATACGGGATTTTAACGATGTAAACTCTGTCGAGAAACGCTTCATTGTTTTTATTATTTTTAAAGGTTATCCATTCTGATTCATTTGAATGAGCCAACAACACCCCTGAAAACGGTAATGCAGACAACCCTTCAGTAGAGTTGTAATTACCTTCTTGGGTTGCTGTTAATAACGGGTGTAATACCTTAATTGGTGCTTTAAACATCTCTACAAATTCCATCAATCCCTGGTTGGCTCGACATAAAGCACCTGAATAGCTGTAAGCATCAGCATCATTTTGAGCAAAGTGTTCTAGTTGCCTGATATCAACTTTACCAACAAGTGATGAAATATCCTGATTGTTGTCATCGCCTGGCTCAGTTTTGGCAATGGCAATTTGATCGATTATAGAAGGGTGTAATTTAACCACCTTAAATTTTGAGATATCACCGTTAAACTCATGCAAACGTTTCACGATCCAAGGCGACATAATTGTGTTTAGATATCGAGGTGGAATTTTGTATTCTTCGGTGAGAATTTTACCATCCGCCTCAGGGTCAAATAAGCAGAATGGGTGATCATTTACCGGGCTACGCTCACCATTAGCGCTGAGTACGTAAATAGGTATTTGCTGCATTAGCTCTTTCAGCTTTTCTGCTAATGAAGATTTACCGCCACCTACAGGTCCTAATAGATACAGTACTTGTTTCTTTTCTTCTAGCCCTTGTGATGCATGAGTTAGATAAGACACTATTTGCTCAATGGCTTCTTCCATACCAAAAAAGTCAGCAAAAGCTGGGTAACGAGTGATCACACGGTTTGAGAATAGCCGACTTAAAACTAAATCTTGCGAAGTATCAATTAATTCTGGCTCGCCTATAGCAGCCAATAACCGCTCTGCTGCATTAGCATAGGTTAATTTGTCATTACGACAAAGCTCAAGAAATTCAGTTAACGTTAGCTCTTCTTCTTTAGCTAAGTCGTAGCGGCTCTGATAATGCTTGAAAATACTCATATTCGCCCCCGCAATTCATTGTCTTCATAGTATTAGACCGTAAAATGCGGGTTTTATTGGCGAAAAAAGAAAATTATTTTGTAAATATATACGTTAAAAGAGGATGGGATATTTATTAAGGTAAAAAAATATAGTTTAAAATTAGTTGGTTACCTAAAGCTTAAACTCTTTTCAAACTATATTAATATACCCGTTACCAATCAAGATGTAGGTTTCAGAGCGCTTGAGCCATTCCAATACAAGGCGCAGTTATGTAGTAATGGTTATTCCCTAACAAATAGCTGCAACGAAGTAGTGGGGTTGCTCAAGAGCTTCTTCGATGGGTTTAAATGCAATTTATGCCGCGTTATTAATTTTAACAATGGAACAACCATTCTCTAAATTTAATGCCTTACCTAAATTGCTTTTAACTCCCACTGAAATCCTGCACTTTGAATGGTAACGGGTATAAAAATTTATTTAATCGGTATAAAAGCCCCGGCTAAAAGCGTAATTTTACATTACCTGATACGGTCGACATTTTGACCGAAGCACTGCCTGAGCCAGTTTGAGTTGATAATTTAGAATGCGGCCCGTATTTTGCCTTTTCTACTTTATCGTCAGTTAATTGGTTTGTTATTCTACCACCTGCGTGAGAGTCTACCCGTATATCGGCATTGACGCCTTTTTGTAGTGCAAGTTTTAAGTTACCACTTACCGTCGACATTTTTAATAAGCCATCATCACTCAGTTCAAGTTCAGCATCAACATTACCACTAATGCTTGAAAGTTCAGCATCGACAACATTATTTAAGTTAATTTCTAAATCACCTGAAATCACATTGGCAACCACTTCTTTGGCCGTACTTTCGGCCTTAATATCACCGCTTACCGCATGATATTCGACATTACCTGAAGAATTGGTGTCTTTAATGTCACCACTTACTGTCGACAAGTGTATTCTGCCAGTTAACGATTTAGACATTACATCACCACTCACACTTTCAATATCAATACGTTCTGCAGCTAAGTTGTCTACTGTAACATCGCCACTTACGGTTCTTGCTTGAACATCATTGCTAATGTCGCTAATGGTAATATCACTAGAGACTCCCTGAAATTGGACTTTTGAGCCATGTGGAACTTCAATAACGAGATCAGTTTCTTGTTCGTCATTATCCCAAAAGCTGCTGTTCATATTTGACGGCATTTTTACTTGAATAATGACATTGTCGCCCTCGGCTTTGAAGATAAAGTCAGTAGCTTTCTCATCAAGCTTACCTACGACCCATACTTCGTTAGTATCCGTTCCTTTTACGACCACTTCACCACGTAAATTATCAATACTAATGTTGGCATTATTACTCACAGATAACTTTTCATCGACGTCTTTAGCAAACACCGGAAGTGTTAATGAAAATGCTAAAATTGCTAAGCTGATCTTTGAGGTGTTTTTATAAAACTTCATACATTTCTCTTTGTCATAACTGACGTAAATTATCTCTAGTTGCCGTTAAATTGTTTGCTACTAAATTGTCTGCCATTGGGGACTATACAATTGCTCAATTAAATTCAGTTCTTGTTGCTGTGTCCATTTTAATAAATTTAGCAAGTCGGCATTATCTGGGTCATCTGCCAAAGCATTTATCAATGACTTCCTGGCTGAATCTAATTCTTCAAATTGTGATTGAATTTCTATTGGTAATGCTTTTAAGTCTGGTTCGCCAAAACTAACTAACATGCTGTTTTTTTCTTGGCTGTACTGTTGCTGAATTACATCTATCGCACTTACTTGTGCTACTTGCACAGGTTTATTGGTATTAATATTCCAGGTTAGTACTACAGCTAAAGCAACTGAAGCAGCCCAAGCATAAGGCGCAAAATTAGCTTTTTTAGGAACACTGTCTTGCTGAGAGTTATGTTCAATAGCGTGCTCAATTCCCGCCCACAAATCACGTTCAGGCGTTATATCTTTAGCAAGGTTATCTATTTGTGTTTGTAATTCTTGATCTGATATTGGCTTGTTCATAGTTACAACCACTCTTTTAGTAATGTTCTGGCACGGTGGAAGTGAGATTTACTCGAGCCCACCGCCATATTTAACATTGTTGCAATTTCTTCATGTCTGTAGCCTTCTACGGCAAATAATACAAACACAATTCGAGCTCTTTCGGGTAAACGTAAAATCATTTTGTCCAAGTCAGATAAGTCCTGTATCTCATTACCTGCTTGCTCAGCTTGCGGCTGTTCTTCAATACTAAAAACTTTTTGTACCCAGCTTTTTTGTTTACGCATGTGGGTCAATACGGTATTGGTTGCTACCGAATGTAACCAGGTAGAAAACTTGGCATCACCACGAAAGTTCTCTATTTTTAACCACACTTGCACAAACACTTCCTGCGCTACATCATCAGCCTGGTCACGACTGGACAGCATACGCAAACATAAGGCATAAACTCGGCCAATATGTAACTTATACAAATGGTTAAATGCGTGACGATCGCCGGCCTTGGCGTTTGTTATCCATTCTTGCTCCTGCTTTTGCGCAAAAACATCTTCGGCATTTATCACTGTGCTTGTTGCAGACAATTTATTTAAATCCTAAAGGGCTATTTTGTTTTTCAATAAGTAAGATGCAGTAAATATTAAAAAGGTTTAAAAAATAATTATTTTTTTAATATATAACATTTATAACAAGTAGATAGAGTTATTTCTCACTCAGTGAGAATTAAATCAAATTGCCATCTAGGACTAGAAAGGAGCAGTAAATTATTTTTTCAGATTTGGACAAGTTTTAATTGAAAGGACGACGTATAAACCGATCGCCAATAATATAGAGGTTGCTAGTTTTCCATAAATATTAGGCACCGCTAAGAATACAGAGAAACTTCCAAAAATAACGATTGAAAGCACAGCTATTGATTTAGCTTTTTTAGGAATACATCGATTCTTTTGCCAGTTATGAATTATTGGGCCAAATAATTTATTGTTGATTAACCATTTATGGCAACGCGTTGATGATTTAGCAAAGCACGCTGCTGCAACCAATAAAAAAGGGGTTGTTGGCAGTACCGGTAAGACAATACCAATAATAGCTAAGGCAACAAAACCAAACCCAACGGCTAAATAGAGAAATCGCTTCATTGATGCTGCCTTACGTCATTATGTCTAGTGATGTTATGAGTAAGGGTTGTTTTCGCGGTATTTAATTTGCATACCTTGTAAAAAGTTACGCATTACTTGGTCTTTACACTCACGATAATGTTTATGACCAACTTTTCTGAAAAAGGCACTTAATTCAGACTTACCAATACGTAAATCGGCTAAGGCTAAAATCGCCAGCATATCTTCATCATTAAGATTTAAAGCAATTTTAAGTTTACGCAAAATAATATTATTGTTTAACCTAGATTCTGGTTTTGGCTGTGGACCTTCACGTTTACCGCGATTTTTATTAATTAAACCATTTAAAAACGTCGCTAATTGCGTATCTGTTAAGTTGATATATTTATCATCATCTTCTTTGCGTAACCAATGATGGTATTTTTCAATATCCACTTTCAATTCAGCTTGCGCAAAAATAGATAACATAGTGCTGTCGTCGTAATTAAATACAAAACGAATGCGGCGTAAAATATCGTTGTTAGTCATGGTCTCTCACTGTGTACAGTTTAGCTTAGTGAACTGAATCATTGGATTTGGGTAATATCGATCATTGCTTCACGGCTATGACCTGTTAGTGCTAACGCATCAATATATTCTTGCCAAAGGCGAGCTTTATTATGTGCATATTCTTGCAATAGTTGAGCGCTGTATATTGCACTATGTTGATCGTCAAAAATTAAACGAAAGCCGTGTTTAGCCAATGGTTCAATGGCAAGTAATTTGACCATTTTTTTATGGCTTACCGGGGCTTTCGCTTGGCCTTTTTTCGACGTTTGTTCATTTGGAGAGTATACACGCATAAATTCATAACTTAGGCTTTGGCTGAAATTATCAGCAAAGCTTAAGGTAAGTAAGTTTGTCTGTTCATTTAAGACAAGCTGAGTAATTTGCATGGTCTCTCCAGAGTTAATAGTTACAA
This sequence comes from Thalassotalea nanhaiensis, assembly GCF_031583575.1. Lineage (NCBI taxonomy): Bacteria > Pseudomonadati > Pseudomonadota > Gammaproteobacteria > Alteromonadales > Colwelliaceae > Thalassotalea > Thalassotalea nanhaiensis. Next base: position 766,266 of record NZ_CP134146.1, on the reverse strand, counting down.
ATTCAATTATAGAATAAAGCGGCTTAAATCTTCATCTTTAACAAGAATATCCAGCTTAGCTTCAACATAGTCTTTGTTTATAACAATTGTTTCACCTGATTTAGCATCCGCTTGGAAAGATAATTCTTCAATTAAACGTTCCATCACAGTATGTAAACGACGAGCACCAATGTTTTCGGTGGTTTCATTTACTTGCCATGCAGCTTTTGCAATCGCTTGAATACCGTCTTCGGTAAATTCAACTTTAACCCCTTCAGTGGCCAACAGCGCGATATATTGTTCGGTTAATGACGCGTTTGGCTCGGTTAAAATACGAACAAAATCTTCTACAGTTAATGCACGAAGCTCTACTCGAATTGGTAAACGACCTTGTAACTCAGGAATTAAGTCACTTGGTTTAGCCATTTGAAATGCGCCGGATGCGATAAATAAAATGTGATCAGTTTTCACCATACCATGCTTAGTGCTCACGGTTGAACCTTCAACTAATGGCAGTAAATCACGTTGAACACCTTCACGAGAAACGTCTGGCCCTGAGGTGTCTCCACGCTTACAGATTTTATCGATTTCATCAATAAATACGATACCATTTTGCTCTACGGCATTAATTGCTTTTTCTTTAAGCTCTTCCGGGTTCACCATTTTACTGGCTTCTTCTTCTTGTAAAGCTTTAAACGCATCTTTAATTTTCAATTTGCGTTTTTTGGTTTTATCTTGTGACATGTTTTGGAACATGCTTTGCAATTGATTGGTCATGTCTTCCATACCAGGAGGCGCCATGATTTCCATGCCAATTTGCTGCTGTGCTACATCAATTTCAATCTCTTTATCGTCTAACTTACCTTCACGTAATTTCTTACGGAACACTTGACGAGTTGATGAATTATCAGTTGTTTCATCTTCACCGAAAGAGTTTTTCGGGTTAGGAATAAGCACATCTAAAATACGTTCTTCAGCGGCTTCTTCAGCCAAGTGCTTAACACGAGTCATTTCTAACTCTTTGGTTAATTTAACTGACATATCGGCAAGATCGCGAATGATAGTCTCAACTTCTTTACCAACGTATCCTACTTCAGTGAACTTTGTTGCTTCCACTTTAATAAATGGGGCATTGGCAAGTTTTGCTAAACGACGGGCAATTTCTGTTTTACCAACACCGGTTGGGCCAATCATTAAAATATTTTTTGGAGTAACTTCAGTACGCAACTCTTCATTAAGTTGCATACGACGCCAGCGGTTACGAAGGGCAATAGCTACCGCTTTTTTAGCATCATTTTGGCCAATGATATGGCAATCTAATTCGTGAACAATTTCACGAGGAGTCATATTAGACATGGAAAATTCCTCTTTGATACCGGCCATTACAGCGAGCAAAAACCAATATCATAGTAATAAGTTTAAATTTCGTCGATGGTTTGAGTTAAGTTGGTAAATACACAGATATTACCGGCAATTGTTAAAGATTTTTCAACAATATCTCGAGCTGATAATTCGGTGTTTTCCAACAGCGCTAAAGCAGATGCTTGAGCGTAATTACCACCAGAGCCAATAGCAATTAAGTCATTCTCAGGCTGAACAACATCGCCGTTTCCAGTGATGATTAAAGAAGCCGTTTCATCGGCAACAACCAGCATTGCTTCTAGTTTTCTTAAGGCACGATCACTGCGCCAGTCTTTGGCAAGTTCAACGGCCGATTTGGTAAGATGGCCTTGGTGCATTTCAAGTTTACTTTCAAAACGCTCAAATAAGGTGAAGGCATCAGCAGTACCGCCAGCAAATCCTGCTAGTACTTTGTCATTATATAAACGACGAACTTTTTTAGCATTACCTTTCATCACGGTATTGCCCAACGATACTTGACCATCGCCGCCAATACATACTTTACCGTTGCGTCTTACAGATACGATAGTAGTCACATTAAACCTCTATAAATAAAACGAGGTGTCTTTTGTCAAATTGACAAAACAGACACCCCGGAAAGAATCTTAAAGTATAGATGGGTTCAGATATTAGTTTTTCAAGTCCAAAGCCATATTTGACAATAATTGATCTTATTTCGCTTTAACTTATGCTTGGCGCTTTCGGCCATGCGCTTACGTTCAAATGGCCCAAGTACAACTTTATACCAAACACCATTTTTACCGTTGGTTTTTCGAATATCGGATCCTAAACCGGCAAACGCGATATTGGCTTTTAGCTCTTGCGCTTGTTGTAGCTTTCTAAAAGAGCCACATTGCATTTGATAAGGCCCCTTCTCTTCAACCTCATAATCGCCCACTTCAACTTCTTTATTAGGCAAGTCGTCCATATAGGTCCATTTTTCGGTAGGAATTTCGGGCAAGATATCTTCAATAACAGCAGGTTTTGGCTCTGACAGTTCAATTTCAGCCACTTCAACATCTGGAGCATTATCACTCATGAAATTTAAGCTAAACACAAAACCGGATACCAACACCACAATGAAGGCGAGTATGAACAAAGGTTTCATCGATGTTTTTTGTGCCTGCTTTTTAGCCTTAGGCTTGTAAGGGTTTTTCTTTTTTTTGGTTGCGCGGGGGCGAGCAACATAATCTTGATGAGCCATAGCACTCTACAATTGTTATAATTTGGGAAAATATGTATTTCTAAAGTTAATTCTAACGATCCAGACAACAATGTACAGTGTTAGTTTCTGCAATCATAAGGAAACAGTGCAGCACAGTTATCACTACACTGCATTTTGATGCTTACCAACTCAGTTCCTGTGGATCAATATCAATACTCCACCGTACTTTAGTGTTTAATTCATGGCAGCTAATATTTGTTAATATTTGCTGTACGCTGCGATGTAAGTCTTTACGTTCTTTGGCTTGTAATAATAAATGAAAACGATATTTGCCAGCTTTCTTTTCTTGTGCTGCAGCTATTGGACCACTCACCATACAACCAGTAAAATCTTGCTGGCTTACATCTCGCAAAAGCGCTTGTGGCGTACTAGGGTAATTGGCTTCCGCTCTAAATAATGCCTGAAAAGCAAATGGTGGGATCATTGCCTGTTCGCGCTCAATTAATGCGTAGCGAGCAAAGTGCTCATAACCATTTTGTACTAAATCTTGTAATAACGGGTGTTCTGGGTATTGAGTTTGCACCATAACTTTACCCGGTTTACTTTCTCGACCAGCACGGCCTGCAACTTGCACCAACAATTGCGCCATATGCTCTGGCGCTCTAAAGTCGTAACTAAATAATGCGCCATCTACATCCAATACCGCAACTAACGTTACATCAGGAAAGTGATGACCTTTTGCAAGCATTTGCGTACCGACCAATATTTGATGCTCTTTATCACTCACTTGCTGTAATAGTTTAGCGAGTTCTCCTTTACGACGGGTACTGTCTCGATCAATCCTTACCGAAGAATAATCAGGAAACAACTCTACCAAACGCTGCTCAAGCTGTTCAGTGCCTTGCCCTAATGGCTTAAGACGAACGCTGCCACAACTATCACATTGCCTTGTAATGCGCTTTTGACTGCCACAGTGATGACAAACTAATAAGTTTTGTCCTTGGTGCAAAGTGTATGGTTTATTACACCGTTGACATTCACATATCCAATTGCACTCCTGACAAGAAATGGCAGGGGCAAAACCGCGTCGGTTTAAAAATATCAACACTTGTTCGCCGCGTTTCAGTGTATCTTCTATGGCTTTTTTAAGCGTACCTGATAAACCAAATTCAACTTGCTCTCTGGCCATGTCAATCAGTGAAATACTTGCTTTGCTACTTTTACCTGCACGCTTTGTTAACTGATGGTATTGGTATTTACCAGATAAGGCATTTTGTAATGTTTCTAATGAAGGTGTTGCGGTGCCAAGTACAACAGGAATGTTCAATTGCCTTGCTCGTAATATCGCGACATCTCTGGCGTGATAACGAAACCCTTCCTGCTGTTTTAACGAGCCATCGTGCTCTTCATCGATAATGATAATTCCAGGTTTTACTAATGGCGTAAACACCCCTGAGCGAGTTGCAATAATAATTGCCGCTCTACCTTGCTTAGTTTGATGCCAAGTTTGTAAACGCTCTTTATCGTTTAACCCAGAATGATGCAACACCACAGGCACGCGAAAGCGTTTTTCAAATCGAGATAAGGTTTGTGGTGTTAGGCCGATTTCAGGCACAAGAACTAATACCTGTTTATTTTGCAGTAATACTTGCTCAATAATTTGCAAGTACACTTCTGTTTTACCGCTACCGGTAATACCATCAATTAAATGGCATGAAAAACTATCGAGTTGCTGATTGATACTACTGACAATAAGTGACTGTTCAACTGAGAGTTGCGGCTTATCACTATGATTTATCGATTTTTCTTTGCAAACGAAAGGCTCTTGTTTAACCGCTTGCTCAACAATAAGCTCTTTGCCAAGTAAGGCATTTAATTGCGCTTTGCTATACCCTGCCATTCGTATTTCCGGCCAAGTAAGTTCATCATGTTCACAAATAAATTCAAGCAAAGCTTTTTGTTTTGCTGCTGATTTTTTAAATCCATCGACAATGGCAGTAAACTCATCATCCGTTAAGCGTGAATTTTTTAACCAACATGCTGGCGGACTTAAATCAACGGGTTTAATTTGTCTTAACAATACCGGCAAAGCCTGCGTTACGACATCTCCAATAGGATGATGATAATAGCGCGCACATAAACTTAAAAAGTCGACCTGTTGCTCTGATAACCGTGACTCTTCACTTAACCGCTCAATAATAGCTTTAAGCTTACTGCTTTGAACATCACACTCGTCGCTTACAGCAAGCACTACACCAATTAAGTTACGGTGACCAAAAGGCACTAACACCCTATCACCTTTTACAAAGTTTTCTTGCTCTAATGCCGGTGGCACCAAGTAAGTAAAGCTTTGCCGCATAGGTATCGGTAAGGCAATTTGTAAGTAGGTTAACTGATTATCCAAGGTATTGGTCTAACTGATATTATTTTAATTTATTCTGACGAGTTAAAAGCAATTTGCCAAGTTAATTATTATCTAACGTTTACTTGGAAGTTGAGTAATTTAGATTATTCATAAAGTAATGTAATAAATTGTCTACTTTTTAACTATTTTAGTTGAACATCCGCTCTTGATCCCGTATGATCCGCCAACTTAAATTGTAACTCGTATGGTACTTGGCAATTGATCAAGCGGCGATACGGCCTTAAAAAATAGAGGTTTTCCATGAAAGAAAATATCCACCCAAATTACACAAGCATGAAAGCAACTTGTTCATGTGGTAACGTTATTGAAACTGAATCAACACGCGGTAAAGACATTTACTTAGACGTATGTTCTGCATGTCACCCGTTCTACACTGGTAAGCAAAAAGCTGCTGAAACTGGTGGTCGTGTTGATAAATTCAACAAACGTTTCGGTGCTCTTAAGTCTAAATAATCGACTTAATAACCGAATGAAAAAGCACCTTAGGGTGCTTTTTTTTTGCACATGAAAGTGCTTATCCTCCCGAGCCACGAATGGCGGATAGGGAGGGTTTACTCTCCATCCACAACCCCATTACTTCTAATTAATTTTATTTAACTCACAACAACTTAAAAACTTTCCTTGTTCCTTCATCCCTAAGGGTTATACTAGAATTAATTCAATTACTTAACCTATTGGCTAAGATGGAGTAAATCATGGAATACAACACCTCAGAACTATGTAATTTATATGCTGACTCAATAGATGTCTTAGAGCCAATGTTAAGTAATTATGGTGGGCGTAGCTCTTTTGGTGGTACGGTTGTGACCATTAAATGTTTTGAATCTAACGGCATCATAAGTGAAATCGTTGAACAAGATGGCACAGGTAAAGTGCTAGTCATTGACGGTGGCGGTTCAACAAGACGTGCTTTAATCGACTCTTATATCGCCGAAACTGCAGCTAAGAATGGCTGGGAAGGTATCATTTGTTATGGCAGTGTACGCGACGTTGATTTACTTGAAGAGATTGAACTTGGCATTCAAGCTATGGTTTCAATCCCGGTTGGCGCGGAAGATACCGATGTAGGTGAAACAGACTTAGCAGTAAACTTTGCTGGCGTAACCATATTGCCTGACGATCATATTTACGCTGATAATACCGGTATCATCTTATCGCAAGACGCTCTCGATATTGATTAATAAAGATGCCATGGCCTTATTCTGCCATGGCTCTTTTAATGTAAATAATACTATTATTTTTGACTTCGATAATCAGGATCCAACCAACAACGAGGTAGTTCTTCTCCTGAAAGAAAAACTAAATCTGCTTTATTAAACTCTTCAGGATCTTGTAACTCTTCACCTGCTTGATATCTTCCTGAAACACGTTGATGAAATAAATTGGTCAAATCGCTAATATCGCTAACATCCACCATATCACCATTGTTTCTGTGTTTTAAAAACATAAGTCACCTCGATAATTAAAAACCAACCATCACTTATATTATAGTAATCAAACAAGAATTTATCATTCATCGTAACTGTTGCGCTCTTTCGGTATATCACTTAAGTACTCAACAAACTCTACTTCATAACCATTAGGATCTAAAAAATATACATTGTTTCGATAGGCTGAATCTGCACCATCTTTAGCAATGTCAAAACCAGATGTTTTCAAGCGGTCAATCAAAGCACTTAAATTGCTTGTTACGAAAGCAAAATGGGCTAAACCAACTTGGTGGCCGCTAAGATCTCGGTTATCGCCAACACCATCATCATTAAATGTCAGATATTGGTAATCATCGCCAAAGTGTAGCCAGTTTCTTGGCTTACCGTACCAGAGCGCCTCCCCACCACCACGTACTTGCCAGTGTGGAAAAGCAGCTTGATAAAACTTTAATGTGCTTGGAATATCTTGCACAACTAAATTCAGGTGTTCTAAATACAACATGGATTTTCCTTATTAGTATGTATGAATTAATGGCTTATTTGTTATGCATTGTTTGAATAAATAAATGACAAAATGCGCTGATATAGGGATGTTTATTATCTCTTTGATCCAATGTAAGGTTTCTTGCTTGGGCTTTAATAGTAGTCATAGTGTTGCTCCTTTTTAGTAATTGAGCACATCATAAAACCTCAACCAAACTTGAGGTAAAGCGTTTTTTTCATTAATATGAAAAAAAATCCCAATTGGTTAGAGGTGTGCATGTTAGAAGAAGCAAATCTTGCTGTCGGTAGTGTTGCCAAGCGATGTGGCGTTAAAGTTTCAACGTTACATTTCTATGAAGAAAAAGGATTGATCAGAAGCTGGCGTAACCAAGGCAATCAAAGAAGATATAAACGAGATGTGTTGAGGCGAATATCGGTGATTAAAGCCGCTCAAAAAATGGGAGTAAGCTTAGAAGAGATAAAAACTGTTTTTGCCACTTTGCCTGATAAACGCACACCAAATAAAGATGACTGGGCCAGATTATCGCGAGAATGGCAACAGCAACTCAATCAGCGTATTGCTTACATGGAAAAGTTGAGAGACTCGTTAACGGGTTGTATTGGTTGCGGGTGTTTGTCTATGACAAAATGTCCAATTTATAACCCAGAAGATATACTCGCAGAAGATGGAGTTGGGCCGTTAATTCTAGACAAATAAATTGTTGAAATAGGTAGAGATGGGCCGAAAACATCGACCCATTGATTATATTACAGCGTTGGCATTAAGCCTCGTTAGGCATAATTTTTACTTCTACACGACGGTTTAACGCTCTATTTTCTGGCGTATTATTGCTGACAATAGAACGTGATTCACCAAAGCCTACAGTACGTAAACGACTGGCTAAAATATCCTGATGCATCAAATAAACCTTCACACTTTCAGCACGTTTTTCAGACAGTGTTTGGTTATAACTTTCACTGCCGCTGCTGTCGGTATGGCCTTCAATTTTTAATAGCGTTTTATCGTATTTACCTAACACTTTAGCGACATCATTTAAGGTAGTATGAAAACTTGAGTTGATATTAGATTGGCTCGATGCAAACGTAATGTTGGCTGGCATTATCAAACGCAAATTATCGCCTTCACGCACAACCTTTATACCTGAGCCCGCAAGCTCTTGGCGAAACTCTTCTTCTTGTTTATCCATATAATCACCAATAGCGGCGCCAGCAAGTGCACCAATGGCTGCGCCCCAAACGGCACGTTTGTTTTTATGGTTACTGGTAGACTTACCCAAAACAGCGCCTGTGATGGCGCCAATAGCTGCCCCTTTGCTAGCGTTAGAAGAAGTTGATGCACAACCTGAAAAGATTAATGAAAGCGCTAAAACCGGAAAGATATATTTTTTCGTTGACATAAAGGGTCCAAATTTTGAAATGATGATTGTGATTATTATTAAAAAAGCAAGCTGAACGTAAGATGAACAACTTGCCCTATTTTACAAATTTTAAGTAAGTAATGTGTGTTTATTTATAAAACTTTTTTGCCTAGTTTGTATAAACCCATTAATGGATTAACACCATATTGATAACAAAGCTCTGCCGGTTGTTCGATATCCCACATGGCAATGTCAGCATCCATACCAACCGCTAATTCGCCAACTTTATCATCAATACCTAATGCTCTTGCAGCATTACAAGTAACCCCAGCTAATGCTTCAGTTGGAGTTAATCTAAATAATGTACAAGCCATGTTCAGCATTAATTGAATAGAGTTAATAGGTGATGAACCTGGGTTTGCATCACTGGCGATGGCTATTCGTACATTGTTAGCACGTAGCATTTCAATTGGTGGCAATTTGGTTTCTCTTAAGAAATAAAATGCCCCAGGTAACAACACCGCAACCATGCCACTTGCTTGCATGGCTTTTACGCCATCGTCAGATAAAAACTCCAGATGGTCACTTGATAAGGCATTATATTTTGCAGCCAGCTCAGTACCGCCCAGATCAGATAACTGCTCAGCATGTACTTTCACTCTTATATTATGTGCTTTGGCAGCACTAAACACAGCTTCAGTTTGAGCTAATGAAAAACCAATCCCTTCACAAAATACATCAACGGCATCGGCTAAATTTTGCTTGGCAACTTCAGGGATCATTTGCTCACATACAAGTTTAATGTATGCATCAGCATCGTCTTTATATTCTACCGGTAATGCATGCGCGCCTAAAAATGTTTTTTGCACAGTAACCGGCAAGCTGTCACTTAAACGATTTGCCACTTTTAACATTTTAACTTCGGTTTCTAAATCTAAACCGTAACCTGATTTTATCTCTAAACTGGTTACACCTTCTTTATGCAAGGCATTAAGGCGTTTGTAAGCACTTGCAAACAACTCATCTTCTGATGCTGCACGAGTCGCTTTTACCGTTGAAACAATACCACCGCCACTTTGCGCGATTTCTTCATAACTTGCACCTTGTAAACGCAGTTCAAACTCATTAGCGCGGTGCGAGCCATAAACAATATGAGTATGACAATCGATTAGGCCTGGACTTAACCATTGACCTTTACCATCAATTATTTCAACGTGACTTTCATCAAATTCAGGAAGTTGCTCTTTATTACCTAGCCAAACAATTTTACCGTCGTTAATTGCCAATGCACCATCCTCAATAGCGGCATAAGAAGTACCGCCTTGACTCATAGTCGCAATGTTTACATTAATAAATAGCATTTGCCAATTGGCGCTTGGTAAGGTCATATCGTTTTCCATTAACTGCAATAATAAGCGAAATGTAGCTTAAAACTTCAAGACTAGCAATACTTGTATATACAAGAAGGTAAAGTTTCTATTAAATATCAGCTATTGCATGAAGAAACATTTGTTCAATTTGTTCAACAATGGCTTTTACTTCTTCTTTTTGCCAATCTTTAATACGTGGCGTGTGTATATGTCCTACCGGTAAGTCAGGGTTAAATTGATTGCGAATTAAAATACTACGATACGAAATTTCATTCGACAAATAACCACCACCGGAGCCTTGCACGGCAGTTTGGTTCGACAATTCAGCTAAACTACTTGCTTCAAAATTACCCTTTTGTAACGTTTCAATTGCTGCGTTATCAATAACTTGATATTTACCTGTTGCTTTTTGCATTGCCGCAACCGGTAAACTGAACTCAACGAATTCAGGACCAGATAAAGGTTTACCTTGGTAAAAAGGAACTAAAGGATTCTTACTGTTTGCACCGGTGTAAACGCCTAAATTACCAGGTGCAACTGAACTGCGACGAAGTCCAGGAAAGCGCTCCAAGTAGAAATCTTTACGACCCATACTTATCGTAGTAACCATATCGATGTCACCTGATTTAATGTAAGGCGTTAACATCGTTTCTATCATGCCTTGGTCAAAATCGGCAAAACGCACCGGCACAATTAAGGTTTGTATTTCAGCTGTTACACCGCCTTGTTCAATCACTACACCATCTAAATTGATGGCCGCAATACCCGAAGGATTACTTTGAGCAATATTTCGGTGCAAATAAAATGGGTCAAAGCCGGTAACTAATATTTTTTTATCGGTATTTTTTGTGAACTTCACATCACTTAAACCACGGCTGGCTAATTCAAAATCGCTCATCAGTTTAGTTTGTGCCGTTTCCGGAAGTTGATAAAACGCAGCAGATACTCTTAACTGCTTAGCCATTTGTAAACGTCCCCAATACAGCGCTCTGTCATCAAAGGTTTTATTGGTTTGCATATGAGCTGTGGCTTGCTGCCATAACGTATTGGCAAATTGACTTGCTAGCGAATGTAAACTTTTTTCATTATCAACTTTTACAAGTTCGGCAGTGAATTGGTTAATTAATACATCAAACTGACTCGTAACTTGGGGAAGATCTTTTTTTGCTTTACCTATTTTGACTTCTTCAACGGTGAGATATGTATTTACGTTTGCTAGCGAATTACCGCTAAACACAACGGTACAGATTAACACTAAGGTATAAGTGATTTTATGCATGAGGTACAAAATTCCTAAAACGATTTTTATTGGGGCGATATTATACCAACCTGCATAAGTATATAGTCAACTCAGTGTTTATCAAACGCACTAGAACAATCTAAATTTGAAGCAGATAGTTATTCTATCTTCTTTAAATTTAGGGCCGTTATCGTGGGTTTGATAATCACCCAAAGGGCGATGCTAAAAGAGTTTTAAACTTCGTTAAACATTTTTTCAGTCGAATAACCACAGTACAAAATGAAAGCCTTGCCTAAAGCTCTTTTAGTATCGCTGAGTGACTCATTCCTTATGCAGATTGGTATTACATCATTTATTTGAAAAATCCTTTATTTTATATAACTTCCTTTAATGACTAAACACGCCAAATTTAAAACAATAACTTGGTATATTCAGAATTAGTTGCGATAATTCAGCATATATTTATTTATCACATGGATCATTATGAAACTTTTAGTTCGTAACCTATCACGCTCAACAACCGAACAAGAAATTCGTCAGCTATTTACTGCCCATGGCTACGTTACTGAATGTACTTTAGTATTAGATCAAGCAACAGGAAAATCAAAAGGGTTTGCTTTTGTAGAAATGCCTGATGAAAAGGAAGCAGCTGTTGCATTAAAAAGTTTGCACGAAAAAAGAATTGCCAAGAATAAAATTAGAGTAAAAATAGCTCAGTAAAATCAGTTTTATTCAACAGTAGGCTCTGGTTTCAACTAACCTGAGCCAACTAACATTTACTCTATTGCTAAAATTTAACCTTCACAGCCACAGTTATTTTTACAATCAGCTTCAGGCCCATGTTCTTTAAACTCAAAGTCGCAACAGGCTTGAAGTTTAGTTCTTAGCTGTTCCCTACCTCGCTTTATCCGTGATTTTACTGCAGCTAAACTCAACTCATGCTTGTCAGCAATAGCTTGTTGCTTACTCTGTTTCAATTCACTTTCAATCAAGATATCGCTTACTTTGTCAGGTAAATCTGCAATTAATGCTCTGATACATCGATTAAGTTGTTCCTGATCATTGTTATCTTGCTGCGGGGCAATAATAAGCTCTAAATTCTCATCAGTAGTATCAAGACGTTTGACTCGATAATAGTCAATAATTGCATGCCTGCAAATTTGGTATAGCCAAGATTGCAGTTTGTCTGTTGATGATAAATTCTCAATGTTTTTATGAACCTTAATGAACACTTCTTGCAAAATATCTTCTGCGGTAGCGGGATCATTTACTTTACTATTTATAAAATTAAATAGTTGTTGATGAAAATTTTTCCAAATGGTTTCTATCATGTTTTGATCTTTTAGTAGCCACCTATATAGGCGGCTACTACCTTGCATAAATTATCAAAAGTTAACCACAACAACCTTGGCTGGTTGTACATGTGCAGTTACTACATTCGCACTTTGTTTGTTCTGACTGACAAGATGTATTGCAATTACATTGTTGCTCTTTGCAGTAGCATTCACAGTTACAACAATTACATGCTGTTAGTTTGGTTTGATTATCAATATTTGCAGTATTCATATTAGCACCTCTTTAGGCTTTGAAAAAATAGTATGTTCACAACTAAAGACGTACGAAGTTTGAAAAGGATGCATCTTTTTATAATTTATTTAATGCTGTAATAATTCGCCCGACAACTTGTATATACAGATTTTTTATGCGATATTACCTTTCGCTTTTAATTGTATATACAAGTTAAGCAAATTTAAATCTCAAGGAATATGATGACAACGCCTAAATTTACACAAATTAAACAGTTCATTTTTCAACAAATTGAATCAGGAAACTGGGCTGAGCATCAGCGCGTTCCTTCAGAAAATGAATTGGCAGAACAATTTGACGTTTCTCGTATGACTGCTCGCAGAGCATTACAAGAGTTAACCGATGAAGGTGTATTAAATCGCTCGAAAGGCTCTGGAACCTTTGTTTCCAGCTTTAAATCTCAGTCGTCATTGTTAGAAATTCGTAATATTGCCGAAGAAGTAACAGAAGCAGGCCATCATTACTCAGCACGGCTTATCAGCATTGAAAAATTATCAGCCGATGCAGCGATTGCCATCGAGTTGGATATTGCCGCTGGTGATAATGCGTATTTTTCAAAAATTTTGCATATGCAAGATGATCAACCAATTCAGCTAGAGCAGCGTTATGTGAATGCTGCCTTAGTGCCTGATTATATTAATCAAGACTTCTCAGTTATTACTCCGCATGAGTATTTAAGTAAAGAAGCACCGCTTACCGAAGCAACTCATCAAATTGAGGCAGTTTTGAGTGAAGCTACAATTTCTGCGTTGTTGGCCATTAAAGGCGAACAACCATGTTTACAAGTGAAGCGCCGCACCTGGTCATCTCAGGGTGTGGTTAGTTTAGCTATTTTGACTTCACCAGGTGATAAGTATCGCCTTGGTGGACATTTAAAATTTTAAGAGAATATTTAGGAGAACAATGTGACGTTTAAATATGGTGTCGACCGTCTAGAACTTGATATTGTGAACGGCATAGCCGACGGTAGTATCAAGGCAACCCTTTGCCAAGAAGCATTAGATCAAATCAATAAAAGTCGACAAAATGTCGAAAAAATGGCAAGTTCAGATAAGCCTGTATATGGTATAAATACGGGTTTTGGTCCTCTGTGTGATACTCAAATTTCACCTGCAGAAACCCATCTATTACAAAAAAACCTACTCATTACCCACGCAGTAGGTGTAGGTGAGCCAATTGCTAAAGCAATTTCAAAGCTAATGTTGATCACCAAAGTCCATGCCTTAAGTCGTGGTTTTTCAGGTATCCGTCTTGAAGTCGTTGAGCGTATGTTAGCTTTTATCGAACTAGACCTAATTCCTGTTGTTCCAGAGCAAGGATCAGTAGGAGCCTCTGGCGATTTAGCGCCACTTTCTCATTTGTTCTTACCACTTATTGGTGAAGGTGAATTCTGGCAAAGTGAAGAGGGGCAAGACGATAAAATTGTTCCAGCAGCCGAGTTGCTTAAAAAACATGGTTTAGAAATTCTTGATTTGCATGCCAAAGAAGGTTTGGCTCTTATCAATGGTACGCAATTTATTCTATCTCATGCCATCACAGCATTAACCAAAATGCGTTACTTATTGGACTTAGCAGACTTAACAGGTGCCATGAGCATCGAAGGCATGCAAGGCAGTGAATCACCATTTAGAGAAGAGCTTCATCAAACCCGCGCATTTAAAGGCAACTTGGAAGTTGCAGCCCGTATGAGACGCTTTTTTAAAGACTCACAAAATATGGCTGACCACGAAGAGTGTGACCGAGTACAAGACCCTTATTCATTAAGGTGCATTCCGCAGGTTCATGGCGCATCGCGCAATGCTTATTACCATTTAGAAGAGTTGGCTGAAATCGAGATGAACTCGGTAACTGATAACCCAATTGTTATCAGTAGTGAAGAAGCCATTTCTGGCGGTAGCTTCCACGGTCAACCTCTTGCTATGGTGTTAGATTACGCATCAATTGCAGCCGCTGAATTGGGTAATATTGCCGACAGACGTTGTTACTTATTATTGGAAGGCTTGCATGGTTTGCCACGACTGTTAACCAAAGCTGGTGGCTTAAACTCAGGAATGATGATCCCACAATATGCGACAGCGGCCTTAGTAACAGAAAACAAATCTTTGTGTTTCCCACCTTCGGCAGACAGTGTACCTACGTCGATGGGTCAAGAAGATCACGTATCTATGGGTAGCATATCAGGCAGAAAACTTAATCAAATTTTAGGCAATGTAGATAAAATCTTTGCAATTGAATTAATGTATGCCGCTCAGGCAATTGAGTTTAGACGACCAAATAAATGTTCAGATTTGATTGAGAAAAACTTCGCGCTTATCAGAAGCAAAGTCGACAAACTTGAAGAAGACCGACTATTAAAACCTGATATCGATGCCATGATAACACTGGTTAAGTCACAAGCGTTTACAGTTAGCTTTGATCAATAATTAAGGAGCCCGAGATAATGGAAAATGTAATGAATTTTCAACAACAAATTAAGCAAGGCATTCCAAGTGAATTACCTGCAGCTAAACCTTATCCGGTAGATGCTAACCGTGCTCCTAAGCGTAAAGACATTCTTAGTAGCGACGAGAAACAGCTAGCACTTAGAAATGCACTGCGTTACTTCCCAAAAGAATGGCATCAGGAATTAGCAGCAGAGTTTGCTCAGGAATTAAAAGACTTTGGCCGTATTTATATGTATCGCTTCAAGCCTACTTATGAATTAAAGGCACGTTCGGTCTCTGATTACCCAGCTAAATGTGAACAAGCGGCTGCTATCATGTTGATGGTTGATAACAACCTAGACCCTGCTGTGGCACAGCATCCAGAAGAACTTATTACTTATGGCGGCAATGGTGCAGTTTTCCAAAACTGGGCACAATACCTGTTAGCCATGAAGTATTTAAGTGAAATGGAAAGTGACCAAACATTACATTTATATTCTGGTCACCCGATGGGCTTATTCCCATCTTCAAAAGATGCACCACGTGTAGTTGTCACTAATGGCATGATGATCCCTAACTACTCACAGCCTGATGACTGGGAAAAGTTTAACGCCTTAGGTGTTACTCAATACGGGCAGATGACGGCTGGTTCGTTTATGTATATTGGTCCGCAAGGTATTGTTCACGGTACAACAATTACCGTGATGAATGCGTTCCGTAAGGTACTTAATACAGGTGACACATCTGAAGGTAAAATTTTCCTTACCGCAGGTTTAGGCGGCATGAGTGGTGCACAACCAAAAGCCGGCAACATCGCTAAGTGTATTACCGTATGTGCTGAAGTAAACTCGAAAGCCGCAACCAAGCGTCATCAGCAAGGTTGGGTTGATGAACTTATCGATAACATGGATGCGCTTATCACCCGTGTTAAAGAAGCTCAATCGAATAAAGAAGTCGTATCGATTGCTTACATAGGGAATATTGTCGATGTTTGGGAAGCTTTCTACGATCAAGAAATATTTGTTCATTTAGGCTCAGACCAAACCTCATTGCATAACCCTTGGTCAGGCGGTTATTACCCGGTAGACATCAGTTATGAAGAATCGAATCGATTAATTCGTGAAGAGCCAGACTTATTTAAAGTTAAAGTGCAGGAAACATTGAAACGTCATGCCGATGCTGTCAATAAGCATACCGCTCGTGGCACGTACTTCTTCGACTACGGCAACGCCTTCTTACTGGAAGCTTCTCGCGCCGGTGGCGATGTAATGGCTGAAAATGGCATCGACTTTAAATACCCTTCATATGTTCAGGATATTCTTGGACCAATGTGTTTCGACTATGGATTTGGACCATTTCGTTGGGTTTGTGCTTCTGGTAAATCTGAAGATTTGGATAAAACTGATGAGATTGCTGCACAAGTATTAACTAAGATCATGGCAGAGTCGCCTGCTGAGATTCAGCAACAAATGCAAGACAATATCACTTGGATTAAAGACGCCAAGCAAAACAAGTTAGTGGTTGGTTCACAAGCACGAATTCTTTATGCTGATGCACAAGGTCGAATTGAAATAGCAAAAGCATTTAATGATGCCATTAACAGCGGCGAAATTGGCCCTGTGGTATTAGGCCGTGATCACCATGATGTTAGTGGTACAGACTCACCGTTCCGCGAAACATCTAACATTTATGATGGCAGCCGCTTTACTGCAGATATGGCTATTCACAATGTAATTGGTGACAGTTTCCGCGGTGCAACATGGGTTTCAATCCATAATGGCGGTGGTGTTGGCTGGGGTGAAGTGACCAACGGTGGTTTTGGCATGTTACTCGATGGCACCATTGATTCCGAACGTAGACTTAAATCTATGTTGTTGTTTGATGTAAACAACGGTATTGCCAGACGCAGTTGGGCACGAAATGAAGAAGCTAACTTTGCGATTAAACGAGAAATGGCAAGAACGCCTAAGCTAAAAGTTACCCTAGCTAACTTAGTTGATGACGATATTTTAAATAATTTATCGCTGTAAGCTGAAGAAACTAGAAACTAGAAACTAGAAACTAAAATTGTAAGCCGAAGGTGTAATAACATCTTCGGCTTTTCTTTATTTAAAATAAAAACAGTGCCGAGATCATATTGTTTAGCATGTGTACGGCAATACAATATTTAAGGTTATTGGTTTTTAAACGAATAAAAGATAGCAGCAGCGACAGTACAAATAAGTCGGCCAATACAATACCTTCATATTGAGTATGAATAAGGGTGAAAATAATCGCAGTCACAACAACTGCTCCAGACTTTCTTAAACGAGTTCGCTCTATTTTAGAAAAGATAAAACCACGAAATACCAGCTCTTCAAAAATAGGTGCAATAATGCATACCGACAATATACTCAGCCAGCCATAATCAATCGTATCCCTCATGTCTAACATCCACTCGGGTATGCGTACATCGAGTAAAATATTAATTAAGTAACTCAACACTATGTATACAAAAGTGAGTATTAACCAAGGTTTAAACTCGTTAAAATTGAACGAGCTTTGCAATCCAAAAAAGTTAAGCCGTTGCTTTACCGACAAGGTTTTT
This sequence comes from Thalassotalea nanhaiensis, assembly GCF_031583575.1. Lineage (NCBI taxonomy): Bacteria > Pseudomonadati > Pseudomonadota > Gammaproteobacteria > Alteromonadales > Colwelliaceae > Thalassotalea > Thalassotalea nanhaiensis. The sequence continues at coordinate 748,797 of NZ_CP134146.1, read as the reverse complement.
GTGCCATACGCCAACAGTGGCAATGTAACAAGCGCCATTAAAATTGAAAAAACCGTCGTTACATCGCCATCGGTTAACCAAGCGGTTGTATCCATTATTTGCGGACTCGACTCAGCATACATCACAATAGCTACGCTTAAAAATATGGTCGGCACATACAAAACCATGATCCATATAACCGCATGCGAAAGCGGTTCATAGGAATGTAATGATGGTATATTTTCAGGTTCAGACAATTGAAACCCCTTCTGCAAAGCAAAAAACATGATATGAATTATATATTTAATCTAGCATGACTCTGTCAAAATTAATTATCTTTAAAAATACTTTTTTACATTTAACAGACGCCCTCTTGACATAATATGTCGCAATTCAATAAAAATGTTGCTATATTGATTAACGACTCATTAACAGATGAGTCGTTATTTTTGAAGAGGTACCTTATGGATTTTAGTAATGATGTTTTTGCTTGGGGCTGTGTTGGCATTGTGTTGATGCTGGCTGAATTAGTTATTCCTGGCGGTATTGTTGTGTTTCTTGGTACCTCAGCATTAGCCGTAGCACTAACCCTGCAATTTGGCATTATTACCAGTTGGATGCATGCCTTTACCTTATGGTTCATCCTTTCAATGGTATTACTTATTGTTTTTAGAAACGTTGGCCAAAAGATGGTTGGCGGTGACAGCCGAATTGAAAATACCGACGAAAATTTGGATGTATTTGGCTATGAAGTCGATGTTATTGAAACGATTGGCCCTGGTAATAAGAAAGGTCGAATTGTGTTTCAAGGTACAAATTGGACAGCGCTGGGCGATGGCAGCGAAATTAAGTCTGGCGAAAAAGTTAAAATTGTTTGCCGAGAAAACATATCTTACGTAGTCGAAAAATTATCATAAAAAATTCCAACTACATTATTTTAATAGAAGCTAAATAAACGTAGAAATAGGCGTAGGCCTTAATTTCTAGCTAAGGAGAGTCATGTGTTTGCAGTATTAACTTTTGTCTTGTTAGGCATATTATTTATTTTATATAAGCTGGTGCTTATTGTTGAAATGCGCGAAGTATGCGTTATCGAACGACTAGGAAAATTTAGAGCAGTAATGCACCCAGGTTTGCATTTTTTAATTCCATTTTTTGACCGTGTCGCCTATCGACATGAAACTCGTGAACAGGTATTGGATATACCGGCACAAAGCTGTATTTCCAAAGATAACATTCAAATTGATGTAGATGGTTTAGTTTACATAAAAGTAATGGATGGCGCGAAAGCCAGTTACGGTATTGAAGACTACCGCCGAGCCAGTGTTAACTTAGCCCAAACAACAATGCGTAGTGAAATTGGTAAATTAAGTTTAAGCCAAACGTTTTCAGAACGTGACACACTAAACGAAACCATTGTTAGCGAAATCGATAAAGCCTCTGATCCTTGGGGTATAAAAGTGCTCCGTTATGAAGTGCGTAACATTACTCCATCATTGAATGTAATTCACACCCTTGAAAAACAGATGGAAGCTGAGCGTAACAAGCGTGCAGAAATAACTCTTGCCAATGCCGCTCGTGACTCAATGATTAATTTATCAGAAGGCGATCGCCAAGAAGCAATCAACCTGTCTGAAGGTGATAAACAAAAACAAATTAATGAGGCAGAAGGTCGCGCTAGAGAAATTGAAATTATCGCTGATGCTACGGCGCAAGGGATCAGTTTAATTGCTGAAGCTGCCAATCAACCATGTGGTGATGACGCGATTAAAATGCGCTTAATGGAAGAGTATATCCAACAAGTTGGTGACGTATTAAATACTGCCGATGTTTCTATTTTACCAAGCGAGATCGCTAAGTTGGAAGGTTTCTTCGAAGGCATGGATAAAGTAACCGCAACAGCACAAGGAGCTAAATAATGGAATTTTTAAATAACTATGCACCCGCCGATTTAATTGTCTTAATCGTTTGGGGCGCGATATTTTTAACCTTTATCGTTAAATTATTTCAATCAATTTGCTTAGTCCCTACTAAATCAGCCTATGTGGTAGAGCGTTTAGGGAAATATCATAAAACTCTCGATGCTGGATTTCATGCCTTGCTACCATTTATTGACCGAGTTGCATACATTCAGGATTTAAAAGAAGAAACTATCGATGTGCCGCCACAAGAGTGTTTCTCAAAAGATGAAGTAAATGTTGAAGTTGACGGGGTTATTTATATTTCGGTCACTGAACCAATTAGATCCAGCTACGGTATTGTCGATTATCGATTCGCAGCAATGCAATTAGCACAAACAACAACCCGCTCTGTAATAGGCACGTTAGATTTAGACCGTACCTTTGAAGAACGTGACTTAATTAGTGCTAAAGTTGTGGATGTATTGGATAAAGCCGGTGAGGCTTGGGGTATTAGAGTACACCGTTATGAAATTAAAAATATAACGCCACCACAAACAGTGCGTCTAGCTATGGAAATGCAAGTGAATGCTGAACGTGAGCGCCGCGCAATTATGGCAAAAAGTGAAGGTGACAAACAAAGTGTTATCAACCGCTCAGAAGGTATTAAACGTGAAACAATTAACATTTCTGAAGGTGAAAAACAGCGTCGTATTAACGCTGCAGAAGGTAAAGCCTCAGAAATTTTATCGTTAGCAAAAGCAACCGCTGAGTCGATTAAAAAAGTGGCCAATGTGATTAACCAGGAAGGTGGTCAAAAAGCCCTGGAAATGCAACTAAGTGAACAGTACTTAAAGCAAATGAAAGGGCTGAGTAAAGAAAGCCGTAAGGTTATACTTCCTGCCAACTTACTAGACTACCAACAGTGGATGAACACTATGGGTCTTGCAAATGTGAATAAAAACAAGGTATAACTATATTAAGCGAGTACAATTTTAATTGTTAGCATAGCTTTAATAACTGATTAGTTATGTCTCGCCATGAGATTCTAAGCACCTAGCCTTAGGTGCTTTTATTATTAATACAGTTAAAATAAGGTGCTTCATGGATAGAATAAAAGACACTCAAAAACTAATCACTGAGCTATATGACGAATATGTAGCCTCGTTGAAAATAACACCTAAGCCTATAGATTTTAATGATATTAAATCGATAGAAAAGGTATTTGAGTCTATTTATATCGGTAATTCAAAGGCGACTTTGAACCGCACTCCTTACCCGCAAAAACTATCATCGAAGTTAAGAGAAGCATTTGCTGACTTATTGTTATTGATGGATGGCGTTGATTTAAATCTCGCAAAAGAAAAACAAGAAGACGCCACAAGCCAGTAACCGACATAAATTTATCAAAGTTACTTTCCGGCCAGTTTTGCTAATAAAAACTGCCAAGCATCGTCATTAAAACAACGTTTTGAAATATAGCTATTGCCAGCTTTTATAGTCATTAACACGATGCCTTTTTCGGTTTCTTGGTAAGTGTTAATGTCTGACCAAGCTAATAGTTGTTTAGCAAAATCTGACTCAATATTAATACCGTCGTCGCTAAGCATTATCGTAACCTCATTACCTGCAGCTTTACTAAGCATTTGTCTGGTAACCCACCAGCCTTTAGCAAACTTAACACTAAGTGCATCAACAAACGCCAGAATAAAAAAGAACATACCAAGATGAGCACTTAGCCCTTCAATTTGGCTCCAGTAAAAAAACAAGCCAAGAACAAACAGGGCCAATGCTTTTAAGTAGCGCTTATTTGTTTTTGGCTGTAATGAACTTGATTGTTCAAAACATTCTCTAAAATGACGCTTGCTTAGGGTAAATTTACTTTCAAAGTTCATAATATCTTCTGTTATTTAGAAATTTTATTGTTAACGATATTTAATACCCATAACAAAATACAACTGCACATCACTATACTTAAGTGTACGGCAACAGTGCTAATTTTCAGGTTTTCTTGCCATAAAAAAACCGGTCCCTTAATAGTTATTACGAACAAATCTAATAAGGTAATATGGATAAAAATAATAATAAAAAACTGCAGTAATTTTTTCGCAGTTAATGGGCTTTGCTTTAACAAATACTTAATCCAAGTTAGTTTTATTTTCTAGACAAGTCAGTATATCAGGATACTTAAATTGATATTGTAAATTGCCAATATATATACTGTTAACCAGTTTACCATTCTGTTCTTCTTGTTCACTAAAGCATGGCGCAGGCATTCCTAAATTAGTGAATGCTTTCTGGTAAAAATCACGTCGTTTAGGATGTGATGGCGCGACACAATTAAATATATTGGTTGGGTTATTCAATGTTTTTGTACGTTTAAAGCACTCAAACAACTGACAAATAATACCAATAACATCGTCTCGGTGAATAAAATTAATCACCGACTCAGGGTTAGGTATGGATCGGTTGTTTTTGAAAAATCGCCCCGGTTGGCGATCATAACCCATTAAACCACCCAACCTTAAAACCGTTTTGTTTGCACATTGGCTGGTTAATACTGTTTGTTCAGCTTGGTGCATTATTTCAACTTTTGCACTGCTAAAATTTAACTCTGACTGTTCACACACTTCACCAGCCAAACCATTGTAAACGGCTGTTGAGCTTAATAGGGTGATGCTTTTTACATAACTTTTCGCTAGCTCCGCTTTACGCACTATTGCCGACACTTTTGCTACGTAATCACTCTTGCCATAGCGAATACCCGGAGGGATGCAAATAACAATGTGCTGACATTGAAGTACTGCACAATCACTGTTTATGTCAGGTAACGTTAACCGACAAGTATTAAGCCCTTGTTGTTTGAGCTTATCTTCACTGTCTTGGCTTGTCGCGCTAGCAATTACCCTTACACCTTTTTCTTGCAATTTTAATGCTAACGGCAGACCAAGCCAGCCTGCGCCAATAATACCAACACTATCATTGTTACTCGTTTGCTCAGTCAATTAACTTTCCTTGCCCTGTTGCACTGGCTTAGCAGGCGGTAACACAACATATTTGCCATTAAATGTAGCAACGACTGTATCACCATCACACACATCAACCTTTACTTGTATACGTGCTCTGCGCCCTTTACCTAACACTTCAACACTACCAGATGTAAATTCCTGCTGTACTTTTGCAAGAGGCTGACCATGTAACGGTTGCTTATAGCGGATGTCTGCATCGGCAAGCACGATATCGCCCTGTAGTTGCTGTTGTTTTACCAGTAAGTGTACCCAGCCCCACCCCGTCAAAGTAGCCAAGGTATAAATACTCCCGGCAAACATTGTATTGTGCAGGTTAATGTTTGCTTCTCGATTTGCGCAAACGGTAAATTGTTTATTAACTAGGGAAGCCGGATGTATCAGCATGTGTTTAGACACAGGGATAGTGCTATGCCAAACCCCCTCAAGTTCAGCTAACCAAGGCGTGAATTGATTATTAATTGGCTGTAATGTTTTGCTCATGGCAAAGTGCTTTACTTCACTATATAAAGTATGTGCTTCATCATGCAACTGGTAATCACAGGCTTTATAAAAATTTAACGCCACTTCTCTGGCATTAAGTTCAATGGTTTTAACTCCCTGAACTGCCGCTTCATGTTCAAGGGCATTGAGTATCATTTTACCCAGCCCTTGGCCCTGATATTTATCGCTTACCGCCATAAATCGAATTTGTGCAACAAAACAGCTGGTTTTGTGAAAGCGCCCTACCGCAACAACATTACCACATTGATCAACCACCATGCGGTGCACAGATTGGTTTTCAAGTTCGTCTACTTCTGAGCCCTTTGGCTGACCCCAAGGCTGTCTTAATTGCTGAAATCTAAGTTGATGATACCCTTGATAATCATCTTCACTGGTCGGTTGCTTAACCGTAAATATATATTCTGACATGCTTATACTACTGATGATTTAACTGGTTAGAGTGAATGTAACGGGGCCATCGTTTGTTAATGTCACCTGCATATCGGCGCCAAAAACTCCGGTTGGTACTTTAAAGCCAAGCTCTCTTAATTGCTGGCAAAAGTATTCATACAACTCTTTTCCCAAACCAGGCTCTGCTGACCCAGAAAAACTTGGTCTTTTACCACGCTTGGTATCTGCGGCTAAGGTAAATTGTGAAATTACTAATAAATCGCCAGCCACTTGGCCAACATCTAAATTCATTTTCCCTTGCTCATCTTCAAACATTCGATAGGTAGCAACTTTTTGCGCGAGACGTTTTGCTTTGGCAGCGTCATCGCCTTTTTCAACACCTAACAGCACCATTAAACCTTTGTCTATTTGACCATTAATTTTGCCATCAATAGAAACATGAGCATGGCTTACTCTTTGTACTAACGCGATCATAAATTATTCTTAGATTTTATTTGGATTCGATAAATGCGGCCATTTTATCAGAAGCCTGACAAATGGCATCAATTATTGCTACTTCAAAGCCGCTATGACCAGATTTTGGAATAATTTGCAGTTGTGCATTTGGCCAGTGTTGGGCGAGGATATAAGCTTGTTTAAGTTGGCAAACCATATCGTAACGTCCGTGAATAATAAAGGCTGGAATGTGGGTTATTTTGGCAATATTTTTAATAATAAAATCAGGCTCAAAAAAGCACTGATTAATGAAGTAATGATTTTCTAAACAGGCCATTGCGATGGCACCATGCGTCTCATCGGTCCCGGTCAACTCAGCCTTATCAATTTGTAGTGCTGATATTCGAGTTTCCCATAATGTCCATGCCTTTGCCGCTGCAATTCTAGCGATTTCATTATCGGAGGTTAGCAGTTTATGGAATGTTTTAACTGGCTCGCTAAAGTGCTGATGCTTGATTGGTGCAATAAAGTCTTGATAGTGATCCGGGTAGATTGCGCCAGCGCCGTCTTTACCGTAAAGCCAAGCTGTTTCTTCATCGGTACCTAAAAAGATACCGCGCAAGATAAAACCTGTGACTCTCTCACTATGTTTAATACCATAAGCCAAGCCCAATGTTGTTCCCCATGAGCCTCCGGCAACCAACCACTTGGTAATGGAAAAATACTCACGAATTTCTTCTATATCATCAATTAAATCCCAAGTAGTGTTGTTACTCGTGCTTGCATGGGGAGTAGATTTTCCACATCCACGTTGATCAAAGATGATTATTCTATACTTTTCAGGATTGAAATAACGACGATGATCGCTACTACTGCCACCACCAGGACCACCATGTAAGTACAACACAGGGATCCCGTCAGGGTTACCACTTTCTTCAACATAAATTTTATGTTCACCAATGCTAAGGTATTGTGTTTGGTTAGGCTTTATTTTGGGGTATAAGCTATGCAACGAGATTTTCCTGATAATAATTTAACGCTAATTAATTTTAGCTGATTTATGCTTTGTAGCACTAATTTCTTGTAGGCAAGCCGTTACTTCGGCGCCAATAAATACAATTAGCCACGATAAATACACCCAAATAAACAAAATAGGAATAATCGCTAAAGCGCCATATATTGCTTCATATGTAGGCAACTTAGTAACAAATATAGCGAAACCTTTTTTTGCCAGTTCAAATAGCACCGTTGCTGACACGGCACCAATGAATGCATGTTTAAACCTAACCGCCGTATTCGGTACCAACATATACAAAACTAAAAAACCCGACAATGATGCAACAAATGGCAAAGCCCTAAGTAATAAATTATTTAAACTAGACGCATCAACTCCACTACTAGAAACAAGAGAAATAATATAAGACGTAGCAATTATACTGATACCTATCAGAACTGGACCTAAGGTAAGTATCATCCAGTAAACAGCGAACGAAGTGATACGTTTGCGACGAGTATGAATACGCCAAATTCGATTTAAGGACTTATCCACAGTCGATATAAGCAACATGGCAAGGATGAAGAGGAAAAATATTTCCACACCGGGCATTTGTGAAGCATTAGTCACAAAACCATCTATTTGGTCTTGTATTTGCTCTGAAGCGGTAGGCACAAAATTGCTAAAGATGAAGCTTTCTATATCATTATGAATTTCACCAAATATCGGAAATGCAGTGACGATGGAAAACATCACTAAAATTAACGGTACCAATGACATTAAAGTCACATACGACAAATAGCCTGCAGATACTTGTATTTGATCATGTTTACAACGTTTAACGTAATGTTGAGCAAACCGTATTACCGGTATCACTTTTGGGTAACGTGCAATAATTTGTGACAATTTCATTAATTATTCTATGGTTTTCTTAGTGTTATATTAACTATACTAGATATATAAGTTTTAACTAGATAAATAATGTGGAGTAAAAAATGGCAAGACCGGGATCAGGTGGCAATGTATTGGCCGCAATTTGTTGTATTTTTATCCCTGGTTTAGGGCAGTTAGTGCAAGGCCGAATTATGGCAGCATTATTGTTCTTTGTGGTGAGTGGCGTTTTATATTTCAGTTTTATTTTGTGGATTGCTGGAGCTTTTGTTCACCTTTGGTCAATTATTGATGCTGCAAGGTACAGAAGCTTATCAGGATTATTAGAGTAAGCGTCAAATCGCTTACTCATTAATTTGCATAATTTAAAATAATCGTTTGTAGCCAATGGTTAATACGAAGTCATCGTTGTCTGGACCACTGATATTGAATTTAGTCCCTACTGAATAAACGTCTTTATTAGGCATAACCTTACCAAAGCTTAAAAAGGCATTCATAATTTCATCTTTGGCTTCATATCGATAAGTAAAAGGTAAACCTAAAGACACATAACTTAAATATTCTGCCATCGGTTGATAGGCAATTAATGGTACCAAACTAAATGAATTTAAATCTTTAGCATGATCTTCATAAAACTTTAATGAAGCAATATTAGCAATCATCCAAGTACCATGTCGCCAAGCAGTAAATACCCCTGCACTTACGTTGTGGCTTCCTTCACCAAGCTCATCATCGCTAGCTGTATCTAGAGTAATACCTCCACCGGCCATAACTGAAAAAGACGGGCTTACATACACTGAGCGGCGAATGTTGAAACCTACATCACCAATACCATTTTGATCACTACCCTCAGGTAACTTTGCTGATGATAACGGAACCTCCATACCTGCTATGGTTTTACTATCCAGGTCAGTATCTAACTTTAAAATCCCACTATGGCGTTCAGTGCCTGTTTTTTGCTCCAAATAGGTATAGTTAAATTCTATTCGGCCAATAACTTCTGTTGGATCTAGACCGGTCCCTTTAGCTGCCAACTGCTGAGCTGCAAGCTTTTCTTGCTGTTGTCTTTCAGCAAGTTTCTGCCCTGCTTGTGTTCCTACATCCACAGTTTTATCAGTTGCTTGGCAATGTAAACTGACGAGAAAAAACATTGGGCATAGGGCGTTTAAAAGAGGTTTCATAGAATAATTAATTGGATAGTGTTAGTAAGAAGTGTATACCAAAATATTTTACAAACCTAATTGCATTTACAAAGTGATTAAACTTCTTCATCCTTGAAGTACAAATCTAGTTCCATTTTCAACATGGAGGTTGCGTATGCCACGATCACAGGATGTGATGGAGTGGTCCCAGGTAATTTATACAGGGAAGTATTATATGCCTTGGATACAGGATGTATGGAAAGGCGTTGCATTCCATCATCCTTGAAGTAAACCCTCCTTTTCCCCCATCCATGGTACAGGAGGATAAGCACTTCCATGTGCAGTTACAAATCTAGTGCCATCCCTGGCGATTTGCATTCCATCATCCTTGAAGTAAAAAAAAGCCGAGTATATAACTCGGCTTTTCAAAGATTTAATTAGCTGAAATTTAAACTAATTTTAATACTGCAACTAATACAGCAGTTAATACTAAGCTTGAAGTAATAACACCTTTAACGGTAGTCATAGTACCTTGCTTACCAACAATTGCATTTACTTCTAATACAGCAACAATCGCTAAAGCAACCCACATTGCTGTAGAACCCCAACCTAAACCGTAACCACCAAAGTGTGGACCAGCCATCATGAAGAATGCCATAGGGCCAGAGAATAATGTATTAGTACGAGATGCTAAAAGAGCTTTAGCGCCAGCAGCAGGACCGTCACCTTCAACCATACCTAAAGCAATTTTTTGGTTTGGCCAGATAATTAACCAAACGTTTAAAAACATTAATGTACCCATAACAGCACCAACAATGATGTAATCATTTAATACATTCATTTTGGTAACGCCCATTAGTAACACTAAACCAGTTAGTAAAGTGAACATTGCGCCCCAACGGAACCACCAAAGAGCAGCAGGTGCTAAATGTTTTTTCGCATCAGCTAATGCTTCTGGAGTAGCTTGCTTAAAGTAGCCACCTTGAATAAAGTTAAAGTAGTATAAAAGTCCTATCCAAGTCATACCGAATAGTAAGTGGCCCCAGCGAGCCAAGAAATTAATAATTTCCATGATGTCCATAATTCACCCTTAATAATGATGTTAATGAATAAGTTCGCTTCCATTCATATTAAGTTGAAATGCGTCTTATTCTTATTGTTTTTACCACCGTCAAAAATACCCTTAAAGTAGTAAATAAGCAACTTTTTACGGTAAAACGCAGTTTAATTGCATTAATATTCAGCAATTAAACCCTATGTAAATTAAGGGTATAGCTATATTGAATATTAAGGGCAACAATTTCTGATGTGAACAAACCTTAAAACATCCATGCCAGAAAAAAGAAATGCCAGCATAAGCTGGCATTTTTAAGCATCTGTACGTGTACTAAATATAATTACTTAGCAGCACGGCCTTCGCGTTTACGGTCACTTTCTTTTAATGACTTTTTACGGATACGAATGCTATCAGGTGTAACTTCTACTAACTCATCGTTATCGATGAATTCAAGCGCTTGCTCTAAAGACATGATAATTGGCGGCGTTAGTGTTTGCGCTTCATCAGTACCAGATGAACGAACGTTCGTTAACTGCTTACCTTTAAGAGCATTTACAGTTAAATCGTTATCACGTGAATGAATACCGATAACTTGACCTTCGTAAATATCTACACCGTGACCAATCAACATACGACCACGTGCTTGTAAGTTAAAGATAGCGTTAGTAAGAGCTTTACCAGTAGCATTAGCGATCATTACACCGTTAAGGCGTTGACCGATTTCGCCACCTTTATGAGGGCCGTACTGTAGGAACGTATGGTAAATTAAACCTGAGCCTGAAGTAATAGTCATGAATTCAGTTTGGAAACCAATTAACCCACGAGAAGGCATGATAAAGTCCATACGAATACGGCCCTTACCATCTGGTGCCATATCAGTTAATTCAGCTTTACGAACACCCATTCTTTCCATAATTGTACCTTGATGTTGTTCTTCAACATCAATAGTTACGGTTTCATATGGTTCTTCCATTTGGCCATCAACTTCGCGCATGATAACTTCAGGGCGAGACACAGCTAGCTCAAAACCTTCACGACGCATGTTTTCAATTAAGATACCTAAGTGAAGCTCACCACGACCTGAAACTTTAAACTTATCAGGATCATCAAGTTGCTCAACACGTAACGCTACGTTATGCACAAGTTCTTTATCTAAACGATCTTTAATATTACGTGACGTTACAAACTTACCTTCTTGGCCTGAGAACGGAGAAGTATTTACCTGGAATGTCATGTTAATAGTAGGTTCATCTACTGACAATGGCGGTAGTGCTTCAACTTCATTTGGACAACAAATAGTGTCAGAAATTTTTAATTCACCTAAACCGGTAATTGCAATAATATCGCCAGCTTCTGCTTTTTCAACTTCATGACGCTCAAGGCCTAGGTAACCAAAAACTTTACCTACTTTACCGTTATGAATTTTACCGTTTGAGCCTTCAACCGTAACTTGTTGGTTAGGCTTAACTGAACCACGAGTAATACGACCAACACCGATTACACCCAAGTATGAGCTATAATCAAGTTGAGAAATTTGCATTTGGAAAGAACCTTCCGTGTCTGCATCTGGCGCTGGAACTTGGTCAACAATTGTTTGGAATAAAGGCGTCATGTCTGTGCCTTCTTCTTCTGAATCCATAGAAGCCCAACCGTTAATCGCTGAAGCGTAAACAACTTGGAAGTCTAGTTGGTCATCAGTAGCACCTAAGTTATCGAATAAATCGAAAACTTGATCCATAACCCACTCAGGACGAGAGCCTGGCTTATCAATTTTGTTGATTACAACAATTGGCTTTAAGCCTTGAGCAAATGCTTTCTTAGTAACAAAGCGAGTTTGCGGCATAGGGCCTTCTTGTGCATCAACAATAAGTAGAACAGAGTCAACCATAGACATAACACGCTCAACTTCACCACCAAAATCGGCGTGACCAGGAGTATCTACAATATTTACACGGTAGTCGCCCCAGTTAATTGCTGTGTTTTTTGCAAGAATAGTGATACCACGTTCTTTCTCGATATCATTTGAATCCATTACTCGTTCGTCATGACCTGTACGAGCATCTAACGTACCTGATTGGTCGAGTAATTTATCAACCAAGGTTGTTTTACCATGGTCAACGTGCGCAATAATTGCGATGTTACGTAAGTTGTCTAACACTATCTTTAGCCTTTAATTAGCGGGTGCATATAATTTGGCGCGTATTATAGACGAAAAAGTGAGCCATGTATTGACCTTTTTTGTTAACTGATTCTGATATCAAAAATATTATCGATATTTAACCGCAAAATTTAAAAGCCAATTATATTTTCATATTTATATGACTAATGGTAGGATTAGTTATCTGGTCAAAAAGTGTTCAGAAAACTTTATAAAAATAAAATGGTTAAATAATGGCAAACTCTAAGAAAAAATTACATAGAAGAGAGTTTCTAAAGAACTCCTGCAAAATTGGTGTTAGCGCTAGTGTTGTAAAAGCCCTGGGACTTTCCAGCTTGTTACATGCCCAGCAAAGCTTGGCTGCCGAGCAAGATTATAAAGCTTTAGTGTTTATTTTTTTAGCTGGCGGTAACGACTCATTCAATATGATTGCGCCTAAGGGTGTTGGTAATTTACGTACTAATTACGAAGATGGACGTCGCAACGCAGCAATTTCTGCTGAACAATTAAATGCCATAACACCAAAAACCGATGTCAAAATTTATGGTGGTGAGCAATACAATGAGTTTGGTTTACACCCTGCTTGTGCAGACATGGCAGAAATGTTTAATAATGAAGAAATGTCGATAGTGTGTAATATTGGCAATCTGTATGAGCCTACAACCCGTTGGCAACTTCTGAATGATAAAGTAACACTTCCACCACAATTATATTCGCACAGCGATCAACAATTACAATTTCAAAGCCAACCAGATATTCCATTCAGATATGGATGGGGTGGCCGTTTAGCAGAAATGGTTGAAGATTTTAATAGCAGCAGTAATGTATCACCTTTAATATCGGTATCAGGCTTAAACTCTTTTCAAGTAGCTTCGCAACCAGATGTATCAGCCTATGTTATGGGTTACGACGGCGCAGTAAAACTTAATGGCGTCACTAACGAGCGTAAAACTCTATTAGAGTCATCTATCGATAGTATCGATGCATCGTCGCATTTAATGCTACAAAAATACCGTGACGTTTTTAATTCGGCTAAAAAGTCTGAAGCAATAGTAACAAGCGCCTTTACAGAAGCTGAGCAAACAGGCGTCGACTATGACGCTATATTTACTGCGGCAGGAGCAAACACCAGCAAAATAGGTCGTCAGCTTAAAACCATTGCAAAAATGATTGCTGGTCGAAACTCTACTGGCAACAACCGCCCTATCTATTTTGTAGAAATGAACGGTTTTGATACTCATAAAAAACTGTTAACCAATCATCAAACATTAATGACAGATCTTAATGCGGCATTAAAAGGTTTTAAAGATGTATTAGTTGCGCAAGGTGATTTTGATAAAACCTTAAGCTTTGTTGGCTCTGAGTTTGGCCGTACATTAACACCAAACGGTAACGATGCTGAATTTGGTACAGACCACGCATGGGGCGGTCATGCTTTGTTGATGGGAGGCATGATAAATGGCGGACAAATGTTCGGCACGCACCCCGATTTAAAGCTTAAAGAGGGGCTAGATGCAAGTTCCGGTCGTGGACGCTGGATCCCAACAACATCGACAAGCCAATGCGTTGCCAAAATTGCCAATTGGTTTGGGGTAAACCAAGAAGAACTCCCTTTGTTAATTCCAAGTATAAACAACTTCCCAGATACTTTTACCGCAAGTTCTAACCTAGATTTTTTTAAACAGGAGGTAAGCTAATGACTAACGTTACTAGACGCATTGCACTGTTAATGACTATTTCCTCCTTTGGGCTTCTTTGTGCTTGTGGTGGCGGTGGTAGTAGCTCAACAAAGCCAACTGTGAAAACAAGTTTACCTACCATCTCAATTATTTCTATTGAGCCAACAGCTGTAGAACAGAACAGTCAAGTTGCTAAATTCAAAATAGAGCGTAGTTCTGGTACTGAACAACTGGCTGTTAGCTTTGATGTCACTGGCCATACCGATATAACCAAAGGCTCAGCGGATGCAAGTGATTATCAGTTGTTGTATGCCGATGGCAACATTGTTGGCGACAGTTTCATTATTCCTGCAAATGAAAGCTCTCGCATTATTGAAGTAAAACCAATATCTGACAATCTATTCGAAGTTCCAGAGCAGTTAAATGTAAATTTAACCACGCAAAGCACCTATCAACTAAGCCAAGAACCTACAGTTTCATTAACAATTATCGATGCTGATAATACGCGCGATAATGCCAAAGTATTTTATGGCGTATTCACGCCACAGGGCGATGCAATAACGTCGGCCACAGGTGTTTTAAGTTTTATATTACAAGGCGATAATGAGCTAGGCCAATTAAGCTATAGTTTTACCAACCTAGGATCTGAACAAACGGATCAACACATTCATTTGGCACCTTCAGGTACGATGATTAAAGATCTGGAAGGTCCTGGCAATGTTATAAATATGATTTGGGATTTAGCACCAGGAGGCATATTTAAGACCGAGCAAGAAATGCTTGATACTCTGTTTAATGGCGAGTTTTTTGTCAATATTCATTCTGCCAATTACCCTGCAGGTGAAATTTCAGCAACGCTATTGTATGACGCAAATATAAAGCCGCCTGAGCAAGTTGACCTTACCGAGGCCGATGTTGACAGGGACATTATTCGCTTTTTAAACCAGGCAACTTTTGGCGCTACTCCTGAAGACTATCAGCCTCTTAGAGATCAAATCAATGCCGACGGCACAAACCGTATGCAAGTTTATAATCAATGGATAGAGCAACAAATATCCATGCCTGCAAGCAGTTTATACGACTTTACTGAGGCAGTTGCTCAGCATTTTCCAGAAGAAGCAGGCGTAAACATTCGTCGCGACGCATTTTACAATTTAGCCGTTCATGGTAAAGACCAATTGCGTCAACGTATGGCATTTGCACTTAGCCAAATTTTAGTGGTTAGTGATGAAGCAGCAGCTATCCGCAATGCTCATAAAGGGGCTGCAATCTATTGGGATAACCTTGCGAGCAATGCTTTCGATTATTATAACAAGGCGTTGTTTGATGCAACGTTAAGTCCAATAATGGGAGTGTGGTTAAGCCATTTGTATAATCAGAAAGAAGATGTTGGCGCTGGTTATTACCCCGATGAAAACTACGCCCGAGAAGTTATGCAATTGTTCAGTTTTGGGTTAGTGCACTTAAACAAAAATGGCACTATCGCCTTGGGTGACGATAACTTGCCTAAACCAACTTATAGTAACGAAACCATAAAAGAAATGGCTCGAGTATTCACCGGTTTATCATTTAGATTTAAAAATGATGGTGAAAACAAGGTTGCGAATAACAATTTCTTTTTAGGTGATTGGGCCAACGAATATCAATACCGCTGGCGCGAGCCAATGAAATTTTTCACTTCTGAGCATGACTTTGGCAGTAAAACACTATTCACAGATAACAATGGCACTGTAACGGTCGCTGCAAATAATGATAAAACTGATGATGCGGCAATGTCAGAAGTTGCATTTGTGGTAGACAGCCTGGTTGCTCATAGCTCTACCGCTCCTTTTATTTCAAAGCAGCTCATTCAACGATTTGTTACTTCAAATCCAAGCTCGGCTTATATTGAAAGAGTGGCCAACAAGTTTGCTGAAAAAGGTGATTTAACTGCAACAATAAAAGCGATCTTGTTAGATGAGGAAGCCCGTAACCCACAAGTACACAGCTCAAACAGCTTTGGCAAAATTAAAGAACCAATAATACAACTTACTGCAAATTTACGACTTTTTAAGGTCAAATCCAGAATAGCACTAGATGACAGTGTCGATACTACTTTTGATACACCAATACCAGGATTAAACCTTGAATTAGCCGATAAATATCAGTCTGGAGCAACATTAATTAGAATGGGTGACTTAGCAATTGGTCAACGAGCACTAGGTGCAAACTCAGTGTTTAACTTCTATTTACCAAGTTATACGCCAAGCGGCGCTCTAGCCAGTAACTCTTTAATGGCGCCGGAATTACAACTGCTAACTGAAGCGCAAATGTTTTCCACAATGAACATTTATAATGGCTTAATGAACAGTAGCCTATACCGTAACAATGCAGCCAAATACAGCATAATTTACCAAAACTGGCATCTAAAAGTATGGTTGCAGCAGGAAGATTTTTTTGAGATTTGGCAGAATACTTCTGGAACTGATACAGATAAAGCAACAGCGGTTGTTGACTACCTCGACTTTTATTTAAATGCAGGACTAATGAAAGCCAACGACAACCAAGGCACTCGAAAATTATTTATTGAAAACTTGGTCCAAGCTGCAAGTAATAATCGGTTTAAATTAGCCTTTTACGGTGCCAATACCAGTCCGGAATTTGTGCTGCAAAAATAAACGCCAGCTAAATGCTAATGACAAAAGTAACGAGTAAAAATTAGGTAATAAAAAAGCCGAATGCTAATAAATTAGCATTCGGCTTTATTTATAGGCTGTGAGCCCAAATATTATGAAGGTTCTGCAATTATATCTTCAACTTTTAAGCCACTGCCAGCGCTACACACGTAAACATCAGCGTGTAATTGGTACTTATTAAAATACTGATCATCAACAGCTTGCTTTACTAAAGCGACATCGTCTTCTCTGCACAAACATACAATCGCACCACCAAAACCGCCACCAGTCATGCGGACAGCGCCATTTTCGCCTAGGGCTGTCTGACAAATTTCAACCAAGCCATCAGTGGCAGGCACCGTAACTTCAAAATCGTCGCGCAACGATGCGTGCGATGCTGACATTAATTGCTTTAAAGTCGGCATATCACTGTTGGCTAATGCTGACATAGCATCAAGCACTCGTTGATTCTCGGTGATCACATGATGCGCTCGTTTGTATTCTATTGCTGTTAATGCTGTTCTATGGCTTGCCAACAACTCCAGTGTTGCATCTCTAAGCATTGGCACGTTCATTTTTTTCGCGGCTTGCTCACAATCAATTCGACGTTGGTTGTATTCACTGTCGACTAACTTTCTAGGGTAATTCGAATTAACAATTACCAAGCTAAGATCGTCTGGGATCTTAATCGATTGAGTTGATAAATCACGACAATCAATCATTAAAGCAGAGCCTGGTTCGCCTTTGGCAGAGATCATTTGATCCATAATGCCACACTGACAATCCATGAAATCATTTTCGGCCTCTTGCCCCAACAGTGCTATTGTTACAGAGTTTAGGTTTAAGTCTGCTGACTCACTAAACATCCCACCAATTGCTACTTCAAGTGCCGCTGACGACGACAAGCCGCTACCTTGGGGCACATCGGAGCTAATTAATACATCAACACCACAAAGCGAGTGACCTTGGCGCTTTATTACAAATGCCATAGCTCGGATGTAGTTGCCCCATTGTGAGTTTCCATGCTCAATAGCTTCACTAATGTCAAAGCGATCTGATTCTCCAGGATAATTGGTAGAATGCACAACCACTAAATTGTCTTCTCGTTCTCGATATAAAACTTTGGTACAAAACTCTAATGAACAAGGAAGTACCAGGCCTTCACTGTAGTCAGTATGCTCGCCAATAATATTCACTCTACCTGGCGCTGATGAAAGTGAGGTAGCAGGATGCTGATAAATTTTCTCAAATTCTGTCGATAGTGAATCAACCATATTAAAGTCCCTTTTTATAGTGAGTAGAGCTTGCCGATTTCAAAATATTGGCTGCCGTTTCTGCGGTTAAGTCACGCTGGCTTTCAGCCAACATTTCATAACCTACCATATGTTTTTTCACAGTCGCAGAGCGCAATAGAGGCGGATAAAAATGTGCATGTAAACGCCAATGAGAATCGTCACCTAAGTTACCAGGAGCACTGTGCCAGCCCATTGAATAAGGAAAGCTGCAATTGAATACATTGTCATATTTGGTTGTAAGTATTTGCAAGGCTTCACTTAATGATGCTTTTTGTTGCACTGTTAACTGCCCCATATGACGAACATCGTCCTTAGCTATCAGTAGAGTTTCAAATGGCCATGCAGCCCAATATGGAACAACAACTAACCAATGTTCATTGCTAAAAATCACACGTTCTTTGTTGTCTTGCTCAAACTCTATGTACTCAGCCAATAAATTTTTATTAGTTTTATGCTGATACGCGGCTAAATTATCATTTTCAACTGCTATTTCAGTAGACATATGATCATGAGCCCAAACTTGTCCATGCGGATGCGGCTGTGAGCAGCCCATAATTGCCCCTTTATTTTCAAATACATGAACACAACTATATTGCTTTGACAATTCAGTATAGTTTGATTGCCAAGTATCGATTACTTTTTGAATTTCTGTCTTAGACAATTCAGGCAAAGTTTTTGAATGATCAGGTGAGAAGCAAATAACTCGACACTCACCTCTTGCAACATCTGCTTTGATAAATTCAGGAGTATCTTGCTCAACAACATTTTCGTTATCACTTACTAATGCACCAAAATCATTTTTAAATACAAAGGTATCTTTATAATCAGGATTAGACGTATCACTTGCTCGCTCATTGCCCGGACATAAAGGACAGTTGTCATCATAGCTAGGTAACTGCTCACTAGAACCGGATTCTGTAGCACCTGACCAAGGGCGATTATTTCTGTGTGGTGAGACTAGAACCCAGTCCCCCGTTAATGGGTTTTTACGACGATGGGTAAATTCAAGAGAACTCATTAATTATTCCTACTTTTTAAAGACCTTGAGGATACTTTGACTGCCAGCGCCATGTATCTTCGGTCATTTCAGGCAAGCCTAAAGTTGCTTGCCAATTTAATTTTTGTTTTGCCAAACTTGCATCGGCATAATTACAAGCGACATCACCACTGCGTCTTGGTGCAAACTTATAAGGTACTTCATTTTTCGCCGCTTTTGAGAATGCTTTAATAACGTCCAATACCGAATACCCTTGCCCTGTACCTAAATTATAAGCAATAAAACTGGTATCATTTTTATGGTTTAAAAACGCCGCAACATGGCCTTCAGCCAAATCCATGATATGAATATAATCACGAACTCCAGTGCCATCGGGAGTATCATAATCATCGCCGTAAACACTGACAAATTCGCGTTTCCCTACCGCAGTTTGAGCAATATAAGGCATCAAGTTATTAGGAATACCATTAGGGCTTTCTCCTAATAAACCACTTGGGTGAGCTCCTACCGGATTAAAATAACGAAGAGAAATAGCCAAATTACCCGCATCGGCCTGACAATTATCTTGTAAGATTTGCTCAACCATTACCTTAGTCCAGCCATATGGGTTAGTCGCTGAAATTGGATGATTTTCATCTAAAGGTAAATATTGTGGATCACCATATACCGTGGCGGAAGAACTAAAAATAATTTGTTTTACGCCAACATTTGCCATTGCATCTAACAGAACGACACTACCAGCAACATTATTGTCATAATAGCGTCTAGGCTGTTCGCACGATTCGCCAACAGCTTTCAATGCTGCAAAGTGTAATACGGCAGTAACATTGTGCTCTTGCATGACCTGTTCTAACAGAGCTTGGTTGCGTATATCACCTTCAACAAAAGTGAAATCTTTACCACTTATATGTTTGAGTTGCTCCAACACATTAATGCTAGCGTTTGACAGATTGTCATAGATAATAGGTGTTACACCTGCTTTTTGTAACGCTAAACATGTGTGACTACCTATATAGCCCAACCCGCCTGCAACTAACACTTTCATTGAGTTACTCTTTTATTATAATTTTATATAAACACTATTTGTATGATAAATAGGATTAAATCATTTTACAACCATTATAAGATATATTTTGAAAAACAAATGTAACTGAAACGATTTCTACTTATGTTCATTAATCATTTTATACAACTAATAATTATATTATAAATAATACTATACTTGATTTAATACTACTAGAAGAGGTATAAAGGACAAGCAAATAACTTTATTCCTAAGGTCTATAATAATGAACGCTTTTTCACGCTTATTAATACTATCAAGCTTTTTGCTTAGCTTATCGGTACAGGCAACTGACTACTACGTGCACCCGGGAATAGGTAAAGACAGTAATAAAGGTACCTCAGCGGAGTTACCTCGAAAGTCATTTCCAAAGAATCTAAAAGCGGGAGACAAATTATTGCTGGCTGCCGGGACTACGTTTTGGAACAAACTTGAGCTTAAAAATTTAAGAGGTACCAGTGAGCAACCAATTATTGTTACTACCTATGCTGCTGATGACAAAAACAAAGATGCCCGAGTCGCCATCAACTCTAAAGGTTTTTTAAACGGTATCAGTATCATTAATTCTCAACATGTTCATGTAAGTAATATTGAAGTGTCGGCGAATGCCGGTGGCGTGCATAAGTGGATTGAAAAAAAATATCAAAAGAATAACAAAAACAAACTACCAACTATGCGTATTGGTGTATTGCTTGAGGCAAGTAAAAAAGGGAATTTTCAAGGCATTAAGCTTGATAATTTATTAGTAAAAGATGTTTACTTTAACGACCCTGGAGTTACCCGCTCTAAAAAAGAAACCGGCAGTGCCAATGGCACCGAAAGTTATGGTTGGGGAATTCGCG
The DNA here is from genome assembly GCF_031583575.1 of Thalassotalea nanhaiensis. Classification (NCBI taxonomy): domain Bacteria; kingdom Pseudomonadati; phylum Pseudomonadota; class Gammaproteobacteria; order Alteromonadales; family Colwelliaceae; genus Thalassotalea; species Thalassotalea nanhaiensis. The sequence goes on along the minus strand of NZ_CP134146.1, from coordinate 727,793 downwards.
CATTTGCCCGTAACGGCGGTAAATTTGATGGTCTTGTCATAAACAACTCAACAGTAACCCGTGTTGCTCATACTGGTATTAAGTTAAATGGGCCTAAAGGAAGTATCAAAAACATCACGCTGAGCAATAACAAGGTATTTGATGTTGGTGGCCCTGGTATGCAAATGAGCGGCGGTGAAAGTGTTCATGTATATGGCAACATAGTTAAAAACTCAGGTAGCACAAAAGACACGCGAAACTGGGGCCGTGGCAGCGGAATGTGGACCTGGGGTACATCGTACGCCCTTATTGAGTACAATAAATTTTTAAATGCGAATGGCCCAGCAGACTCTGCCGGTTTTCACATAGACTTTAATTGTGACAACATCATTTTCCAATACAACATTAGCGCCAACAATGCCGGCGGCTTTATCGAGATCTTAGGCAACAATTACAACAATGCCTATCGCTACAACGTCAGTATTAATGATGGCTACCGCACCAAAGGAATAAACAACGCTTTCCAAGAGGGTAAAACATTTTGGTTCAGTGGTTTTGTTGGTAAAAACAACCCACATAATGGGCCTTTCAATAGCTACATTTATAATAATACCATTTATGTTAAAGAAGATATTTTAAGTAAAATGGCAGTTACTCGTATGTCTAAAGGGGCATTAATAGCCAATAATATTTTCCATGTGCTTGGTGACAGTAAAGCCGTAAAAGGGGATCAATATCGCCCAGAAGCTAAAGGCATCAACCACATTAAAAACGTAAACTTTACCAATAACATTTTCCTAAAAGATACCACTTGGCCTAAATCTATTCTTATTCAAGACAGCGCTCCGGTTATTGGCGATGTTAAATTTAGCAATCCTGGCGGCACAAAATTAACCGACTACATCCCTTTAAATAAAGCACTTGTCGCCAACAAAGGCATCGAAATTCCATTTATTGAAGGTGACAAAAAAGGTTTGTTCAGAGCTTTAAAAGTAAGCCATGACATTTTAGGAACTCCTATCAAAGGCAAACCTGATATGGGCGCGATAGAAATTAGCGAATAAAATAAATAATAAGAAAATTTATGACAATAATAACGAAGGTCGCACTTGCCAGCGTTACGTTGCTAATGACCTGTTCATCTCTAGCAAGTGAAGACGTTCAAAATGCTAAAGAAAACCTAGAGAAACCAGTTAACATTTTATTCATTATGGCTGACGATCTAAATGACTTTGTTGGCGTAATGAATAACTCTATCGGGGTAAAAACACCAAATATTGATAAACTTGCCGAGCATGCAACCTTGTTTACCAATGCTCATTCTAACGCACCAATTTGCAGTCCATCTCGAGCAAGTTTGTTCTCGGGCATTCAGCCACATGCATCTGGCCAATATGCCTTTGGTAATTGGCGCCATAATAAAGTGTTAGCTAATTCCAGAACGATTATGGAACAGTTAAGTCATCATGGTTATCACAGTGCTGGTACGGGTAAGCTAACTCATCATCAATGGCCAAAAGCCTGGGATGACTTTGGCATTAGACCAGACTACACCCCGCTTGCTTTTGATGGCAAAAAAGTAACACAGCACCCTGATGTACCTTCACCTTACAATAAAGATATTGGCCCTTTAGATTCTACCTTCATCCCGCTTTCAAAAGTTCCAAACGTTGAAGCTAAGGGAAATAAAGCAGGTCATAATGGTTGGTATTATGGCGGTTTTAAAAAGCCGTTCAACTATGAAAATGAACAAGACCGAGATCCATTGCCAGACGAGATGTACGCTGATTGGACAGCAAATAAACTTAAAGAATTTGAGCGTAATAAGCTGCGAAAACCATTCTTTTTAAGTGTTGGCTTTATTCGACCGCACACCCCTCTTGTGGTACCTGATCGATTTTTTGATATGTATCCTTTAGATACAATCAATCTACCCGAGTTTGTCGAAAATGATGATGCCGATACCCATTTTGAAAGCTTATACGTACCTAAAACATCTTTAGGTCGTAAGCATTTTACAAAATTAATGGAATCTTACCCAAATAAAGAGCTGGCACTTAAAACCTATTATCAAGCCTATTTAGCCAGCATTAGCTTTATGGATGAACAAGTAGGTAAAGTGTTAGATGCATTGCAAAACAGTATCTATAAGGATAACACCGTAGTGGTATTAACCAGCGACCACGGCTACAACTTAGGTGAGAAAAATAACCTATTTAAAAATAACTTATGGGAACGCTCTACTAAAATTCCATTAATTGTTTTTGACCCTCGAACCAAGAAAAAACAGACCATAGATCAGCCTGTTAGTTTAATCGATCTATATCCAACCTTTATGGACTATGCCCAAGCAAGCGGTGATAACCGAAAAAATGATAAAGGCTTACCCATAAGTGGAAAGTCAATTAAAGCGCTTATTGACGGAAATGATAAACATGAGCGCTTTGCCTTAACGGTCGTAAAACTGTGGGGAGATAAAGGCCTGAAAAACTTTGCGATTAGAACTAAAGATTGGCGTTACATACTTTATGGAAACGGCAAAGAAGAACTTTATCATAACCAGATAGACCAAAATGAAATAACAAATCTGGCTGATAATGTTGAATACAACAACATTAAACACACATTAAAAGCCAAGCTTTTGACTGCAACCGCAGATGCAAAATAAAACCAAGGTTAATCATGAGTTACATAATTAAAACAACATCAATCTCTAAACTTGTAAAAAAAGTAAGTTTCCTTGGTTGTGTAATGCTAAGTGCATTTTCAACTGGTATTACAGCAAAAGAGCAAGTCAACGCGCAACCTAATATCCTTTTAATTGTTGTAGACGATTTAAATGACTATCAAGGTGTGTTTGGTGGTCATCCACAAGTAAAAACACCGAATATTAATAAACTGGCAGCAAGTGGCATACGGTTTACGAATATGCAAACCAATACGCCTGTTTGTCAGCCTTCACGAAATAGTCTGTTTACTGGTGTTTACCCACATGAGTCTAAAGATTTTGCTTGGACAGCTAAATATAAACATCCGGTATTGAAGCACAACAAAACGATAATGGAGATGTTTAATGAAAATGGTTATTACACTCTAGGTACTGGCAAATTAATGCACGGTAATAAGACCCCAGAATGGCAAGAATGGGGCAACAATGTTAAGCATAATTATGGACCAACAATGTTCGATGGTGAAAAATTAACAGCAACCAAAAATGTGCCCTCTCCTTTTAGAGAAATTGGTGCTATTGATGGTTCATTTGGGCGATTATCCGAAGGTGGAATATCTCCTGGTATAAAAGGTAAACCTGGTTGGGTAAACGGCTGGACAAAAGTCCCATTTCGTTACGCCAGTGAAAGCGATCGTGATTTATTACCCGATGAAGCTCATGCACAGTGGGCTGAAACTAAATTTTCTGAACTAGCCAAAAAAGACAAACAGCAACCATTCTTTATGGGCGTTGGTTTTGTTAGGCCTCATACTCCACTTTATGCACCAGACCGCTTCTTTGACATGTACCCACTTGAGTCAATAGAGTTAACGCCTTGGATGAAAAACGATACTGACGACACATATTTCAATGAAAACTTTCCAGATAATGGCAAAGGGTTAAAGTATTATCAAAAATTATTAGCGTCTTACGGTGGTGATAGAGAAATTGCCATTAAGCACTTTCTACAGGCTTACTTAGCCTGCATTACATTTATGGATGAACAAGTGGGTAAAGTGATAACTGCGTTAGAAGCAAACCCAGAATTAAATGAAAATACCATGGTAGTGTTCACCAGTGACCATGGCTGGCAAATGGGTGAAAAAAATTACATTTTTAAAAATTCGCCTTGGGAAGAAAGTGCACGTATTCCCCTGATTATAAGACCAGTTATTCGTTCCGCTACTAATAGTAATATTAACAATGCGTCTGTTGAACAACCTGTTTCATTAATCGATATATTTCCAACATTGGTTGATTATGGTCAGTTAAAGGGCGATCACCGACATAATAAAAAAGGTGGAAAATTAGGTGGCTTTAGTTTACGTCCATTTATTGAAGCTCCAACAACCGACAGTTGGCAAGGTCCAAATGGCGCATTAACTGTTGTCGGTAATTATGCCAACAGTGGCAAAGAAAAAAGTGTCGCTAAACAAAACTACTCGTACCGCACCAAAGAATTTCGTTATATTCATTATTCAAACGGTAAAGAAGAACTATATGACCATTCTAGCGATCCGCATGAGTGGGAAAATTTAGCATCAAACAAGCAATATAAAGACATTATCAAAACCCTAAAGAGTGAAGTTAGTGCCATCATTGGCCAACAACTGTAGGAAGTAAAATGAGCATAAGACACTTTTTTAAAAGCGCTTTATTGATTAGTTTTTTTCTGGCAACTAGCTCACAAGCTTTGGCAGCAGAGCATGGTATTAGCAGTAAAGTTGAAAAGCCTAACGTGCTCTTTATCATTGTTGACGATCTGAACGATTATTTAGGAACATTTGGTGGTCATCCACAAAGTAAAACGCCTAACATTGATGCCCTTGCCGCTCAGTCGGTGCAATTTACAAATGCGCAAACAAATGCTCCTGTGTGCCAGTCATCTCGAAACAGCTTGTTTACCGGTGTTTATCCGCACAAATCTAAAGATTTTGGTTGGACGCCATTAACTAAACAACATGTATTAAAGCACAACAAAACCTTTCTTCAGTTGTTTAAAGAAAATGGTTACCAAATGCTTGGCACGGGCAAATTACTGCATAAAAATCAAATCAAACTTTGGCATGAATGGGGCGTACCAGAGCGCATAAATTATGGACCGCATGCCTTTAATGGCAAAAAAATTGTTGGCCACCCGTCTGTTCCAGAGCCGTTTAGGAGCATTAACATAGTTGACGGCTCATTCGCTCCATTAACCGATGTACCAAAGTTCAATTTAAGTAAAACTGATAAAGTTAAACACGCAGCGGGCTGGGGTTACCCTCATATGCCTTTCAATTATGTTGATGAAAACAATCGCGACCGACTCCCAGATGAACAACACGCCATTTGGGCGAGTAATAAATTAAAAGAGCTTGCCAAGGCTAATAGTAAACAACCATTCTTTATGGGGATTGGTTTTGTTCGCCCGCACACTCCGCTTTATGCTCCAAAGCGGTTCTTCGATATGTTTCCATTAGAAAGCATTAAGCTACCTACCATTAAAGAAAATGATCTTAATGATTCATTTTTTAAAGACAACTACCCGATGACACAAATGGGTTTGTCTTATTTTAAGGCGTTGCAAGAATCTTATGAAGATGACGAAGAAGGATTAAAGAAAGTTATCCAAGCCTACCTCGCTTGTATTGCCTTTATGGACGAACAACTCGGTATCGTGATTGATGCATTAAATAATTCAAGCTTGAAAGATAACACCATAGTTGTTTTCACTAGCGATCATGGCTGGCAATTTGGTGAAAAAGATTACCTTTATAAAAACTCCCCATGGGAAGAAAGCGCTAAAGTTCCTATGCTTTGGAAGGTACCAGGCAAAAGTGTCGCTGGATTAAAGCAACAACAACCTATTTCACTAGTTGATCTGTACCCTAGTTTTATTGACCTTGCTAACTTGAAAGGCTCAACAAGTATGTCTAAAGGTTCAGCTCCTTTAGGCGGTTTCTCTATTGCGCCATTATTAAAAACCGACACAAGTAAGCAATGGCAAGGTCCAAAAGGTGCATTAACAGTAATGGGCGTTGGCATAGATACGCCTATTGAAGGCTTAGCGGTTGGTACCAATCGACAAGCATTGTGGCACGTGAAAGTAATTAAAGACTTACCAGATGAATACATTTGGCAGCAAACGTATTCATACCGCACTAAAGATTGGCGCTATATTCGTTATAAAGATGGCCAGGAAGAATTATACGATCATAGAAACGACCCATTTGAATGGCATAATTTGGCGCAGGATAAAAAATATAGCCAACAGAAAAAAATTCTGGAAAACCAAATGACCAATATCATTAACCATGAATAACCAGTACTCAAATAAATAGAACTAACACGAACCAATCCCTATATATTCAGGTGTAATTTCTTAGACTTTTTGGTTTTTCAGAAAATTTTTTGCGCTATAAGTTTAAATAATCAATAATGCTTTTACCTGCACACGGCGTTAACACCTTGTTAAACCTCTGGCATGTTTTTGTATGAAAAAACGTTAAATAGCCGCCTATTCCTCATATTTTATATTAATTAATAAATAAACCAAAAATACAAAAAAATACAACAAATACAAAAAACACAATCTTTTCAAGGAGATACGAAAAAACACAAAAAAACAACGTTGCAGAGAGGTTAATAAAAAATTAATTTATTTATAAGATAAGTAACATAAATGTTGCCACAGCGAAAAGCCTATGGTAACGTTTTCCCTACCTATTGTTTTTCTCTGTTTTGAATTACTTATTGTAATTATTGAGATAACAAAGTTTGAAAAAAAAGTTTGCGAAGAAAAAGATAACAAAACAAACGATAACTTGATGCATTCAAGGCGGGAAAAAAATGAAAAAGTCCAAATTATGTTTAGCATTACTTGCAGCAATTGCAGTACAAGCTCCTTCATATGCTTTTGCTGAAGAAGCTGAAGCAGTTGAAGTAACAGCAGAAAAAACAGCAAAAGAAAAAGCTGCCGAAAAAGAAGCTGCACTTAAAGAAGATGAAATCGAAGTAATTACCGTTGGTGGTATGCGCTCGAGTGAAGTTGCAGCCATTAACATGAAAAAGTTCGCCAATACCATCTCAGATAACTTATCAGCAGAAGAAGTTGGTGCTTTACCTGATCAAAGTATTGCTGAATCACTAGAAAGATTAACTGGTGTAACAGGTAACCAAGATAGAGGTCGTAGTAATACAATATCTGTTCGTGGTATGGGTGGTGCTTATACGCTAACCACATTAAATGACCGTGAAATTGTGAGTTCATTTGGCTCTCGCTCTGTAAACTTAAGTTTATTCCCGTCGGCAAGTATTCGTAGAGCACAAGTCTATAAAACCGCAAGAGCTGACTCATTAGAGGGTGGTATCGCGGGCCACATAAATATGGAAACCTTTAAACCATTAGAGGTGGACAAAAACATCCGAACTATCTCTGCGACGGTTAATAGTAATACGCTTTACGATGATTTAACTTCTGCCAAAGAAGAGGATGCACACCTTTTTAAAGAGTTAACTGACAACGATAAATACGGTAGAAATCTTCAAGCTTTAGTAAGTCACCATATTACCGACGATATTGCTGTTTCTATTGGTGGTTCATTTAGAGATGATATTCGTTACATCGAAGGCATTAAAAATGGCGAGCTAGTTACCAATATGGGCTGGTTAACCGATTGGAATGATGATGGGGTTAATGATGAAATCGCTAACCCAGCATCAACACTTAGTTCTAAGAAATTTGACATTAGACAAGAATCTATATTTGCTGCCGCTCAATGGGCTCCCACTGATGATTTAATGGTTAGTGTTGATTACCTAACTTCTACTTATGACTACACCATGGATATGGCAATCATGAGCCATTGGGGATTAGCAAGTGGTGTATCCCATGTTGACCCTACAATGGCAGATATTGACCCTGATACACATTACGTTATGAGTGGCATCGCAAGTGTGAATTCTTTGGGTAAATGGGATGCGAACGTATTAAACAACGACGAAACGGAAGTATTTGGTATTAATACTAAATATCAATTAACTGACGATTTACATCTTAATTTTGATGTGTCTCGCTCAACCGCAGATCGTTTTTACAGTTGGCGTGCAGGTAATGGTAAATATGCTGCTAACATGAATCATTATCTTGCGTTTGATCACTATAATGACGAATATGGTTTTGAGTATTTAGGTAGTGAGCCTAGTGATGGCAATGCATTTAACCCAGATACGTATGAATTAGATCAAAGCCAATTAACCAATGTAATGAATAACCCAGACCTATGGAACTTTGAAGGCCTTAGTAATGGTCATAACTTTATGGAAAGTGAAGTTTCTGCAGTTAAGTTTGACATAACTTGGGATACAGAATTTGGCATTTTCCACCAATTTAAAGTGGGCGCAAGGTACTCAGAAAATACCAAAGACCATATCGCTGATAGTGAAAAATATGATCAAAATACCGAAAACTGGGATCAAATCAGTGATGTTGATTTTCACGCACTAAACCGTACTATTACCACAAAGCCTTTTCAAAAGTTAACTAAGATTAAAGGCTATGATGAAATTTTTGCTTTCAACCCTGGGCAAATATTAAGTGATAAAGCTGAATATTTACCAGCAAGAGTAATGGATGATGCCGATAAAATAGAAAGCTATGAACTGGAAGAAAACACCACTGCATTCTACGTTCAAACAAGCTTCGCAGGCCAATGGTATGATGGTACGTTTGGTCTTCGTTATTATAAAACTGAACTCGAATCTTCGAGCTGGCAAAGTCCATTCTATTTAACACCAACAGATGAAACCATGAATGAGTTTGAACTTATTATTGGTGAGTTAGAATGGGCAACAGAGAAAAACGAATATGAAGACATATTACCAACATTGAACGTTAACTTAAGATTAATTGACGATGTGGTAATTCGTATTGGCGCAGGTAAAGCGATTATACGCCCAAGCTTAGGTGATATTAATTCAAGTGTTGCATTAAATGACAATGGCTTTGACGAGAATCAACCAACAAACAGTAGATCTTTAGGTCGGGCAGGTAACCCTTATTTAGACCCTATCGAGTCTAAACAAGCGGATATTTCGTTCGAGTATTACCCGACTAGATGGGATTACTATGCATTAGCAGGCTTCTATAAAGATCTTGATGGTATTTATGAGACAGGTGCAAATTATATTCCTGCAGAGGGCATGTTTGATCAAGATGGCAATCCATTGGCTTTACCAGTAACATCTCAAGTTAAAGCTGAAGGCGGTACGGTATCTGGTGTAGAATTCTCATTTAGACAAAACCTAGGTGGAATTACCAAGTACTTAAAAGGCTTCGCTCTGTCTGGTAACTACATGGATTTCTACTATGATGCGGAACAAGATTACAACCCAAGAGAGCCTGGTGATGGACCATTAGATAGACCTACTGAGTTGTACTACCAACCGCTTGGCTGGATAGACAGTACTTATAACGTTGCGCTTACTTATGATTACGGCGGAAAATTCAATGCTAGATTAAACCTTAATCAGCAAGAGTACCAAGCACGTCCAGAAGGTGACAAAGCTTCGGTTCAATGGCCAAGCAAAAACTTAAGCTTGAGCTTGAGATACAAAGTCAGCCAAAGTTTTCAAGTCTTTGCACAAGCCGCAAACTTGTTAGACGAAGAAACAACTTCTGGCAACCTTTATAGTGATAAAGTTGGCACAGCACACCCAAATTTCATCCTGGAACAAACTCACCGTGGTATCAGCTGGTATGCAGGTGTTAGAGCAAACTTCTAAGATGATTATTCCACTCGATATTCTCCCTATCGAGTGGATTTAACTTGAAGACTTAGCTCTTAATAAGTCAAAAAGCTAACTTTTTTAAGTTAGCTTTTTTTTGCTCTAATTTTGTAAATCATTAAAGCGTTAGGTGCCGATTCTGCACTACCAAAATAAATACAACCGACTGTTATTAATATCAATTTCTATTAATTTTCTGGCTATATAGGAAAATTATTGGTAACGTTGTCCTAGTATTTTCCCTGCTAGGGGAAGGGTTATTTAGAATACCACTAATGGCGCTTTTAACAGTCTGAAGGAATAGATAAATGGTCACAATAAAAGACGTTGCAAGAGTAGCAGAAGTATCCATTTCTACCGTATCTCGGGTTGTTCGAAAACAGGGAAAAGTTGGCGATGCGTGCCGCGCTAAAGTTCAAAAAGTTATTGATGAGTTAGGTTATCGACCAAATATTAATGCACAAGCATTGGTAAATAAAAAATCTAACTCACTCGGTGTAGTTATTCCAAAAGTATCTATGCCATTTTTTGGTACTTTAGCTTGTGGCGCTGAAGAAGCGGCAATAGAAAAAAACTACCGAGTATTAATTAGTAACGCACAAGGCAGTGAGCAAGCAGAGCTTGATGCAATAGATTCATTGGTGCAACATCACTGCAATGCCATAGTTTTTCATTCTCAACATTGTAGTGATGAAACTTTAGTTACCTTGGCGGAAAAAATATCAGGTTTGGTTTTCATTAATCGCTTTATTGCCGAAATACCACATCGATGTATCTGGTTAGACAATAACTTAGGTGCACAAAAAGCCGGCTCCTTCCTTTTAGAGAAAGGCCATACCAATTTTGCAGTCATTACTCGTAAAGATTCAAACCCTGATTCACTTCTTCGCCTTGAAGGGATTCACACAGCTTTAAATAACGCCAATATCCAATTAGATAACTCAATGATTGAATATGGTGCTACTGCCGATATGGAAGGCGGTAAGGAAGCTGTTAGTGCCTTATTCAAAAAAGATAAAAAATTCACTGCCCTATTGGTTTATAACGATAATATGGCGATTGGTGCTGTTCATGAACTAAATGCTCGCGGCATACGCGTTCCTGAAGATATTTCGGTAATTGGTTTTGATGATATGTTGATTTCTGTTGCTTGTATTCCACAGCTTACTACTATGCACTACCCAGTAAGAGAAATGGCCCAGTTTGCTACTAATTTAGCCATTGAACTGTCTACAAATCCAGAACCAAATGGGCGAACACATTTATTTATGCCACACCTCATTGAGAGAGATTCAGTGGCAAACTTTTGTGCCAAATAACTACTAGCAAGTTGCAATGACTCGCCTCAATCGCGTTAATAATACAGAAAACAGTGAACTCAAGCTTTCTCAAAAACTTGCGTTAGGCAGCGGCTTTTTCTGTTTGCTTTTTTTAGAGAAAGCTTGTGAAATTTTAGCCATACCTTTTTATCAAATGACGCTTGGCGTAGACCCTTTCTTGTTTAGTATTACCTTAACCATACCGATAATTTTTTCTGCATTTTTAGCACCATGGGTTGGTAAATTATCTGATAACTGCACCAGTAAATTTGGCCGTAGACGCCCTTTTATATTTGTATCAGCATGGCTAAGTGCTTCGCTTTTCGGTTTAATGTGGATGGTTCCTGAACATTGGTCTACAGATAACCAACTACTGTACTTTTTTGTTATTTCATTATTATTTTATGCAGCAGCTTCCTTTTATAGCGTTCCATTAACTTCATTATCTTATGAGATAACCAAAGACGCTCACCAACGTATAAAAGTGATGGAAACCAACTCGTATTTCATCAAGCTGGCCTCAATGAGCAATCAATGGTTGTATCCACTTGCTACCTTAACTATATTCTCCAGCACCTTTGTTGGCATTAAAGCTGTTGGTTGGTTTACCGCTATTTTTGTTATTGGCATCATTGGTATGTTGCCTGCTCTGTATGTGAAAGAAAATAGCGTTGAACCCATTAACCATCCACATAATAACTTTACTGTTGTGGAAAATGTAAAATCTATTATGCAATCGCATTTAATGCGACTGGTATTTGTCATTATCTTCATTCAATTGGGGATTGGCGCTTATGCTGCAAAAATGGACTATTACGTACTCGTTTATTATATGTTCGATGGCAATATCAGCGACGGGGCGGTATGGAAAGCCGTACTTTCTATGGGCTATGCAATAATAGCAGCCATTTATATCCCTATTGTATCTTGGTTTTCCAGACGCATTGGCAAGTTAGCCACACTTAAAATAATTTTTATTATGACTGCCATTGGTGGGGGGGCAAAATGGTTTATATACACACCTGGCGTACAATGGTTGATATTGCTTGATCCAATATTATGTTCTGCGATTTGGACTTCGATGACCATTATTATCCCTGCATTGGTTGCACAAGCTAGCGATCAAGATCACCAAACTCACAAGATAAGCCGCCAAGGTGGTTTTGCTTCCGTATACCAATGGGTAGTAGCGTTAAGTATTATATTTGCATTATTAGCCAGTGGCATGAGTTTAAATATAATTGGTTTTGATGCCAGTTTAGCTAATGCTCAATCAAGCAATGCCTTGCTATCAATGAAATTAATATTAAGCCTTGGCACTATCATTCCAAGCATGCTCGCCGTATTTTTGTTAAACAAGTACCAAAAATCCCATAAAGATACGTAACCTGAACTCGGGATAAGAAGTTAGTTAGCGTGCTGTAATTTATAAAATTCGATATTTTTATGGTTCTAGCTTGATGTTGTTTCTTAATACAAGGCAAATTTGTGCGTCAATAGCTGGTCTATTGCAAATAAATTTAACGTAGTAATAAGGAATAACAGCAGGTAGAAAGCAAGTTGTTATCCCAAGTTCAGGTTATGCTTATTTTCACATTTACTGTTTATTTACAAAACTAGCATTTCATCGCCCAACCATTTATCATATAATTCATACATAATAGTATTTCTCATAAGCAAGAAAACAGGGTAAGTAAATGAAATTTCAAATTTTGATAGTCACTATTTTGACTATGACATCTGCACTTACACATGCTAGTTCAGCCGAAAAACCTAATATCCTTTGGTTAGTAAGTGAAGATAATTCTAAGCACTATCTCAAGCTGTATGATGAAGGTGGTGCAGTAATGCCAAACGTTGAGAAACTAGCAGAGCATGGATTAACATTTAACAATGCGTTTTCTAATGCACCTGTATGTTCTACGGCAAGAACGACTTTGGCAACGGGTATTTACGGGCCAAAATTAGGTACCTATCAACACCGCGGTTTTGAAGAAGTCGCTTTGCCACAAGGCTTTACAACGTTCAACAAAAGCTTGCAAAAAGCAGGCTATTACACAACTAATAACGCTAAAACAGATTATAACTTTATAGCTGATGCTAATATTTGGGATGAGTCATCAAAAAAGGCCAGCTGGCGTAACCGTAAACCCGGCCAACCGTTTTTTCATATGCAAACCTTTGCTATTACCCACGAAGGTAAACTTCATTTTAAACAAGGCGCAATTGATAATCGCAAGACCAAGCATGATCCAGAAAAAGTTACTTTAGCACCGATTTACCCTGATACAAAAACGTTTCGTTATACCATGGCGAAAACGTTGGATAATCATGTCGTTGCCGATAATCAAATAGGCAGCGTTATCGAAAAATTAAAACAAGATGGCGAACTTGAAAATACCTTTATCTTTTATTTTGGCGATCACGGTGGTGTATTACCTGGAAGCAAAGGCTACCTGTTCGACCGTGGTCTATCAGTACCTTTGGTAGTTAGAGTGCCAGAAAACTTTAAGCATTTAGTTGGCGAAGGCTTACGTAAAGATAATGTTCGAGTAGATGGATTTGTTAGTTTCATTGACTTTGCCCCAACCATGTTAGCGCTTGCCGGAATCAGTGCTGATAAGCAAATGGATGGGCAAACATTCTTAGCACCAGCCTTATCTATTGATGAACTTAATAAGCGCAATGTAACCTTTGGCCATGCCGACCGTTTTGATGAAAAATCTGATCTAGTGCGCAGTATACGTGTGGGTAAATATAAGTATATTCGTCACTACCAGCCATATTATAGCGATAGTTTACATGCCTATTACCGTTATCGTCAGCTTGCGTTTAAACAGTGGAAAGACATGCATCAACAAGGCAAGTTAAGTGCGATTCAGGGGGCATTTTTTGAAGCCCCAGGTACAGAGCTTCTTTTTGATATGGACGCCGATCCTTATGAGACGGTTAATCTAGCCGGTAAAAAACAGTTTCAAGAAACGCTATTATCGCTTCGTAGCCAGTTACAACAAACGGTTAAAACGTTACCTGATCTTGGATTCTTACCAGAGTCTGTTTGGCTAAAAGAAAGTGAAGGCAATGCCTTTGCATACGGACAACAACAAAAAGCACGTATAAATGAACTGATTACTTTAGCAGATATGCAGTTAGAGCCATTTAAAAGCGTTGAAGACAAGCTTATTTCTTATCTTAAAAAAGGTACCAGTGAGCAACAAATTTGGGCGCTTATTAACTTGAGCTGGTTTGCTAAAGACAGCAAGCATCTTATCAGCAAGGTTAAGGAAGTGCTCGCTTCGTCAAAAAGCTCATTAGTGAAAGCTCGTGCGATTGAATATTTAACGCTCCAACAGGCGATTGAACCAGTTGAGCCGCTAACAAAGTTGATCGCAAACGAAGAAAACCGCTTGATTCAGGTAGAGATACTGAATATCGCCGCATTTATTCATGAACATACCGGTAAAGTATTCCCGATACCAAAATCCTTAACGGTAAAAGCACCAGTACGCGGTAGTGATACCTTTAAAATTGATAGTTGGTTATTTGAACGCTGGCAGTATATCTCACAAAAATAACTGCCATAGGTTTAGCAATGAATAAATTAAGTAATGTTTACCTAACAATTATCGTCGCTTTGGTATTACTTACCTCTACCAAAGCGCTTGCTAATGAGTTTGACTGGCAATCAGCAAAGCTGCATAACTATAAGGCAAATGCTAAATTTAGCGAAAACGAACAACTCACAATAACGTTGAACAGCAGCAAAGGCGCTGCTGTCATACTTCGCCCTAGTAATGGTAAAACCTGGGATTTTTCTGCCTATCATGGCCTAAAAGTATCGATTAAAAATATCTCCAATGCACGCATTATGCCGTTAATCACACTCGATGCACCAAATTCAGAAAAGTGGCAAGAAATTGATAATTCTCTTTATTTAGAACCACAACAAAGCAAAACATTATTGGTCTATTTTTATATCACAGCCAAAGATTTTGCTCAGCGTTATCCACAATATCAAAAGATGAATGGCGGCCCTAATACCCAAATGATCAAATGGGATGGCATAGATATTAGTAATATTAATAAGCTTTCATTCTCGGCAATTAATGTACGCGACTATATATCGGCACAGGGCTCTTATATTGTTCAGCACATAGAGCCATTTCGTTACGATCAAATCTTTGATAACAAAAAAGAAATCCCCTTTCCATTTATTGATAAGTACGGGCAATATTTACATGGCAAGTACCCTGGAAAGTTAAACAATGAACTCGATTTTATTGAAAGAGAACAACAAGAACTTGACGATTTAAAAGCACATCCTGGGCCTGGTAATCGCTCAAAATGGGGCGGTTGGCTCAATGGTCCAAAGCAAAAAGCTACCGGCTATTTCTATACAAAACAAATTGATGGTAAATGGTGGTTTGTTGACCCTGACGGTTACTTATTTTGGTCTCATGGGGTTACAGGGGTAGGCTATCATGGCGCAAATACTTTAATTGCAGGACGTGAACATTACTTCCAAGACTTACCAAGCAAACATAGTAAATACCAAGACTTTTATAGTAAAGGTCGAGGGACACGCTTTGATTTTACCAAAGCGAACTTATACCGAAAATTCGGAAAAAACTGGCAAGAGACAACCAACAAACGCAATCATCAGCGGTTAAAAAGTTGGGGCCTAAATACCTTTGCAAATTGGTCTGATCCAAGCGGGTTCGCCTTACAGCAAACGCCTTTTACCATTGCCGTGCATTACAAAAGTCGCATGTTAGAAGAAAAAATGCCCGACCCTTGGGATAAAGACTTTGGCCGCAATATTACTGAAGAGTTAAAAAATAAACAGCGCCATGAGCATGGCGACTCACCATGGAACCTTGGTTTTTTCGTTAATAATGAATTGCACTGGATGGGACCAATTAGCTACGCAACTATAATTAGCAATGCACCTGCAGACCAGCCAGCTAAAATCTATTTTGTCGATGCACTGCAAAAAAAATACAAAACTATTGGCGAGCTAAATGACACTTGGCAAACAAAATTTTCATCATTTAATGATATTTTAACGAGTCGTAATAAACTGACATTTAACCAGTTTAAAGAAGATGCCACATGGTTTTATCAGCAAATGGCTGACCAGTACTTTAAAATCTGTCGCCAAGCGGTAAAAAGCGTATTCCCTAATCATTTGTACCTAGGTAGCCGATTGCATGGCGATGTAAACGCTATGGTATTGCGAGCCGCAGAAAAACATACCGACGTAATTTCATATAACTTATACCGCAGAACTATTCGTGACTTCACCAGTAAGGCCAAAGGATTAACCAAACCTCTTATGGCAACTGAGTTTCATTTTGGCGCTATGGATAGAGGTATGTTTAGTACGGGGTTACAAGAAGTATCAAGCCAAGAAGAGCGGGCACAACACTATTACGAATACGTGTTAGGTGCGTTAAATAATCCATTATTTGTTGGCACGCATTGGTTTCAATATCGCTCACAGGCCCTAACCGGTAGAGGCGATGGTGAAAACTATCAAGTTTCTTTAGTAGATATAACTGACACCCCCTACCCTGAGACCATAGAAGCTATTAGGAAGATTGGCTATAGCCTATACGAAACTAGAGCCAACAATGAAAATAAAAACGAATAACAAAAGGCATACTCATGAAAATATTTTTTAAGTCGAAAGCCATTCTTGCCTTGGCAATATTGTTCACCTGTTTAAGCACAAATGCCGAAGATAGCAAGCAACAAAAGAGTCATGACAAACCTAATATACTCTTTATCGCCTTTGATGATTTAAGGCCGCTAATTGGTGCTTATGGTGAGCCTGAGCCTATTACGCCAAACCTGGACGCATTCGCTAAAGATTCCGTATTATTTAACAAAGCTTACGTCAGCTATCCATTATGTAACCCATCACGTGCTTCAATGTTGACCGGCGTGCGTTTTGATTTACAAAGCGACAATTGGAAAGACAATAAACACCCAAAGCTTATTGCAAAACAAGATACATGGCCGGGTGTGTTAAAAGACAATGGCTATTGGACGGCAACGCGCGGCAAGCTTTATCACGGAAAAATACCAGGTAACGATAAGTCATCTTGGGATATTGGTGGTAAATTTTGGGGAAAAATTCAAGATGGTGGTCCGGAAATATTAAAGAAAATTGTTGAAATGGGCGGTCGTGAAGACCAAATCCAAATTTATAAAGACAAAGGCGCAGGCCCAGGCTCACTTATGTATGCTGCAGTTGATGGCCCTGATGAGATATTAAACGATGGCAAGGTAGCGAAGGATGTTATCGATTTTATTAAAAATAAACGCGATAAAAACAAACCGTTTATGATCGCCAGTGGTTTTGCTCGTCCTCATATGCCTTGGGTAGCACCGAAAAAATATTTTGATATGTACCCAGAAGATGCAGGCAAACTTGCCCCCTTTCCTAAAGGCGCAAAAGCAGCTTTTGATATGGAGAAATACAAAAGTAAAACTAGAGACCATGGCTGGAACGAAGGTGTAGATGATAAAACTGCTCAAAAGCTTATCAGAGGCTATATGGCCAGCACCACCTATGCCGATGCTCAAATGGGTAAAGTAATCCAAGCGCTAAAAGAAGAAGGCTTATATGAAAACACTGTCATCGTAGTTTGGGGCGATCATGGCTACCACCTTACCGACCACGGTCTATGGCGTAAAAACACACCATTTCTTATTTCATTGCGCAGCCCTCTAATGATTAAAACCCCGAGCACCAGAGGTGGCCAAGTTGTAGAAAATATTGTTCAAAATATTGATATTTATCCGACACTTATGGAGCTAACTGGCAGCAAGATAGATAAAAACATTAAACTTCACGGTAAGTCCCTTGTGCCTTTACTTCACAATGAAGAAGTTGATTGGCAAAATATTGCCCATACTAGCGCTAAAGGTAGTCATGGCGTGATAACTGATAAGTATCGTTTTACCCAAATGAAAGACGGCGAACTGCATTTGTATGACCTTGAACAAGACCCACATGAGTGGAATAACTTAGCAAGTGACGCCAAATATGCCAGTTTGATTAAAGACTTTTTAGGAAAGATGAGTAAAGTGGTTTGGAATAAGCCCTAATTTGCATTACGACTCTACAGCCAAAAAAGCCAATATCACTATTCGATTTTGGCTTTTTAACGTTATTTAACCCTCATAACGTCAGCTAATAGAGCGTAAAGTAAGCTCCCCTACTTCATACTTTCTCTTAGTTCAGTTTCTGCTTTTTCATTCCAATAACCAGCACCTAACTCGATAAACACCGAGGTATAAGGTAGGGTTAAGTCTGTTTTTAAAATCAATACGTTAAATAGATCACTACTGGCATCTAACTTCTTAATAATATCCATATGCGGTAAGCGTTGAATATCTTTACCAGCTAAGACTTTATCAAGTGTTTCTCTGTATTCGCTTATACCTTTGGCATTATGCTCAGCAACATAACTTAGCTCTTTGTCGACATAGATAGTACCATTTACATGTGCGGCACTTTCGACAGCTTTAAGAACTTCTTTAACCACGGCAATTTGGCTCTCGCCAGTATAAATTGTGGTGATACCCGGATTGCTTTGTTGCGGGTAGGCTGAATCGGCAATAACAATAAAATTGCGATGACCAAGCACAGGCAGATTGTTAGCAAGCTCGCTACGCCAATCTTGTTGCTCTTCTGCAGCGTTTGCTACTGACACTAAGTTCGGCGCCAGAGCAGAGGCAATAAGCAGTGCACCACTAAGTAATAAAGTAAATTTTTTCATCTTGGTTTACCTTTTATTTTTATTCTTTATAGCGTCCACAGTGATACATCATCAATTAAACCAATGAAGTTTTTAACTGGCACTGTTTTCAAAGCATTACTGCTATAACCTTTGCCACCAACAGTAAAACGCATACTTTGATTTAGCTTGATTGGTGCATCACCGCCGGTTTGGTTTGCACTCACAATTTTGCCATCTATTTCAATAATTAATTGCGACAGTTTAGCGTTGTCATGTGGCATGCTCACCTTAATGCGATGCCACTTGCCATCGTTGAGTTTATTCGAGTCAGCTTTAAGCATTTTTTTATCTGATATAGCAACCGTTGCCACACCGTTATCTAGGTATAAATTTAGAAAGTCTCTAGCTCTATTGCCCCAAATAGTTGCGGTATTAATGAGTATTTGGTTCGCTTTAGAGTCTGTTTTAAAAGACAACTCATATGCGACAGCATGTTTTCCTTGCAGTGGCCCCATGGCAAAAACCGCCATACGTGAATCTTGTGAAAACTGCCCTGCATTACCATTCTTGCTTGCTACAATAGCAACCTTGTGATGTAGTGCGTCATACTGGCTACCAAAACTGCCATTATTGGCAATTGTTCTATTTACACGTTTGCCATCGATAACATAACTGCTTTTCTTTTCGCTAAGTCCATTTATTGGGCGATCGATTTCAGCAAAATCTTGCTCAAAATCAAAATTCAGAAGTTTTGATTTTGTTTCAAGCAATGCCAACTCACCGGTTGCCTTAATAACTGTTTTGGATTCAGATTTATCAACGCTTAATGTTCCTGCTTCTCGGTAATTTCCATCCGAGGTATCCTCGCCATAATGACGATACAAGGTCATATCAATTTTATCATCGCTAACATCTATGGTTTGGAAGTTGGTAAAGAAATTTCCACGTGTTACCACTTGTAGTAAGTCTGATTCAGGATCTTTTGTTACCGTATTGGCATGCACTTCGCCAGCAAAATAAATATCAACGTTGTACTTTCGCATTAATTGCCAAAACGGATTATCGATACCATTATCGATAAGCATGCCACTGCTACTTACTTTGCGAACAGGGTAAATTACGGGTAAATGCGACTGCACAAATATATGCTTTATCGAAGAGTCTTTACGCGCCTCAGACAATACCGACTCTAGCCATTGTAAATGTGGTCCAACAACGGTACCAGTTACTGTACCTTGCTCACCAAGCGATGTTTGATAATCTTGTTGATGAAACACATCCATGGTGACAAATAATGCATTTTTATGCTGATGAGCATAAGATGTATCTTGATATTTTGTTCCTAAAGGTCTTGAGTTTGCACTACCAATTTTTTCATTGAACTTAAACTCACTACCATCTTTTGTGTAGTTAAATGCATTAGCAAAACTTTCTCTAAATTCAGCTTGGTATTTAGATACATCCGATCCAACAGGCCAAGGGTTATCTCCGACTTCATGATCGCCTACTGCCATCAGTAAGTTTGGATAACCACCGCGTTCAAAGGTATCTATCATGCCTTCATAACAAAGCTTTCCAGCTTGTAAAATAGACTGCTTTGGCGTTAATTTAGCATTAAATTTCTTTATAAATTTAGGCGTATCCCAATGACCACCGTTACTGTCGCCTGGCAAAATAATAAGATCGCCGCCAAAGTCACGCTTCATCAACTTTAATGTATCAATGTTTTGATCAACTGATGCTGGGTAATCTTTGAAGCGTTCACCCATAATATGTTTTTCAGCCCAATGCCAGTCGGCAAGGCTGAGGAAACGCCACGAGGCGCCTTGGTTATTTTCACTATTCGTTTCCTGTGCATTAACACCCGCGACTAATGACGATCCCACCAGAGATAGTGCAATGACTGTTTTGTTAAATGTCGATATCTTCATAGTTTAAATTTTACAACTCTATTGTTAATGTTTCGTTAGCGCTAAGTACTAGTGGCTGATTAAAGCTTAAAGTGATGTCTTTTCCC
This sequence comes from Thalassotalea nanhaiensis, assembly GCF_031583575.1. Lineage (NCBI taxonomy): Bacteria > Pseudomonadati > Pseudomonadota > Gammaproteobacteria > Alteromonadales > Colwelliaceae > Thalassotalea > Thalassotalea nanhaiensis. The sequence continues at coordinate 707,249 of NZ_CP134146.1, read as the reverse complement.
TCACGTGATATTGACGCTTTACCATGCGATGAGCTCACCGTTGGAGGGATATTATTAGCAACTAATCCTCTTGTTCCTGACCTTAGCGAAAGCGTATTAAGGGTTAACTTACCGTAATGTAATTTAAGCGTAATGCTCTGACCTTTTTGTTCAAAAGCTCCCCAACCTTCTGCGCTGGTAAAGGCTGATTTAAAGTTGCCCTTGTCTGTCATTCTTGGTTTAAAGCCTAAATGCCCTTTCGGGCTATCACTTTCAAAACCGGCTGCGGCTAAATATACGCCATAAGAGGCCATCGCGCGGGCGTAGTGATCAGAACATTCAATCTCATTAAACGGATTACGTTTACTGCCATGGTATCTGTCATGAATCGCACGAGTAATCGCCAGACCTTTGGTTAAAAACTCAGGATCGTGATCACTTTCCCAAACCATATGGCCGGCAACTTGATATTCAAAGCCCGTCATACATTCTTGAAAATAACCATATTGCCAATATTTTTCCCAGTCGCCTTGGCGGCCGCCTTTGGGCCAAGTACACATAACTAAGCCAGCTTCACCTGCAAGTGCATAAGTACGACCTTTTGCACTTGGTGTTTCAATTGAATCTCTAAAAGGCCCCATATCTGGGCAAAAGTTATAATCCCAAAGACTTGAGAGCGCAGAACGAATGGTTTTTCCGTCATAAAGGCGGCCAAGGTTTAGCTGGTTAGCCCACCATTGCCCCATCACTTGGTCAATATAACAACCTTCACCTATACCAATCGCATCAGCATGGTTCGGGTCAATTTCTTGGGTAAAAAAGCCATGTTTAGGGTTAAACAATTTCAAAATATTTTTTTGCCCTTGCTGATAAATACCTGAACAGAGTTTGGCAAACTCTTTATCATCCATGACCTTTGCCATCTCTTCACCAGCGCGCAACGCAGCAATATACAGTGAGCTTAATACCGGTATTTTCCCATACCATTCTGCATCTAAGGTGTTGTGTTGTTCACCTTCTGGAATACCGTCAGGCATACCGCCTTGAGCATCTACTAAAATGAGATATTGCAGCGCTTTTTTAGCGTTCGGCCAAACACGTTTTAAAAACTCAGAATCGGGGCTCATTTGATGTTCGCGGTAGGTTCTTAATATAACGCCAGCTTGACCATCAGTGGCGTCTTTATTGTTATATTCACCCCGAAAAAGAATCGCGCCATTGTCTTTAAAGCCAATTCCGTAATCGGTTCGTTCGCGTAAATCTCTTTCTAAATTAGGAAACAAACGACCAACCGCTTGTGCATAATGCCAAACGTGGGTACAGGTACCGGCACAACATCCCACACCTTCCCACGCCCAAAAACGATTGTTATCAAATCGATAAGCAGTATTAGTTTGTAGAGCATTGGTTGGAATAATTGCCCGCTCTAGTAACCAGTGAGGCAAGGTACTGTCGTACCATGTATCACGCCAAAGCTTGGTTAGACTGGTTAACTCAGTAATAGAATTCGCCACATCTAAGGCTACTGCTTTTGCATCATCATATTTGCTAGCGTACCAACGCTTAATATTTTTATGTTCTTTTTTATAAAGTGCGGTTTGATTTGGAAAAAACCAAGAAACAATAAAGGTTACTTCTTTTGTTTCACCAGGCTTAAGTTCTAAATTTGCTGTTAACTTGGCTAATTCTGAGTCAATAGCCACAGAGCTCTTACTATCAAGGCACATCATAGAAAACGAACCAAAGTCTGGCAGAGTGTTGATCGCCTGTTGTGCTGTCGAGTCATTACCTACTGCGGTGGAAATAAAGCCAACACCGCCTTGATCTACATACTTTGATGTTAATAAATGGGCATTTTGTTGCTCTGCTTTGTTTTGAAGAACGGGATTTTCTGACCAGCCTTCTACCGACAAGCGCATTGCATTGGTACTCTTATTAGTGAATACATAACGCATGATAGTTGCAGGATAACTTGAACGATCGGTATCAAGTGGAATATAAGGAGTCATTGCCTCAAGCTCAACATTTATTTTTGTTGAAGCATCATAGTAATTAATGTCAGCAATTGGCGCTTGTCCCTTAAAGCTAATATCACTAAAGCCATTATGATCTAACGTACGACGAACTTTGTTTTTACCTTGTTCAATGGCAACAGCAAAGCCCTGCTCAAAATGCCATGGGCTTGTTTGCGCAGGTGGGCTAATATAATTGGCACCATTACGTTCTTTAATTTTGTTATCACCGTGCTCATTTCTAAGCGTCGGATGTTCATAAACTTGCGGCACAACACCTTCGTGCTGTTCGTTAAATATATCCCATACCCATAACTTGCCATCACCACCAATATAAACAGTACCTGTACCAATACCACTTATAGGCATACCTATATATTGCAGTTGTTGCCAACCTTTGTAGGTGGTGGCTTTTCCTCGAGCATAGAGTGATTCAACCCAGTCAGCACTAAGCTTTTTATCTATGGGAATAGGTCCATCAGTAGTTGGCCCTGTAGGCTCCTTTGAAAAAGGCCCCGCCATAGCAGGCATAGTAAATGCCCCTGTCATAGTCGCCATACCAGCGCCAATACCTTTTAATAGTTGCCGTCTATTCACCTTGGGTGCACAGGTTTCATTCGCTGCACAACATGAAGATTTGGTTTGGCTAGAATTGTTTTTATTGGTCATTTTTGATTCTGCTTTTTATTTTGTTTCTGATACTCTTTCACTCTTTTGGCTTGCTCTTTTTTAGCCATTAGCAAACCTTTAAAAGCTGGTTCATCGGCTAACTCACTTTCCCAAGCAGCCATTTCACCTTGCTGTTTATTAAAGGTTTCTGTTTTAGCTTTATAAAGATTAGTGGATTCAGATAAGTCTTTGTCTAAATCATATAAATGTTTTTGCTGGTTTCTCTTAAACAAAATGGTTTTATTATCACCACGACGAGCAGCAACTATGCCCTTGTCGAAATTACGCCAAAACAATACATCGTGAGGTTGCCCTTTGTTTTCACCGGTAACAAATGGCAGTAAGTTAACACCATCTAGTGGTTTGTCTTTGGCAATTGGTGCGTTAGTTAAATCGGCAAAAGTGGCCATAATATCGAGAGAACTTATAGGATTGGAGTATTCAATGCCTGCCGGTACTTTACCTGGCCAGCGCATGGCAAATGGAACATGTATTCCACCTTCAAAATAGTCACCTTTATGGCCTCTTAATTCACCGTTATCTGAGGCATTTTTAGATTCTGGGCCGCCATTATCTGAAAGAAAAAATACTAAGGTATTATCATCAATACCAAGCTCATCTAATGTCGCCAGAACACGACCTACGCCATCATCAACCGCAGTGATCATCGCAGCATAGGTTCTGCGTTTACCTTTTGGAATATGTTTATTGCGATCTAGGTATTCCTGACTCGCTTGCAGTGGAGTATGAGGTGCATTGTAAGAAAGGTATAAGAAAAATGGGTTGTCTTTTTCTCGTTTAATAAATTCAACAGCAGCAGTTGATAGCTCATCCGTTAAATATTCATCGGTCTCTATGCGCGTTTGGTTTTCTAATAATTTGGTGTAATACCAAGACGTCCAAACTTTTTTAGGATTCTCTTGATTTAAGCCTTCACTTATATCTTTGTAAATTAAATCTTCAGGAAAATAGCGATGGCCGCCAGCAAGAAAACCATAGAAATGATCAAAGCCACGATTATTAGGATGCAGTTTAGGGTGTGAACCCATATGCCATTTACCGATAATGCTAGACGTATAACCCACAGGTTTTAATACCTCAGAAATCATTTTTTCATCTAGTGGCATGCCAGAATTAATATCAGTTGGATCCATATGCGGGTTACGGTCAAAACCAAAACGACCTTGATATCTTCCTGTTAATAAACCAGCACGACTGGGACCACATACGGCATAAGTAACATAACCGTTATTGAATTTTGTACCTTCATTGGCAATACGATCGATATGCGGCGTTATAATATCTTTACTGCCATTAAAGCCAACATCAGCATAGCCCTGATCATCAGTTAAAATTACAATAAAGTTAGGCTTTTCTTGTGCCAATACTTGTCCGTTTACCAATAGTAAACTTGCTAGCAAAATTCGTTTCATTATGTTCATTATTACATCTACTGTTAGTTAGTTTGTTGGTTCTAAGTTCTTTAATAGCCATACTCAATCTTAAAAAAGACTTCTATTCTTTCAAAAATAGAAGTCTTATATGAGTAACCAGTTAATCGAAGCAATTTTCCACGATCACTTAACGATTGAGACTAATGGGTTAATAATTTTCTTCAATTTTGACATCATCAAGGTGAGACGCTTGTTGACCAGCCTGTGGACGCCAATAATACAGTTTGATCAAATCCATGTTCGCACCTGTAGTGAAGGTTATTTGATGTTGGGTATATTCACTGTCATAAACATCAACTTTATCTATTGTGCTGTTATCAGCTCCATCTTTTACCCCTAACACAACTTTGCTGTTACCAGGATCTTCAACTTTTGCATAAGCAGTCACGGTATAGGAAGTATCCGGCTTAACTGCGATAAACTGGTTTGCTGAAGCGTTGCCATCTAACTGTAATGCCAAACTCCCACTGTGCACATCTGTAGATGTTGTAGTAACAGGATTCCAAGTGTTCCAATCGTTCAGCCCACTTTCAAAATCACCGTTTACCACCTCAGCGACAAATTCTTTTAATTGAATATCGTCAACAAATGCTGAAGCACCGTCACTAGGAGGTTGCCATACATAAATTTGCGCAGTAGTTTGACTTGCACCAGTTGTGAACACTAATTGATGCCGTGTATATGAAGTATCGTAAACCTCAATCCCTTCAATATCTTGTACTCCTAAAACAACCTGTTTACTGCTATCACTGGTTTTCAAATAAGCCGTCAAAGAATATGTGGTATTAGGTTGAACACTCACAACTTGGTTTATGGAGCCTTTATCGAGCATTTTTATTGCAGAATTACCTTGATAAACATCGTTGCTGATCACTTGCGGATTGTTCCACAAACTCCAATCATTTAGCCCTAGCTCAAAATCACCATTTGTGATTAAACTGGTTGGTGGTAATGCCTCAACGTTAAATTCAATCATAGTTAATGTATTTGGCTTAATTGTTGCCATATAGTTGCCCGTTGCAGCATCATTCCACAAACCGATATTAGAAATATCACCTGGGTCACTAAAGCGCTTGGCACTTTCAACCGACAAAATGTTGTAGTCCTCAAGCACAAAAATGGCATTTTCGTTGCTATCTCGTTTACTCAATAAATAGACATAGGCTTTATCACCTTTGATTACTGAGGTGGTCATAATGTTACTATCTGCAGATGTGCTGCTAACCACCTGACCATTCATGGTATGTTTATATAGCTCAAACACTTTCGCCATTGGCGCAGGGTTGTAGTTATCGTCAGAGTTCACCAAAAACTGAAATTCAGCAGTAGAACTTCCTGCCCATTGTGTGGTCCACATTGAGGCTAATTCTAAGCCGCCTTGAATAAATTGCATTTGCATTTCTGACGCCATTAAAGCCGTTTTAAATGCTGTATGTTCTGGATTAGTATTATGATCACCAGGAGCAATATTCCACTCTAACGACGCAAGCTTAATATGTGGTTTACCGAGTGAAGCAGTAAGTGAATTGAAAAAATCAATTTCCTCAATAAACGTACCACCGTCGTACCATTCGGTTTCGTTTTCCATAGGTGTCTTAGCCTTCCATGCATCCCAGGTAGAAATACCCCACTTCCAATACCAATGCACATCAATGTAATCAATATTATCACCAGCAACATTAATCAAGGTTGTATATGCACTAGTGTTGGTTCTGACTTTATCGGTCCAGTTGGCGATCAATTTAGCATCTGGTACTAAGGATTTTATTGCAGCAGCGTATATGTTTATTTGTTCTGCGTAGCTTTGTGGTGTCCACGCTTCACCATCACCATCGGGGTCTTTATTGTAACCATTACCATGGTGATACGTTTCGTTATCGAGATAAAAATATTTCACATCAAAGCCTTTCGATATACAGTAAGAAATCATATCTTTAGCTTCTTGTAACGCTTCGGCTTCCCGATCCCATTCTATCCCTGAGCTCATATTGATGCCTAGCATAGGCTCAGTACCCGCAGCATTGGTTAGCGCGATGTATTCATCCAAATCCATATATTCAGAAGGGTCTGCGTCGTTAGCAGAATTATATGAGGGATCCCATTTATCTATCCATCCAACACCGGTCAAATCATTCCAATGATACATAGTCGCAACAGTGCCACCTGGCCAACGTAAAAAGCTAGCGTCTATATCTTTGTATAGTTGTGTCATGGTGCCATCTGCGTAAATCACATCGGCTTCTTCTGAATAAACAAGCCCTTGCCCTTGGATCATTGGACTTACAGTGTGACTAACCTTGTTTCCATCAATATCAATTTGTACTGCGGCATTTACACTTGCGCTACAGGCGCACAGCAAAGCTGCAATAACAGGTAAACTTTTACTCATTACAATTCCTCATTATTTTTATTATTTGAGTCACCTTAATTAAGCTTTAATTTTATAAAAACCCAGTTTATCGGTGAGTATGTATGAGAAGACGAAGCTAAGTTGATTTTAAATTAAACAATAAGTACATATCACAATAAAAGAACTAACAGCTTCCACAGGTAATGCGACTGGCTGTGTGACCTAATGATTCAGTAATGTAAAACGAAATAACGACAGCTATATTTTTAAAAACTGCCAACTTTTCAAATCTCTCGCGATTTAATATAGTATTTATCATATTAATTTACAAGCACGTAGGAAAACGTTATCCTTTTGAATAATTAGTGATGCTTGAGTTTCAAATAATTAAAACAAAAACTCTTTGATTTTCCACGAGTGAAATACATCGTCAGCAAACGCATTAAAATAGACCAACGAGATATACCTATGAAAAAAATAAGTTTTTTGCAAATATCCTTAGCCTTTGCAACTTTCTGCTTGGCTAACTTTTATTTAGTCGCTGCAGAATCATCAGCGGTGCCTGACTGGGAGAACCCACAAATAATAGGTATCAATAAAGTGGCTGGACATGCATTCATTCGCCCTTTTGCTGATAAAGAAAATGCTGAAACTAATAAAAGCTCAACTCGCATTCAATCTCTAAATGGTAAATGGAAATTTAACTGGGTAGGACACCCTGATAAGCGCCCTACTGACTTTTATAAAACTGATCATGATGTAAGCGCCTGGGCAGAAATTGATGTACCCGGTAATTGGCAAACTCAAGGCTATGGCACACCAATTTATACCAATCATCCTTACCCATTTGCCAAAGACCAGCCTAGAGTAATGACCGAACCACCAAAGCATTACACTAACTTTGTTAATCGTAATCCGGTAGGCAGTTACAAGCGTAAATTCACTGTTGATAAAAGCTTAGCAAACCAACAGGTCTTCATTGAATTTCAAGGTGTTAAGTCAGCATTCTATTTATGGGTTAACGGTGAAAAGGTCGGTTATAGCCAAGGCAGTATGACTCCTGCTGAATTTGATATTAGTGAATATCTAGTTGACGGTGAGAATGACTTGGCTGTTGAAGTATATCGATGGTCAGATGGCAGTTACCTTGAAGGTCAAGATATGTGGCGCTTTAGCGGTATATTTAGAGACGTTAATTTAATTGCTCGTCCACAAGTTTATTTAGAAGATTTTCTTATTCGCACCGATCTTAAAAACAATTATCAAGACGCGACTTTAAATATTGATTTTGATCTAGCAAATTCTGATGATTCAAAGTCATTTCAAGATCATCAATTGCAAATGACTTTATATTCTCCAGATGGAGAATTACTTAGCGAACAATCAGCTAAAATAGAACAAAAACAAGGTGAACAATCAGGGAATATATCGTTAGATCTTAGCGATGTGAGTCTATGGAGCGCTGAATCCCCTACGCTTTATTCTATGATGTTAGCGGTTGTTGATAATGAGGGTAATGCACTTGAGTACATTCCTTGGTCGTTTGGTTTTAAAGAAACCAAGGTTGAAAACAACCAATTTTGGGTAAATGGTAAGTCTGTAAAAATCAAAGGCGTAAACCGCCATGAACATCATCCTAGAATGGGTCGTTATGTTGATTTAAAAACCATGGAGTTGGATATTAAATTAATGAAACAAGGTAACTTTAATTTAGTACGTACCAGTCACTACCCTAATGATCATCGTTGGTACGCACTTGCCAATGAATATGGTCTTTATGTACTTGATGATGCTAACCAAGAAAGTCATGGCTATAAAACGCGTAACAAAATACTTGGTGATAACCCTAACTGGACTATCGCCCATATTGATAGAGCAACCTCTATGGTACATACCAACAAAAACTATACGGCAATAGCCATTTGGTCATTAGGCAATGAAGGTGGTGCTGGGCGTAATTTTATGGCCATGCGAGAAGCAATATTAGCTATCGATAGTTCTCGTCCTCTTTTATCAGATACCGATGCAGAGGCATCTGATTTTGTTGAACGCAGTTATCGCACAACCACTGATGTGCATGAATATCTAAAGAAATCTAAAAAGGTTAACAAGCCATTTATTCAACGTGAATATGCCCACGCTATGGGTAATTCATTAGGTAATTTTCAAGAGCATTGGGATACAATTTACGCCAACGATAATTATGTAGGTGGTGCAATATGGGACTGGGTAGATCAAGGTCTTGCGCGAGTTAAAAATACTGCAATGGTAAGTTATGGCAGCGATCCTAAACAGCTAAGCTTAAACGATGAACGTGAAGTTTGGGCTTACGGTGGTGACTTTGGTGACAAACCTACCGACGCCGAATTTTTACTTAATGGCATTGTGTCTGCAGATAGAAAGCCGTTTCCAAGTTACTATGAAGCGAAAAAAGTTCAGCAAAATATTTGGTTCAAGCAAACCGAAAAACCGTTAACCATTAATATTAGCAACCGCTTTGATTTCACTGATTTGGCCAAATACGACTTTAAATGGCAAGTGAAAGATCAAGATAAAGTTATCGCTAAAGGTAACTTTAACGTTAGTGCTGCAGCCAAAGGGCAGACTGAATTTAGTATCCCTTTTAACGCCGACAGTGATAAACAATATGGTGAGCTATTGCTTGAAGTATCTGCGCATACAAAACAAAACGAAGTTTGGGCTGAAAAAGGTTTTGAAGTTGCCTTTGAGCAGTTTGTTATCAGTCCTTATCAATACGCTGTTATAGCTAAAAGCAATAACGCAACCATTGATGTAACAAAAACGGCTGATCACATTTTGGTTAATACAAATAATAAACAAATTAGTATTGATGCCATTACCGGAGAGATCAGTAGTTACCAAATTGGCAAGCAAGAGTTACTAGTTGAACCACTTGCGCCCTACTTTTGGAAACCGGTAAATAACAACCAAGGCCGTAATAAGTTTATTGAACGAATGGCTAACTGGATGAATGCCGCTGCGTATCGAAAAATCACTTCAATTAACACGAAAACACTCGATTCAAATCTCGTTGAGATAACAGTTAACGCTAAATTAATCGTTAATAATGCCGATTACAAACTGGTCTATTTAATTAATGATCAAGGCGATATTCAAGTACAGGCAGACTATATACCAGATGTTGCTCGAATAACTGAAAAGTACATGCCTAAATTTGGTATGCGTGTTGCCTTAGAGCCATCGCTAAGTGATATAAGTTGGTATGGTAGAGGACCATTTGAAAACTACCCAGATAGAAAAACCGCAGCCCGTATTGGCAACTACCAAAAATCGTTGACTGAGTTCCAGGTGCCTTATGTTTCGGCTACCGATAGCAGCAACCGCAGCGATGTTCGCAGTGCTGGTTTTGCTAACGAGCAAGTATCTTTACAAGTAACAGGCATGCAACCGTTTAACTTTAGAGCATGGTCACACAATGAAACCGACTTGTACTCTATTACTGATGTAAATGATAAATTTTCAGAAGCCGCGCGCATCAGGCGCAAGCATTACTATGACTTACCCGTTCGCCCATATATCAACGTGAACTTGGATTTAGCCATTCATGGCGTTGGTGGCGATCACAGTTGGGGGGCTAAAACCATGCAGAAATATCATGTAAGAGCTGATAAACCATTGAGCTTTAGCTTTATTATTCAAACCTCTACTTTTTAAAATCTATTAAAACGCCCTTATTTATCATATAAATAAGGGCGTTTTTTATAAATACTCAACAGAAAGTAATGTAAACAAGATGTTAACCACCTTATTTAATGCAAGGTTTTGTCTATTTTAAACGCTAAAAGAGTAATAATAGTAAACAGCTAAAAAATCCACTCCATTTAAAACACTTAAAATCTTACATATAAACGCTTATTTATCAAAACCTTAAACTACATATTGTTGACATTAAATAATGCTAAGGTTAAATTAAATCGCTTTATTTTATGATTTATACGATAAAAAGGTTTACAAATTCTTTACAGAGTGTAAATTAGGTATAACGTTATCCCTAATAATAAAAATTAGATAATGATCCGTTTTCAACAACAAAGTTTATACAACAAAAAGCATTTGTTGGAACACAACAAAGAAGAATACGAGAAAACTATGAGCAAATTATTAAAAACTAAAGTTGCTACAGCAGTTGCTGCAACGTTAATCTTTGCAAGTGCTCCTTCACTTGCTGAAAATTTAACTTCAGAAGGTACATTAGAAGGCCTCACAGGTTTTAACGCTGGTGGCAATCTAGCTTTTAATGTCGGGCCAATGTTATCTGACGGTACTACCCAAGCATGGGGTCAAATTGGACCGGGTTGGTGTCGTATTATTAATGACACAATAACTTCTGAAAAAGCAGGTGTGACAGAGCATTCACCTGCTGGAAATAACACTAACGTTGCCTATTGTAACCACAAGCGAGCTGATGACAGTGGTGGTATTTATCGTGCTGTTGAAGGCCTAGAATCAGGTAAAACTTATAGTGTTTCGGCAAAAGGTGCAACGCGCGGTTCATTACAATGGGCGATTGAATATACCAAACAAGGTGAAGATGTTGTTACTAACACAGACTTGGACAATATTGTTGTGTCAGATCTTGCGTGGGTAACAATTACAGATAAATTCACTGTGCCAGCTGATGCTGATTTAACCAAACAATTTCGTGTTTATATACACACACAGCCTAGTGACGCTCATCCTGAAACAGTAATTTTAGAAACCCCTCGCTCTTTAATGTGGGTAGATGATTACGAAGTAATGTTCTTACCAGACCCTGTAGAATATTTCTCTGGTGGTGATTTAGAAAGTGTAACTGGCTTTGGCTCAGGTAACAGCGCTTGGGGTAATGGTCCGCTTCTATCAGATGGTACAACTGCAGCTTATAGTGTAGAAGTCGCGGGATTCAAATCAGGTTGGTGTCGTTTCATCAACAAAGATAGAACACAAACGGCCAAACCTGCTGCAGGTTCAGAGGCAATTCCTGCAGGAAATGACAGTGAAGCCGTGGCATTTTGTAACCACAATCGAAATAATGATGCAGCCGGTATTGGCCGCATTGTTGAAGAAATCCAAATTGGTAAAACCTATGAACTATCAGGTGATGCAGCCAACAAAGGTAGTGTTCGTTGGGCTTACTCTTATGTTAAAACAGGTGAAGAAACCAGAACTGTTGTTCAGTTAACCAACGAAGTCGTTTCCGATGGCGCATGGGTTAATGTAACCGATAGTTTTGCAGTACCTGCTGACGTAGATATTACGAAAGACTTTATTGTCTTTATTCACACTGCACCAAGTGTTGCATACCCCGCTACTGGCGATATTAGTGTAACGCCACGTTCATTATTATGGACAGATAACTACTCATTAATGGGTCCTCCATCTTTAGCAGATACAGATGAAGATGGTACGCCAGACAGCTCTGATGCATTCCCAGAAGACCCAGCAGCTAGTGTAGATACTGATGGCGATGGTATGCCTGATGACTATAACGAAGATTGTGATGCTGCATGTCAAGAAGCTAGCGATTTAGTGATTGATGACGATGATGATGGTGATGGTATTCTTGATGTAAACGATGGTTACCCGACAGATGCTAGCCAAAGCGTAATGATAGCGTTTGCAACAGAATCTTCTTCTGTTGTTGAAGGTGAAGAAGTAACAATTGATGCAAGCCCTTCTGTTCCAAACAGTGAATTGGCGACATACACCTGGGCACAAGATTCAGGAGCTAATGTTTCATTAACTCCAGATGGCTCTATGGTTACCTTTACCGCACCTACTAACATTGCTCAACAAGAAGAAATTGTTATTTCTTTAACTGTTGCCGGTGCGGCACAGACAGTTAGTGATACTTACAATGTAAGCGTTACTAATGCTCCAGCGGCTATTACACCTACTGCAACCATGACTGGCATGTTAGACAGTGAAGGCGTTGTATTAGCATACGGTGAAAAAATTCAACTGGATGCTTCGGCTTCATTTGATAGTGAAGACGGAATGCTTTCTTTTAAATGGAAAGTAACAGGTGGTGTTCCGCTTGAATTTAGTGATATGTCTGCCGCTGATCCAACATTCTATGTTCCATTAGTGAAGGCTGATACTCCAATTACTATCGAGCTTACGGTAACTAACTATCTGCGTGATTACGATGGTACCTATATTCTTGATGATAATGGCGACAACATTGTAGCGAGTTCAAATACTTTCGAGATACCTGCTACTGTTAAGAAAACGTTCCCAGTCGTTGAATACCCATTAGAGTATTTCTTCGATGGTGGTATGGAAACCGTAACTGGATTTATAACTGAAGGCTGGGGTATTGGTAACTATGGCTTTGCTGAGCCAAACGCCATCTTTACTGCACGCGTAGATGATGAAGGTAATAAGATCCAAGCGATAGGGCAAACAGCCAAAGGTTGGTCACGATATATTAATGAAACCCGAACCCAACCAGAAAATGGTTTTGACGTTAGAGCACCAGAAGGCCGAACAGGTGTAGTTGCCTTTATGAACCACAAACGTACTAATCATTTAGAAGGTTTATACCGTGAAGTAGAAGGTATTGTACCTGGTGCTACTTATGTGTTCTCTGCCGATGCTGCTGCATTAGGTACAGTACAGCTTTCTTATCGATACGTGAAGGTAGATGCACCTGTTGTAGATGACGTTGCGGAAGTAACAACCGTTGAGTTAGATGCAACTGCAGAATCAGCTTACAAATGGGTTACGCTTACAGAAGAATTCGTCGCACCAGAAGACATCGATATAAGTCATCCATTTAGAGTTGTTGTGCACACAGTTGGTGATGCTTCAGTTAACTTAAATAATTCTGATGATGCTAGACTTTGGATGGATAACTTGTCTTTCCAAGAGCTTCCTTCAGGTTTAGATACCGATGCAGATGGCGTTATTGATATTGCTGATGGCTTCCCAGAAGATCCTTCTGTCGCCGCTGATACTGACGGAGATGGTCTACCTGATAGCTATGTGAAGACATGTGAAGAAGCTTGTATTGCGAACTCAGATGCTATCCTTGATGACGATGATGATAATGACGGTATTCTAGATGTTAACGATGGTCATCCAAAAAATAGTAAGAGAACTGTTCTTATTAAAGCACCACGAACTGCAATTGCAGCGGTTGAATCAGAACTGATTACAATAGACGCTGGAACGAGTATACCAAATGCTGACAATGCAACTTACACGTGGAGTTTAGTGCCTGAAACTGAACTTCAAGGTAAAGGTGTTGAGGGCATTGTATTAGAGCCTTCTGTCAATGGTGGCAGCGTTAACATCATGGCGCCAGAAATGCTTACAGAGCAAGCAGACTTTGAAGTTATGTTGACTATTGATGATGGTCTAGAATCTGTTTCTCAAACATATTCAGTAACCATAACGAACGCACCAGCTGTTATTACCCCTAATGCGACTCTCAGCTACTTGAGTGACGCAGGCGGGATGTCATTAGCGGGCATGGAGTTAACCGCAGGCGAAGAAGTTATGCTAGACGCATCAACCTCTTTTGATAGCGAAGCAGGCGAACTATCTTATGCTTGGAGAGTTAGACCTGGTGCTAATGAAACAGGTTCAGCTTCGGTACCAATTACTTTCAATGAGGTATTAGGTAGTCCGGCAAGTACAACTTTTACCATACCTGAAATTAATATCGATAACGAACTGGTTATTGAGGTTACCGTATCTAACTATGTTCGAGACTATGATGGTTCGTATATATTAGATGCCGATGGTAACAAATCAGAGTGGACATCTGAAACGATTCAATTAAGTGCTATGGTTGCTAAAACTGAACAAAAGAGCCCTGATAATGGTTCATTTGGATTCCTAGCTATGTTGTTCTTTTCGACTATGACTCTGGCTAGACGCTTATTTAACGTTAAATAAGTTTCGCTTCTAACTGACAAAGGCTTCTCATGTACTGAGAAGCCTTTTTTACTTCAGGGATGAAGTAATGGTAACCCTACATGGATGTTAAAGGGTTTGCTCACTTCAGGGATGAAGGAATGGCAATCCAACATGGATGTTAAAGGATTGGAAAATTGCTATGCAGAGCAATAAATGTGTATTCAGTTAAATTCATTATTAAATCAATTAAGTTATTAAAGGACTTTACGAAATGCGATTTTTGAACAATACAGTTATCAAAGCACTGATAACTTCATTTATTTTTATCACTTGTGCTAGTAATGCCACTGACAATGTTGCAACTATCAAAAAAGCTGATAGATATTTTTTAGAGCAGAAATACAACTTAGCTTTAAATGAATATTTAGTTGCCGCAGAAACCGTAAGCCCAAAAGCTTATTATCAACTCGGTGTAATGCATTATAAAGGCTTAGGTACAGCTGCTGATAATATCAAAGCGCTTGTTTGGTTTTCGATGGCTGCTGATTTTAATTATGATAATTCTGTAGAAATCGTTAATAACTTAATTGCTAATGTACAACCTGCTGAAAAGGCTGAAGTGACACAACTGATCAAATCGTCTCAAGAAGCATTGGCTAGACAACTTGTTTACCGAAACTATGCGCCAATTATAATAGAAGAAAACTTAAGCAATAAACTACTTTTCGATGATATGCCTGATTTGAGTGATGCAAATATCGTTACAGATATGGGTTTTAGTAATTCATTATCAATGAATGATGGCTATTCTGGTGGAGGTTTATCTGGGGGAGCTGATGACATGGGCAGTAGTGCAGAAAGTTTTGAATCAGAGTCAGATGCATTCCCTGAAGAAGAGCCTTATTTTCTAATTGCCGATTATGATGTAGGTCCTGATGGCTCTATTAGAAACATCACCGAGGTAAAAGCTAGCGGAGACGTAAAATCAGTCCTTTTTGATTTATCATTTAATACGTTACCAAAGCCAACGCTGAACGATAAAAATGTATACTTTGTTAACCGTACATACCTTGGCATCGCCAGTTATAACAAATGGAGAATGCAACGCGACTATAACTATTTCTACACTAAAATGCGAAAGTTAACCAGTAAGCTAGACGATAGTGATTCGCCTAAAGATAAGTACAATCAAGCTATGGCATTATTGAATTTTCCATGGTTGAAGCAAGAAAAAGGTTATGTTGACCAATTACTTAAAGCCGCGGCCGAACATGGCTATGTTATGGCTAAATATGAATACGGACTGAAGCTCTATCGTGAACAAACAGACTTTAAACAAGCTGTACATTGGATTTTTGAGGCTGCCAAGCAAGAGCATAGCCACGCACAATATCGCCTAGCGCGAATATTACAAGATAGTCCTTGGGTAGTTAACGATGAGAACAATGCATTATTCTGGTTTGAACAAGCATCTGAAAAAGATCATCTTCCGGCTAAGTTAAAAACTGCAGAAATAAAATTAGTCGCTAAAGATGAGCAACTTATTGATGTCGACGGTGCTATTGAAATATTGGCAGATATTGCAGAGCCGCAAGCCGATAACCCAGAATACCATTACTTGCAAGCTATGGCTCATTTAAAAATGGAACCAAGACAACTTGCTAAAACGGTTGAATACCTAGAGTCAGCGATAAAGTTAGGCAATGAATTTAACTGGGATACTAGCGCATGGCAGAAAGAATTAGACAGTTGGACGTCAAGTGGTAGCGTCACAATTGTTGAGGGCGAATTTTAGAAAACTGATAATGAAACGCATAATATTAGCTTTGCTTATAATTTCATTCACTTCATTAGCAACCGATAAACAAGCCACAGAAAAGCTTAATGTTTTATTTATTGGTGCTGATGATTTAAGAATGAATTTGGGCGCTTATGGGGACAATATCGCTATAACCCCTAATATCGACGCATTGGCAACACAAGGCGTTGTATTTACCAAGGCTCATGTTCAGTTTACCAGCTGTAATGCATCTCGGGCTTCTATGTTAACCGGGATGCGACCAGACTCAATCAAAGTGTACAAGTTGAATACCCACTTTCGTTCAACCGTACCTGATATTGTCACCCTACCACAACATTTCAAAAACAATGGTTATCACACTGAGTCTATTGGTAAAATTTATCACAACTACGCTAATATAACTGATGAAAAATCATGGTCTGTACCCGCCCGTTTAGCTCAAGAACCGCACTTTAATGATTATGTGTTAAAAAGCAGTTTCAAATCAGGGAAAGCTAAAGGTATTGCAGCAGAGTCTGCAACATATTCAGGCGATAAGTATGTTGATGACAAAATTACTTCCGATGCAGTTCAAACAATTACAAGGTTAAAAAATACTAATAAACCATTCTTTTTGGGTGTTGGTTTTATGAAACCACACTCCCCTTACAACGCCCCCAAGAAATTCTGGGATCTTTATCAACGAGAAGATATAGAATCACTAGGTCCAGTAACCAAACCCGACTCTGCAGATAACCTTAACTGGTTCAAATTTAAAGAAATCAGAGGCTTTTCAGACTTACCCAATAAAGGGAACTTTGCTGAAGAAACCGCCCAAAGACTTCGTCACGGCTACTATGCGGCAACGAGCTATGTAGATGATAACATCGGGCGATTAATTAAAGCATTGAAAGATAATGGCCTTTATGAAAACACTGTAATAGTATTTTGGTCAGATCATGGCTATCACCTTGGAGAAAACAATCACTGGACAAAAGTGACAGTGCGAGAGCTTGATACTCGCGTGCCTTTAATCTTTCGCATCCCTGGGCAAAAACCATTTAAAACAAATGCGATAACAGAGTACATAGATATATACCCAACTCTTGCCGATATTTGTAATTTACCATCCCCTAAAAATCTTGACGGCAGTAGCTTTAACAAATTATTTTCAGACCCGTTTTCAGCGCATAAAAAAGCAGCGTTCTCTCAAGTTAGTCGCCCCTGGCCTGGTAACAAACCAATTACTCATATGGGATATACAGTTAGAACAGACGTTTATCGCTATACACGATGGATAGAAACAAAAAGCCAGCGGATGATATCAGAAGAGCTTTATCACACTGAAAATGATGTATTAGAGCGGCAGAACCTAATTAATTCTGCCAGCAGTCAATCGGTTGAGGAATTGCGAAAACTAATGGATGCAAAACTTAAGAAATAATATTCTAATCGTTATTTATCATCAAAAGTTGTTGGCAGATAAAGATTGTAACCATTTCGATGCCAAGCCTGTCCAATTAGGCGCTTCGCTTTTACTAAGCCCTAATCCATAGCCATGACCACCGTCAGGGAAAACATGCAAGGTTGCTTCCACTTGATGTTTAACCAGTGCTTGATACATTCTAATCGAGTTTTCAACAGGAACAGCTTTATCATTGCCAGAGTGAATGATAAATGTTGGTGGTGTATTTTCGGTTACTCTTGTTTCATTTGAGAACCGTTGAATTAACTCAAAGGAGGGTTGTTTACCTAAAAGCTTATTTCTAGAGCCCTGATGAGTAACCCCATTTTTCATACTAACAATTGGGTAAATCAGCATCAAAAAATCAGGTCGAACATTTTCATTATCTATTGCATCTTTAGCTTGATAATAACTGCTAGTAAAATGAGTTGCTAAGGTTGAAGCTAAATGCCCTCCAGCAGATGACCCTATTACCCCTACTTTGTTTTTATCCACATTAAACTTTAACGCATTGTGTCTAATATAACGTATTGCTCGTTGTGCATCTTGAATTGGCGCCTTGTGTGAAGTAAGTACTGACTCAGCTTGTGGCATGCGATATTTCAGCACAAAGGCGGCAATACCTTGACTATTAAACCACTTAGCGTAATCTGTGCCTTCCCAGTCGTAAGACACACTGTTATAACCACCACCGGGGAGAATTAACACTGCCATTGAATTGGCGTTTTTATTCGATGGTAAATACACTTCAATCGTTGCTGATTGTACATTTTGAATGGAGATAATATCGCGTTCTACAACCACTTCTTTGGCCGAATTATTTTGATAATTTGGTATATTTTCTTCTTGCCAAAGCGGGCTTGGTTGCTGCGCTAAAACGTTGCAGCAAACTAACAACGGATATAAGCAAACCAGTATTAGCCGTTTCATTGTTGTTCAATAACCAATTTAATCATGGTTAAGGTATCAGCTGATAAATTGGCTTGAATATATTCATTATTTTGGGATACGTCATTGTATTCAAAAACGCCAGGGTGCTGAAAGCTTACGGCTTGGTCGGCTGATAGAATATTATAACCATTCAAATTTATATAGATATCTTCACTACTGTCACTTTTATTAAGCAAATAGACAAAGGCTTCATCATCTTGAATTACTGTTGTAACCATTATTTGCTCATGGGCAGTTTCACTTTGCACTAACTCACCATTTAACGCATGCTTGTATAATTCAAACACTTTTGCAGATGGCGTTGGACGATAATTATCACCCGAATCCACTAAAAACCTAAATTGACCATCACCTCCGTCAGGCCACTGGGTTGACCACATTGCACCAATTTCTAGTCCCGACAACATAAATTGCATTTGCATTTCGGATTGCATTAAGGCTGTTTTAAATGGTGTATGCTGAGGATCTTCACTGTGCGGGCCTGGACCTATATTCCATTCCATTGATGCCAACTTGATATGGGGTTTGCCGAGTTCACTCATCATACTCTTGAAGTAAGCAATTTCTTCAATATAGCTGCTACCGTCGTACCATTCGGTTTTATTAACCATCGGCGTGGTTTCCTTCCAAAGCTCCCAACTGGCAACACCCCATTTCCAATAATAGTGCACATCAATATAATCAAAATTGTTACCAGCAATATCTAATAAGGTTTTAAATGAGCCTCTATTACTTCTAAAGCTTCTGGTCCAATTAGCAATTAACTTGGCATTGGGGGCATGCTCTCTTAACGCTGGAACGTAGTAGTTAATTAAGTTAGCGTATTCTTCTGCTGACCATTTTTTATGATGATTCTCGTTATCTAAGTAAAGGTAATTCAATTCAAAATTTTTCTCTTTGCAATATTTCAGCAAGGCAATGGCTTCATTTAAACCATCTTCGTCTCGATCATAATTTCGGCCTGAACTCATGTTTATACCTAGCATAGGCTCACAATTAGATGCCCGACAAAGAGCCATGTATTCATCTAAGTCCATGTAATTTTCAGGCAATGCATCGTTATCTCGGTTGTAATTTGGGTTCCAACTATCCGTCCACCCTTGTCCGTTTAAATCATTCCAGTGATACATGGTCGTCACTGTGCCGCCGGGGTAACGCAAAAAGCCTGCACCAACATCTTTATAAAGTTGTGCCATTGAGCCATCAGCATAAATATGATCGGCTTCATGGGAGTAAATTAGGCCTTGGCCTTGGATCATAGGATGAATGGTATGCTTTATTTGCATGCCATCAATAGTAATTTCGACGCCAACAGGAGGTGTAGTATCAGTGTCGCCTGTATCTGAATTATCGCTCTGATCTGAGTTATCCGTATCAGTGGGGTCAGAAGTATCGGTATCTGGTTGAGCAGGTAGGTTTGTTTGTGGCTCTTTTTCACTACTTTTTGAACTACTACCACCACAACCGGATAGAACTAAAAGTGTACTAAGGAGTACTATTAAAACTGTATTTGATTTTTTTAGCATAGTTTTCTCAGGTATTTTTCAATAAGCAGCATTTACAATCTCTTTACAAAAATCTAACTCTACTCACTATCAATTCTATTGAGCTTAATAATATAAAGTGGTAATGTATTATTTATAATATAAAACAAGATTACTATAAAATCATGAATGTCGCAAAAAGTAAAACTATTGCTCTTTTCATTTCCACCATCTTTACTGCTTTTACAGCAAACAGTCATGAAAGTGAGTCAACTAGTGCTGCACCAACAAAGCAAAGCGTCCAAAAACCAAACTTAATTGTCATTTTAACTGACGATCAAGGTTATGCCGATGTAGGCTTTAATGGCAGCACCGATATCAGAACGCCTCATATTGATCAAATTGCCAACGAAGGTACGCGCTTCACCAATGGTTACGTTACTTTTTCTGTTTGTGGGCCATCTCGTGCGGGTTTACTAACTGGCCGGTACCAAGATAGATTCGGTTTTAACTTTAACCCAACCATGGACCCAAGTGTGCCGCAAAATGGCATACCTACCAGTGAAAAAAACATTGCTGAAGTGCTAGAGCCTGCGGGATACAAAAGCGCCATAATTGGCAAGTGGCATATGGGCACTCATCCAGATTTACGTCCTAATAAACGCGGCTTTGATTTCTTTTATGGGTTTTTATCTGGTGGTCATCGCTACTTCCCTGAAGAACTAACCCTAAACGACTTAGATGACGTTAAATATAAATTTGACTGGTATAAAACCCGCTTACTAAGAAATGAAACTCGTGAAGATATCGACGAATACCTTACCGACGAGCTATCAAATGAAGCGGTTGATTTTATTAAACGTGAAAAAGATAACCCATTCTTTTTATACCTTGCATACAACGCACCACATGCACCAGTGCAAGCTACACAAGAATATATCGATCGTAATAAACACATTAAAAATACAAAGCGTCGTACCTATGCTGCAATGGTAACCGCTGTAGATGACGGTGTTGGCAGAGTACTTGCCACGTTAAAAGAGCAAGGTATTGATGAAAATACTCTGGTTGTATTTCTCTCAGATAATGGCGGCGCCAAAACCAATGGCTCTGATAACGGCGAGTTGCGCGGTCACAAAAACTTATTATTTGAAGGTGGTATAAGAGTGCCATTTGCTGTGCGCTGGCCAAACACTATTCCTGCTGGCGTTGACTATGACAAGCCGGTAAGTTCGTTAGATATTATGGCCACCATTGCCGCACAAGCAAATATTGATACCAGTAAAAATAAACCACTTGATGGAGTCGACTTAATTCCATTTTTAACAGGCCAAAATCAAGGTGAACCACATGATGTTCTGTTTTGGCGTCATGTAAAGTCTAATTCGTATGCGATGCGTCGTGGAAACGATAAAATTGTGAATACCCCAAGTGAATCACACTTATTCGATATGGAAAAAGACCACGTTGAACAGGATAATTTATTGCCTAAAGAACAAAGCGGTTATGACTCATTAGATGAAGACTACCAAGTATGGCAAAAAGATTTAAAAGACGCCGCATTCCCAGATCTTAACAGCTGGTTAAAGGCTCCACAAAATGGCAAAAATAAAAAGAATAGAAAGAACAATAAGGCAAAAAACAAATGATAAAATCTAGCAAATTTATAACCAGCATTATCGCATCAGCAATGCTAATTGGCTGTGGTCAAGCGGCTGTTGAACAAACAGCTACTGAACAAGAAATAGCGCCTAAAACGGCTGAAAGAACTCAACCTAATGTAGTTATTTTTTATATCGATGATTTAGGTTACGGCGACTTAGGCAGCTATGGCGCTGTTGGCGTTGAAACTCCAGAAATTGATCGCATTGCCAACAATGGCATTCGTTTTACCGATGGCCACTCTTCTGCAGCAACCTGTACTCCTTCTCGTTATTCTTTGTTAACCGGCGAACACGGCTTTAGAAATAAAGCGAAAATATTAAAAGGTGACGCACCTGCATTAATTCAGCCAGGTAAACCGACATTAGCATCAATGCTGAAAAAAGCCGGTTACGCCACTGGTGTTGTAGGTAAATGGCACTTAGGTTTAGGTAATGGCAACGTAGACTGGAATGCAGATATAAAACCAGGACCATTAGAAATTGGTTTTGATTACAGCTTTTTATTACCGGCAACTGGTGATCGTGTACCAACGGTTTATGTTGAAAACCATAACATTGTTAATTTAGATAAAAATGATCCTATTTCGGTGAGCTACAAAGGTAAAATTGGTGATATGCCTACCGGCTATGAAAACCCAGAGCTATTAAGATATGTTGCAGACAAACAGCACAATGAAACCATTGTAAATGGTGTAAGCCGTATTGGTCATATGTCTGGTGGTACTTCAGCACATTGGGTTGATGAAGACTTTGCTACCGTATTTACCGATAAAGCCATTGAATTTATCAACGCCAATAAAGAAAAACCATTTTTCTTATTTAAATCTTATCATGACATTCATGTACCAAGATTGCCTAACGACAGATTTAAAGATAAAAGCACAATGGGCGTTCGTGGACAAGCGATTGCGCAAATGGATTGGATGACAGGCCGAGTGATTAAAGAAATTGAAAAACTAGGTCTTGCCGAAAATACTTTAATTATCTTTACCAGTGACAATGGCCCAGTGTTATTTGACGGTTATATGGACAGCGCCGTTGACTTATTAGGTGATCATAAACCTGCAGGCCCATACAGTGGTGGTAAATACAGCCGCTTAGAAGGTGGTACTCGTGTACCAACTATTGCTTATTGGCCAGGTACTATTAAGCCACAAGTAAATAACGCGCTTGTTTCACAAATGGATGTCTACAAATCTTTAGCAAAATTAGTCGGCGTAGATGTTAGCGAGAATGAAGCGGTAGATAGTCTAGATCAACTTGATACTTGGTTAGGTAAAACAGCAACTGGTCGTACTGATTTATTAGAAGAGTCATTAGGTAATGTTGCCCTTCGCCATAACAACTATAAGTTCATTCCAAAGAGCAAAAAGAAACCAAGCTTTATCAAAACAAAATTGATCCGCGGCGGCTACGAATTTCATCATCAGTTGTATGATCTAAACACAGATCCAAGTGAAAGCAATAACATTGCAAAAGATAACCCTGATCTGGTGAAGCAATTGAATGCACGTACAGAAGAAATCGTAAACGGCAAATATTAAAGGTTAGTTATGATCTCAAATAAGTTTATTAAAGGGGCTGCGTTAAGCCTCTTTGCAGTCGTTATTGGAATGTCACCTGCCATTGCAGCAGATGAAAAACCAAACTTCATCATTATACTCGCTGATGATTTAGGCTATGGTGATGTTGGCTATACGGGCAGCACTGAAATTAAAACCCCGCACATTGATGCGTTGGCTAAAAGCGGCGTTATTTTTGAGCAAGGTTATGTTTCAGCACCTGTTTGTGGGCCATCTCGTGCCGGCCTAATGACAGGTCGTAATCAGGTAAATTTTGGTTTTGATAACAACAATGTAAAACCCGGACCACAATATAATCGCGAGTATTTTGGCTTACCTATCACAGAAAAAACCATTGCCGACAGATTAGCAAAACAAGGTTATGTTAATGGCATGATTGGCAAATGGCATTTAGGTGACGAAGCTCATTTTAAAGCACCTAAGCGAGGCTTTGATGAAGTTTGGACCTACCCTGTTGGTGGTCATGATTACTTTCGTTCAGAGCCAAATGGTGAAGGTTATCTATCGCCATTAGAAAGTAATTTTAAAACGCCCGATCCTATTACCTATATTACCGATGATACTGGTAATGAAAGTGCTGCGTTTATTAAGCGTAATAAAAACAAACCGTTTTTCTTATATGCATCTTTCAATGCCCCACATGCGCCACTACAAGCACCGCAAAAAGATATCGATCTTTATAAACACATTAAAAATGAAAACCGCCGTATCTACGCCGCGATGATACATCGCTTAGATGAAAACGTTGGTAAAATTGTTGCCGAGTTGAAAGCCAACAACGTTTACGACAACACCGTTATTGTATTTCTAAGCGATAACGGTGGTCCAGGTACTGGCAAAAAGTCTAGAACAGTAAATGCACCATTTCGAGGTTCAAAAGGTATATTGCTAGAAGGTGGTATTCACGTACCGTTTATTATGTCTTGGCCAAACGGTCTGAAAGCAAATTCTCGTTATGAACACCCTATAACTACCCTGGATTTAACCCCCACATTTGTTGC
Source organism: Thalassotalea nanhaiensis (assembly GCF_031583575.1). Classification (NCBI taxonomy): domain Bacteria; kingdom Pseudomonadati; phylum Pseudomonadota; class Gammaproteobacteria; order Alteromonadales; family Colwelliaceae; genus Thalassotalea; species Thalassotalea nanhaiensis. The sequence continues at coordinate 682,970 of NZ_CP134146.1, read as the reverse complement.
GTTAGCTGGTGGAGAAATATTACCTAAAGATAAAATAGACGGCGTTAATGTCTACCCGTATTTAACTGGCGAAAACACAGGTAATCCTAATCAACAAATGAAATGGCGCTTTACCGTAAGTGCCAGTATTCGCGATGGTGACTGGAAACTTATCCGCTTACCAGATCGCCTACCGCTACTATATAACGTTAAAGAAGATGTTGCCGAGTTAAACGATGTTGCAGCAAAACACCCTGAACGAGTAGTTAAAATGTTAAAAACGCTCGGTACTTGGGATATATCAACACCACAGCATCTTTATATGGAAGGCGCTAGATATAAAAAAGAGCAGCTTAAAAGTTACGATGCTCAATATCGAATTACACAACCCAAATAAATTTACGGAATAACTAAAAGTATCATAAAAATACTAAGAGAATAATGTGAATAAAATTACTCAAATTGCAGCGCTTTTTATAACCCTTATTGGTTTTATGGCTCCAAGTACAGCTGCTGAAAAAACAAATAGTGCAAAGCAGCCTAACATTGTATTTATCGCCGTTGATGACATGAATGACTGGGTAGGTTATATGGGTGGTCATCCTCAAGCAATGACACCTAATATGGATAAATTAGCTAATCAAGGCGTTGCCTTTATGAATGCGCAAACGGTTAGCCCAGGTTGTTCGCCAAGTCGTAATGCTCTGCTTTATGGAGTAGAGCCTTATAACTCGGGCTTGTATCCATTTTATGAACACGATATTCATAAACAGTTACATGAAAAATACGTAACCTTGCCAAGGTTTTTAAAAGACAATGGCTACTTAACTTATGGCTCAGGTAAAATTCATCACGGCCCAGAGTACAGTAACCTTGAATGGACAGATTATTTAGATGCCGACAGACACCCAAAAGTGTTTGCTAAAAACAAAGGCTTTCATACCAACAAAAAGAACTCGTTTCGACCGGTAACTAACCCGTTAGAACAATTGTTTGATCATCAAGTTGCTTCTTACGGTATCGATGCAATTAAAAAACATGGCAGCAACGCCACCGATAAACCTTACTTTGCCGCCATTGGTTTAGTAAAACCGCACCTACCGTTTGATTGTCCAGTAGAGTTTTACGATGCTTTACCAGAAACCATTGAAGCACCGGCACTATTAGCCAATGACCTTAACGACATAGGCAGAGAAGGCAACAGAATGCGCCGCGCCGGCGATGATAAAAAGTTCAAAAAAGGTAACAAATGGCAAGATGTTCGCCGTGCTTATTTATCCTGCATTTCCTGGGTTGATTATAATGTTGGTCGCATAATGGATGCAGTAAATAACAGCCCTGAAGCGAATAATACGGTGGTAATTTTATGGTCTGATCACGGTTATCACTTAGGCGAAAAGCAATCTTTTAAAAAATTCACCCTTTGGGAAGAAGCATCGCGAGTGCCATTTATTATTCATGATAAAAGACAACAAGCTGCTGTTGGCAGAAAAGTTGATCAAGCCGTTACCCTAATTAACGTTTATCGCACCATTGCTGATATGGCAAACCTACAAGTACCTGAATATGTTGATGGCTTTAGTCTAGTGCCACAACTGAAAGATCAAGAATCACCTGTTGCAGCGCCAGCGATTTCCACTTGGGGCCGTGGTAATTACTCTGTACGTACCCAAGATTGGCGTTTAATTAAATATTTTGATGGCGAAATGGAGCTGTATCACCACACAAAAGATCAACACGAGTGGCATAATTTGGCCAATAAAACTGAATATCAAAATAAATTAAAAGAACTTGAAGCGCTATTACCTAAAGAAGAAGCACCGACAATTGAAGAATATATTTCTAATTGGAGCTTGTTTGGCGCCGATGCGAAACGCTTAAAAAACACAAAATAATAAATCAGCTAGGGACAACATAAAATGCATTTAAAATCGCTCGTTTTGTTAGTACTTACACTCAGTTTAATGGCGTGTAAAAGTACGCCAGAAGAAACTAGTACTGAAAGCTTAGTCCCATTAACGGCTAAGCCTAAGCGAACGGTTTATAGAACAAACTTACCAAAAGATAGTTGGGCTGAATTATCGTTTGAATTGGTAGATGCTGGCGATGATCAGCTTAAACCTGCAAATATAAAACTAGTTAAAGAAAGTTCGCCTTCTATTTTAAGCCTTGCCGAAGACTTTGAGCAAAGCTTAGAAAAATGGCGGTACAGCAAAAACAAAGTTGATGAATATGAAAATATTAGGTTTATCGTCAAACTATCTCCTCCTAATAAAGAATCAGGTAGAGTCTGTAATGCCAATGATGAATGTAAACTCAATGCACATAATGACAAAACGGTAAAAAAATGGTTTAACCATTTAAACCGAATTAATTCATTAGCTATCGCATGCAACATTTCTTCCGGCGTTGGTTATACAAGTTTCCAGACCAAGTACAAACTATCTATAGAACAATTTAAGATAGAGATTGCTAAGGAAAGGCCCGAAGCTAGCGATAAAGACTTGCAAAAATGGGTTAAAAAACGCAAACGCCAGGCACTTGCTAAAATTAAGAAAACAATTGAACAATCACCAGGCACCTGCGACCAAGTTCCTAAAACATTAAGAACACTAAAAGGATAATCATAGATGAAGTATCTATTGTTAAGCCTTGTTTTATTGTGTGCTGGCTGTACGGCGATAGAAGTACAACCAAAATCAGTTCGAGCAGAAGCACAAACAGACCCTTGGACTAAAAATTGGTGGATGCCGAGACATGAAGAAAAACTGGCACTAAAAGTAAAGATGGAACAGGTTGACCTAGTTTTTATTGGTGATTCTATAACTCATTCTTTTGATGACAAAGGCAAGTCGGTTTGGCAACAATATTATCAATCTAGAAACGCTTTAAATTTAGGTTTTAGCGGCGATCGAACAGAACAAGTATTGTGGCGACTTGAACATGGCGAGGTGGATAATATAGATCCGAAGTTGGTCGTGCTTATGATTGGTACCAATAACACAGGTCATCGTCAAGACAAGCCTGAAGATACAGCTTTAGGGATCAAAAAAATACTAACATCAATTAATGACAAGCTGCCTAATAGTAAGATTTTACTGTTGGCCGTTTTCCCTAGAGGGGCAACAACAGATGATCCTCTAAGAAAAATAAACGACGACATTAACAACATTATCAGCACCTATGGCGATGGCGAGAAGGTTCATTACTTAGACATCAATCATATTTTTTTAGATGCAAATGGCAACTTAAGCAGATCTGTGATGAAAGATTTATTGCACCCAAATAAAGAGCAATATAAAAACTGGGCAATGACCATTGAGCCTAAAGTTAAGCAATTAATGGCTAATTAACAAATAGGTGGAGTAATAAATAATATGAAAAGGTTAGTGTTGTTAATATGGTTCTTAGGCACATTTTATAATCACACTCTTGCTGCTGTAGACAAAAACTCTGCTGTTATTAGGGTAGAAAAAGCCGCGCAACATATAGTTGTGGACGGGATGGCAACTGATAAAGATTGGAGTAAGGCAGAAGCTTATCCATTATCTTATGTTTATAACGCCAATAGTTCAAAAGACAAACAAGCATCTAACGTTAAAATGCTATGGGATGATAGTCACCTTTACTTTTTATTTAATGCAGAAGATCGTTATTTGACGGCTAGAGAAACCGAGCGAGACGGTGTCCCATATTATGATGATTGTTTTGAAGTGTTTTTGATGCCAAGTGCGAAGCCGATCAAACTTCACTATGGTTTTGAGGTGAACTTAAATAAAACTGCAAATGATTTTATTTTCTTAAACGATTTTTATCAAAACTCAAAAGTGTCACTGAAATCATATAACCCATCTTATCAGGTGGAAACTAGAATTGAAGGCAGTTTAAATGATAACTCTGACCAGGATGTTGGTTGGTCTATGGAGTTGGCTATTCCTATTCAGGCATTCCATAGTGCATCTGAATTTGCACCTCTTGCAGAAGGAAGTGTATGGAACATTATGATAATTCGTCAAGACCGAAATGATGCATTAGGCGATAGGACTTCAATATCGTCGCTTTTACCTCTGACTGAGCATATCGATGTTCATGAACCTAAGGTGTTCGGTCAGATTAAATTTGTTGCTAATTAAGTAGCTGCAATTAATATGAACTCCCATTCTTCAGTGAAGAATATTATTTGGGCGATGGTAATGGTAATGCTCGCCTTATTAACTGCTTGTAGTGAATCCCAGTTTGTTGAATTTAAAAATGAAGGCAACCCCCTGATCCGACATATATTTACTGCGGATCCTTCAGCGAGAGTGTTTGACGATACGTTATATTTGTATACTTCACACGACCGCTCAGACACTGATCATCAAGCTCATTTTGATATGACCGACTGGCATGTCTTTTCTACCAAAGATTTAAATACATGGACAGATCATGGGGCATTTTTCAACTTAGATGATATCTCCTGGGCAACAAAACAAGCTTGGGCGCCAGATGCAATAAAACGTAATGGAAAATACTACTTTTATTACCCAGTTGAACAAGCAAAAATTGGTGTCGCGGTAAGTAACTCTCCTACTTCGGGTTTTATTGATCCACTAGGAAAACCTTTAGTTGATAAAACTGGAAATGAGCAAGTGGTTGGTCAAGAGCCGATAGACCCTGCAATGCTTATTGATGATGACGGTCAGGCTTATATGTATTTTGGCTGTCGCAGCCCGCGAGTGGTCAAACTTAAAGACAACATGATAGAGCTTGATGGTGATATTGAGCCTGTGCAAATAAATGGTATTGAACAATATACTGAAAAAACTGGCGGAGGCTGGTACGGCGAAGGCCCATGGGTATTTAAACGTGGTAAATATTACTACTACATGTACTCAAATGGCTGGGAAAAAAACACAACCTTGGTTTATGCCATGGCCACAAATCCACTTGGACCATTCGACTATGTAGGCGAAGTTATGACACCGGTTGGTGCTGGTACCAGTCATGGCTCTATTACTGAGTTTAACGACAAATGGTACGTGTTCTATCACTCTCGAGTGTTATCACATTCTGCTAAACAACGCTCTGTACATTTTGATGAAATTGGTTTTGACGATGAAGGGAAAATTATTCCTTTAGTCTATCAAGCACCTAATTTGAACCCTGAAACTAAGTTATAAGCAATATAAAAATAATGAAAAATCTATTTATATTACTCGCACTAACATTGGCTCTTCCAGTTATCGCTGTACAAGAATTAACTTCTGATATTATAAATTTAAATACTTTAACTGCAGAGTCCTATAAGACCAATAATGTACAAACGAAACGCACTGCAGATGGCATTGAAATAACGATACAGTCGGGTCAAAAAGGTAGCATTGTATTCAAGCCAAGCGTTGATTATTGGGATTTAACCCAGTGGGTATTTTTAAGTATTGAATTAGAAAATAAAACTCAGCAACAAATACGTTTTGATCCCGTTATTATGTATGAAAGTCCCAAAAGACAGAAGCAAACACAGGCAAAGTCAAAAAATCAGCATAGCCTTGCCCATATTGGTTTTTTGAAGCCACTAGAGTCTCTGATTTATAACAATGTGTTAATACGCGACCAAATCACCAAAGCAGACTATCCGTATAAAAGTGACTTTCCTGGCATGAAAGGCATACCTAATGGCGTTATTATGATTTGGGAAGGCGTTGATGCAAAACATATAAACGGCCTTAAAATTGCTTTCCCGGCCAAAGGTTTTGAGCAAAAAATACTGCTAAAACGAATCTTCAAAAACCGCCCTGCACTACCATATTTATACACCAAAGATAAAACGTCCTACTTTCCGTTTATTAATAAATATGGCCAATATAAACATGACACTTGGCCCGGAAAAATAACTGACGACACTCAGTTTAAGCAAGCAATAGAAAAAGAACAAAAAGACTTAGCCAAACATCCAAAGTCGATTGAATGGGATAGATTTGGAGGTTTTGCCAACGGACCAAAGTTTGAGGCTACAGGACATTTTAGAACACAAAAAATAGAAGGAAAATGGTGGATAATAAATCCAGATGGCAATCTTTTTTGGTCATCTGGCGTTAATGGTGCCGGTAAATTAACTGTAGGAACCCCCACTAAAAACAGGGAGCATTTCTTTGAAGGAATTCCTAATAAAAGCCCAAATAACCAAGAATATTTTAAAGGCCAAACTTATTATCATGGTTTGAAGAACTTGCATCGAAAGTATGGTGATAATAGTGAAGGAAAGTACCTTGATATAAGCTTAGATAGAATGAAAAGCTGGGGCTTAAATACCTTAGGCGGCTGGTCGAATGAAGACGTCGCGTCGTCATCCGAGAAGAAAAAGCTACCATATACCGTTTTTATTGGTGCAACTAAACCAGAAATTCATGAAAAATTTCCCGATGTGTTTGACCCAAAGTGGAAAGACGAACTTGAAAGGAAAGTTAAACAAAAGGCTGCTCTTGTTAAAAATGATCCGTATTTTTTTGGTTTCTTTATCAATAACGAAATCCATTGGGGAACGCCACAAAGTATAGCGGCTAGCACTCTTGCAAAAGGTCAAAATAGTGCCGGTAAAAAAGTCTATATTGCGCTATTAAAAGACAAGCTAAAAAACATTGAAACCTTTAATAAAATGGCCGGCAGTAACTTTAAAAGTTGGCAAGCGCTTTTAACAACCAAGGTTAAAAAAAATAAGGTTAAACACCGTTTACTTAAAGATATAAATGTCCTTCACTACACCAATATGACGGACGTTTATTTTAAAACCAGTAAAGAACTTATCGACACCCATGCACCGGGCAAGCTTTATTTAGGTTGCCGCTGGCATGGTAATCATAAAAACCACATCAATATTTCTGTCGCGGCAAAATATGTCGATATATTGTCATTCAACGCCTATGAAAATGAAGTTGAACATTACCCCTACCCAGCAGCAGATATAGACAAACCTTTTATCATCTCTGAATTTAATTTTGGCGCGTTGGATGCAGGCAAGTTTTTTACCGGTCTAGGTTATGCGTCTAACCAGCGAAATAGAGGTGAGAAGTATAAGAACTTTGTAGAAGGCGCGTTAAGAAACCCACGAATTGTTGGTGCTCACTGGTTTATGTGGGCAAATTCAACCACCGCAGGCCGTGGTAACGGCGAAAATGCAAATTGTGGTTTGGTGTCAATGACAGACCAAATATACTACGAGTTAATCTCGTATATGCGCGAGACCAATTACCGCCTGTATCAATATCGATTAAATGAAAAGTGATAGTGAAATAAGTTAGCTTCGTAACATATGATCCATAAAAAAGCTGCATCACCTTCCTCAATATTTAAGCGCAATACTAAATGGTGTAGCCGGTAACCCTTGATCGTTATATAGATTTGCATTTTCAGGATTGGTTGCCCATGCATAGCGTACATATTTAGGGGCTTTTATACTGTCATGCCAAACCGTTACTTGGTTGCTTTCTAACTTTGCATTTGCCCAAATAAATTCCTTATCTTCAGCGGCAATAGCAAAGCCAAATAGCTTCCCCCCCTTTACCAATAGGCCTTTATTAACGTGCTTAAAACTAATTGTTACCAGGCCATTATTTACAACCGCCTGATCAACTAATGGACTGGTATAATTTAGCTGTTTTTCACCGTAAATCAGGTTACGCGCAGCTAAGGCTAAACGCTCTCCTACAGTCTTTTTATCTAATGGGTGAATATTATGCCGTTCGCCAGTATCTATCGCTAACGCCATAGCTGTGTTTTCTACCGTATTTGCTACATACGTTTGTTCGGCTCTAAGCTCAGCCCATTTACTTTCAGCTGGACTTTCATCAGGCATTTGAAAATTAGCTATTTGCACAAACATAAATGGTAATTTAGGTTGTGAAAACAAATCTCTCCATAGCGAGATTAACTCTGTAAACTGCTTGGCATAGTTCTTTGGTGATCTAGCATTACTCTCGCCTTGATACCAAATAACGCCGGCAAATTTCATCGATTTTAACGGCGCTATCATGGCGTTATAAAAGCCTGTTGGTTTGAAATCCAGGCTGGTGCGATGCATTAGGATAAAAGGGATTTTCTTTTTGTTAGGATTTTGCTTTCGCCAAGCTTGTCGCTCTTGCTGGTATTCATTTTTTAATTGCTTAACATAGTCATCGTTGCCTAGTTTATAGGCCAGTGCTTGAGCATCTGGAAAGTCTTTTAATGACTCGATACTCATCCAGCTATCTGCCGGTGTAGATCCCACACTGGAAGAAATAATGCCAATCGGTACTTTATATTTTTGGTATAGATCTTTAGCAAAAAACCAAGCAACAGCTGAGAAGTTACCTACAGTTCCAGCACGTGCCGTTTGCCAGTGCCCACCTTCAATATCCTGTTGAGGCCCGCTAAAGTTGTAGTGCCTTTTTACTTTAAAGTGACGAACATCAGGGTAATCGCTGAGGTTGGTTTCATTTGGAAACTTGCTAAAAACCTCTTTCAGTTTAAATCCCATGTTTGATTGACCGCCGGCCAAAAAAACGTCGCCAAAAGCAATGTTCTTGATCTCGAGTGTATTTTGACCCACAACTTTTAGCGACTGTTCAGTTGCTACAGATTGTGAGGGTAGTCTAATTAACCAGTTGCCATTTTTATCGGCTTGCCCGTAATAAGTTTCGTCCTTAAAAACAACAGCAATTTGCTCATTTTCTGAGGCGGTTCCCCAAATATTTATTGGTTGTTCTCGTTGTATAACCATTGAGTCTGCAAATACTGTGGCAAGCTTTACTTGTGCTTCAGCTTTGCCAATCAACAATGAAAGGTTAAATGAAGAAAGTAAAACAAATATCAATGTTCTAAAGATGGCGTTTTTATCTAGAAGTACGTTCAACATAAATTAAGAGTTATTTGAATATTGTGCAGTAAATACTACTCCATATTCATTATGTATGATATATATTAATTATTGCAAATTCGTATAATAAATAATCATCGAAAAATTTAGTACTAAATATTAACTGCCGCAATCGTAATAATATTTAAGGTGCTTAGGATCAACAATTTATAGGTTAAGTTAGGTCAACTATGAACAATGTAAAACGCTACAAAGAAAGACTTTTAAAATGTATTTTGCTCGTACTTTTGTTCTCTACAAGCAGTATTGGCGCCAAAGAAAAGTACGATACAAGTCATCAATCATTATCTTCTTACGATGTGCCACAGTGGTACAGTGAGGGTAAGTTAGGTTTTTTTATGCACTTAGGCGTTTTCTCTGTTCCTGCCTATAAGAATGAATGGTATCCGACGAATATGTACTACACCGCTGACAATCCGAATATGCAAAGACATCCTGATTATGCGATGTCATTTGTGGAGCATCACACTAAAAAATACGGCGACCGTAAATCCTTTGGTTATAAAGATTTAATTCCAGCGCTGACTTTAGAAAAATTTGATGCTAATTATTACGCCGATTTGATCGCTAACACTGGTGCCACATATTTTGCCGCACCTGCAATACATCATGATGGCTTTGCAATGTGGGACTCTAAAGAAATTGAATGGAATTCTTCTAAAATGGGGCCAAAGCGTGACGTGGTTAAAGAGTTGACTGAAGCCATGCGCAAAAAAGGCATTAAAACTGGCGTATCAACACATTACGGCAGACACTGGAAATATTATAACTTTCGTCCACAGTTTGATACTTGGGACCCTGCGAATGAAGGCCTTTATGGTAAACGTCGCAAAGATACCGACCCACCTCGCCCAGAAGATGCGCTGAAATGGGAGCGGGTAATGAATGAGCTTATCGATAACTACCAGCCTGATTATATTTTTGTCGACGGTGGTGTTTGTGATGCGCGAACAGAATACAACAAGGATTATTTTAGCGATGCAATGCGCCGTGTTACCGCAAACTTTTACAACACTAGCTCAGCGTTAAATAAAACCGTCGCTTTATCGTGGAAACGCGACGCCATGCAAGAAGGTGAAGGTATACATGATACAGAAGGACAACTTGAGGGCGCAATAAAGCAGCGCCCTTGGCAGGCTCACTATACGGTAAATGGCAGTTGGGGTTATGCAGGGGAAAAGCCCGCTTTTGCTACTGATAGTCTACTGCGTGGGTTTATTGATATTGTCAGCCGCAATGGAAATTTGCTGCTCAATATTGGCCCAAGACCTGATGGCACATTAGATAAAGCTCAAGAAAAAGCTTTAATAGAAATTGGCGAGTGGATGCAAATTAATGGTGAAGGCATTCACAAAACAAAACCATGGTCTACTTATGGTACAGGTAAACTTAATAGTTTACAGGCAGGTGGAAACGGCAATTGGAAATATGAGAAAAAAGCCATTCGTTACACCCAAAAGGATGACACACTTTATGCTTGGTTTGTAGATTGGCCAGAAAGCGGACAAGTCAAACTGCCACAAGCAGCTGAATTTAATGCAAATAAAATAGAACTGATAAGTGCTAATAGCTCTGTACCTTTTACGAATAAAGATAACGACATTATTGTTAGCCTGCCTAAGAATAAAACTGGAAAATACGTGTGGGGATTAAGATTAAGTAGATGAGTTTAATTTACTCTATTTAGAATAAGTATAATGGTTAAGCAATGGCTCTGTTAATTAACGGAGCCATAGTTTACTAATCGACTAATATAATAGCATCACTACTTGGAAAGTTTGATGGCACAGGATAGGTCACTTGCTGAGTTGCGGTCCACTGTAAAGCACGAATCAATAGAACTCGAAAACCAACACTGCGAAAGTTTAACCCTTCTTCCTGCATCAAATGTCCCAACATTGTTGTATAAACTCGGCCATCACCATAGTTAACAATCCAGTCTATGGGTTCATTACGTTTACTGTCTTTTGACCAAGCGTAGTGTAGCACCGTCATATTCTTTGCTGGCCCACGCTGACCATGAGAAAGCTGTTCCATAGCATGCATCCATTTTTGTGGAAATCCAACGGTGATTGGGTGATCTCTCTCGAAAACCGTCATCACAAAGTCATGGTTCTCTTTATGACCAGCACCTAGTCCTTCGCCTTTAGGGATATAAACAAGCTTATCCGTTGCATCAACAATCACACCTCGGCCAAAGCTCGGGTTGCGCCACCCTAAACCAATCATTTCGTTATAAGCCTGCCAATTTAGAAACGCGTTATTTGCCGCATGAAAATTAACAACACCTCCGCCATTTTTTACATAACTCTCAAAAGCTTTTTCAACAGCGTCGGGCCAACGTTTTCCATTACTGTTATGACCTCCATTGAAGTTATTCAAAATAACATCATAAGCAGAAAATTCAGGACGCCACCTGCTCCACTCTTTGTCTGTTGCTTCCCGTGATGGCGTTGTAGAAACAGTGATATCAAAAAGCCCACTAGGCTCTAGAATCGCCTTAATACGAGCGGTAGTCTCCTGCCAGTTGTGGTTATTTATGCCATCAACAATAAGTACCTTAATTAACTCATTCGGTTTGTTATCACTTTCGATCCTTATAGGAATATCGATTGTAGAAGATACAACAGGTTTTGATATTTCTTTATTTGGTTCACTGCTTTGACCACACGAATATAAACACGTGGAAAATATGAATACTATAAGATATTTATAATTCATAAAATTTACCCTGTTGTGGAGTTCCCATAAGTAGCTTAATTACACATAGATTATTAAAGGTCGCTTAATGCACCATTGAGTTTCATCGCCAAACCAGCTTCATCTTTAAAGCTTATCTCTTTAGCACCATACTTTAATTTAACGGTTTTGCCGTTAACGGTATGACCCACTTTAAGAATATCAACTTGCTTCAGTTGACCTTTTTCCCAAGCCATATCAATTTCAAAACCACCACGTGCGCGTAGCCCTTTAATTTCACCACTAGGCCATGCGTTAGGAAGTGCTGGTAACAACTCTATGGCACTATCGTGAGATTGTAATAGCATTTCTGCGATGCCCGCAGTTGCCCCCATGTTGCCATCAAGTTGAAACGGTGGGTGAGCAGATAAGAAGTTATGGTAAACGCCACTATCATACTGGCCATGATTATTTACTAACACACCTGAGCTGTCGGTTTCTTTGAAGCCAACTAATCTCATGGTGCGCTGTAATAACTTATGGGCGCGGTCGCCATCAGCTAAACGTGCCCATAGATTCATTTTCCAACCTAAAGACCAACCAGTACCATTATCACCACGAGCATTAAGCGAAACTTTAGCCGCATCTGCCAATTTAGGTGTACTTAATCGTCCAATTTGGTTTCCCGGATAAACGGCAAACATGTGCGAAACATGACGATGTTTACTGTTTGGATTATCTCGATCTTCAGCCCACTCTTGCAATTGTCCCCAATGACCAATTTGCGGTGGCAGTAGTTTTGCTTTTGCTGTTTCTACTCTATCTGTAAAAGAGCAATCATAAGCAGCCACTTCACAAGCACTTAAGTAGTTGGTGAATAAGTTATAAACAATTTGGTGATCCATAGAAGCACCGCCAGAAATGCCCCCATGTTCCGGTGAGTAGCTTGGAATAGAAATCAGTTGGCCCTGCTCATTTTCTTGTAAGTACTCTAGCCAAAATAATGCCGCTTGCTCCATAGTAGGCAGTGCACCTTCTGCGAGATAAGCTTGTTCGCCATTAAAGTCATAGTGTTGCCACTGATGCTGACTTAACCAAGCAGCTCCAGCAGGAAAGTAGCCCCAAGGAAATCCCCAACCAGTAGCGGTATAACCAAAGATGTTATTCATCGTATTGACCACCCAACCATTTACCCCAAAAAAGGCTTTGGCACTTACTTGACCTGGCGTAACTAAACTTTGAGTGTACTCTAGGAGTGGTTCATGAGTTTCTGCTAAGTTAGTCACTTCTGCAGGCCAGTAAATCATTTGAGCATTAATATTAAAGTGATAGTCTGATGCCCATGCAGGAACCAGAGAGTCATTCCATTTACCTTGCAAATTAGCCGGTAGAGATCCCGGTCTCGAGCTACTAATGAGTAAGTAACGGCCGTACTGAAAAAACAACGCTTCTAAGTCTACGTCACTTGCTGTTTTACTATAATTTAGGATACGTTGATCTGTTGCCATCTCAGAGTTTGAATCACCACCATTATCTAGCGTAAGAGCAACTCGGTGAAACAGTGACTGGTAATCACTAACATGCTCTATTAGTAGTGATTGATAATCTTTGCTCGCAACTGATGCTAACGTTTCTTGGTTAAATTTAGCGTAATCATTGCCTTTGTATTTAGGTGCTACATCTTGGTAATCGGTTGCTGCAGTAAGTACTAAAGTCATGGCATTAGCGCCAACAATGTGAGCCAGACCATCTTTAATGTTAACTTCGCCACCTTCAACACGAACTTCTAATCTTGCTTCCATTGCCATGCCATTGTCAGCAACATGGCCTGTTAAAATTAAAACATTACTTTCACTGTGCACTTGAGTTGGGTGCAAAGAATCTAAACGAACGCTGTAATCTACGCCGGCTTTCGCATCGTTTTCATAACGAAATGCCATGACCCTTGACGGGTAATTAGCAAAATATTCACGTTTATGATTTATTTGGCCATCAAGGTACTTCACAGTAACTAAGCCAGTCTCAAGGTCCAGCGTTCTGGTGTAATTTGAGGTATCATTTTTGACCACTTGGTTAACATAGACATCAGCAAACGCTTGATACGCACCAAAGTCACCAAAACTATGACCTTTAGCACTTTTTTCTTCTTTGCTAATTTTACCGGTTAACTCTGTTTTTGCTAATGCATGTGCTTGCTCAAACTTGCCATCATTCACTAATTTTCGTACTTCAGGTAATACTTTATACGCACCTTTACGATTACCGCTGGTGTAGCTTTCACTACTACCAGGACCACCTGCCCACAACGATTGTTCATTAAATTGAATACGGTCTTCTTCAATGCCACCAAATAGCATCGCCCCCATAAAACCATTACCAATGGGCAATGCTTGTGTCATCCAATCTGTCGCAGGTTTTTTATACCAAAGACGATGTTTACCTGTGCTAACTTTGATTGGTTGGCTATATTTATTTTTTACAGAAAGACTGGCTCCTTTAGTCGCGGTTTCAGGTTCACCACAAGCCGAAATTATAAATGTAGTTATTGCAATGCCCGCCAATTTTAATGAGTTTGTTATTGCAATATAGTTGTTATTATTCAAACCGTAATTCCTCTATTTTTATATTTCTAGTTGGTACTGCCAAACACTTCTATTTCACCCACTCCGAAAGGTTTGCTCGTATCATCGACTGAAAAGGTTGCTTTTAAAAAACGCACCTTGGTATTGTCTTTTACGTCAAAGCTAACATTGGGTGTGCCAGCTTTTACAAATTTACCATCGGCAACGGTTACCCAGTCTTTTTGATTGGTTGATGTTTCAATATCAATTTTTACATCGGCTGCCGGCTTAAAAGAAAACTCAACGCGCTCAACGTCATAGAAATTCTCCATATCCAGCTCCCACCAAACGTTACCCTGCTTAGCATTTTTGTCGAACTTAGGTACCCATTGACGCCACTTGTGGCCATCATTTGCATAGCTAGGATCACTTGTCCCTTTTGAGTTAGTACGATTAGGACGAGCGTCTGAGACTCTTACCGGTGCTTGCTCTTTAATCGCTTTGGTTAAGCGATAATCAATATAAGGTCGGTCTTCTACTATCTTTGAAACACCTTGTTCAAATAAAGGTGTACCCATTGTAGTTATTTCAATTTGAGCTGGTTCTAAGCCGGAAGATGTAGCTTCAATTACTGTGACACCACCATGATAAGAGCGAAACTCAGTGGCAGCATGGCCATCTAAGATTTGAATATCATTACGAGTGGTCTTTTTAAAGGTAATGCTTCTACCAGTAGCAAACTCTCCAGGGCCTGAAACTATGGTTAAAGTAACCGTTGGGCTGTTGGAAATATGCGTTCCATTGGCATCCAATACTTGTACATTGATATGAGCATCATCGGTAGCATCTGTACCTTTAATTGTTGTTTTATCAGCAAACAACTTTAGGCTTTTAGGTGTTCCTTGAATTGGCCACTTAGGAGGCGCAATGCCTTTAAAGTAATTACGATACCAATACCAAGATCTCTTTGGTATACGAGCAAAATCGACAATGCCCATTTCCCCCATATTGCCAGCAATACTGCCATGGTCGAAACCACACCAAATTGCATGTCCACTGCGCCATTTAGGCTTTTCACCACCATTTAAATGAGAGGACCAACAAGCGTCATACTCCCCTGGACGGTCGGTAACACAAGAGCCATACTCACTAACCATATTTGGCATGCCAGGATCTCTATCTCTGGTTGCACCATCACCGTTATAGCCAGCAATATCCCCTAATATGTCGACGCCTGCACGTTGAGCACCACCAATCATTGCCTTTCGAGTAGGGTCAAGCTTATGTGATAAGTCGACCATATCACTGAGCAAGCCCTTCATATCGTCAATGACGGCATTGGCGCTAAAGAATGGTTCATTACTCATGCTCCATGCGATAACCGAAGGACTGTTTCTATTAATAAGAATTAGCTCTGCAAGGCTAGCGGCTGCACTTTCCTCGTAAGCTTGTTTGTCTTTGTCATGAATAGGATAAGTACTTGAGTCCCAATAACCATCTTCTTTAAAGCCACCGATGCCCCAAACACTATTTTCAGGAATAAACATTAAACCAAGTTCATCACACACTTGGGTGAAGTAAGGATGATGAGGGTAATGCGAACCACGAATTAAATTAAAGCCGGCGTCTTTCATTAATTTTAGGTCTCGGTAAACACCGGCTTTGGTTACGGCATCGCCCCAACCTGCATGGTCTTGATGGACATTTACGCCTTCAAGGTACAAATGTTCGCCGTTTAAGAAAAAACCGCTGTCGGCAGTCCACTCTACCCACCTAAAACCAAATTGCGTTAGGTAGCTATCAACCTCTGTATTGTTTTCATAAATGGTGGTCTTAGCTTGGTACAAATTTGGTGAGTCTGGCGACCATAATTTTGGTTGCTTTATTTCATCACTGAGTTGCTCAATTTCGAGTGCCTCATTGGCTCCAATAGCTAGTTTAGAAACCATTTCAATTAATTGAGTATCACTACTATCAACTATTAGTGTTTTTAAGGTGAAGTTTCTGGCTTTGCTACTGTTATTTTCTATCGTGGTTTGTACATTAACAGTCGCATTTTCTTTGTTAACTATTGGGGTAGTTACAAATGTACCGTTCCAAGCAACATGCAAAGGGTGAGTTACACTAAGATAAACATCACGGTAAATACCGCCACTAAATACATGCTCACCAGCGCGAGGAGCAAGTTGTGCATCCCAAAGGTTATTTACCCTAACGGCTAGTAAGTTTTCGCCTGCCTTTGCCGCTTTCGATATATCAACAGTAAAGCCAGTATAACCACCACGATGGTCACCAACTTTTTCGCCATTTAGATAAATTTCAGCGACTTGAAACACGCCATCAAACTCAAGAGATATATTTTTATTTAACCATTCTTGGTCAATTTTAAGCGATTTTTTATACCAGCCAAAACCGGTATAAAAACTTTCCGAGCGGAAATAAGGCAGACTAAATGAATGGGGTAAACCTACGTTTTGCCATTGTGCTAACTTTGCACCTTTATTTGAAAAATCATCGGTATCAGAACTAAAGGTAAACTGCCAATCACGGTTTATATTTTCTTTTATTCGAGCGTTTTGGTTATCTTCAGAAAATGGTTTGAGTGTTGTAAAAATAACTATCAAAGCTAAAATCACGATCAAATATTTGGGTAAAGTTTTCATCTAATGTCTCTGTTTAGCAAAAGCAGATCTAGTTATTGTTGTTAAGCTTTTACACCTTATATTTAACACATCACTCACATTATGTATGATAAATATTACTATATATAAATATACAAGTTAAAGAGCTAATAGTCAAAATTAAGACTATTAGCCGAACTAAAGCCCTGCTTTACTATTTATTATTTATGTTCAACTAAGGTTAATTTAATCACTTCATGTAGGCCATCAGGTCCTGCAGGAGGGTTATCGATAACAAGCTCACCGTTTTTATAGCTGAACTCGATGGTTTCACCAGTTCGTAATAAAGTGACTGATGTAACTGCGGGTACGCTTTGTACTTTGATTGGTTTTCCAGGTTCAGTATGGGTGTAATATGGTTTTTTCCATCGTCCCCAAGAGTTAAAATCTTTCTGCTCACCAGGTCTTGCATGTAAGTACCAAGTTTTGCCATCGCTAGATGTGGTAATAGGGACATTTGATTGCTCTGGAAAATGTGTTCCTTTCGTATCAAATACCGATACATCAGCCCACGCCATCCAATTACTCATTTTTTCCATTGCTTCATAATTGGCAGGTGCGAGGGTGCCGTCTTCACGTGGAGACATATTTAACAACATGTTACCTTGCCATGAACGAATTCTAGCAAGCGCATATAAGGTATCGGTTAAGTTGCCCGTCTGATTACCTAAGTCATTATTTGCATGATAAAACCAACCTGAACGGTTAAAGGTCATGCACACTTCCCATGCAGTATCTTGCTCAATCAATTTTTTAATGTATTGCCACTCTAGGGTATGAAACCCTTCCGGGGTAACATAATGAGATCCTGGAAATTTTCCTTTTTTCTTACCGTCGTGGTAAAAATTTCCACGATTATTAAAGAGCATATCTGGGTTATATTTTTTGACAGTTTCGTCATAACTAACAGGTAATCCGGTATCCCACCACCAAATATCAGGTCGATATTTATCCATCACTTCAAAGGCCATTTGACGCTTTTGTTCAATGATTTCCATAGGTAATGGTTTTATTGATTTCCGCGCTAGTGGTTGGCCAGAAAAGTCCCAACCTATAGCATCATTACCCCATTTGTAGTTCATGTAATTTTTATCTAAATACCAATCAACTGCAGAAAAATAAAAACCGACTTTCATGTCATTAGCTCGTGCGGCATCAACATAAGGCTGCAATAAGTCTTTACTATCCAGGTATTTTTGCACGCCAAGATCGGTGTGCTTAGTTGGCCATAGCGTATAACCATCGTGATGCTTTGAGGTAAGTACAGTATATTTAAAGCCAGCTTTTTTAGCGGCATCTAACCACATTTTAGGATCATATTTTTCGGCGGTAAATCCTTGAGGCGCGCGATTGTAGTAATCTTCGGGTACCACTTTAGGCTGGTTTGGCTCTCCTTTTTTGGCCTGCCTTATACGCCAGACATCTTCAATATCTGGAATTGAGGCAGGTCCCCAATGAATAAACAGACCTAAACCTGCGTTTTTAAACCATTGTCCCTTTTCAGTAATAGGTAATGGGTTTTGTAATTGGTAACGATGAGGTAACCCTTTATCTTGCTCGGCCTTACCTGCCATGTTTGCTGCCATATCAGCAACAGCGTTAAGCTGCTCTAACGAATCGTCCTTGGCATTAGATGAGCCAACGTCTTGTTTGCTACAAGACGCCAAAACGAGTATTGATATAGTCAGTAAACTGCGCTTAATAATGGTGGTTTTATTTTTATTCATAACATTTATTGTTTTTCTTTCGACTCTAAAATTAAGGTTTCAACCCAAATAGGATTTTTACCAGTGTTATATTGCTCTACTTTAGTTAAGTGTCCTGTTTCCTTATCCCTTTGATAAACGCCTAATTTGTCTTCTTTTTGGCCGGCAACATAAAGAAAGTCGCCGCGTTTATTTATGGTAAATGAACGGGGAAAGTGCTCACTGGCAAACTTCTCAACTAGGATTAATTGTCCACTTGTAGGGTGTATCTTATAGGCGATGATTTGGTCGAATTGCTTTTGCTGATCGCGACTGGATATATATAAAAATTTATTATCCGGTGACATATGTAAATCTGCATTGGTTATTCGCCCTGTTGTGTCATCGCTATTGGTTAGTGTTTGACTCAGGGTGAGTGTTCCACCTGCTGTTACTTGCCAAATAGCGACACCCGGCTGCATTCTTTCTTGTGTTGAATAGGCAACATTTAATGTTGGGTGAAATAGTAAATGCCGAGGTTGTAATGCGCCTTTTTGTGGCCCTAAAGCCGGGTCAATCTGTTCGACCTTCCCTGTAGCGTTATCAAACGATAATTGAAATATTTTATTGGGGCCGGTAGCAGGAACAAACAGCATATTATTATCGGGAGAAAATCGTGCTGCATGAGCTTTTTGTTCAAGCTTCACCTGCTGTACCAGTTCTCCCTTGTAAACGCCATTATCGAGTTTCCAAATGGAGACTGCTCCCTTGCCATAATCTGCACCCGCGATAAATTGATCACTTGCATCGCTTTTAAGCTCGGTAGTTTTCCCATCGATAGGAGCGTTATGAATAAGTGTTAATCTGCCGCTGTCGGAAACTGTATAGGTGGCAATTGAATTTTGTTTGCGTTTGCCATTGATGAGCGCGCGGGCATAAAGAAATTTTTTGTTGTGAGAAAAAGTGAATACCGAAATCCCCTTCAGCTCTACTTTTTGAACATTGGTTAATGCGCCAGTTTGATCATTGACTTTCTTTACTTCTATTGCATCACCTGATGACAAATAAAGCATCTCTTGCGCTGCTAAAGAAGGCGCGAATAAAGATGCTAATAGCAAAATGAAAGCACCACTTGTTTTAGGAGTCATCATCAATATTCTTATTTATTATGTTGGGCAAATTTAGATAATTTACATCATCAGAGCGATTCAATAAATTCATTAAATATCGGCTTTACTAATGACTTTTTCTTAAAGTAAAAGGTGTGATTGCCACCTTTAACTTCAATTAAATTGAAGTTTTCTACACCTAACTCTGCTGCTTTATGCTTAAAGTCCAGGTAGTGGTACGGCTTTACCAAACGGTCTTCATCACCATGCAAAATTGTCACTGGCGCTTGTTTTTTATTGATGTAAGAGAGTGGCGAAATAGCGTTTAAAAACTCAGTATTTTCCGCCTGCTCTTTACTGAATAATTTCATACCAGATTTTTTACCGATACGTTTGATAAAATTCGTTGGCCCGGAAACTGCAAAAACAGACTTAACCTCATTGCTATATTGAGCATACTTACCACTGTTAAAAACATCTTCAGGTGATAGTGCCGCCATCAATGCCAAATGCGCCCCGGCACTATAACCCCATAGGCCAATCCTCTTAGTATCAATGGGTATGTTTGGACTTAACGATTTTATAAAACGAATCGCTTGTTTGGTATCTTCTATACAGGCAGGAAATGGTGCGTCCGCTAGTAATCGATAAGAAACAGTAATACCAATATAACCTTTTTGTGCAGCATTAATTGCCATCCAAGCGGCATCATCTTTATCGCCTTTTCGCCAGCCACCACCATGAATAAACACCACTGTTGGTTTAAGCTCGGTACTCGACTTGTTATAGGCTATGCCGATTTGGTTTGCTCTTGGCTCAACAGAATCCCCATAGGACATAACTTCATAGGTTATACCGGTGGGTACCTTTATGTCTCTGGCAGGGCTTCTACCCGTTCGCTGCTCTGCTAGGGCTGAAAAAGTACACATGAGTAATAAGCTAGACATGCAAGCTATTCTGGTTAAATATCGCATCATAATGCTACTCGCGTTGATGATAGTTAAGTGTTTATGGTTTTCCATTTAAGCTTAAAAGCAAAACGCCCAAACAAATAATCTTTGCTTGGGCGTTTTTATTACTATAACTCGTTATGAGTACCTATTTTAATTGTCTGCTCTGTTTCATACTTAGGGGCAGAGGTAATTGGCGATAGGGTAAATGAATAACTATAGTCTTTAGGTTTAAGCTGGTACTTCTTCCACGCTGTAGCGCCCCAGCTGTTGTCACCACCTATACCGGTTTGTTTAAAGTCAACGTTCACATTCACTAAGTCTTGTTTAACTATGTCTGTGTGATGACGTTGTGCTTTTGTAAAGCCCGGGTCAAAATCACTTAGTGGTTGATGATGAGCGCTAAAGTCAAAGTTCGGTAAACCTGAGATTTTAAGCCCTAATCCATCTTTATTGGTCAGTGTCGCCCAGCGTAAATCACTGCGGTTACCGTTTTCTTGCGGACGAATGTAGTCAAAGGCCATGTCTGCAACAATACCTTGGTAAATACCAACAAATGCAGATGTTTTACGGTCCCAGTAGTTTTCATGCGGACCACGACCATAGTAAGTCACTTGATCAAATTCAACAGGCATTTGGAAGTTAGTACCAATACGTGGAATTGCACTAAACTTGTTAACCTTGCCTTTTGTATTTTTGATTATTACCTTTTCACTAGCATCACCAGCAAAATCAAAGTTTACATCAACTTTAACTTCACCCATGCCATTAACCGTGTAATTGTAGGTTGCTGTTGATTGAGCATCGGCTAGTTCAACCGTTTGCTGCAAGGTAACTGCATCATCAGTTTTAGCAATGATTTCTATGCCTTTACCTTGTTGGTTTTGTGTTGCATCTTTCCACGTTTTTGCGCGGTTTACATACGCTTTTGCACCACCACCAAAGTCGTTATCGACAGGCGCTCGCCAAAGGTTAAATTTAAGCGGTTCAATGAGTAACTCTGTGCCATTTAATTTATACGAATTCAAATAACCATCAGCGTCAAAGCTTAAGCTTGTATCACCAGTACTTACAACAGTACTATTATCATTATTACTGACACTTACACTACCATCTTGGCTGGCAAATGTAGCCGGTGCGGCTTGTTGTAATTCAATTTGATCACTAGCTAACAAGTGGCCTTTATCAATTAACGGGTGTTCACCTTTTGCCGTTGCATAAAAGTTAATAAAGTATTCTTTACCTGCTTTTAGCGATGGCAATTGTTCAGCCAAGCTAAATGTTGTGCTTGATTGTGGTTTTGCAACAGCATCAACTTGCCCAGTTTTAACTACAACACCATCTTCAATTAAACGCCAAGCAATATCATACGCTGAAGAGTCAGCAAAAAATTGCTCGTTGTAAAGCTCAAATTGATTATCGGCAGTTTTGCTAAAATGCAGTTCTTGGTAAATCTTTTTAACTTCAAATAAACCAGGATGTGGCGTTCTATCTGGATTAATTAAACCATTTAATACAAAGTTGCCATCGTTATATACCCCCTCTGGTTCAAAGTCTCCGCCATAAGCCCAAAACTCATTACCATTTTCATCTTTTTTGACTAAACCTTGATCCATCCAATCCCAAATGAAGCCACCTTGGATTTGACGTTCGCTTCGTACTAAGTCCCAATATTCTTTGAAGTTACCGCTAGAGTTACCCATAGCATGTGAATACTCAACCCAAAAGAACGGGCGCTCAGGGTATTTGCCGATGTAGCGTTTTTTAAGCTTATCAACCTGTGCGTACATCCAAGTTTCCGCATCTTGATGTGGAGCATATTTTTTCTTGGCGTCTACGTGATTGGCTCTTTCGTATATGGTTAAACGTGAGTCGTCACGTTGTTTAATCCAATCGTAAGCTTTTACATAGTTAATACCATCACCGGCTTCGTTGCCCATAGACCAGAAGGTGATTGAAGGATGGTTTTTATCACGCTCAACCATACGTTCAATACGATCTAAGTGCATGCCTTCAAATTCAGGTTTATTGGCAGGTGTATCTTTTGGTGCGTAATAAAAACCATGAGATTCGATATTAGCTTCATCAACAACATATAGACCGTATTTATCGGCTAAATGGTAAAAATATGGGTCATTAGGGTAGTGCGATGTGCGTACCGCATTGAAATTATTTTCTTTTAATAATTTTACATCGGCAAGCATAGATTCACGGCTTACAACATGACCGGTGCGCTCGTCATGCTCATGACGGTTTACCCCTTTAAGTAATATTGCTTTGCCGTTTACTAGAAATTGACCATCTTTAAGTTCAACTGTTTTAAAGCCAATTTGCTCACCAAGGTATTGCGTTGGTGTGCCATCACTATATTCAGTAGTAATGTTTAGTTGATACAGGTTTGCTGTTTCTGCAGACCAAGCGGCTACGTTTTCAACATTAATAACTTGGTTAATCGTTTGCTCGCTACCTGTGGCAACTTCAATTGAACTGGTTTGTGTTGCAACGACTTTGCCGTTGGCATCAGTCAGGTCAACATTAACCTTAACCGACTGCGCAGATTTATCTTTATTTGTAACATCAATGGCTAGATTTAAAACACCATCTTGGTAATTGTTTTCTAATGTCGTTTTAGCAAAAAAATCTCTTACATGCGTATTAGGTGCAGTATGCAAGTAAACATCACGTTCAATACCACTCACCCGCCAGAAATCTTGATCTTCTAGGTAAGCACCATCGGTATGACGGATAACTTTAGCGGCTAAAACATTATCACCAGATTTTAAGTACTTGGTTACATTAAACTCTGCTGCTGTTTTACTGCCTTCGCTATAACCTACGTCTACACCATTGATCCACAAGTAAAAACCTGAGTTTACCCCGCCAAAATGTAGAAACACTTGTTGGCCATCCCAATCGGTTGGCACAGTAAAGTTAGTTCTATATGCACCCGTTGGATTGTCATCTTCAGGCATAAAAGGTGGATTTAGTGGAAATGGGTATTTCTGATTAGTGTAAATTGGATAATCATAACCATGCATTTGCCAGTTACTCGGTACAGCAAGTTCGTCCCACTGGCTTACATCAAACTCAGGTTTGAAAAAGCCTTCAGGCACTGCACTAGGATTGGCTGACCAGTTAAACTTCCAGTCGCCGTTAAGTAATTTGTAATATGGTGAATTTGTATAGTCATCTGCGGCTACTTTACTTTGCTCATCATAAGCAATAAAGGTAGCTCTTGGCTCTTCGGTATTAACTTTAAATACACTTAAGTCTTGCCAATAAACTGCGGCATTATCTGTTACTTGTGTATCTGCTTTAACACTCTCTTTTGAGTCACAACCAGAAATGGCAAATAACCCGGTTAAAACAGCCAAGGCAATTTTATTATTATTCATAAGTTTTGTTTTCATCCAATTTTTGCTGCGCTAAACGCATTAATTGTGGTAAATCGAAAGGTGTTTTTTCTGCAACGGTATTACCCGCAGTATCAAAATTTGTTACCGGCTTAGAAAATAAGTTTTTCTTAAACAGTACATCTTTTATATTTTTCAGTTTAATTTGAGTATCATCTTCAAAATGAAATTCATTATTCTCAAACAGGGTATTTATTGGCCATGGCCCACCCCAGTTATCCATTTCAACTAAGGTGTTATCAACGTTTTCAGGCTTTTTCGGGATAATGATCAAATTGTCGTAAATTTGTGTATCTTCAATAGGGCCGGTTAAATGAAACGTTGGTGAAAAGACCCCTGCATGGGTAGGATATGGCCTAATACCATCGTTAACGCTTACGTTGCCACGCACGATAGTACGCACTGTTCCTATATTGATATCTTGTTTGTATTTTTTGCCGTTATTACAAATTAATAAGAAACCACCATAATTATCATGGCTGTAGTTGTGTTGAATTATTGTGCCAATAGAATTCCAGTCAGCATCAAATCCTTGTCCGTCCCATTTTGCTTTATGGCCACTGACTTCGTTATATTGAATCACAGTGTTATCGGCGCTCCACGGCCAGATTCCGGCAGCAGCATCGCCTTCAGGTAAGGTATCAGGAAAATCACGTAATATATTGCCTTCAATAAGCGCGCCATCGGTGCCAATCACTACGATTCCGTCACCAGGTACCTTCTCGATAACGTTACCACGAATAACCACACCTAGGCTTGGATACCAGTTTTTACGATTACTATAACCTCCAAAACCAATGCCATTGCGGCTACTGTTGTGAATATAGTTATTGGTAATTTGTAAATCGATAAAACGCGAAGGTACTTTATCGCCAGTATTGCGCACTAAAATCGCCGCTCCACCGCCTTCTTTTTTCTTTAAGCTACCGTTTACATGACCAATGATAAGTTTATTTAGAACGATGTGATGCATTTCGCCAATGTTATTTGCTTCAATTGTTACACCGGTACGTCTAGCCTGAGCTTTTTTTCCATGGTTGGTAATAAATAAATTATTTACTTCCCAGTATTCTACATTCCTTAGCAATAAGGCATGAGGTCGCCAGCCCTGGCCGTGAATCTTTGGTTTTGGGCCTTTACCATATGAATCAATAACAATAGATTGGCCTTTTTTACCACTGCCTTTGGGCATAAGAGAGCCGGTAAATACACTACCAGCTTTAAATAAAATTTTATCGCCTGGCTGAAACGTCTGTTGGTTTACATGGTAAATACTTTTCCATGCTTTATTTTTCGACTGACCAGTATTCGCGTCATTACCTTTCTCGGCGTTCACATAATAGGTAGCAGCTAAAGCACTTTGCCCGCCAAAAACAAGTAGATAGGCAAGTAATAAAATTCTCATTGTATAAATCCTTGCTTAGTTAAAAATTTGTCCATATCTAATACAGTCTCTTCATACTTTGCATCATTGAAAAATGCATGAGGCTGATCTTTGTAAATATGTAATTCTACTGTGTTGCCTAAACCCTTCATCAGCTTTTCAAACTCTAACGCTGATTTAACTTTGATCGCGGTATCTTTTTCACCAAACATGCCAACAGTTGGCGGCGTATCTTTAGTAACATTGTGTAGCGGTGAAAACTGCTGCCAATAGTCCTTTACTCGGTCATAACCAAAGCCTCCAGGACCATTATCAAATACAGGATTAAAAAGCACTAAAGCATCTGGTCGATAACTTATTGTTTTATCTTCACCCAATTCTTCAATTGTTGTTGCTGTGCCAGCTGCTGCAGCTACCTGTCCACCTGCAGAGCCACCACCTGCGGCTAACATATTCGGGTTAATACCTAACTCTTTGGCATGTGCTCTAACCCAGCGCATTGCTGATTTACCATCTTTAACACTTTCAGCCGGTGATGTGCCATGCTGTTTTTTAGTACGGTATTGAGCGCTAATAGCAACCATTCCCCTATCGGCTAGGTACTTACTTTGACGATAAAAATGGTGTGGCGAGCCACCATTCCAGCCTCCACCATGAAAGAAAACAATAGCAGGACGGTTATCACTGGCTTTGTGTCCTTCAGGATTGAACACGTGCAAAGTAAGAGAAATATCATTCGTTTTTTTGTATTCAATTAACTTACTAGGTACTACTTTCTTTACATCTATAGACTTACTTTCTGATATCGCTACTAATTTATTTTCCAGAGGAATTTCATTGCTCGAACAGGCTATTAAATTGCTGCCGAGAATAAATAAAGTTATGAGCTGAAGGTAATATTTCATAGTTTTCTTTGTTATCTTTTACCGTTAAATGATAAGTCTATATTGGCATTACGGGTTTAAGTGTATGCCCTTGTTTATCTATTGGATATTGAGCGTTTTCTTGTTCTAACTTTACTAACATCAGTTGCATCATCTCTGCCAACTTTGTTGGCTCTGACTGTGCAAGGTCAACAGACTCAGTTCTATCCGTGTTCAAGTTAAACAATTGGTATCTTTTTATTTTTGCTTTGTTTTCAGGGTTGTAATGATAAATTACCTTCCAATCACCAACACGTAAACTGGTAAAATATGAATGACGATGCTTATGGGGAAAGTGCATCAAAAAGCTATTATCACGAACATCGTCATATTCATTTACTAATTGCTTTTTCAGATCGAAACCATCAATCACATGTGTCTTTGGGTTATCAACATTGGTGACTGACAAAAGCGTTGGATACACGTCTAAAATAGTCGCGATTTGATTATTAATTGCGCCTTTTGCGATAGGATATTGCTGTTGAAGAGGATTACTATCATTAACTTTTGCCCAACTTACCATAAGTGGTGCGCGCATCCCCCCTTCCCAGCTTGTGCCTTTTTTACCCCTAAAAGGTGCTGAACTGGCGATAACATCATTACCGCCTAATGGCGCATCACCACCATTATCACCTAAAAATACAATCAGTGTGTCTTCTGCGACGCCTAGTTCATTAAGCTTACTAACTACATCACCTAACGACTTATCCATGCCTTCAACTAACGTTGCATAGGCTTTGGCGTTTGGTTTTTTATCACTGGTTTCATAGTTTTTGGCAAACCTTGGATCACTATTAAACGGCGCATGCACAGCATAATGCGACAAATAAAGTAAGAATGGTTGCTGCTCGTTATTGGCAATTTCAATATGTTTATTTGCTTCAAGCGTTAGCGCCTCTGTTAAAAACACATCATCTTCATAATATTCTTCTAAGTGAGGAATGTTATGAGTTAGCGTTTTGTTTTTATTCAGGTATTTTTTATGATTACCGTAATGTTCTCGACCAAAATAACTTTTTGGACGCCCCCAAGCAGCACCAGCCACATTAACATCAAAACCTAATTTTAAAGGTTCGGCGCCTTCACTCTCAAGAGGGCCAAAATGGCCTTTTCCAACATGAATAGTTTTGTATCCGGCTTTACTTAACAATTGTGGGAAGGACGTTGAATTGCTGTTTAGACCTTGCCAGTTCCACAGCTTAGGGCCAAACTCTCCGCGATTATTCTGTGTCGGCATAATCCAGGTTGTGGTGTGATGTCTAGTTGCATTTTGCCCGGTCAGCAAAGATGCTCTTGTTGGTGAACAAACACTTTGTGCATAAAACTGGCTGAAACGTACCCCCTGCTCAGCTAACACTTCCATGTTGGGTGTTTGATACCAGTCATTTAACGGCTGTTTTATAGGGTTGCTATTATCAATAACAAATGGCACCGATGTATCCATAAGTCCCATATCATCAACAACAAATACGACAATATTAGGTTGCTGCTGATTAGTTTCAGAACTTAGTTGTACACAACTTGCCGTTGCCATTAACAGCACAATTATAAGAGATATAGACAGGTGTTTCATTTTAAGTATCTGGTTAGCCGTTATTTTTTCGTTGGTGTTAACTAGCTATTTACTGCAATGTTCACTGGTAAATAGCTAGATACTGCTTAAGTTAAACTAGATTTACTTTTTCTTTTTTTGTTTATTATGATCAGCAGCAAATTCATCTAAAGAAATTGACTTATCTTTATTTGTATCTAATTTTGCTAATTTTTTACTCGTTCGTTTAACTTGCTCCGCTTCATCAAAGCCAGCTTTCGTCATCCATTCTTTGGTCGTTCCACGCATCTCTTCTACATTTAATGAACCATTGTTATCAAGGTCTAATTGCTTAAAACGCGTCTTTTGCCAATCAGTTATATTGCTGTTATCTTGCCCAGCTTGACACGTTGTTGATGCTAGAATTGCAACTGTTGCTATCGTTATTATTGTTTTCATTCTTTTATCCTCCTAGTTGTATTTATAGTATTTATAACATAAATACAAAATATTACTACCATTAAAACTCAATATGATGAGTACCTGAGTTAATTTGTTGATATTGTTCACCGTTAAAACCTAGACTGTGCCGGTCTAGCTTAATGATTACGCCATTTGGTACATCAATAAGTAAAGCTTGTTGCTTAGGGGTGGTATATTGCCATTGAATTTTTAATAGACCATAAGGGGTTGCAACAGTCCCCTCCATATTAGAAATACTGTGCTTACGCTTTGCTAAAGTAATGGTTCTCATGCCTGGTTCAATAGGCTTTATGCCAAGCAAGTATTCCGCAAATAGCGCGGGAGCAAAGGCGCTTTCAGTTTGTGCATCTGAGCGAGTACGGCCATTATTTATAAATGTACCTGAACGTCCTGTGCCATCCAGCCACCACTCTTCCCATAATGTACCGTTATATTGCGGTGCTAGCATTTTATCAAAACGCTTACGCATTAACGCAAACGACTCATCGATATAGCCATAATTAGCAATACCTTTATGTAAAAAGTAACTCATTGCAGGCGTAACCATAGTCATGCCATTGGCACGAGTAATATAATTATCAGGCGTATCATCAAGTAAGGTTTTTATCACCATGTCAGCTTGTTGTTTAGTTGCAATATTAAGTGCCAAAGCCATCGCGTTGGCATGTTCGCTATATTGATTAGACTGTTCACCATCAATTAAGGCATCAACAAATAAACCCTTATCTTCATTCCAAAACTTTGTATTTATTGCAGTGCGAACTCTCTTTGCTTGTTCTCCATATTGCCTCACATCACTGATACCTAACCAAGCGTTCAGCTCAACAAAATCCTCTAAAGCACCTAAATAATGACCATTGAGATTTAAGTTAGCACCGCGTCGATCATTTTTAGCATGATCAAGCCAATAGGCATAAGGAGGATTGTCAATTAGACCATCTGAATTGGTAAAAGAGTTTAACAATGCCATCATTTTTGTAGCTGCCGGCATCAATTGCAGTACAGTATTTTTATCACCTGAATATAGGAAATAGTTTTTTAAGCTGCGGATCCACAAACTATTAGAATCCAAAATCACCATATAATCATCTGTTTGTAACGGGCCATAAGCAGGCATTAAGCCGTTTGCCATTTGTTCCTGTGCTGTTTGGATTAAATATCGACGTTGTAACGTGTGGTTGGCAAACGTGTAATAATTGCCAAGGGCTGCATAAAAACCCGTTTGCGCATATTGACGACGCTCACGATAATTATCGGTATAAGCATCTGTGGTTGCGACTTTGATTGTCTTTTTACTGGCATTAACATAGTCAGTTATCCAAGTAGCTGAAGCTGACTTGATACTGCTTTGTTCATGCAGTTCAAAACTTAATTGGTGCAATCCAAAATGACTAATTTCCATTGTATTACTTGGTTTTACCACAATCCCCAAATAACGTGTCGGCTTAAAATATTGCGCCTGCCAATAATCTGTTTTTCCTGACAGCACAACACGGTCAATTAAATTTGCATCAACCATATGATAGGTAAATTTGCTGTTTATCATATATGGTATGGCAATCACCTCTACCTTATCGCCAGCGCTGCCTTTAATAGTAAATTCAGGCAAACCATTTTTAACTTCACCTAAATCGAATACCAATAACAATGGTTTATCTGACGACTCTAAGTTAATGGGATACGTTGAAAATTGTAGCGCTTTATTGTCTCGTTCGAGTGAGACTTTTGGAATGCTTTTTATTTTTTTAGGAAAAGATATTTTACTCGTAAAATAATCATCAATGTATTGTGCCGACACTAGTTTTTTGGCTGTCAGGCTTTGTTCTTTTAAATACTGTATATCGCGTTTGACCAATGAAACCCACGGCGGTGTTATTGCATGTGCACTGTCATTCTTTTGGGCCGTAGGCCAGCCATTATTACGCATCAGCTCAGTGGCATTTTGCCAATCACTGTCGTTAAATTCTAAGCTTTGCCAGTCATGCAGTGCGAGTCTCAGGTCAACACTGTCGTTTACTTCTTGATGAAAACGACTCATCTTGGGGCTATTGTCACGCCAACTAGGATCTTTACTTACTTTCCAGCTTGCGTCGGTTTTAACGAGTATCTTGTCATTTAGTAAAAGCTCTGCCAGCAAGCCGGCACGCCCGGGGGAGGCATAACTGTTAAGCATGTCTTGCGCATGCACTTGAATAGCCAACGTATTTTTTCCTAGCTGTAACAAAGAGCTAATATTTAACTGATCAAATGATTGATGATGAGGTGCGCTTCGAGCAGGGCCTCTATTAACATACTCTCCATTTACATAAAGTTTATAAACGCTACTGGCTGTAATTTTCAATACTGCATTCACCGCGTCACCAGTTAATGTGAATGACTTTCGAAACAACATTAAGTTGTTGTTACTGCCTTTTTCATGCCATATCCAAGCCGCTTGCCAATCTTTATTGGTTTCAACATGGTTCGCTTGCCACTCGCCAATAACACCATTATTTAATGCAGATTCTTGTACTGAAACTGCGTTGCAAAGTTGTGAAATTAGAAAAAGCGGCAGTAATAGAGTTAGCTTTGAAACAGTCATTATTGTTATAAACCCACAAGATAATCGTATAAATCATATTTATTCTTGCATAAAAGTAATGGCTTGTATACATTGTATACAGGCCATTAACAATTGATTTGTGGCATCTAAAGAGCACGTTAGTTAAAGGTTGAGGCATTAATTAAAAGTTGGGCATGAGCCGAACGCCAATCAGAGAAACGATAAGGCAAATGGAAATTGAAGGCATGCTCGATTATAGCCCAAGGTTTGGCGCGGTAGTGCACAGGCCAGATAGCCAAGAGTTAACACAAAGGTACGGTGTGCGTGAAGCTCTAGAAAGTTATGCCGCAGATGAGGCTGCTCAATCTATTACCCCAAAAGTCTTGATGCATTAAAAGCAAGAGATGGCGAAGCTGCCCGACTAGCAACAGCTGAAGCAATGCAAGTGGCCAAGGCCAATGCATTGCAAGCTTTATCATTAGGACCAAAACAATAAGAAGTTTCAACAGACAACAACGAATTTTTGAGGATAACCATGTACAGACATTTAGTGTTATGGAAATTAAAAGAGCAAGCCGACGGACAAAGCAAAGATCAGCTAGCAATAACTGTTAAAGCCAAACTTGACAGCTTACCTGCGCTAATAAAAGAAGTTCGCCAATATGATGTTGGTATCAATATTGGTAGCTATGGCGCTCAGTTTTTTGATGTGGGCCTATTCTCAACTTTTGATAATGAAGAAGATTTTAAGGCCTATTGTGTTTATCCAGAACACGATGCGGTTGTTGCTTACATTCAGTCAGTTACTGAAGACGAGCAAATAGTAGATTTTTAAATAAGAAAAAATATTCAATTAATAATAAATACAACAGGATAAACCAATGATTGAAATTATGTTTCCACTATTACTGGTATTACTGGCCAGCGTTTTCCAAGGCACATTTGGCCTTGGCATGAAATACACTAAACCGCTCGCATGGGAAGCTTGGTGGTTAGTACACGTAACTATCGCGATGATTATTTTCCCTGGGATTTGGGCATTTATTGTAGTTCCAGATTTATTTACGGTCATAGCTGCATCACCAGCTTCAGCTATTCAAGAAGGTGCTCTATACGGTTTCCTTTGGGGTATAGGCGGCATAATGTTTGGTGTTTGTGTGCCTTATATCGGTGTTGCATTAACTATGGGTATTGTTATGGGACTTGCTGCCTTGATGGGGTCGTTAATACCACTAATGCAACTAAATAACATGAGTGCAAACTCAGCTATTCCTTTTATTTTAACAGGTATGGTGATCATGCTTATTGCTGTTGCCATAGTTGCAAAGGCAGGGATCAACCGCGATAAAGTTTTAGCTGAGTCAGGTGTTGAAATTGCCGGTATCCAAACCGGTGCAGCCTTTAAAAAAGGACTAATGATAGCAATTGCCTGTGGTATTTTGTCATCACTGTTAAATGTTGGCTTTTCAGCAACAGAAGCGATTGGCGCAGCAGCGGAAGAAGCTGGTGCGGTAACTAGAAATACCGCCCTTGCACGCTGGGTTGTTGTATTAATTGGTGCTTATGCAATGAACGCAGGATTCGCCATATTTTTATTATTTAAAAATAAATCCTGGAGTTCGTTTGGTGTTGCCGAATCAGGTAAAGCATATAAATGGGCGGTGATTGCCGGCTTATTGTGGTTCGCCGCTTTAGGCGTTTACGGACAAGGTGCAGCGCTTATGGGAGATATTGGTCCGGTAATTGGTTGGCCTATGTTGCTTGGTTTAGCACTTATTATCTCAACCGTTATAGGTATATACACTGGCGAGTGGAAAGGTGCACCAGGCCCATTTAAGACTATGGCGACCGGTATTGTTATTTTAATCAGCGCCATTTGCTTATTAGGTTATTCAAATTCAATTGAACAACCACAAACTAGCGTGAACAATGTTGAATATAATATTTTTGAAGACACTACCGTAACCATTAAAAGTTAGGTAGCGCTTAAATGAAAATAGTATGTATTCGCAGTCATCACCTTAGGTGTCATTTAGAGAAGCCTTTTGGCTTCTCCCAATGGTCTTATGATCAACGCAACGTGTTAGTTATTGAGATTATCACTGATACTGGCATATCAGGCTGGGGGGAATGTTATGGCCCAGCTGATGTTACACAGTCTGCAGTAAATAACTTTTATGCACCTCGCATTATTGGCATGGATGCTTATGCTACGGATGCTATATGGCAACACATGTGGCGTTCAAGCTTAGATTTTGCCAGAGCAGGAATAATGATGGGCGCCATGTCAGGTATTGATATGGCGTTATGGGATCTTAAAGGCAAGGCACTCGGATTAAGCGTTAGTGAGTTAATGGGCGGACGACAACGCGATTTCATCCCTTGTTATGCTACCGGTATGTATTATCAGGACTTAACAGAAGATGCATTACTGCCCTTATTAGTTGAAGAAGCTAAAGGCTATGCTGATGAAGGCTTTAAAGCGATGAAAATTAAGGTCGGAAAAAATCCTGATTTTGATCAACAGCTTATTACTGCCATGCGCGAAGCTCTTCCAAACACAACGTTAATGGCTGACTCTAATCATGCCTATGATTTACCTGAAGCAATTCGCATTGGTCGTTTATTAGATAAACATGACTATGACTGGTTTGAAGAGCCCTTATCGCCTGAGCATTTGCCTCTATTTCAACAACTCCATAATAAACTCGACCTTGCGATCGCGACCGGGGAGTGTGAACAAACACGATTTGGTTTTCAAAAGCTAATAGCATCAGGAGGAGTGACTCTTTTACAACCAGATCTTGCCTATTGTGGTGGTCCAAGTGAAGCATTAAAAATACGTACATTAGCTTCTGCTAATGGCATTAACTGTGTACCTCACGTTTGGGGAACTCAGCTCAACCTGGCAGCAGCGACGCACTTTTTAGCAAGTGCATACCACGAACCTGGCAGAGCAGAAGAAAAGCAATTAATGCTTGAATACGATCGTACCGAAAATCCATTGCGTGATGAATTGTACAGTGTTGCTGTTCACATTGAAGGTGGCCAAGCCAGTGTTCCTACCGCTCCGGGTTTAGGGGTAAACATTGATTTAAATGCAATAAAACAATTTGATATTAATAATACGGAAACACGATGAGTAACAAACAATACAAAATGCTGATCAATGGTGAATTGGTCACTGCAAAAGATAGCCTAAATGTGATTAACCCTGCAACTGAAGAGGTAATTGCAACTGCTCCTCAAGTGGAACCAGAACAAATTCAGACAGCACTAGACAGCGCCGACAGCGCGTTTAGCACGTGGTCAAAAATGACATTGGCAGAGCGCAGTGAAATAATTTTAAACTATGCAAATATTTTAGAAAAACATCGAGATGAAATCGTTGATTTATTGGTTGAAGAGACCGGTAAACCTGCCGATAATGCAGAATATGACTTTGACATGCTCACTACTTGCTTACGCTTTTTTCTTGAAGAAGCAAAGCGTATCGACCAACCGATAATTGCCGATCCTAACGGCCGTTTTCTAAATTATATGATGCGCCAGCCACTAGGCGTTGTTGTCGGATATTTAGCCTGGAATTTTCCATTACTAAATCTAGGTTACAAGCTAGGGCCTGTTTTGGCATCTGGTTGTACCGCAATAATCAAACCATCGCAGTTAACGCCACTGGCAACGCTTCGTTGTGCAGAGCTTTCTATTGAGGCTGGCATACCTGCCGGAGTTATTAACGTGATTTCAGGTGATAGATACGATATTACCGACCCATTATTAACTTCAGATAAAACCACCATGTTTACCATGATTGGGTCAACTAAAGCTGGTGTTGGCGCAATGCACACTGCCAGTACAAACATTAAACATTTCTCTGTTGAACTTGGTGGTAACTCGCCTGTTGTGGTTTATGACGATGCAGATGTCGACAAAGCCGTAGCAAATATTGTTGGCCTTAAGTTTGCTAATTCAGGGCAAGTTTGTGTATCACCAAATCGTTGTTTTGTGCATGAATCAGTGTATGACGAGTTTATTGATAAAGCGAAAATACAAGCACAAGATTTAGTCTTTGGTACAGGTAGAAGCGATGGAAACTTGATGGGTCCTATGCTAACCGCACAAGCTCGTGAGCGAGTACTAACAAACGTCAAAGATGCTATTGATAAAGGTGCCCGACTGATTTTAGGAGGAAAAATCCCACAATCAATGGCCAAAGGCTACTATCTTGAGCCAACTATTTTGGCCGATGTTGACCCTTGTATGCCATTAGCATGTGATGAGATTTTTGGCCCAGTATTACCCGTGATTAAATACTCAGACAGTGATGATGTAATTGCGATGGCAAATGATACCGAATATGGCTTAGCGGCCTATGTATTTACCAGCAATTTACAGCGTGGCTTACAAGCGGCAAGTCAAATACAAGCAGGCAGCGTTTGTGTAAATGAAGTGCACTATGACGTATCACTACCACATGGTGGTTTAAAGCAAAGTGGTGTAGGCAAAGATTGCTCACATTATAGCTTAGAAGAGTACATGACCTTAAAACGTGTATCCGTATTAGTTAACGATTAAAAAGAATAAGTAAAGGAAGTCTCTCCGTGAAACATATACTCAAGATGGTTTTGCTATTAACACTTACTATTGTTGGCAACACCACTGTTTACGCACAAAAAAGTCATCAAAACACCCTGTCTCTTGATGGTACTTGGCAAATAATTTTTGATAAAGATAATCAAAGTAGAGCCAACAAAACCTATAAAAACAGTAACTTTTTAGCACATAAAGATATTCGTAACATTGAAGTACCAAGTGTTTGGGAGAGAATTGAAAAAGACTATGAGGGTGTTGCCGTTTATCGCCGTACTTTCAATGCTCCTATAGAATGGCAAAATAAAATTGCTCATATCTCCTTTGATGCGGTCAATTATCGTGCCGAAGTATACTTAAACGACCATGTAGTTGGTGTGCATGAAGGTGGTTTTACACCATTTAGTTTTCGCGTTGATTCTATGTTGAATTTTGATAAAGAAAACGTATTAACTTTACGGGTACTTGGTCCTATTTTACTTGATACCGACAAAGTAATTGATGGCATGGGTGCAATGGAAACACCACAATGGCGTGGCGGTATTACCGGTGGAATTTGGCAATCAGTACGTGTTGTTGTTACTGACAAATCGTATATAAGCGATGTTTATGTGCAACCAGATTTAGCAAATCAGTCTGCCAATGTTACTGTTTCTGCCACTAATTATGATGTTTATGACAGTGAAAATATCGTCGATATTGAAATTAGAGAGCATCAGTCAGACAAGTTAATTGTTACCAAGCAAATTAACACAACCTTCACCCCTGGTAAAAACAGCTTAACCACAGACATTGTAATTCCCAATGCCAAAGCATGGTCGCCAGATAGCCCGAACCTTTATGATATTAGAGTTAATATTAATCGAAACAATGCCTTAAGTGACAGCGTTAGCGAGCGCTTCGGCTTGCGTGAATTTACCGTAAAAGATAAACGTTTCCATTTAAATGGTGATGAAATTTACGTTAAATCAGTGTTCTTAGAAGGCGTTTATCCGGTAGGTGTAGCAACACCTGTTGATATGGAATTAGCAAGAAAAGAAATCAAACTAGCTAAAGAAGCTGGCTTTAATATGATCCGTCCATGGCGACGTCCACCACCTCCTCAGTGGCTAGATTTGGCTGACGAAATGGGCGTTTTGGTAATTGGTTCTCCTGCGCTCGAGTGTATGGATTTACCGGTAAATACACCAGATTTACCTAAGCGAGTTGTTAGTGAAATTGGTAAAACAATCAAGCGTGATCGTAACCGTGCCAGTATTGTAATGTGGGAGTTATATAACGAAGTAAGACGTCCTATTTTAAAACAAATGATGCAAGAAACATCAATGATGGCTCGTGATTTAGACCCAAGTCGTTTAATTTTAGATGAGTCTGGTGGCTGGGCATTTGGTGCTAAAGTATTTTTACCAAATGAGAAAAACTTTGTTAGTTTTAACGATGTCCATACCTACCCTGGCCCTAACATGACCAACGCATGGTTTGATAAATTTTTAGGCGTGGGTTACACCAAGGAAGAACGTGAAGCATTTGGTATCAAAGGCAAGCCAATCGGCCATAATTTAAAACCCGGTGTTACTTCATTTGTGTCTGAGCTTGGCTATGGCAGTTATGTTGATTTTGACAAGGTAAATAAACGGTTTAGTGAACAAGGCAACCCTATTGTGCCGCCAACTCGCTATCACAAACAACTTGGCAGCCAATTAAACAAGGTATTGCAATCTGACCTTGCTGACATTTATAAGACGCCACAAGAATTCTTCACTGAACAACAAGAAATTCATGGTAAAGCCAATGCCCGCATGATTGAAGCAACTCGCTTAAATCCAAATGTTACCGGCTATTGTGTGCACGCCTTAACTGGCGGTGACTGGATCATGGGTGCTGGTTTATTAGATTTATGGCGCGATCCCAAACCACAAGTATATGAGCGTACAAAGGCAGCAAACCAACCGCGTATTTTATCAATCAGAACATTTCCATATAGCGCATATGCAGGTGAAAACGTTGAGGTATTAGTGCAAGGCGTCAACGATTTAAAATCGGTAAAAGGCACATTACATGTAGTTGTTAGTGACTCAGCTGGTAAACAAGTTTGGCAAAGCAAAAAAGAAATCAACTTTGCAGCGCGCATATCAACCTTACTAGAACACAGTATCGACACTAGTACTCTCTCAGGCAAGTATATTGTTGATGCCAAAGTTACCGATAAACATGGTAACACCATCGCTGACTATACCTATGATTTTAACGTGTTTGCTACCAGTAAGGATAACAACATTGGCACTTTTGCCCTTGCCGATCAAACCGGTAATTTACGCGCATTCTTAAGCGATAACCAAATTTCATTTAGTGATTTTAATGACAACACCAGCATTGATACTCCAGTAGTTGTTGCAATGGCAAGCAAGCCTAACAAAAAGCAAAAAACGCTTAACAAGCAATTAAAAGCGTTTGCTAACAAAGGTGGAATTGTTACCTATATTCAGTTCCCATATATTGGCCCTAAATGGAAAAGTGGTGTGTTAAGTAAAGGCTCTGCAGTACATATGCCATTATCTATCAAGATGAAGGCATCGACAGGTTTATGGGCTGGCATGAGTCATGTTGTTAGCGATCACCCTGTATTTAATAACCTTCCAGTTAACAAAGCTATGCAAGGCATATATGAAAATGTACGCCCTAAAATTAGTATGGTCGATTTAAAAGCCAAGCCAATTGTTACGCTTGTTGCTAATGATAATTTCCCTGATATGACCCTGATGAAGCGCCATTATAAAGGTACGGGTGATGTTTGGGTTGGGTCTGATTTATCGGAAGTTGATTTTGGTAAAGGTAAGTTAATTTTATCGACAATGCAGATTGTGCCAAACCTAGGTAAAGACCCGGTAGCTGATACGCTATTGATAAACATCCTAAGTTATATCACCAATCGTTAAACAACTCACATACTGTAGTTAAAGTTAAGCGCGAAATCATTAAGTTGTGTCGCGCTTTTTATTAAATTTATTGCACCAGGAATACGATGAAACCTAAGACTAATTCAATCAAATATTCGCTCATAAAATTAGCAGCCATAACAGCAGTTTTTACCTTTAATTGCTATGCTAGCAATATCAGTAATGTAGAAATCAAACCTAACATTATTTTAATTGTTGCCGATGATTTAGGCTACGGTGACATTGAACCTTATGGGCAACAATATACCAAGACGCCAACCTTGAATGTACTTGCTAAAGAAGGCATTAAGTTTACTCAGCATTATGCAGGTTCCACCGTATGTGGCCCTTCAAGAGCAAGTTTGCTGACCGGGCTACATTCGGGTCACTCCAGCATACGCGGTAATCCAAAATGGACAGATAGCGGCAAACCAGTCGACTTATCAAAACAAGACACCACCTTTGCCACTATGTTGCAAAAAAATGGTTATCGCACCGCGGTAGTTGGTAAGTGGGGAATGGCAGAAGAGGTTCCCACAAACCTTGACGCCATGCCTAATGCTCAAGGGTTTGATTACTTTTTTGGTTATAAAACTCACCTTGCAGCCCATCACTACTATTGGCCGACTTTGTTTGAAAATAACAGCGAATATCCATTAGTTGGAAATGACTATTTAAAAAACAAGGGCCAATATACTCACGACTTATTTACTACCAAGGCATTGGACTATATCAAGCAGAGTAATACCGACAAACAACAACCATTTTTTCTTTATTTAGCCTATACCATTCCCCACCTTGCTTTAACAGTGCCTGAAGATGCTAAAAGCCAATACAAAAACTTAGGTTGGCCAAAACGTAAATTAAATACTGATGGCCATTATCGTAATGATCCTGAAGGCAATGTCACCTATGCAGCCATGATCTCAAGGATGGATAGAGACATAGGTAAAGTTATGAACACCCTTAAAGAGCAAGGTATTGATGATAATACATTGGTAATTTTTACCAGTGACAACGGTCATGAATACGACAATGGATTCTTCAACAGTAATGGTCCGCTGCGCGGCAAAAAACGCGATTTATATGAAGGTGGTATTCGTGTGCCATTTATTGCTCGCTGGCCTGATAAAATTAAAGCCGGCACGACCAGTGAACATGCATCAGCCTTTTGGGATTATTTCGCGACATTGTGCGATTTAAGCATGGATAAAAAGTCGCAGGCTTGTGCAAACACCGATGGCATTTCATTTGTTAACGCCCTTACTGGTCAACAAGAGCAAGCAAAACATAACTATTTGTACTGGGAATTTAATGAAAAAGAAGGGCCGCTACAAGCATTAAGAAAAGATAACTGGAAGCTTGTTAAAAAATACCCTAATAAGTTCGAATTATACAATTTAGACGAAGATATTGGCGAGCATCATAACTTGATCGCACAAATGCCAGAAAAATTTGATGAATTAAAAGCGCTTCTTGAAAACGCCAGAAGCGCTCATCCTGAATTTTCACTTAAAAAACTTGCTAATCCTTGGAAAAATAAAAGCAAAAATTAACCTGATCAACAAAGACCTTTGATTGCCTCCAACTAAAGCACAATTGTTTTGTATTATAAATAATATAAGTATTGCAACAATAACTTAAACTTGTTAAATTATTGTTGCACTTTATTTAAGCATACAAAAATAAGCTACGGCGTAATGACCGTTAGCAGTATAAAAATTATAAATGGTTAAAAAGCACTAAAGCCATACATAAAAATTGGGAATATCATGAAAAAGTCTAAAATAAGCTTAGCGTTACTCGCAGCTCTGCAGTTGCCTGCCTACGCGATTGCTCAGGAAGAAACATCTGAAACACAAGCTGTCACATCTGTACAAGCAGAAGAAGAACTAGAGGTGATAGAGGTCACTGGTATTAGAAGTAGTTTAACTGAAGCCCTAGGGAATAAAAGAAATGCTGCTAACATTATTGACAGTATTGCTGCTGAAGATATAGGTAAATTTCCTGACCAAAATGTTGCAGAGTCTTTACAAAGAATTTCAGGGGTCGCTATCTCTCGAGAAAATGGTGAAGGTTCTAAACTAACCATTCGAGGATTTGGTCCCAAATTTAACGTTGTTCAACTAAACGAAAGAACTTTAGCGACTACCGACGCTTCTCGTTCTCTTGATTTTCAATTACTACCATCAGAGCTTATTTCTGGTGCTGAAGTGAGCAAAACCCCAATGGCAAAAACGCCAGAAGGAAGTATGGGTGCTTATGTTAATATTAAAACTGCCCGCCCATTGAATAAACCAGGCTTCCAAGCCGCAGGCTCAATTAAAAGTAAATATAACGATTTATCAGATGAATACAGTCCTAAATTTTCAGGGATTATCAGTAACACCTTTTTAGATGATAGATTTGGGGTATTACTAGGTTTTAGCCACGAAGAAAGCACTAACCGAATAGACTTAGTTGAAACTAAGCGCTGGGATCAAGTAAAAGTGAGCGATATTGATGGTGCTCATGATGAACGTGGTGAAGTTGTTCCAGAAACTAAAATTGTTGATGGTGAGGAAGTAAATAATAAGCTTTGGTTTCCGGGGCGTTATCAATTTACCTTAGCTGAAGAAGAACGTGAACGTACCGGGGCAAATGCAACCCTAGAATTTGCTCAATCAGATGATATAACCCACAGAATAGACTTTTTATACAGTGACTTTAGCCGCCAAGAAAATAAACAAGGCATGCAAGTGCCAATGCAAGTTAAAGGTTGGCAGAACGTTATTGCATCAGACGCAGGTACCGCTATTGCTGGGGAGAAAAATCACGGAAAACCCCTTGATGGTCAATTTGGTATTCGGGGAACAGACAGTGAAACCCAAGCCATTGGTTATAACCTTTTAGCTTATATGGATGATTTCACCTTTAATTTTGATGTTTCATATTCTACGGCTGATGCCAACATTGGTCAGGAAGACTTAGTACCACATTACTCAGATGGTACAAATTCAACACCAGATAATCCTGATGTTTTCGATATGAGGGATAATGACATTATCACTTATACCACCCCTATCGACTATACTGAT
The DNA here is from genome assembly GCF_031583575.1 of Thalassotalea nanhaiensis. Lineage (NCBI taxonomy): Bacteria > Pseudomonadati > Pseudomonadota > Gammaproteobacteria > Alteromonadales > Colwelliaceae > Thalassotalea > Thalassotalea nanhaiensis. The sequence continues at coordinate 641,554 of NZ_CP134146.1, read as the reverse complement.
CCGGCTAATGCCAGAGCGCATTTTAATAACCTTGTCCATCAAGAATTAGAAGATGAGATCACAGAAGTTCAATTTGATGTAAGTTATAACATTGATAGCGGAGTATTGGTCTCTATTGATACCGGTGTAAGCTATTTTGATCGCGAAAAAATAGTAGATGACTATCGAATTCCACAAGGTACCGCCTGTAGGGATAAACCAGACCCTAGTGATAAAACAACATGGGGGCCAGCTATTTGTGGTAAAGAGTTCGATTTACCTGATGAAATATTTGCGGTAAATACAACGTCAGATTATTTATCTGAAGAAAGTGGCACTTTCCCTCGTCAATTTATGATAGTAGCTGATTTAGATGCTTATCATGCGGCAATGGCAGAGCTTAGAGGGCAGCCAGATTGGCCTCGTCAGGATTATGACGAAACCCGTTCAACCTCTGTCGAAGAAACACGAACATCAATTTATGCTCAAGCAAATTTAGCCGGAGAAGTTGGTGGCTTGAGCTGGAGTGGTAATGTCGGTCTTCGTTATGTAGACACGGAAACTACCTCACGTGGTCATGGTAAAAACCGCTTATCAATTGAAGTTGAAGTCGATGAAGAAGGTAAGGAACTACTCAATGTAATGTATAGTGAGCCTGGCCAAATTAAGCGTGAAAATTCGTATGATAATGTATTGCCTAGTGCAAACTTTAAACTAGATATTAATGACAACCTTGTAGCTCGATTATCTGGTGCGCAGGTAATTTCTTTACCTGCAATTACAGATATTGGCACCGATAGAAAATATACTGACAGTCGAGTTGATAACTTTGCTCAATCAGGTGGTAACCCATTTTTAAACCCATATGAAGCAACCCAGTTTGATTTTACTTTAGAGTATTATCAAGACAACGGCAGTGCTTATGCAGTGAACTTTTTTACAAAGGATATAGACACCTTTATCTCTAAAAAAACCACTTCAGATCCTACGCCAGATATTTACGTTAATGGCGGACTGGAAGATTCCACAGTTACTTTAGCTGATGGTTCAAATTTATCTGAATTAATTACACAGAAAGAAAACCGTAATGGCGGTAAAATTAATGGTGTTGAACTAGCTGCGTTACACTACTTTGATTATCTTCCTGGCTTTTTAAGTGGTTTTGGTATTCAAGCGAATGCAACCTTCTTAGACAGTGAAGATGATAACTCTGAAACCATTGAACTTGATGGTATCAAAGCTCCTAGTTCGGGTTTAGAAGGTTTTTCTGAAACCTCATATAACATCATTGCCTTTTATGAAAAAGATGCCTTTCAAGGGCGAATTGCTTACAACTGGCGTGATGACTTCTTGAAACTAAGAAATGGTACACGTTATCAACATGGTGAAGGTATCCCTGAACATGTTAAAGCTTACGGTCAGTTAGATGCTAGCGTTTCGTACAAAATATCTGAGCACTTCCAGGTATCTCTTGCGGCAATTAACTTAACCGATGAAAAGACCCATGAATACCTAGATATAGAAGAACGTTTAGGTCGTATTCAATACACAGGAACTCGTTATACATTAGGCTTACGCGCTAAGTTCTAATTTTAGAGTTCTGTTAACACAAACGGTATTAGGGCAGCAATGCCCTAATACCGTTTTTATTTTTTTAGTCAATTATTTCAGGCAATTAAGTCACCACCCTTCGAATTTAGTTTGTATTATTTCACTGCACCTTTCTGGGTTAGATTGCAGGATAAAGTGCCCTCCAGAAACATTTATTACTTCTAAATGTTGAAATGTACTCTTTATAGGTTTAATGCATTCAGGCATAACAAATAAATCATTACTTGGTCGGATATATGTAGCCTTTACCGCAAATCTATCATTTGGCTCATCAAGAGACGAAACCAAACTCAATCGACTACTAAGAGTTTCATTGCTCACTTTATTTAACGATTCAAAAACTTCCGAAACACTATTGGACATATTATATGAATCAAAAAATAATTTACTCAATATCTGGTTAGGTATAAATTTTTTCTTTATTAAAATTATTGGCAATAGACTCGAAAATTTGCTGATCAAAGATGGCCGACTTATAAAGCTTGCTGCAAATATTATGTGTTTGATGTTCAAATCAAGTTTACACAACTCATACACAATTTTACCTGAATAAGATTCTGCTAAGATGATGATTTCATCGGTATCTATTTGGTTTGCGATCTGTGATGCCTGTTCAGAATAGTTTAAACACTCATCTGATAACGGAATAACTTGGTAGGTAATATGGTTAGGTAATACCTCTAACAAAGCCTTGAAAAGGTTGCCGGTACCATCCAGACCTGGCAAAAGTATCAACTTCATTCACTTACTCTTTATGACGTAACTAACGGCGGAACCCGCAAGTCCTTTATTAACACTCTAATGATATTATTTTAGTTGTAAAGCTTTAAAAAAAAAGCCCAGTGATTGTCTAATCACTGGGCTTTTTTGAAAGTAGTTAGGCTTAACTATTCGTCAGTATGAGCAAATGGAAAATGCTCTGCAGGTACACTGGATTGCTCAAACAATGCCTTAAAGTGTTTTACTTTTTCTGGGTATTGCTTAGCTAAATTATCGGTTTCGTCAATATCATTTTCTAGGTTGTAGATCTCAATCGGACGATCTAAATTAACTTGTACCGCTTTCCAGTTGCCTTGGCGAATAGCGCGTAAAAGGGATTTTCTTGGTTTATTATCAAACTTACGCTGTTCTTCCCAGTAAAGGTAAGGATGTTCTTGTTGCTTGCCTTTTTGTAGGTAAGTAGGTAACAAAGATATACCGTCTAACTCAGAAGGAGCTTTAACATCAGCAACGTCAGCAAAAGTAGTCATAAAGTCTTGAAACGCACCAATGTGTTTAGATTCAGTATTAGGCTTTATTTTATTTGCCCAAACGGCAATATGGGGTACACGAATGCCGCCTTCATATAAGTCACGCTTATAACCTGTTAACTGACCGTTACTGTTAAAGAACTTATAGTCATGCTTACCTGACGTAGTGCTATGTTCATTATGAGGACCATTATCGCTGGTCAATACAATTAAGGTATTATCAAATTCACCGATGTGTTTTAGGTAATCTAATAATCGACCTACTTGCTGATCCCAAAGAGTTATTTTAGTTGCGTGATGACGCTCGCCTTCTGGCCAATGATATTCTTTGTACATTTGGTCGTTACGTACGGTCCATTCATGACCATGAGGCGCTCTATAAGACATAAACAAAAAGAATGGCTGTTCTTTAGTTTCTTGGTTTTGTTGATGTTTATCTAAAAACTTAATGGCAAAATTAGTGCGAAACTCATCTAAGTTATCAAACTTGGTATAGTCATAAAAGCTGCTACTTTCTTGCCCATTTATCCAATGTTCACGCTCATCAAAAGTGGTATCTTCATCAGATTGTCCCCATTGTTCTTGAACCGCATAATCAAAGCCGCGAGCAGATGCCCACGTTGAAGTATCTTCAGGTACACCTAAATGCCATTTACCAATAAACGCTGTGTTGTATCCAGAGTTTTGCATTAACTCACCTAAAGTTAATTCGTCCTTATTAAGAGCGACACGATCCCATGTTTTTTGCTCTGCATAGTACCCTTGATTGCCACGAATAGTTGCGTGTCCAGGGTGCTTACCTGTCATCAAGACGGCACGAGAAGGAGCACATACGGCATTACCAGCATAAAAATCAGTAAAGCGCATTCCCATTGTTGCTAATTTATCTAAGTTTGGGGTTTTAATTTTCTTTTGACCATAAGCACCAAGCTCACCGTAACCAAGATCATCCGCCAGTAAAAACACGATATTGGGACGTTTTTCAGTAACGGATTGAATAGACTTATTTTCTGCAAATGCTTTTGTTTGATCAACGATCAAAAGTGAAAACAAGCTAATAACTAAAACGGCTTTAGTATTAAGTAAAGTGTTGCCAAGATTCATAAATTACAACTCTGATTATTAGTGTATTACATCAATAGTAAACACTATGTTAACTCTAATCAATAATTATATGATAAATATGTTTATTAATTATTTTATTTACGCGATACTAGGTAAATAACTAAAAATTAGCATTGCTGGTTAACACAAAAATTAACACTAACGAGTAATGCTACTAATTAAATAACATCATAAAGCATCAGCCTCTTTAGGAGACAACCGTTGAAACATTTATTCAAAACTCTTCTTATAAACCTAACTTTGGTATCAACCTTAAGTGCCTGTAATGGTGCCGATACTGATTCGAGCGTAGACCCATTATCAGTTGCTAAGGTGGTTCCATTTAACCAAGATTGGCAATTTAAAAAGGTAAGCAATAAAGAGTTAGCTATTGAAAACCCAACTTGGACTAACGTTAATTTACCTCATACAGCTCAGATAGAGCCTTTAATTGTAAACGATCAATGGCAAGGTTTAGCTGAGTATAAAAAAACGTTTATTGCGCCTAAAGAATGGCAAAACAAAACGTTACTGATTCGCTTTGAAGCAGCAATGAACCATGCCCATATATTTTTAAACGACGTAAAGCTCGGTGAGCACATGGGTGGCTATTTACCATTTACTTTAGACATGTCTAAAGTAATTAACATTGGTGTAGAAAATACCCTAACCGTTAAACTTAACAACCAAGACAATCCGGATATAGGCCCTAAACCGTTAAAACGTTTAGATTTTAATACATACGGTGGTTTATACCGCGATGTAAATATTTTGGTAAAAAATTCATTACATATAACCGACGAAATTATGGCAAACAAAGTTGCCAGTGGCGGAATTTTTATCACAACTCCTGTGGTTGCAGAAAAGCAATCTTCAGTAAATATTAAAACTCATATTGCCAACACTGAAGCGAGTAAAGCCGAATTCACAATTCGTCAAACACTGTTATCAGCTGACAATAAAGAAGTTGCGACGATTAGCGAAACAGTTAGCCTTGATGCAAATACAGATAAACAATTTAGCCAAGACTTATTGGTTAACAATGCCAAGCTGTGGAGCCCTAATTCTCCTAATTTATATACCGTAACAACAGAGCTCATTAAAAACGATGCCGTGCTAGAGTCACAAAGTAATCGAATTGGTATCCGTTCATTTGAATTTAATGAAGACCACGAGTTATTGATTAATGGCAAAGTAACATTTTTACGAGGCGTAAACCGCCATCAAGAATATCCGTATGTTGGTTATGCAACATCACCGCAAGCTGATTATCGTGATGCAGTAAAAATTAAATCTGCTGGTTATGATTATGTGCGTTTATCACATTACCCACACTCTAAAGCGTTTATGAATGCTGCTGATGAACTGGGTTTAGTATTACTTGATGCGATATTAGGCTGGCAGTACTTTGCCAATACGCCTGAATTTAAAGAACAAGTGCTACGTACTTGTCATGACATGATCCGTCGTGATAGAAACCATGCCAGTGTTTTAGCGTGGGAGTGTTCGTTAAACGAATCTAAAATGACTAAAGGGTTTATGAAGCAATTAAACAACGTTGTACACCAAGAAGACACTACTCGTTTATCTGCCGGCTGGAAACCAGATTTTGATATTTACTTACAAGCACGCCAGCACCGCATGAAGAAAAACCACTACCATGAACCTACCCAACCTTATAATGTTTCTGAGTATGGTGATTGGGAATATTACGCGCAAAATGCAGGATTAAACCAAGATGCATGGCAAGATCTTAAAAAAGAAGAGCGCACCAGTCGACAACTATTAAACTCAGGTGAGAAACGTCTACTACAACAAGCGTTTAATTTACAAGAATCACATAATGATAACCTTACCTACCCTGCGTTTGCCGACGGTTACTGGGTAATGTTTGATTATAACCGTGGCTATTATCACGACTTGGAATCGTCTGGCATAATGAGCATTAACCGTTTACCTAAATACAGTTATTACTTCTATCAAAGTCAACGTGACCCTAACATAGTTTCAGATAATTACGCTTCTGGTCCAATGGCATTTATTGCCAACGAGTGGCGCGAAACATCGTCTACAAATGTAACCGTATTTAGTAATGCACAAGAAATAGAACTTTATTTAAACGACACCCTTGTTGCTCGCAATAAAGCCTCAGACGATAAATATTCAACCATGCTTAAATACGCACCTTTTAAGTTTTCATTAGAAGGTTTTACTCCTGGAACGTTAACAGCAAAAGCATATATTGATGGTAAACAAGTTGCTACTCACCAGGTAACGACACCGGGAGAATTTACTCAGCTATCTGTAAGCATAGATACCAGCGGTGTTGCCCCCGCAACAGGTACCAAAGACGTCGTGTTTGTTCATGCAACATTCTTAGATGCTGATAATGTTACTGTACCACTAAATAATGAAGACGTAGTTTTTACTACGCAAGGTGATATTAAAGTTTTAGCGCCGAGCAGTTCAGCCTCAGAACAAGGTATTGCCTCAACGTTAATTGAAATAGGCAACAGCTTAAATGGCGCAAGCATTACTGCAACTCATGCCTCAGGTGTTAGCCAAACGTATACGTTTTAAAAATAAACAGGCATTGTTAGCATGTATCTAACAATGCTTAACCAACGTAAACAAAGACTCCTTACAGGTGTATTCGCTACACTCTAAGGAGTTTTTTTATGGAATATGGCAATAGAAGTAGCTCAACTAATCCTACCGACTAAGATCAAAACCTATAACTGAGCATAATCATATGAAGATCGGCCCCTATGGTATCTGAACCATTAACACCGGCATCAGAATAATGCAAAAATCGATAGCCCAGCTTCAATTTTTTATAGAGCGGAACAGTGACACCTATAGTAAGAGTAAACTGAAAAGGTCCACCAAAATCCTGTTTCCCAAAGCGATGTCTGCTAAACAATGCTCCACCAGCCCCAAGATCCAGATTAAAACGCCCGTCTTCAGTCCCTAGAACCAATTCAGGGACAAGAGAAACGACAAGAGCGTTTTCCCCAGAGCCGCGCAAAATTCCGGCGCTTGCCATCAAATTAGTACCCAATCCCCAACCTGAGGTTGAGTAGTTTTTCCAAGGTAGAGCGAAATTCGCTGACAAATCGTACGCCTCAAAATTTTCAGGTGCATCTTTTCCCAGCACTGTCTCCTCTGAAACGCTAGCACGCATATTGATGCTCACTAAATCCATTTCTTCTGAATGACTCAGAAAAGGAGTAAGAAGACAGCAAGTGAAGCTCAGAAAAAGCCCTACTAATATGAAGTGGTGTGAATGTTTATACATAACTCACGCCCGGCTGAAGGTTTTAAATAATTTAGGTTATAAATTTAAATGTTGCAAATGCTAACATCTCAAATGGCCGTTAAATTTATCAGTTAACCTTTAAGCGTGCTCTTACCAACGTTGCCACTAATACTATTAGCATATAGTGCCATGAACCGCCTGAGCTGCCTTTAGATATCTCCTGCTTGTATATTTCAGCAGGTTTCTCATAATTAATTGAATAAGTTACTGCTTTGTTGCCATTTCCTGAAAGGTCATAAACTGTATTTTCTGGGAGTGTAATAGTGACTTCGCCAAAATCTATTGCGGTTACATCCACTTTCCATTGCGTACTTGATACAGACACAAAATTAGCGAGGGTAGCATTTTTGACGGTAAGATCTGTTTCGTAAAAAGTGTCAATAGCCTCGTCAAATTCGAAAGTTAGAGAAAAGCTTTGCGCAGTTAATTTAGTGCCGGTTGGTCCGATTATATTTACAGAAGGCCCTTTATCGTCCCCTGGCGCGATAGCGCCAATATGCTGGTTACCATTAATACTGTTACCTAAAATATCAGTTGCTAATATAAACCCAGGCACCAAGCCAATTGGGTCATCATCAATGGCGTTTATTTCGATGCCTTTATATGCGACTAAATCAATGTTCCCTGGGGTGTAATCTGTAATAGAAAATCCGCCTTTATTGGCAAATTGCGGATCCCCAATAACCGGGTTAGTGCTGACCGCTAATGATTCCGTAGGCCAATCAGCAGCATCTAAGAAAACATTATTGCTAACCAAAATGTCTTGCGTGGGGTTTTCACCATCGACTAAGTTATAAATATCTTGGGTGATGTAGTGACTTTCGCCTTCAATGATAAATAAGTTATTAGCAACTATCAGTCCATCTGTTTCATTATGAAAAGCAAACTGAGCAAGTTGGTCGTCTTTTACATAAACGGTGTTGTTATAAATGTAATTGTTTTTGGCTGCTACTTGCGGGTTATTTTTACCAACATAACCACTAAACCAAAGTATCTTACCATCGTGAGATGCGCCATCTTTACCTTTTTGGCGATAACCATCGTTAACACTAACATTGTAGCGGTAGCTGTTATTTTCATTATTCCCTAATATTTCAACAAACCCACCAGCGTTATTTTTACTTAAGTTATATTGGACAACGATGTTGGTACAATTGAAATCAATATGAAAGCCAGCTGAATCTGCAGGACCTTGTGCGTCGGTAAACTCATTGTGTTCAATAAGCAAGTTTTTACTTCCCCATGGCCACATACCACTGCCACGATGCCATTTACGCGTGTCACTACCACTGCCGGTACGATGTACTTTGTTATGACCTACATAACCACTGTTAGTACCACCAAATTGTATACCTGGACCACCAATATCATGAAAGTAGTTATTATTAAGCTCAACCTCATAAACATTACCCCAACGACGCTCAGTAATATCTTTATTAGAATTTGACGTTACTTTGAATGCGGTGTGAGCGACGTCGGCGATTTCTGAATTTATCATCGAAACATTAGTAAGCTTTGTCGTACCGTTATTGTTGTTGTATAGACGAACCCCCCAACCATATGCCTGTGTACCATTTGGTGTATTAACATCGCTACCGCGGCCTTCATAACCAAACTCTTCATAATAGATATCGTGAATATACAAGTTATCCATGGTGATATAGCCAAAAGGAGTGGCATTGTCTAAAGAATTAACATCGACAAGAACGCCTAACCGCATTGGCTTTTTAGTGTCATTTCGATAATTCTTTTTGTCCCCACCGTCTGCAGTTATCTCAATATTACTCACGTTTATATGACGAGCATTAAGAAACTCTATACCTGCCAATTCTCCAGTTGCGTCAATGATTGCTCGCTGAGTATCTTCACCATAATTTGAAATTGTTATTGGTGACTCAGCTGTTCCTGAAGCGTAAGCAACCTTCAAATATCCATTAAACGTCTGCCCTGCAGCTAAAAAAACATTATCTCCGGCCTGCAAAGACAAAGAATTTATTTTGCTCAACGTTTGAAAAGCTTGCTCATGCGATGAACCATCATAGCTATCATCACCACTATTATTAACGTAATAGTCTGCAGCAAATATAGAGTTAGAGAATAAAGCGAGAATGAAACCTGTATTTAATAGACTTACTTTTGAAATGTTTATGATAGGGGACATAATTTGTTATTATTTTAATAAGTAATATAAATCACACATTACAATGAATTGCTTAAATGGTCAAACTTTATACAAAAAACCAACCAATTTAAATGATTAAATTGGTTGGCTATTGTTGTTAAACATCTTAGTTAAGAACTGCCTTGTTAGTTCTATTTTAACGCCCTAATACTGTCTAATCGCTGCTGTAATTCAATGACTTTATCAGGATACTTGTCAGCTAAATTCAGCTGCTCTTTCTGATCACTGGATATATCGTAAAGCTGCGGCTCTGTTGTTAAACCATTTTCAATCGCCGTTTTATTCGCCAACCAATCAGGTGTTACACCACTAAATGGTTCGATATATTTCCATTTTCCCGCGCGCAAAGATAAAGTAAATGACTCTTCTAGCATTTCATCACGGGCTGACAATTTAGAATTCAGCAAAGCAGGAAGTACATTAACACTATCCACAGCTTCATTTGCTTCCAGTTCAACACCAGCAAGTGTCGCTAACGTTTTATATAAATCGATATGACTAATTAACGCATCACTTTCACCCGCTTCAATCATACCGTTTGGATAAGTTACGATCATAGGAACACGTGTTCCTGCTTCATATGCGCTGTATTTCCCGCCCCTAAAACCACCACTTGGGTCATGCTCACCTCGCATTTCTTCAGCAAAGTCGTCATAACCGTCATCCATAACCGGGCCATTATCACTTGAGTAGATAATTAAGGTATTTTCATATAAACCTTGTTTTTTTAACTCATCAACAATGCGTCCTGTCATCCAGTCCATTTGTAAAATTGCATCGCCACGTGGTCCCATACCCGATTTACCGGCAAACATTTTATTCGGCACTCGCGGTACATGAATATCATGGAATGGGAAAAATAGCATAAATGCTTCATCTTTCGACTCTTGAATAAAATCAATGGCTTTATCTGTGAATACTTGTGGGAAATCTTCATCAACCCATTCAGCAGACTTGCCGCCTTTCATCCAACCGATACGGCTTATGCCATTAACGATTGTGGCACTGTGTTGTAAATCTGCGGTCTGCTTTAATAACTCTGGTGATTCTGTCCCTACCGGGCGGTCACCAACTCGTTTTTCATAGCTAATAGTAATAGGATCGCTTGGATCAAGGTTAACCACTTTATGATTTTCAAGATAAACTGTCGGTACTCGATCACCTGTTGCCGGCATTAAAAAACTGTAATCGAAACCAAGCTCTAATGGACCAGGTTTAACGTCTTTATTCCAATCAACTTCGCCACGACCAAGACCCAAATGCCACTTACCGACTACAGCGGTTTTATAACCAGCCTTTTTCATCATTTTAGGTAAGGTTGGCTTTGTGTGATCAATAATTAAAGGCGCATCGCCAGGTAAAATTGCTGCATTATTGCGAAAAGCATATTGCCCGGTAAGCAATGAATAACGACTCGGCGTACAAGTTGCAGCTGAACTATGGGCATCAGTAAAGCGAATACCTTGCGCCGCTAATTCATCAACATTAGGAGTTTTTGTTGCCGTCATACCGTAACTAGAAAGGTCGCCAAAACCTAAATCATCAACATAAAATATAACTACATTAGGTTTCTTTACTGGTGCTTTTTTCTCAATTGTGGCGCTAGCAACATCCACTTGTTCACTACAACCTATGGTCATCAGTACAAGGATGCTTAATACAGATTTTTGTATTTTTTTGATAGTATTATTAGACATATTAATCTCTTTCTCGAGCCCTTAAAAATAAACAAACCGAAGTCCTCGGCACAAGCAGCCATAACTTTATGATGCTTAGTTGCAACTTCGGCTTTGCTTTAAATAAACTCAGTTATTTGTTTTTATTTTTTTTCTTCTTTTTTTGAGCTTTTTTAAACTCTTCAAGTGTTAGCTTTCCATCTTTATTGGCATCTTTTTTATCGAAGCCACCTTGATTATATTTAGCTCTCAGCTTTTCATCCTTAATGCCTTTTTTATCCATCCAACCTTTCGACATTTGTTTATGTTCGTTGATATCGATATAGCCATTTTTATCTACATCAAAACTATTGAAGTAGTCGTTTGCCGATGCTGAAAAACTTAACGTTAGTAACGCTGCTACTGTGAACATTTTGGCTTTCATAATTTTCCCCTTGATTTTATTCTGCTTTTTTGGTCTTTGTATTTTTAGGCTTTACTGCTTGAGCGTTTTGCTTCTTAAAGTCCCAGCTTCCTAATTTAGGGAATGATGGGCCTTCAAGCTCTTCATTCCATTGCTCATACTCAGCGTGTAGCTTATTAAACTCGCTTTTATTTTGTTTATAAAGATTACTACTCTCTGAAATATCTTCCTCGATGTCATAAAGCATGGTTTGCTTGCGTTGTTTGATCATTTTCGTATCGCCGGTGAGCGATGCCTGCCAACGACCAAAACTTCGCCAAAATAAAACATCGTGAGGTTGGCCTTTGTTTTCGCCAGTTAAATAAGGCACTAAATTCACCCCATCTAATGGCTTATTTTTGCTAACATCAACACTTGCCTCATCAACAATTGTGGCAAGTATATCCAGCGAGCTTATCGGCTTATGGTAATCTATGCCGGCAGGCACTTTTGTTGGCCAACGCATAGCAAATGGTACTCTTACACCGCCTTCAAACGGGTCACCTTTTGCACCTCGTAATACGCCATTATCTGAAGCATTCTTTTCTAATGGACCACCATTATCTGATAGGAAAAAGACAATAGTATTATCATCGATGCCCTGCTCTTTTAAGGTATCTAAAATTTTGCCAACGCCATCATCAACTGCGCTGATCATAGCCGCATAAGTTTTGCGACGTTTATTCTTTATATGCGGATAACGGTCTAAATACTCTTGAGTTGCTTGTAATGGAGCGTGTGGGGCATTGTAGGCAACATATAAAAAGAATGGGTTATCCTTTTCTTGTTTAATAAAGTTTACTGCATCATTAGACAGTTCATCGGTTAAGTACTCTTTTATGTCAACGCGCTCGTTATTGCGTAATAATCGAGTGGAATACCACTGCCATTTTTTCGTCACCTCTGATAAGTCGTTAATATTCAATTCTTCTGGAAAGTAACGATGACCACCAGACAAAAAACCAAAGAAGTGATCAAAACCACGCTTATTCGGGTGCAAGTCTGGATGAGTTCCCATATGCCACTTCCCTAAAATACCTGACGTATAGCCAGCAGGCTTTAATACTTCAGCAATATTTTTCTCGGTTTTGGGAATACCTGCATTTTCAACGGTTGGATCTATGGTTGGATTCCCGACAAAACCGAATCGATCTTGGTAACGACCAGTTAATAAACCTGCTCGGCTCGGTCCACAAACCGGGTATGATACATAGCCTTTAGTAAACCGTGCTCCTTCATGGGCAATGCGATCAATATTGGGGGTGAATATTTCTTTGGAGCCATTGAAGCCGACATCAGCATAGCCTTGGTCATCGGTTAAAATAACAATTAAATTAGGTTTTTCTGCTGCGTTCACTTTGAGTGCAAAGAACATACTGATAGTGGCTGCTACAGTCGCTAGAATTAGCGCTTTAATTGAATTATTCAAAGTGGTGTTAAACATTTTAATTCCCTGGGATTAATGTCATCTCCGCGTTCTATTGTTAGAAAACGTATTCCTATTTTTATTTTTATTTTTATATTGCTGTTTGCGTTAAATCTTTTAAAAATAAACTATTACATATCCCTGAATAGCCGGCGATGGCAACTTCGGCCTCATCAACAACACGCGTCTGTACACCTTGCGATTCAAGCGCCATTGCAAAGCAAGTGCTTAAATGTTCATCTCCAACGATGACAACTTCGGTAATATCAGAGATATTCCATTGCTCAGTCGCGATGGCAGCATGTACATCACTACCAATAAGTAGTCCAGATAAATAAGAGCATGCATTACCTTGATTTAACTCGCCAAAAAGTTGCTTCGTACGCACACTAAAAATATTGTGACTAAAGCTACCGACGCTGCTTGAATTGGCTTTATCAACGCCAAGCTTGAATGCGTCTGCATCAAAAATGTTTGTTTTCTTTTGAATTAAGACACTTTTACTGGTAAGCAGATCGTACAGCTCGCCGGTCATTGCGGTTTTAAAGAATTGTATTTCGCCATTGTCAACCAGTACCCATTTAGTATGCGTACCAGGTAAGCAAATAAGCTGACGACCTTGTTGATACTTTTCATGTTTAAGTAACAAGCCTAATACTTGTAATTCTTCGCCGCGCATTACATCAGAGTGTTTATCAGGAATTTCACAACTTAGCCCGGGAACGATGTATATAGGGTGGCCCCTACATATAAACGTTAAACAAGAGGTTGCTAGTCGATCAAGAGAAACTGGACAAGGTAAATACGGTGCTTCTTTCCAGCCTAAGGTTGACCCTACTTGGCCAGATAAGAGAATTGGCATTTGTCCAAACTCTTTCCGCCATGGCGCTATAACCTGCATAAGGTGCTGCTCAAATTGTTCTTCAATCTTCGTTACACCTGTTCCTTTGGCAGATTTTATTACTGTTAAAGTGCCTTGCTGATTAAGTTGGCATAAATAGGCACGCAAATGACTACTGCCCCAATCTGCAACTATGACATATTCAACATTCACCTATACTTTCCCCAACAATAGTTTTATTACATTCATATTCGTAAATAGCGGTGCTCTTACCTTATAACTTCCAGGGACGTATACCCAGTTGATGAAAAGAGTGTAGTTATACTTTATTCATCATATTTATTAATCTGTATTGTATTATATATAGTACTTTACTACAATTTGGAAGAACAATTTGCATAAACTGACAAATATTATCGTCAAAGGACAATTATGAAGGCCAAATTCAGCGCGATTTTTATTTTATATTTATCTATATTGTTGGGCTGTAATGCTGCTGAAAATGCTGAACCTAAAGTCCTCGTAGACTTTCGCAAAGCAATACCGAAAAATGAAATAACTCACTCTGGCGGCAACATTACTTACAGTGAAGATGGTTTACTTATCGAGGTTAAAGCCAATGAGAAGGCCAGCATTTCATTTTCGGGAAATTGGGATATACATCAATGGCTCTACTTAACGCTAGATTTAGAAAATAAAACTGACCAGCGCCTGCGCTTCGATAGCTATATCTTAGGCAAGGTAAAAGGAAGAAAGTTTACTAAACCAATACATGCTATTGGTTGGCTTGAGGCTAAAGAAGTACGCTTATTTAACAATTTACTACTTCCTGATTATTCGACTAGAAAAACAACCTATGCAGCGATGAGCGAGGATTTTCCGAACACTCGCGGCATGCCAACCGCAATATCATTCACTAATAGTTTTGATTTAGCGTTAACTAATCAAATTAAACTTACCTTACCTGCCCAGTCTTTTTCGCAAACTATTTTATTAAAAAAAATGAGTTTAAAGCGCCCAGCATTTGCTCAGCTATATACAACTAACAAAGAGAAATTTTTTCCATTTATTGACAGGTTTGGCCAATACAAACATGAAACTTGGCTAGGTAAAACACTAACAGATGCACAACTTAAGCAAGAACTTAAAGATGAACAAGTCGACTTAAACTTACATACTGGCTCCAAAGAGTGGAGTAAATTTGGTCCGAAACTAACTGCAAGTGGGCACTTTCGTGTAGAGAAACATCAGGGTAAATGGTGGTTTGTTGATCCTAACGGCTATTTATTCTGGTCTATAGGGGTGAATAGTGCTCTGCAATTGCATGTGGGTACACCAGTAACAGGCCGTGAGAACTTTTTCGAGTTTCTTCCTAAGAAAAATGATGCCAAGTATGGTCAGTTTTATCAGAAAAATGGCGAGTTCGATTTCGGTAAGTTAAATATGTTTCGCAAATATGGCCATAATGATGAATCAAAGTATGCGCAATTTTCTGCCACTCGAATGCACAGCTGGGGGTTAAATACGGTAGCCGGCTTTAGCAATAAGGGCGCACTTGTAAGTGAGCAAAATAGAATTCCATATACAAAGACACTATCTACAATTTGGGGAAACCCAGGGATAACCAGTAAGTTTCCGGATGTATTCTCTCCAAATTTTGCCAAGAGTGTAAACAAGCGAGTAAAACAGGCGTCGACAGCGATAAAAGATGATCCATTTTTTATCGGTTTTTTTATTGATAACGAGTTGTATTGGAAAAGCCCAAATACCTTGGCAAAAGAATTGATTAAAAAGCCTAAAAACAGCTCTGCTAAGCACCAGTATGTAGATATTGTTAAAGATATATACAAGACTCTTGATGAAGTAAATAAACGCCTAGGAAGTTCATTTACGAATTGGTCTGCTCTTAAGGCGAATAAACAAGAATTTCCTTTAAAAAACATAACAATGCTTGAACAAGCAAACATTGCCTTTTATCAGAAAATGAGCCACAAATACTTCAGTACCATTTCTAAAGCAATAAAAAATCACGCACCTAATAAATTGTATTTAGGTTGTCGCTGGCACGTAAATGCCGATCATCGAAACCACTACAATGTAAGCATTGGCGCACAATATTTAGATGTTATTTCATTTAATCAATACGATAACGAAATGTTAGAAAACAGCATTGCAGAAATGGTTAATATAGACAAACCTTACTTAATTTCTGAATTCAACTTTGGTGCTGTCGATTCAGGTAAATTCTATCCAGGACTTGGCCATGCATCAGATCAGCGTAACAGAGGTGAAAAATATCAAAACTTTGTAGAAAGCTCGATGCGTGACCCCAAAAATGTCGGTGCTCATTGGTTTATGTGGGCCGACTCGACAACGGCTGGTCGAAGTGTCGTTGGGGAAAATGCTAATGCCGGTTTAGTCTCTTCTTCTGACAGGCCTTATTATCAGTTGTTAGAGTATGTACGTAGGACAAATTATCATATGTACAAGTATCGCTTACAGCAATAATTGAAACGAAAGAGTATTAAACTGGTTTAGGTGATACGCGCATCCAAACAGTCATTTCTTGTTGTGACTTCAGACTTGAAAATCCGGTATTTTCAATGCCTCGTTGATGCTTATTTATTGCATTTGGAGCATGAGTAACAGGCTCAACACAAAAGAAATCCTGCTTTTCAGGGCTATAAACAACCATAAATTTGCAGTTAGTAGATGCACTAACTTCTGCACACATTTGCCATTCAGGCCAGCACACTTTTGCTTTAGCAGGAAAATCGATGAATGTATTATCCAACTGATGATCATTAACCACCATACCTTGCGCAGATTGTAAGCACTTAGGTGCATCTATCACGGTAACGGGCATGGATTCATTATCTACCTGCCACATTTGTTTAACATCAGCTTTAAGCGTGGCTTGAGCAGTACGGGAAAAGTATGGATGCAAACCAAGACCCGCTGGCATCTCATTTGGGCTAAGGTTTTTCAAGATTAACGTTTGTAACAGCTCTCCGTTTTGCAATTCAAAACGATATATCGACTTGTACGAAAAAGGCCATTCATTAGCGGTATGCACATAGCTTAGGGTCAAGCTACTTTCAGTTTGCTCGTCAACATTCCAAGCCACTTGCCACCCATGACCATGGTTTGTATGCCGCTCTGGAAGTTGATTTAATGGCAATTGAATTTGTTCACCTTGCCAGAAGAATTTGCCTTCTCGAATGCGGTTTGAAAATGGTACTAACGGAAAGCATGCTGTGCTGGTAACATCTACAGCACCAAGCCTATTTGGGAAAATAGAAAATCGATTATCATTTGTAATGTAGTCATAAGCTAAGATACTTGCACCAAGTTCAGGTGCAATAACCACTTCACTTTTACTATCTTTTATTATTATCTTCATCAAGTATCTATAATACTATTTATCATATTATTAGATTAACGTTTGTTTCTTGGTTATGCAACTCTGCATTGCATTTAACCCAAAAATAATTTAATCATCATTGTCTGATGAGGATTTATGGTAAGACGTATTGGTTTTCTTCAAGCCCTTGTACGCCATCAAGCTGATAAATAAACACATTACCGGCTTGTGGTTCAGTTAATAATTGCTCTGCTGATAAATCTTGGCGAGCAGAAGTTATGATTAGCCAATCAAGATTTGGCCCCCCAATAGCAACACAACTAGGCTGTGAAACTGGCAAGCTAAGTTCAATATCTACTTGCCCATCAGTATTATAACGAACAACTCTAGAGCCTCCCCATTGAGCATTCCAAATAAACCCCTGTGCATCTACCGTTGAACCATCTGGATATGAATTCTCAGCTGTTGTAACGAAAAGCCTTTTATTTGAGATTTCACCAGTATCAACATTGAAATCATATTGAAATAATTGTTGTTTTGGTGAATCAGCATGATAAAGCTTAGTTCCGTCAGGACTCCAACAAAGACCATTAGATATTTCAATATCACTTATCTTTGGTTGGCATTTAAGCTCTTTATTTACCATATATAAATGTGCTAATTGATTGCTAGCTGATTGGGTTTCAACCATGCTACCAGGCCAAAATCGACCTTGTCGATCAACTCGCCCATCATTAAACCGATTTCCGGGAATATGCTGTTCAGGTTTATCTAGCCATTCAATCGCTTCACTTTCAAAATCATAAAAAGCTAAACCATTAGCGAAAGCAACGATCAGCCTTTTATCATTTTTAATAAAAGCAAAGCAGCCTACTCGGTCAGGCATTTGAAATCTGGTTAATTGGTTTGTTTTAGTGCAGTAACAATAAAGGCTAGAGCCTTCGATATCGGTCCACCAAATACAACGGCTAAGGGCGTGCCATTGCACGCCCTCACCTAATGTATTTGTAACGTCGATAACTTTGAGTAAGTTACCGATTGTTACTTTTGACATAGCTTATTACCACCAAGCAGAGTAGAAGCCTATTAAGATTAAACAAACAGCGACTGTTGAAATGTTAAATCCTTTTGATGTGCTAAAGTCCATTCCTTTCAGGTCAACTGCATTGTCATGCTCACCTTTCTTTTCTAAAAGGGAAACAATAACGGCGAGCGATGTACAAAGTACAAACACTAAACCCACACGGTCCATAAATGGTAATTCAGGCCAAATCATCCAAAATATAAACGAAAATAGTGCAGAACCTAAAGCTGCAACTAAAGCTCCATTTGCAGTAGTTGTTTTCCAGAACATACCTAAGAAGAATAGCGCAACTATACCTGGTGTAAAGAAGCCAGTAAACTCTTGAATATATTGGAAAGCCTGATCAAATTGACCAAGTAATGGCTTAGCCACTATCATTGCAATAACTAGAGCGCCTAAGCTCACAATGCGTCCAACTTTTACGTAATGCTCTTCACTACGAGGTTTCTTATCATTTTTATATAAATCCATGGTAAAAATAGTTGCGATTGAGTTTGTCATTGACGCTAGTGAAGAAACTATTGCTGCAACTAATGCTGCAAAAACTAATCCTTTTAAGCCTTCTGGCATCAAATTCAATAATGCTGGATATGCTTGGTCAGGTTTGTGTAAATCAGGTACTAGTAACACAGCTGCAATGCCTGGTAATACAACAATTACTGGCATTAATAGTTTTAAAAATGCGGCAAAAGCGATACCCTTTTGGCCTTCACGTAGATCTTTTGCGGCTAACGTACGTTGAATAATGTATTGGTTAAACCCCCAATACGACAGGTTCATGATCCACATGCCACCAACAAGAACAGACAAACCAGGAAGGTCCATATAGTGCTCACTGTCTTTGGCTAAAATCATGTCAAACTTTTCTGGCGCTTGCGCTACTAAGTTATTAAAACCAGCTATTAGGCCTTGTCCTTCGCCAATCAAATCTAAAGCAATATAAGATAAGAACAAGCCGCCTAATACTAATAACACCACTTGAATAATATCGGTAAAGGCTACTGCCTTTAAGCCACCATAAAGAGAGTAAGCTACTGAGAAACCACCAAGGAAGATCATGCCATAAACAACATCTACACCGGTAATGGTGTTAATTGCTAAAGCCCCTAACCATAAAATAGCAGTTAAGTTTACAAATACATAAACCCCTAGCCAGAATACCGCCATTACTGTTCTTACACGATGGTCAAAGCGCTGTTCTAGAAACTGCGGCATAGTGTAGATTTTTTTCTCGAGGAAAATTGGTAAAAAATACTTACCAACTATCATTAAAGTGATAGCTGCCATCCACTCATAAGAAGCGATTGCTAAACCAATTTTGTAGCCAGAGCCCGACATACCAATAATCTGTTCAGCAGATATATTTGCCGCAATTAGTGAAGCACCAACGGCCCACCAAGGTAATGAATTACCTGCTAAAAAATAATCATTCGAATTTTTCTCATGGCCCACTTTTTCTCTTGAAACCATATAAGCAATTGCAATAAGTGCAATCACATAAAACACGAAGACTGAAATGTCTAGTGTTGATAAGTTCATAATTTTCCCCTGAAAATTCTCTTTTAAGTTTGTTTTTAGTTTTATTTAATTTGTTTGCAAGCCTCTGCAAACAAAGCTATTTTTTTCTCACTTTCAACGAATATGTCATCTTCACTGTAAAGGCTATTTCCAATACCAACACCTTTGGCTCCGGCAGCCATCCAATCTTTTAAGTTAGTAGTATCTAGTCCACCAACAGCAATAAAGTTAGCACCTTTGGGGGCAATACTTAATAATGCTTTTAAATGCCCTGTACCAAAAGTTGTTGCCGGAAAAAGCTTTAACCAACGAGCGCCACTATTATATGCTGTATAGACCTCTGAAGGAGTTGCAACCCCAGGCATATGTAACATGTTATATTCAGCCGCTTTTTGGATAATATCAACATCAGTATTTGGAGAGATTGCTAATTTAATCCCCAAAGCATGCAACCTGTCTAATTGCTCTACTTTAGTGACTGTACCTGCACCAATTAAACAATCAGAAGGCATTGAGTTATAAAGAATTTCAATGCTTTCATAAGCACCTTCCCTATTCAATGGCACTTCCATTATTTTGATGCCATGCTGATAAAGCTTTTGCCCTATAGCTTTGGCTTGAGCTGGTTTCAGCCCCCTAAGGATAGCTATGCATGGATTACTTTGTAACTGGCGCAACATATTTCCTTTAGGTAGATCTATATTCATATAACACCATTTATAATATAAATCATACCTGAATAAAAGGATTTTATGTTTTAGTTTGGATTAATTTGTAGAATTGGTAAGACATCTCTGCTTAAGAATTGAGGCGAAGCCCAACAAAGACGTTTGTTTAGCATCATAGGTTTTACTTTTGTAGCCCATTAAGCCTAAAACCGTTGCAAAATATTTACTTAATTTTATTGAACCAACAATATGAATGGATTCAACTTGATCGAATTCCCAATATGGTGATTGCTGTGCAGCTCTTGCATCTGTTCCTATCAAAATCCCTGATAGATATGACGTTGCTTGTTGCTTGGTTAGCTGTGCCTGTATTTGCCTGGTTCTAACACTAAAGAGGTCATGACTAAAATCACCTGCATCACCTTGTAGAACATATTCAGCACCTTCTATAAACACTTTAGAATCAAAGTTATCGTTTGGCTCTTCTATTAATACACTGCTATTTGATAAAATATCGAATAATTCACCGGTCATCGCTGTTTTAAACAATCGGATAGTGCCATTTTCTACTAATACCCATTTTGTATGGGTGCCAGGTAAACACAGGATATGCTTACCGGTTTCATGGGCTAAAGCTAATTGCATCCAACCTAAAATTTGCAACTCTTCGCCACGCATGACATCAAAACTTTGATCTGGATACTCGCATGATGTGCCTGGAAGTACATAGATATCATGACCGTTAGCGCTAAAACTTTTTCCACCAAAAGCAATGTCTTTGGGTGCTAGCGGACAGGGTAAATATTTTGTGTTTTGCCAGCCAATACTTGAACTAATTTGTCCCGCCATATACACAGGTAGTTTGCCATACTGAGGTATCCAAGATGAAATACAATTAAGCAACTCCTGCTCAAAATTACCATCACACTTTGACACGCCACGTCCTACTTGGGTCTCAATAAGCCGCAATTCAGCGTCCTTTGATAACTCACAAAGGTAAGCACGTAAAAAACTGGTTCCCCAATCAATAGTTACTAGATATTGGCTAGCCATTATATCTTGCCACCATCTATGACTAATTTTTGGCCCGTTATCATTGAACTATCATCAGAGGCTAAAAATAAAGCGAGTTTGGCAACGTCACTGGCAAGGATTCGTTTTTTTATCGCCATGGATTCCATCCATTGGTTTTCAACATCTTCATTTAACCAAGTTTGTAACTGTCGCTCTGTCGCAACCCAACCTGGTAAAATGGCATTTACTCTAATATTGTCACAGCCAAAATCTTTGGCCATGGCTCTGGTCATGCCAATAATTCCAGCCTTAGCGGTTACATAACCAGACATATTTGCTAAACCAACAATCGCATTAATAGAACTGAAATTTACAATACTACCACCACCATTTTTCTGCATATAAGGATAAACGGCTTGTGATGCAAAAAATGTCGGATCTAAGTTTATTTTCATGCAGTCATGCCATTGTTGCTCACTTATTTCAGAAACATGATGGCGCATGTCATTAGCAACATTATTAATGAGAACATTTATAGCGCCTAATGCCTCAGCAGCGTCTTTAACTGATTGTTGCAAGTCAGTTTGTTTAGTCGCATCAATACTTTGAAACCATACATTTCCATGCAAATCATCCGATAGATGCTGTGCTGCATTATTATCTAGGTCAACAAAAGCAACTTTTGCCCCTTGCTCGACAAAAGAGCGAACCATTTCAGCACCAATACCACTGGCACCACCGGTGATAAAAATAACTTTGCCTTTCAAACTAGGATAATGAGTAGAATAACTCATCAAATTCTCCCCTTTCACAAATACATCTATAGTGCATTTTTTTTAATTATATAAACACTTTCACATGTTTAATTGTTTTTTTCAATCATTGATAACACCTGATAAACATATATAAATAAGTGGATATAAACCAAAAATACGATAACTTAACAACCTATTAACATATAAAAAATGTATTCGGGATTTGTTTTCGGGAAATTATATGATTTAATGGACAAATGAATAAATGCGCAAATGAGTATAACGATGGTACAAAAACATAACTTAACTTACCAACTAACCCATGACTTGGGAAAAGCTATAGTTACAGGGACATATAAAGTAGGTGAAGGTCTCCCTACTGAAGCTGATCTGTGCGAACAATATGACGTAAGTCGTAGCGCCACCCGAGAGGCTGTTAAAATGATTGCCGCTAAAGGGTTAATTGCTTCGCGCCCTAAAAAGGGTATTCAGGTTTTACCTGAAACTAATTGGAATATGTTTGATACCGACGTACTCGGTTGGATTCTCAGTTCGAACCCTTCCCTTACATTGTTAAAATCTTTCACAGAAGTTAGGGCAGCTATTGAACCACAAGCTGCTGCATTAGCCGCAGTTAATGCAACATTTGAAGAACTAGAAGAAATTGAAAAAGCATTAGCCCGTATGGAAGCTGCTGAAAAGGGTTTAGATGATCCACTAGATTCAGACATTGCTTTTCATACTGGTGTCCTAAAAGCCAGTGGCAATCCTTTTATTGTACAATTAACCGAATTTATTAGTACGGCACTAAAAGTAAGTATTCGATATACAAATGCTACAAAAGGTGAATCAGGAGATATCGAAAAGCACGCTCATATCCTTAACACAATTAAATCTAGAAACCCTGAAAAAGCCCATATAGCGGTTAAAGAAATCTTAGATGAGGCGTTAGAACTGATAAACTCTAACCTGAACTAACAACTCACCACAACAGTGCATTTACGCACCATAGTGGTGCGTAAAGTTTTTTGATTTAATGCCCCGCATATGACAAAACCTTTATATATAAACACTTAAAGAGTTGGCACGATAATCGCTTAATGAAAAACAACTAATATTTTTACACTTTAATTATAACCTGCAGAGTAATTACGGAGACGTTCATGTCACAAGCAGTATTCGATCTAATCAAAGATAACGATGTAAAATTCGTTGATTTACGTTTTACCGATTCAAAAGGTAAAGAGCAACACGTTACACTTCCACATCATCAAATTGATGAAGACTTTTTTGAAGACGGTAAAATGTTCGATGGTTCTTCAATTGCTGGTTGGAAGGGCATTAACGAATCTGACATGGTATTAATGCCAGATGCAGCAACAGCTGTATTAGACCCGTTCACTGAAGAAGCAACAATGAACCTTCGTTGTGACATCGTTGAGCCTGCAACTATGCAAGGTTACAGCCGTGACCCTCGTTCAGTAGCTAAGCGTGCTGAAGAGTACATGCGTTCAACAGGTATTGCTGACACAGTATTAATTGGTCCAGAGCCAGAGTTTTTCGTATTTGATGACGTTAAATTCCACACTGATATGTCTGGTTCAATGTACAAAATTGATGACAAAGAAGCTGCATGGAATGGTGCTACACACTATGAAGACGGCAACACAGGTCACCGTCCAGGCGTTAAAGGTGGTTACTTCCCAGTAGCACCAGTTGATTCGTCTCAAGATCTACGTTCAGCAATGTGTTTAGTAATGGAAGAAATGGGCTTAGTTGTTGAAGCACATCACCATGAAGTTGCAACTGCTGGTCAAAACGAAATCGCTTGTCGTTTTAATACTATGGTATTAAAAGCCGATGAAGTTCAAATTTATAAGTATGTTGTACATAACGTTGCACATGCATACGGTAAAACAGCTACATTCATGCCTAAGCCATTAGTTGGTGACAACGGTACTGGTATGCACGTTCACCAATCATTAGCGAAAGACGGTGTTAACCTTTTCTCTGGTGATCAATACGGTGGTTTATCTGAAACTGCACTTTACTACGTTGGCGGCATTATTAAACATGCTAAAGCGTTAAATGCATTCACTAACGCTTCAACTAACTCGTACAAACGTCTTGTACCTGGTTTTGAAGCTCCGGTAATGCTTGCATACTCTGCACGTAACCGTAGTGCATCGATTCGTATTCCAATTGTTCCTACACCAAAAGCAACTCGTATTGAAGTTCGTTTCCCTGATCCAACAGCAAACCCATACTTAGCATTCTCTGCAATGCTTATGGCTGGCCTTGACGGTATCAAAAACAAAATCCACCCTGGCGATGCTATGGATAAAGATTTATACGACCTTCCTGCTGAAGAAGCAGCGGCTATCCCACAAGTTGCATCTTCACTTGAAGAAGCACTTGATAGCTTAGAAGCTGATATGGACTTCTTAACAGCTGGTGGTGTAATGGATGAAGATATGATCAATGCTTACATTGGTTTAAAACGTGATGAAGTTGAATTATTAAACTCAACTACTCACCCAGTTGAATTTGATATGTACTACAGCGTTTAATCGCGAATATCATTTAAACTTATTGAAGCCCGCTAATGCGGGCTTCTTTGTTTCAGCGATAAATTACAGAACTGCTATAATAAAATTTTATAGCAATTTACTAGCACTATGCTAAATATTTAGTTAAATTAGATAGTAATGCCCTAAACTTGGGTTAGTAACTATATGATGTATCAATCATTTAGTAAGACGATTTAAAAAGGAACATTTTAATCGATGGCAAAGTATACAATTTTTGTAATACTGTTTTTTACACTCTTAGCACCTGCTACTGCGGCCTCATCAAAGATATATGTGTGGCGCAATGCAAATGGTGATTTAGTGTATTCTGATAGCCCCAAACCTGGTGCTGAAGAAATTGCCGAAGAAATTGAAATTAAAAACAAACAAACTGTTATATCTTCTGTAAACACTACTGTGCTGGATATCAGCCCAAGAGTCGTACAAGAAGAATACCAGGTCCAAATCTCTCAACCTGAAGATCATGCCACCATACGCGATAATTCAGGTTCAATATACATCTCCGGAAGAGTCGCTCCTGTTTTCAAGCGTGGCTTTAAAGTGCGCTTACTAATGAATGGCGAAGCACATGGAGAACCTCAAACCCGTTCAGTATTTATCCTACGAGATGTTGATCGCGGCGAACATAAAATAAAATTAGAGCTACTTAACAATCAAGGCAAGGTTATTGCATCTTCTAAAGAAAGAACTGTTTACTTGCATCGTGCTAGGGTTAATTAGCTAATTTTCTCTATTTAGGTGCAAAACGCCTGACTATTTATTACACTGCTATAAATGGTCGCACCAATTTGGTGCATTGGAGATTGTATTGTACACCAACGCTAGTTTAAAAGAGATCAGAGCGACTTACGCTCAACATTTAGT